>DASZDO010000058.1:0-14521 GCA_035941955.1 Chthoniobacterales bacterium
TGTCGTCGTCGGCGTCGTTATCCCGCAGGCTGCCGCGCTCAGATAGCTCGGTCCAGTCTCCGCCGCCGCATTCGAGCCCACGAAGAACAGGTTCCCCGCAGCTTGTCCGTCCGGCGTGAAGAGTTCCATCACCAGCTCCGAGGTCCCCGCTGGCACTGTCGCCACCAGAGGCACGCTCAACACTGTTCCCGACGCCGCATCCGGCACTTGGATCGTGGTCGTCGCGATCTGGGTCAACGAACCAGGCCAGCCAACCGGGAAGTTAGTCGTCGTATACAGACGCACCGTGACCGGCTGCGTCCCGCCAGCTCCGGTCGCTTCTTCCACTCCGAAGGAGACCGAGGTGACGTTGTATTGCGCTCCACCGGCGAAGGTCCCCATGTTAAACGCTCTCCAGTAGCTGTTGTCCGTATGGCCCACCCCGTTGTTGCACGAGACGGAGTTCAGCGGTGTGATCGCCTGGCTCGTCGAATGCGTGATGATCGGTGGACACGAAGCTGTCGGTGTCGGTGTCGGAGTCGGGGTTGCGGGGGTGCCCGAGGGTGTCGGCGACGCACACCCTCCGCCACCGAAGATGAGCGAGAAGTTTCGCACCGTCCCGACATCACCTCCCGCGGCGTCGATCGCCGTCAAGGTCCAGGTTCCATCTGCATTCTGGCCGTCAAAGGCGGACAACGGGTTATTCCCGCTAAAGCTGCCGGTCAATGGACCCGCATCAGTGTCTCCGGGACATTGACCTTCCAGGGCTGAGCCAGCTTCATCGTCAATGGTCAGGGCAAACAGATTGTTGCTGCTGCAACCAAAGGTCGAAGCCGGCACACCGGGCCGGTCGTAGAAGGTGACCGTGGTTCCACCAGGCGAAGTGAGCCGGAAGATCATGTCTCCGACCCATGAGTGGTTCACACCCACGGTGGTCGAGAGCGGATCGGGACTCGAAACTGTTCCATCGAAACGGAAGTCGAGGTCACTTATCGTCCCAACCCCGGTTACCATTACCGTCGCCGTCACACCCGTCGTGTTGTTATCCGGGATGGCCACCGGCGGGCCGCTGTAGCTCACCGTGGTCCCGCCCCCGGGAACACAAGTCGCTGAAGGCGTAGGTGTCGGGGTTCCTCCCGGCGAGCAAGGTCCGGTCGTTTCCGCGGTAGCCACGGTCGTGGACCCGTTATATCCGCCAGCGGCGAAAACAGTGTTTCCCACCGTGGTCCCGACGACGAACGAACGAGCCGCGGTCAGCGACGGTCCCATCGACCAGGAATCCGAACCCGGATCATAGATCTGGGTCACACCAGTCGTGGTCGGCACTTCCAGGAACGGATTGCCACCGCCAAAGATCCAGAGCTGTCCGTTGATCACGGCACTCCCGGGCACGTTGTCTCCCGCCAACAGGTTGGCGCGTTGCGTCCAGGTGTTGGCCGCGATGTCGTAATCCCAGAGGCCGTTATAGGCCACGTCGACGCCATCGCGTCCGCCAGCCACATAGATATGGCCGTTGATGATTCCGAAGCCGGCGCCGCCGATCGGATGAGGTATGGCCAGGCGCGTTGTGTCCCACGTGTTCGCGACCGGGTCATATTCCCAGACCTGCGATTCGGTCGGGGTGACATTGCCAGTGCTATAACCGGCGACCAAATAGATCTTGCCGTTGTGATAGCCGGAGGCCATGAACCCGCGCACCGCCGGCATGACCGCACCGGTGGTCCAGCTGTTAGTCCCGATGTCGTAGATCCGGGTCACGTTACTCACGACGCCGCTTACCGCATCGCCGCCTCCGAAGACATAGATCTTGTTGTTGATCGGAGAATAGACCGCAGAGGCCATGTTTGCCGCCGGGGCCGGCATCGCTGGCATAGGAGTCCAGGTGTTAGTAACCGGGTTGTAACGGTTAAAGACATCCAGAGTCGCGCTGGCGCTGAAGCTGTATCCGCCGGCGACGTAAACAAAGGTGCCATCCGATGCTCCCGCTCCACCATAGAGATCGATCGGCATCGGCGCTACCGCCGCAAACCCGCTCGGTGTGCAAGTGGGGCTCGGTGTCGGCGTGCCCGGGGGCACGGTCCCGCTGGCGGTCGCCGTCGGCGTGGCTGACGGTGTTCCGCCCGGGCCGCAGCTTCCCAGCACGTTGAAGACAATGTGCATGTTCGGGAAGCCGATCGCCGCTGTCGTCGTCGGCGTCGTTATCCCGCAGGCTGCCGCGCTCAGATAACTCGGTCCAGTCTCCGCCGCCGCGTTCGAGCCCACGAAGAACAGGTTCCCCGCAGCTTGTCCGTCCGGCGTGAAGAGTTCCATCACCAGTTGAGATGTCCCCGCTGGCACTGTCGCCACCAGAGGCACAGCCAGGACTGTTCCCGACGCGGCATCCGGCACTTGGATCGTGGTGGTCGCGATCTGGGTCAGCGAGCCAGGGAAGCCAACCGGGAAGTTCGTCGTCGTATACAAACGCACCGTCACCGGCTGTGTCCCGCCAGCTCCGGTTGCTTCTTCCACTCCGAAGGAGACCGACGTGACGTTATATGCTTGCCCACCGGTCAAGGGCCCCATGTTGAAGGCTCTCCAGTAGCTGTTGTCCGTGTGGCCCACACCGTTGTTGCACGAGACTGAGTTCAGCGGTGTGATCGCCTGGCTCGAGGATTGGGTAATGACCGGCGGACACGTCGCCGACGCTGTAGCCGAAGGTGTCGCCGAAGGTGTCGCACTCGGCGGCGGAACTGTCGACGTTGGGGTAGCGCTCGGCGTCCCGCACGCTGCGCCAAAGATGAGCGAGAAGTTTCGCACCGTCCCGACGTCACCACCAGCCGCGTCGATGGCCGTCAAGGTCCAGTTTCCATTTGGATTCTGGCCGTCAAAGGCCGACAACGGATTGTTCGGCGTGAAGGTGCCGGTTAATGGACCCGCATCAGTGCCTCCGGGACATTGTCCTTCGAGGGCAGATCCAGCCTCGTCGTCCAGGGTCAGAGCAAACAGATTGTTGCTGCTGCAACCAAAGGTCGATGCCGGCACGCCTGGCCGGTCGTAGAAGGTGACCGTGGTCCCACCAGGTGAGGTGAGCCGGAAGATCATGTCTCCCACCCATGAGTGATTCACACCCACAGTGGTCGAGAGCGGATCGGGGCTCGAAATCGTTCCATCGAAGCGGAAGTTGAGATCCGTGATCGACCCAAGCCCTGCTACCGCCACAACCAGGTTAACACCGGTTGTGTTGTTATCCGGGATGGCCACCGGCGCGCCGGTATAGCTCACGACGGTAGGAGCACAGGTCGGTGATGCTGACGCCGAAGCTGTTGGGGTAGGCGTAGCTGGTGTTGGTGTTGGTGTAGGCGTCGCTGGCGTAGGTGTTGGGGGTGGCGTGATTGTCGCTGTCGGAGTTGCTGTCGGAGTCGCTGTTGGAGTCGGCGTTGGGGATGGCGTTGCGGTTGGCGTTGGGCTTGGGGTTGGCGTGGCCACACCCTGTGGCTGAGCCAGCGTCCAATCCGAGAAGTCCGTCACGCCGAGAATGTTCGCGGTGTTGGCCGCGGTGTTAACCGTCCCGCCCGGCTGGCTGATGACCCCGCCCGTCACCTTCTGGATGACGAAACCGGATTCGGTCGCCGTGCCCGGAACGTCGATCGCGTCCGTCGAATAAGTGAAGGTGAGGTCAGCCGTCACATCTCCGCCCTCGGTCAACGTCCAGTAGCGTTGCAACGCGAATTGAGGGAATGGAATATTTGGCTGCGGTCCTTGCACGGCCTTGGCTGTGAAGGTCGAAGGGTTCGTGGTCAGCGTTGTCACATTCACGGCCACGGGCGAGAAAGAGTTGGCCGTGCCGACTTCGAAATTCTTGTTGCCAATAGCCGTGTAGGTCTTTCGGAAGTTGCCGTCCACATAGCCGGTGGTTCGGGCCACGGTCGCCGTGCCCGAGCTGAGAATCAGCGTGTTTGCTCCGGTAATGAACCGGCCCTGAGTCAAAGTGAGCGCTCCAGCGGCGCTCGAGAGGGTCAAGTCGCCACCGGCGATCGTCACATGGTTCGGGTTATCGATAAGGGCTATGCTGGTGAGAATGCGGGTCGGATTGATTTCGACACCCGTAGTGCGCGGCGCTGTTTCAAAAGCGTAGAGCAGGATTTCACCGCCGGTGCCCTGATTGTGCACCGGGCTCACGTCGAAATTGCCGCCTGGCGTGGTCAGCCCGGTCGAACCGATCTGGACCACCGTGGTGGAGGCGCCCCCGTTACCCAGGGTGATTTGACCGCTATTAATGAAACCGCCCTGGAAAAGGTTGACGCGGACGGTGACGATCGGCGAGTTGAGCGTGGTAAAGAAGGTGCTATTGGCGCTGATCCCGACTCCGCCGAAGGGCACGGCCAACGTTCCAAGGGTGCCGGGTCCGCTATAAGTCATTGCGCTATTTTGCGAACCAAAATCCAGGCGCGGGCTGGCGCCGATCGAAGTAATCGCTCCGTTGTTCAGGAGAGTACTCCCGCGCATGAAGTAGGCGGCGCCGTTGACCGCCATGGTGTGGGTCGCATTGACCGTGGTGCTGGGCGCCACGCCGCTCATGTTATAGGTGCTGGTGGCAGGAGCCCCGGCAGCACCGACCACGAACGTTCCACCCGTAACATTTTGGTTCGCGAAGGCCGCCAGGTTGCGGTAGTCCACCTTGGTCGCGCCCGCCGAGGGGTTGATGAAGTTCACCGTTCCACCGCTCATGGTGAAAAACGTTCCGGTGGAGAAAAGTTCGAACGTCCCAAAATTGGAGCGGGTATTGGAGGCGAGGACGCCCACATTGATTGTGCCAGCCGATTGCGTCCAGTTCACAGCGCTCTGCGGATCGATGCGAACGGCGTTGATCGTGCCGCCTTCGACGATAAACGTCGCGCCTGCGCCACCGCCCATGCCATCCGCGCCGGTCAGGCCGATGTTATAGGTGCCCGCCGTCATGCGGAACAAGCCGTTGTTGTTGGTCGCCGTGCCCGAGGCGGTCGCCGATACCGTATAGTTCGGATTATTGAGCCAGATCCCACCGGTCAACGGGATATTGTAGGTAGGACCAGGGAAGGTCCGGTTCGCCATGGTGAACGTGCCGGAGATCTTCCAAGTGCCGTTGGTTAGCGTCAGGTAACCGGCCACGTCCGTGTTGACGCCCCGCACGGTGAAATTCGAAGCGGTTAACTCAATGGTATTGGCGCTCGAAACGCCCTTATTGACGGTAATCGTCCTGACATCAGTGGTCGCTCCCGTCCCCGAGAAGGTGTTGTTGGCGGCGCCGGTGAAGGTGATATTGGCACCAGCCGTGTCAGCGTTGGTGCTGAAGTCGAGCGTGCCGTTATTAGTCAGATTCGTCCCGAGCGAGAGAATGTGACCGGTCTGTGTTCCCGTGGCGGCAGTTTGGAACGTGCCCCCGGAATTAATCGTGACAAACGATCCTACCGTTAAGGTTCTGGCGGTTGTGGCCTCATACTCCAACACGCCGCCGCTCTGGATCGTCACACTGAAAGCGTTGCTTGAGTCAATCGTGACGGTATGCCCGGTGGCAATCGTTACGTTATCGCCGGCAGTCGGGGGCACTCCTCCCACCCAGGTTGCGCCTGCGCTCCAGTTGCCCGATGCCGCGGAAGTGATATTTCCAGGAGCAGATGTCGCCTGACTGCCCGCCAGTGCGGGCGAGCTCAGTGCGCCTTCGGTAACGGCATGGACTCGATAAAAATAGGTAGTGCTTGGAGACAGAGCTGTGTCGTTGAACGAAGTTGCGTTAGCGGCGGTCTGGGTCAGGAACGAAAAATTGGTGCCGTCAAGCGAACGGTAGATGACATACCCAAACTCGTTGGACGCGATATCATTCCAATTGAGCTGAATCGTAGTTGCCGTAACCGGCGCGAAGGTTAAGCCGGTCGGCGCAGCCGGGACGTTCGGAGTGAAAGTGTAAATTCGGCCAGCCGTAATCGCGTCGGTCTGAGTATTGTTGGCCGTGACATACGAGACAGTGTTGGTCGATGACGTGACACTGGCGAAATTCGTGGCCGCGCCCGATTGGAGACCTATGGAATAACCGCCGTCAGCGGCGGCCGTCGCCACCATGCCCGGCCCATAGATAAATTGAATTACGCCCGGCGACGAAGCAGCCGCTGATTCAAAAATGTGCATCTGAAAAGTGCCGCCACCCACCCCGGCGCAGCCTGCGCCTCGGGTGATCTGCATGTTCACCCATTCAATCACGAGCTTGCGATTCGGCGCGCTTCCGACCACTTTGAAATGCACCTTGCCGGTCGTTCCGGTGCAGAGGTCATCCCAGAAAGCGGCGATCTTCGGCGCATCGAAGGTGGAGCCAATGGTGTTGGTAAACGTCCCGGAAGCGGAGGGCACAGCGCCCATTCGAATATACCCGTTGGCGTTTGCCCCAAACTGGGTGAACCGCACGCCGTCGTACCAATAGTCGAACCCAATATTGGTCAGCGCGGAATTCCCGTCGTCCGAGCTGGCACCGATGAGCTGCGTCGTGCCGGTCGACATGTCTTCGAGCGTGCCTCCGGTGGCAGTGCTGAAGGCATAGGTTGTCGCCGTGATCAAATTGGGAGAGGGCGGAGTCACCTCCACCGGAGCAACCTCGCCAGGCTTTCCCGGAACCTGGTCGCTCTTTGCGTTGAGGTCGACATCACAATCTTTGCTGGCCGCGCTAACCGATAATTGCGGAGCGCCTAACACGGGCGCCACTGCAAAAACAGAGACGGCCAGCAGGGTGAGGAAAGAGGCGGCAAAAACGGCGCCTTTCGAGGTGAGATGATTGATTTTAGTTTTCATGCGAATGCAGGTTTCTATTACTCCGAAATTGCGTGTGGAACTGCCGAAAGAGACAGTTCGAGATAAGCCTTTTTTGACTCGGGACTCCATGGATAGGATCGCGCTATGCGGTGTCCCAACCTAGCTCCGGTGCCACGGCAAACTCCGCCCAGACCGAAGACAAGTTGAAACATCCCATGACGCGATGGGCCGTTTTTAGGCAAGTGCCGGAAGTGCGTCAAGATTATTTTCGGAACATTTCCTGAAAATGTTCTTCGAAAGTGGAAAACCTTCGACTCTTCCACTCACGTCTTTCCCGGGTTCCTAAACAGAGTGGAGAAACGGGCGAAGAATTCAGTCTTCGCCTGGACGACGCGGAGGCCGCGCTGCCGGCCGACGACTGGAGGAAAGGCCGGCTTGCACGTTTATCCTTCGTTACGGCTTCCGGATTTCGTCCATGACGAAAACACCGGCCCAACGGCCGTCCGCGTTCGGCGCGCTCGAACTCGTTAGGCCGGATTTCGAGCGTATGGCGTCAGTCCAAGGCCGTTATTCCCTGGCGACGGCACTCTAAACTCGGTAACGGCCGTTAATCCCCGTTCCGGAAACTCCGGAGCGACCAGGCTACGGCGCAGCGGGTGTGGGAGATTCCGGCGGTGGCGCGCTTTTCCGTCTTTCTTCGGCGGCCCTCGCCGTGGCCTGTTGCAAACGCTCGGCGTCTGATTTCAAATCCGGAGTGGGCTTTGCCGCACTGGTTTCGGGCTCGTCCGAGCGAGAACACCCTCCGGCAAATAGAGCGCACACGAGGAAAACTGACATTAGGATCGTTTTCATAATTTGGTGAAGCGCCGGTTTAAGGCAGCCACTTCCATTGCTACAGCGCGCCCGGCGACTCGGCAACCAGGAAAACGGGAACGCTTCGGCTGGTGGGCGACAATGACGGCGGCTAACGATGAAGCCTCAATCGTCAGCGAGACGGCAGCCAGCCCGAACTCACGGTAAACGGCGGGGACGGTAACATGAAGAAATCGCCCTCGCCCTCGATGCCGATTTGCAAGGCGAAGAGTCCTTCCTTGGTCGGAGTATTGGGAATAGTGAACACATAGCTCCGCGTCGTGACGCTCATATGTGGAGTAATCCTCGTCCAGGTGCCGCCGTTATTGGAGGAGAAGAAAAGCTCACACTCACCCCAGGGGCTGGTCTCGAAGTATTTCACACCCTCGCCCTGAAGAGTCCATTTGATTTCCACATTCTGGCCCGGCCGGAATACCATGCCGCCAATACCAATAAAGGTGGCCGAGACCGATCCAGCGTCAGTTGGATTTTGCTTAAGGGGCCTGGCTCCCGCGAGTGGGGTGAAATTCAAGGCGAGCAAGATGGCAGAGACAGCGGTGAGCGTGATAAACGCGGTGATTTTGGTGCGGCGCATGATGAAACTCCTTTGGTTGGCTCTTATTATTTAGCGGTAAAACGGGCGGATAAGGAGCTTTTAGGACTTCCTCAGAAAGCTGTCCAGCCTATTTTTTTGAGGAGGAATCCTTCCGGTCCGCTGGTGTGGCGGATGAGCGGGCAAAGGATTTCGGCGGGCTCGATCCGCGATCTGCGCACCCGCGACAAATCATGATCTGCGCGCCGCACGTCCGTGCCGTGCGGCGCGCCGTTAGCTTTTTTCCCGGCGAGATTCGAACCGTTTAGTAATACCGATAAAGGTGCCGATGATGCCGATGCCGCGGCTCATAGCGACCGTGGACCCAGTAGCGATGCCCGCGACGGTGGACCCAATGGCCCGGGACCCAATACCAGCGCACGCCACCTCTCCAGTAATAGGGCCCATGCCGGTAATACGGCTGATCCCCTATCTCGATCGAGAATCCGACCGCCTGGGCCGGCGTCGGAGCAATCACGGCTCCGGTGCAAAGAAGCGCAGCCAAAAGAACAGCAAGTTTGTATTTCATAGTGTTTTCCCTTAGTTCGTATTTTGACCGGCTCTGGCCGGATTTTATTCGAAAACGTGGAGCCAAAGCAGGTGCGGCAACCGCTAAACCAGGACCGGCGCCGCGCCCGCCGGCTCCACCCATTTGTCATGCTCGCGAATCAGATCCTGCAAACGCTCGACGGCGTCAGCCTCGGGAATGTTGAATTTCACGGCAGTTTTGCCGACGTAAAGATTCACCTTCCCGGGCGCGCCGCCTACGTAGCCGAAGTCCGCGTCGGCCATCTCGCCCGGGCCATTTACGATGCACCCCATGATCGCGATCTTCACCCCTTTCAGGTGCGAGGTGGCGGCTTTGATCCGCGCCGTCGTGGTCTGGAGGTTGAACAACGTTCGCCCGCACGAGGGACACGCCACGTAGTCCGTCTTGAAAATGCGCGAGCCGGCGGCCTGCAAGATATTGTAACTCAAACGCAAAGCCTGGCCCGGCGCTTCCTCGCCCTGCACCAAAATCGCGTCGCCGATCCCGTCGCACAGGAGCGAACCGATGTTCGTCGCCGCCATAAGAAGCGTCTCGAGAAAATCCGATTCCTTCTCTTTCCGGTTTTCGGTTTCCGGTTTCCGGTTTCCTAGAACGTCTTTCAGCAACACCGGATGGCGCGGGTGGAGCTTCGCGGCCAGAAGGCGAAACGCAGGGATGACATTCAGGCCGATCTCGTCGCCCACGGTCACCAGCTGCGCCTCCGCGCTCTCGTTGATTCGCTCAATCGCCGCCTCGTCCCGCGGATCGATCTCCACGACGCCGGCTTTTTCGTAAACGATCTCGGGCTGATAATCGCCCATGCGATCCAGCTTGTGCGCGACCTTGTCGAAACTCGTTTGACGAACGACGACGCGAATCAATTCGTCCCCACCAAGTTTAACGCCGCCCCGCTCGATCTTGCTCGACCCGCGCCGCTCGTACTCGAAGGGATTGTACGAAACCGGCGCGGCGCCAACCTCTGCCTTTCCGGTTTCCGCGATCCGGTTTCCGATCTCGACCAACGCCCGCGCCACCGGGATTTCATGCACGCTGTCCTCGGTAAGCGAGACGCGAATCGTGTCGCCGATTCCATCGTGCAACAGGGAGCCGATTCCGATCGCGCTCTTGATCCGGGCATCCTCGCCTTCACCCGCCTCGGTCACGCCGAGATGGATCGGGTAGTTCCAATCATCGCCTTGCTCGTCCAGCCGGGCGACGAGCAACCGGTAGGCATTGATCATGACCTTGGGGTTGCTCGACTTCATGGAAAAGACGAAGGCGTGATAGTCGAGCTCGCGCGCGATCCGCGCGAATTCGAGCGCGCTTTCGACCATTCCCAGCGGCGTATCGCCGTAACGGTTCATGATGCGGTCGGAGAGTGACCCATGATTCGTGCCGATCCGCATCGCGATCCCGCGTTCCCGGCACAGCCTAACGAGTGGGGTAAAGCGCTCCCGGATCCGCTCCAGTTCCGCCGCGTACTGTTCGTCCGTGTACTCGACGATCTTGAATTTCTTCGAGTCGGCGTAATTCCCCGGGTTGATCCTAACTTTTTCCACCCACTTCGCCGCTTCCATGGCGGCTTCGGGTTTGAAATGAATGTCGGCGACGATCGGCACAGCGCAGCCGCGCTCGCGCAAACCGCGCACGATGTGTTCCAGGTTGGCCGAATCCTTCACCGTCGGCGCGGTGATTCGCACGATCTCGCAGCCCGCCGCCGCCAGCTCGATCGTTTGCGCGATCGACGCCCCGGTGTCCATCGTGTCGCACGTGATCATCGACTGGACCCGGATCGGATTCGCGCCGCCGACGCCGACAGGCCCAATCATCACCTCACGCGTAACGCGCCGGCAATGGGCGTATGGGTTTTCGCAGTAGCTTGTCACCGCTTGCGCCTGCGTGGGCGAGCGCCGTTTTTGAGTTCTTTCACCGCGATCACCAGTGGCACGTCAATGGTAAGATGACCATCCGCCTCGTAAACAACCACGGTGTCCTCATCGGGCGACAGCGCCATGAATTCGGGATGATCCACCCGGACCTGCCGCCCGTTGGTCAAGACAATCTCGAACGGGCGGAAAGGCGCCGCGTAGTAAAGTTTTTTGATTTCGTCAAACGTCACTTCGTTCAACATATCGCCAGCGCGGATTGACGCAATCCTGCATGTCCCACCGTTTGATGACAGAAGACTCGGTCCAGCCGGCTCCGCGTCCTACGGAGCAGGCGTCGTGTCCGCGGAGGCGGGAGATTCCTTCCGAGGAGATCTCTGGTCGCTATTTTTCCCGAATAAATCGCCGATATCGAAGAAGCTTATATAAAGCATGTAGCCGATAATGACCGTCGCGCAGGCCGTTTGCACCCACTCCAGAACCTTCATGTTCACCGGCCTTCGGCGCACGCCTTCGATGATGGCCAGGACAATGTGCCCGCCGTCCAGGACCGGAATCGGCAGCATGTTCAAGATCGCCAGATTGACGTTGAGGATGACGCTAAACCAGAGCGCGAGCTTCCAGCCGTTGTCGCTTTCGAAGAGCAAATAATAGATGCGCCCGATCATGATCGGACCGCTCATGTGCTGGAGCTTGACGTCCGACTTGGGCGACGCTACGGCGCCGATTGTCTGGAGCGTGCTGGTGATGCTGTGATAAACCTGTTCGACTGGATCGGGATGCGAGACCGACATCCGCCCGCTTCCGTCCCAATGAATACCGATCCGGGGCTTGGTGGTGCCTTCGGCTTCGAGCAAAACGGGCCGCATTTTGAGTTGCAGTTGCTCGGCGCCGCGGCGCACATCGAGAGTCAACTCCTCGGCCGGATGTTTCTCGATCTGGTCGACCAGGGCGAGGGTATTGAAAATGCGGGCGCCGTTCACCCCCGTGATAATATCGCCCGGCGTTAATCCTGCCTTGGCCGCCGGGGAATCCTTTTCCACCGCCTCGATCAAGGGCGTGACCGCGGGCTGAATCATCACCTGCCGCGTGCTTTTCCGCCTCCAGCCGCTCGTTTCCGCGACGCGCGGCACCACGTCGACGCTCAAAACTTTCCCGTCGCGTTCGACCTTGAACGGAATGACCGGGCCTTCGCTTCGCACCACATTCCAAACGACGCTGTTATTCATTCCGAAAAAGCGCGAAACAGGCTTGCCGTCCACCTCCAGGATTTTGTCCCCGGCCCGTAACCCGGCTTTGGCCGCGGGCGAATCCTCCTGCACGTAGCCGATCACCGTCGTCAGGTCCGATTCGCTTACGGGATGGCCGACGGCCCAGACAATGCACGCGAAAAACAGCGCCAGGAGTAAGCTAAAAAGCGGGCCCGCCACCGCGACGATGATCTTATCGAGCGCGGAAATCTTCGGGAGGCGCGCCCGATCCACGTCGGCTTTGCCTTCGATCACATCCATCGGCGCGAGCTGCGGAAGCGCGACGAAACCGCCGAACGGAATCGAGCCTAACGAATACTGCACGCCATTGATCGTTTTTTTCCAAAGCGGCTTGCCGAACCAGATACCGAATTTCTCGATGTAGAGCCCCCGCCAGCGCGCCGCCAAAAAATGGCCAAGCTCGTGGACCACGATCAGCAAATTAAAAAGGACGACAACCTCGAGGAGAATGAGAATGATGTTAAGGACGCGAGATAACATTGGCGGATGCTCGTTTTAAACCTGGCGGATTGACCCGACCGCGGCACCCGCTTCCGCGCGCGCCCATTGATCGGCCCGCAATATTGCATCGAGATCGGGGTGCGCAACGCTCGTGTGTCGATTCATGACTTGCTCGACCACTTGCCAGATGCTGGGAAAAGAAATCTTTCGACCAAGGAAAGATGAGACCGCCACTTCATTTGCCGCGTTCAAAACCGCCGGCAATGTCCCCCCCGTGTCCCCCGCCCGCCGCGCCAGGTTCAGCGCCGGAAAATCTTCGTAACGCGGCGGGGCGAATTCCAGCTGCCGCAACTTCCCGAAGTCCAGCGGCGGGAGGGAATTTGGGACGCGCTCCGGCCAGGTCACCGCGTATTGAATCGGGAAACACATGTCCGAATGGCTGAGCTGCGCGAGCACCGATCCATCCGCAAATTCGACCATCGAATGGACGATGCTCTGCGGATGAATCACCACTTCCACCCGCTTCATTTCCACGCCGAAAAGCCAATGCGCTTCGATCATCTCGAGCCCCTTGTTGAAGAGCGTTGCCGAATCGATCGTGATCTTGGGTCCCATGTTCCAAGTCGGATGACGCAGGGCCTGTTCGGTCGTGATCGATTCAAAATCGCTGGCCGGCGTTTCCCGAAAAGGTCCGCCCGACGCGGTGAGGATGAGGCGACGGATGTCGGTGCAGGGTTCAGGGTCCAGGGTTCGGGGTTCAGAAGGCGCAGGCTCCGGGCTCCTCTTGTTCTGAACCCTGAACCCTGAACCCTGAACCCTTCCATCCAGGCACTGAAAGATCGCGTTGTGCTCGCTGTCGACCGGCAAAACCATTACGCCTCTTGCCGCCGCTTCCCGCATCACGATTTCCCCCGCCATCACGAGGATTTCCTTGCTGGCTACCGCCAGATCTTTCCCCGCTTCAATCGCCGCCAGCGCCGGCCGCAAGCCACCTGTTCCCACCACCGCCACCAGCACCATCTCGGCGTCGCCGAGACACGCGATTTCGATCAACCCACTTTCGCCCGAGAAAATTTGCGGCTGGTATTCGAGCAAGCCGCGCAGTTCGGCGACCTTCGATTCATCCACCAGACAGACCGCTCCGGGCCGAACCAGATTCGCCTGGGCTGCCAGCTTTCTCGCGTTGCTGTTCGCGGCGAGGCCGGCGATTTCCATTCGCTCAGGAATATCGTGGGCCACCTTCAGGGCGCTTTCTCCGATCGATCCGGTGGCGCCGAGAACGACAACGCGTTTTCGTCTCATTAAGAGAACAATCGTTCCCGCTGCCAGCGTTTAGGGCAAGCGAATGACGAGACGCAGGTAAAAGAAAAGAAGCGGCGCGGTGAAGAGCAGGCTGTCGACCAGATCCAGGGCGCCCCCGATTCCAGGCAGAAAGTTGCCTGAATCTTTGACTCCAGTGCTGCGTTTGATAATCGACTCCGCAAGATCGCCGATGACCGCCGCGAAGCCGAGGAGCAAGCCCAGCACCGTCGCATGCGTCCAGTTCAAAACCGAAAGATGCACGGGCATCAACTTAAACAGGCCCCAGCTCGCCAGAAGCGAGAAGGCGAGCGCCCCGAAAAAACCTTCCCAGGTCTTTTTCGGACTGATGTGCGGAATCATCTGGTGCCGTCCGATCAGGCTGCCGGTCAGGTATGCGCCCATATCGCTGAACTTGGTGATGGCAACGAGATAGAGAACGTAGAATTGCCCCGTGACCGCGCCGGTCGGAGTGCGCGGCACCACATAAACGATCTTCGTGATGAAGTTATAGAGCCAGAGCACGTAGAGCAGCCCAAAGATCGTGTAGGCCATCGTCCGGAGCGGAGCATCGTCGCGCAGGCTCTCGAACATCTGCCGGGTGAAAACCGTGAGCAAAAAAAACAGCAGCACCGCCATTTCGAAGTCGTAGGAATGGCCGGGACCGATCCGCGAGAAATAATAGAAGCTCCCGCACAACATCACGGTGCCGCAGAGCATCGCCGTCACCTTGAAATTCGGCAGCCCCTTGTGATCGAGCATGCCGTAGAACTCCCAGAGCGAGAGAAGGCCGAGCGTTCCGATCAGGGCAAAAAACGCGAGCTCGTACCCGGAAAAGATGATGCCCAGCGCGATCGACCAGAGGACAAGCGTGCTGGAAAAACGAAAAATAAAAACGGAGCGCGGTGTCGACGGT
>DASZDO010000059.1:0-32555 GCA_035941955.1 Chthoniobacterales bacterium
CCCGCCACGTTGAACGAAGGCGAGCTGATCACACTCGGGCGTTGCTGTTGCGACGGCGTCAGGCGAACCATGCCGATGGCGTTGCCGGCAAGCTGCACCGTGGCGATCTCGAACGTGACCTGCAGATTCATCGCGGGCTGCGGCTGCTGGGAAGGAGCGAGGCGCATCGTGACGATTTTCGAGGTCGGCTTCAGCTGGAGCGCGCCCATCTTGAAACTCGGAGTGAGCTGCATCGATGCGATCTCAAACGAGAAAGTAAGTTGAACGGCGGTGTGCATGCCGCTGGCTGGTTGAGATTGCGGACCGGCCCCAGTCATTGGAGCAGTTCGGATTGGAGCGGGTGTTGGTTGGATCGGTTGAGGCATGGTGGCTGGTGTTGTTGGCTGCTGAGCTAAGGGCTCGGTGGAAATAACTTGAGGCGCGAAAGAGGGAGACTCGACCGAATGACGGAGTCCGCCAACTCCCGCAATCGCCCCTTCGGGCAGTTGCGTCGGAAGGGATTCCGGTTCGGGCTTGGTAATTTCGGCCATGGGTGAATCGGTTGAAAACGCGGGAACTTGATAAGGGATGGGTTGACCTTGTGCAACTGGTTCTATTTCGGCCTGGTAAATTTCAGCCGCTGGCGTCACCGCGGACTGCGCCATAACCTCGGATGGAATTGGCTCGCTCACGGATTCGACAAACTCCGGCTCTTCAAACGCTGGAGGTTCGAAGGTCGCCGGTTGGTTGAAGGCTTCGACGGGCGCCGCCTCTTCAAACGCGGGAGTTTCGAAGGTCGCCGGTTGGCTGAAGGCCTCGACTGGCGCCGGCTCTTCGAACGCCGGAGTTTCGAAGGTCGCCGGTTGGCTAAAGGCTTCGACTGGCGCCGGCTCTTCGAACGCCGGAGTTTCGAAGGTCGCCGGTTGGCTGACGGCTTCGACGGGCGCCGGCTCTTCAAACGCCGGAGTTTCGAAAGTTGCCGTCTGGCTGAAGGCTTCGACTGGCGCTGGCTCTTCAACGGCCGGTGCTTCAAACACAGCCGGCGCTGCGAATGCGGCGGGCGCTTCAAATGCCGGGGCTTCCGCAAACATGGGCATTTCTTGCGGCGCTGGCGCAGCCTCCTCGACGCTCGGAGCCATCTCTGTTCGAGCGGGGGCAAACTCCCATTCGGGGGCGGAAGCGAGGTCCGGCGCCGCTACGACGGGCTCTGGCGTGGGATCGCTGGCATACGGTGCCTCCGCGGCTGGAAGAGGCGCCGGCGCGATTTCCGCGGTCCGTTCTGGCTTGGGTTCCGGCTGGTGGAGAGGGACCTTTTCCCGAGGAATAAAGTTTTCGACCACCGTCCCGTTACCGGCCGCGGGAATTGTCGCGCCGCCTGCGCCAAACGGGCGGCTCATCTTGCCGAAAGGAACAGCCGCGCGGCGGACCGATGGCTCCGAAGCTTTGAGCTGGAGCGATACCTGCGGGGGGCCACCGGCGAGGCGGGCGGCCGTGGCAATTTTTTGCGCCGGGGTCTCTTGCTCATCCGCATCGAAACGCGGTCCCATCGCCGGCGCTGGAGAACGATAAACCCGAACATTCACGCGACGCCGCAGTTCCGAGATCACCACCCATGCCAGCAGAACAATACCGGCCAAAAGCAGGGCGCCCACCAGTAACGTGTTTGAGTCGATCCCTCCGCTGACTGGCTGAGCCCATTCCCGAACGGTGGCGGGCGCGAGCACTGTGGCGGGCGTAGTCGCAGTGGTAGTGGCGGCAATGGCCGGCGCCACCTTATTCGCCGGAGCGTTAGCCTGACTGCCGGCCGGACTTTGCTGCGCCACTTCTTGCTGGGCGACCTCCGTCGATGCGGCCGGAACGGTGGCAGGGACTTGCTCAGGCTCAGGCGGGAGCGGGGCGCGGGTTTCCGAGGGCAATGCATTCGACGCCACCGGCATCTCCACTTTTGGCGACGATTCCGGGGCGGTAGCGGCTTTGTCGTTTTTCGCGACAAGCGCCTGGGAGGTCAACGGAACTTGCGCGCTTTCGGCCGGCTGCTTGGCGGTCTTGGTCGTCCCCGCAGCCGGGATCGGGCTTGGTTCGATCGACGGAGCGTCAGTCTTCGCCGTCTCGGTCGAAGCCGTGACAGTGGCCGGCGCTTGCTTTTGCAACCAACCGAGATCGTAGAAAGAGTCGGCGAAAACAAGATTCAGAGCAGGCGAATAAATTTTCCGGGCCGAGACGATCCAGTCGTTCGCTTTGGCCGTGTTGTTATGTTTGAACTCCCAGGCGGCCTGAGCGTAATAAAGCGCCGGCGTGTCGCCGGTGAATTGGAACTGCTCCATCATCTTCTGCGCCCGGCTGTCTTTTCCTTCCAGCAGCAGAGTCAGATAGATCTTAAATTTGATGATTTGCGCCGCCTGATTTTTGTCACCCCCCGGTGCTGGCGTGGCACTAAAGAGCGCTTCAAACCGGTCGCGCGCTTTCGCATACTCTTTTTTCTTGAACGGGATTTGCGCGAGATTGTAGTGCGCCTCGGGAAGTTTCGAGTCGAGTTTCAGGGCCTGCTTAAAGGCAGCCTCCGCACCGTCGAAATCCTTCTGAGCGAGGAGGATTTCACCACGCAGGTTGATGGTTGCGGGTTGATTCGGATCGGCCGCGTCGGCCTCGTCCACCAGCCGGCGGGCGGCCGTCAAGTCGCGTTGCTGAAAGGCCTGTTCGGCCTGTTCGTACTTTTCCGTCGCCAGGGACTTTGCTTTGGCCGCGCGGTCCGCCGCGGAAGTCAACTCGAGCGCCGCGCGGGTTTGGCCGACAGGTTTTTGCAGCCAGCCCACTTCGTAAAGCGATTCGGCGAAGAGCTTGTTGAGCTGCGGTGAAAAATTCTTCTCGGCGGTCGCCAGGAGATCTTTCGCTTCCTTCTCATTCTTATGCTGGAGAGCAATGGCGGCGTGGGAGTAGTTGGCCGCCGGCGTATCGGGCGAAAGCTCAAACTTCGCGAGAATGGAATCGACCATGTTCTCATTCCCCTGAAGGAGATAGGTCAGCAGGATTTTATACTGAATGAGCTGCGCTGCTTCCCCCTGCAACTCAGCCGCATTCCCCTGGAGCAGAGCGTCGAAACGTTTCCGGGCTTCCGCCCAGTCTTTTCGCAAGAATGGAATTTCCGCCAGGTTGAAGCGCGCATTCCAGAATTTCGGATCGGTGGCGAGCGCCTTCTGCAATGCTGCCTCCGCTTGGTCGTACTCCGCCTGCCGCATCAAAATAACCCCCCGCAGGTTTTGGGACTCAGCCAGATCGGGCTGGCGCGCGTCAATCGCGTCGAGCTCCTTCAGCGCCTGCGGGTAATTGTTGGCGTTGAATTCGCGGAACGCCTTGTCATACATCGACTCCAGCTCCGCCTTTGTCGGGGCGACATTGGTCGCCGCAAAGGAACTGAGAACTAAGACCGTGATCGTCGCGAATTTACGAATGTTCATGCCAGGACGCATACAAGCTATGCCCGTGCCTGATGACAAGTCTATTTTTGCCGTTTTATCCGCGAAAATGCGCTTTTTTGGCGATTTTTGCGTTCATCGAAGCATTGCGGCCTGGACGTTCCGATTGGCAATAATTCGCAGCCCCTCCAGCGTCAGGTTCGGATGGACCGCTTCGATTTCGGGGAGCTTTCGGGCGATCAACGGCGCGTAACCCCCCGTCGCAACGATTCTTGGCTTGCTCCGCCCGAAATTTTCGAGACGCACGCGGACAAGAATTTCGCGCACCAAACCGCGATAGCCGAAAACCGCGCCGGACATCATCGCGTCCCGGGTGGTTTTTCCAATGGCTCGTTTCGGCTCACGGAGGGTCAGCTTCGGGAGTAAGGCGGTTCGTTGATAGAGAAAACTGGTCATTGCCTCCAGGCCCGGCGCAATAACTCCGCCGACATAATCGCCGCGCGTCGAGACGACATCGAAGGTCACAGCCGTCCCGAAATCGACGACAATCGCCGGGTAGCCGTAAAGCTGAGCGACAGCCGCCGCGTTCGCGAGCCGATCGGCGCCGATCGACCGGGGCGCCGGGTAATCAACCCCCACGCCGAGATCGAGTTTCGGGCTCAAGAAAAGCACGCGGCGCGAACCGGCTGCCGTCGCGATCGCCTTGTTCTTTCGCGGGACAACCGAGGAAACGACTATGGTCCCTACGTTTCGGCCCCGCAAAATCCGCCGCAAGAACGCGGAAGTGAACGCCTTCGTTGGATGGCGTATCGGCTTCGCAATCCTTCGCCTGGTGGCGAAGGCAAGCTTCGTGTACGAATTGCTGATATCGATCAACAAATAGTCGGTCGCCCGATTCCCAGCGGCACGCATGATTGAAAACTCCTGCCCCTCAGGCGCTATCTGGAACGCTGGACCACGTCAAGTCCGCCAGTCGCCGGACAGCGTCCTCCGGCGAGCTTGCGGCCTTTTCGTGCAACGCTTAGCCTCGGCCCGTGAGAAAATTGGTCCATCGGCCCCGCCGTTTGCGCCGAAGCGCGGGCCTGCGAAACCTCGTCCGCGAAACAAAGCTCAGTGCGCACGATTTCGTGCTTCCTCTTTTTATCAGCGAACGTGTGACGGGGCGGCAACCGATCGTGAGCATGCCGGGCGTTTTTCAGCTTTCTGTCGCGGAGGCGGCGGGGGAAGCGCAGCGCGCCTACGATCTCGGCCTGCAAGCCGTTTTGCTCTTTGGTGTTCCTGAGCACAAAGACGAACTGGCCAGTTCGGCCTACGCGGAAAACGGCATCGTGCAGCAAGCGGTCCGGGCGATCAAATCCCAATGCCCCGAGCTGGTCGTGATCACGGATGTTTGCCTGTGCGAATACATGAGTCATGGCCATTGCGGCGTCACCCGGATGGATGGTGAACACTTTCATGTCCTCAATGACGAATCGGTCGAGCTGCTGGCAAAAACCGCGCTTTCACACGCTGCCGCGGGAGCGGATTTCGTCGCTCCCAGCGATATGATGGACGGCCGCATCGGCGCCATCCGCGAGATGCTCGACGCAAATGGTTTCGACCAGACCGGCATCATGAGCTACGCGGCCAAGTTCGCTTCGGTATTTTATGGGCCCTTCCGCGAAGCCGCGGAAAGTCCCCCGCAATTTGGCGACCGGCGTTCCTACCAGATGGATAGCGCGAATGCCCGAGAAGCGCTGCGCGAAGTCGCCCTCGATATCGAGGAAGGTGCCGACATCGTGCTGGTGAAACCGGCGCTTCCCTATCTCGACATTCTCTGGCGAGTCCACGAACGCTTTGGAAAACCGACCGCCGTTTATCACGTGAGCGGTGAATTCGCCATGACGAAGGCCGGCGTCGAAAAGGGAATTTTTGAAGAGCGCGCGGCCGTCCTCGAGATCATGACCTCTTTAAAGCGCGCGGGGGCGGATTTGATCATTACCTATTGGGCGAAGGAGCTTGCCGAATGGACGCGCCCGTAGCGGTCCGCCGCGGCGAAACGGAAACGCACCTTCGCCTCAAACGCCTCGCCCTTCTGTGGGCGCAAGCGAACGGCTATTCGGCGTGCGCGGCGGAAGTCAGCCTGCCGCAATGCCGTTACCGAGCCGACGTGGCAGCCTATCGGCCACAGTCGAAACAACCGGGCGTGACCGCGATTTTTGAATGTAAACAGGCGCGAGCCGACTTGCGCCGGGACAATTGTTGCAGCGCCGCGACGCGCGAGCGGCTCCGTTCGGTCAGCCGGCGGCGCGAGGTCCTGGAGAAACATCTTCGCATCCACTACCCCACGCTGCGGACCGGCGACTCACTCTTCCCGGAATATGATTCGCACGATTTCTCCGCCATCGGACATCGCGGTTACGGCCGGGTCCTCCGCGAGCTTGGGGCGTTGCAAAACCACCTGAACGGCGGACTGAAATTTGAATGCCTGGTGCGCTACCGATGCGCGAACTTGTTTTTTCTTGTTTTGCGTAACGAATTGCTTGATCTCTCGGAAGTCCCGCTCGGCTGGGGTGCCCTGGTCGAAGCAAATGGGTCCCTCTCTCTCGTGCGCAAGCCAACCTGGCATGATAACGCCCCGGAAACCCGCCTGCGTTTCCTTCAACGAATCGCAATCGCCGGAACCCGGCAGTTCAACCGCGCACTCGGTATCACTCGGGAAGAAATCGTGACGACGGCGAAATTAGTTCAAAGTGCGCTTCCCCTCAGAGACTAACAAGTTGCGGCCTGTCATCTCCTTGGGTTGAGGCAGGCCGAGCAAGAAAAGTATCGTGGGGGCCACGTCAGCCAGGATGCCATCCTCGACCCGAAAGTCCTGCGCATCTTTCGCGACGTAAATGAAGTGAACCAAATTCGTGGTGTGCGCAGTATTCGGCGACCCATCGGCGTTCCGCATCTGCTCGCAGTTCCCATGGTCGGCCGTGATCAGGCAAGCGCCGCCCAGCGCCAGGACTTCGGGGACGATCCGTGCGACACATTCATCGATCGTCTCCACCGCTTTGACGCCGGCCGCGACGACCCCGGTATGCCCAACCATATCGGGATTCGCGAAATTCAGGATGATCAAGTCGTAGCTCGCGATCCGCGCGAGAACTTCGTCCGTGACTTCACGCGCGCTCATTTCCGGCTTCAGATCGTAGGTCGCCACTTTCGGTGACGGAACGATCTTTCGATCTTCGCCGGCAAAAGCGCGCTCGATCCCGCCGTTAAAAAAATAAGTGACGTGGGGGTATTTCTCCGTCTCCGCGATCCGCAATTGCGTCTGGCCGGCCTCGCTGACCACCTCGCTCAAGATCCGTCGCAACTCTTGTGGGGGGAAAATGAATGGAGCTCGGTACGTCACGTCGTATTGCGTGAGCGTGACATAATTGACCTGCGGCCAGATCTCGCGCTCGAAGCCGTCGAAGTCTTTCAGGAGAAAAGCCTGCGAAAGCTGGCGCGCACGGTCGGCGCGAAAATTGAAAAAAAGGACCGTATCGTTGTCGTGAATCCGTTGTGCGTCCGCGTGCGCGAAAATGAGCGGCGGCATGAACTCATCGGTGACGCCCTTTTCATATTGCTCGCGCACGGCTGCGGCCGGCGATTCCTTCGAGCGCGTGCCGCGGCCGAAGACGATCGCGTCCCAGGCTTTTTTCGTCCGCTCCCAGCGGCGATCGCGATCCATCGCAAAATATCGGCCGACCACGGTGGCGATCTGCGCGCCGCATTTTGCCAGCTCGTCCGTGCAGGAGTCGAGGAATCCCGCGCCCCCAGTCGGCGAAGTATCCCGCCCATCCGTGAAGGCGTGAACCAGAATGTCAGTTACTCCCGCGGCTTTCGCGGCCTGAGCGAGCGCGATGAGATGTTCGTAATGACTGTGAACGCCACCGTCGGACACCAAACCAAGAAAGTGAAGCCGATGACCACGGGCGCGCCCGAAACTCGCGCGCGCCACCGGATTACGGGCGAGTTCGCCTTCCGCGATCGCCTTATTGATTCGGGTCAGGTCCTGATAAACGATTCTGCCCGCCCCGAGGTTGAGATGGCCTACTTCTGAGTTTCCCATCTGCCCTTCCGGCAAGCCGACGTCGAGACCGCTGGCGCTCAACTTGCCGCCCGGATACTCGCGGTAGAGCCGGTCGTGAAATGGGGTGCGGGCGAACATGGTGGCATCACCGTTTTCTTCGCGCTTTTCCTTTCCGCGGGGGTTGATCCCCCAGCCGTCGCGAATGATGAGCATGATCGGCTTCGCCATGGTGGCGCAGTCTGGCGACGATCAGGCGAGCGCACAAGCGCTTTCCCGCGCTGCGGGATTGACAATGCGAATCGCGCGCTCCTACATCGCATTCATGAAGTGGCGCAACCAGTTGCTCGCGCTTTTCTGCCTAATCGCATTCGGCGCCGGGGGCGTTTTCTATTTCCAGCATTGGGTCGTCCAGAAGCCGTTCGGGATTATCCTCTTCATCGGCGAAGGCCTGGCGCCAGGCCGTTTGGCTGCGACGCGGGTTTATGCCGCTGGCGCCGATGCCCCCCTTGCACTCGATGCAATGCCGCACATGGCCTTGCTCACCAACTACTCGAGCGATTTTGCGGCGCCAGACCAGGCGGCCGCCGCCACTGCCATCGCCACTGGGGTAAAGGTGAATAATCGATTGATCGGCCGTGACTCGGACGGCAGGTCCCTTCCAAACCTGATCGAACTCGCCCGCCAGGCCGGTCGCGCGACTGGCCTGGTTACCAATGCGCGTATCACCGACCCGACGGCGGCAGCTTTCTATGCCCACACCGCGGATCAGGATGATAAGTCCGCCATAGCCCGCCAGCTTGCGGAAAATCCAGGGATTGATTTGATGCTGGGAGGCGGGGCCGACTATTTCCTGCCGGAGTCGAAAGGTGGACAGCGCCGCGACGAGCGCGATCTTCTGTTGGAAATTCGCCGAAATGGCTTTGAGCTTGTGCGCTCCAAGGCGGAACTCGAGGCGATACCGGATTGGCGGCGGCCAAAACTTTTTGGCGTTTTTGGCCCGGCCGAACTGGCGCATGCGGATCAGATCGAGGCGCGGAGCGAGCAGCCGAGTCTTTCAGATATGGTCCGCCGCGCGATTGAACTCCTTCAATTCAATCGGTCCGGCTATTTCCTGGTGGTGGATGCCGGCTTGATGCGGAAGGCGGCAGAGAAGAACAACGGCGAACACACCCTCGCCGAGACCGTGGAACTGGACCGCGCCCTCACAATCGCTCATCGGTACGCCGGCGGAAAATCGTCCATATTTGTCTGCGGCGATGTGGCAATCGGGGGGTTGAGCATGAACGGGTATCCATTTCGAAAAGACCGTGGAATTGCCGTGCTCGGCCTGAACTCCGTAGGCGACCCCTGGTTATCGTGGGCCACGGGACCGGCCGGCGGAAGGTATTACGGAACTGCGAAACTCGCGGCCTCGCAGGATCCCCAAACAACCGTTCCGGTTTCGCCGCCAGATCAACCGCAGGAGCCAGTTGCGTTTTACGCCCCCTCCGCGCTTCCCACGGTGGATGATATGGTCGCCTTCGGATCCGGTCCCGGTGCCGAGAATTTGCGGGGCTCGCTGAAGAACACCGAGTTATTTCAGATCATCCGCGACAACTTTTGACGTCTGGCCCGGTGCTTCCGACGGCCGGAAGAATCTCGACACGCCTAAGCGGCATTCGCCAGCGTCGATGGCGTCCCTCCGTGTTGGCATCTTTGAACAGGGCCAGCCCAAAACAAAAGCCCGTCGATCGGCTGACGCCGACGGACGGGCTTTCGGAAAACCGTGGCCTTATTCGCTGACCGGAACCAACTGCGGGATAAACGTAAATGGCGGTGGCTCCGGGAGCCGGGGAGGAGGACCTTCCGCAGGAGGTTCCACCGGAACTTCGTCTGCGATGTCCTTGCTGTCGGAAATGTCTTTGGAGTCCGCTATGTCCTTGGAATCAGCGGCTACCGTCCGCTCAGTAGTCTGGTTGCTGGAAACATTCACGTTCGCGGCGAGGAGGTTTCCTCCGCCCGGACCGAAGGCCGTAACCTCGGCCACGGTGAATGAACTATCGGCGTGTGATGCCGGATTCCATCGCAACATCACGTAACGGCCGCTGGTCGCTGGAAAATCTATCGTAGCGCGGCCCTGTGTGCCATCGTCGACCGTCGAGCCCACACGCTTCGAATTCCCCAACGCATTGCTGTCGAACTTCATGCTGCCGTCAGGATTGGCGCCGTCTGTGCCTGGCAAAGATTGCAGGAGGTAGAAATCGATACTGCCTGGACGTGCCGAATAAATGGCCGAGAGCCGCCGGACGGTGGAGACTTTTCCGAGATCGATCACCGCTGTCGGAGACTGATCCTCCACTGAGAAACCAAAGGAGGTCGCGACCTGGCTGTCGATCATGCTATTCGCAACTTTCAGATCGTTTCCCGAGCTCACGTAGAGAGCGCGCGCCCTGTTGTGGGTGTCCTTGAGGTTGTAGTTGACCAGAGCAAAAGTCGCCTGCGGTCCGAGCTGAGCCTTGTTGGGGCTAACCGGAGCTTCCACTTTCTGCAAGACTACGTCCGCGGCAAACACGCTGGAAGCAGCAAGGAAAAAGCAGCAAAAGGAGGCAAAGATTTTGCCAAGGGAAGAGGTGAGTGTTTTCATAATTTCCATATCCACAAAAAAGATGGTAGGACGTCTGGCTTTTTTCCGCAATAAAAATCTTTCCGGCGGGCAACTTTTTTTTGGGAGAGGCCAATCTCTTGAGGGAAGATTGCCACAAAGCAGAGGCTTTAAGCTAGCTTTTTCTCCGGTAAACAGCGGGTTTTTTGAATTTCTCGACCTGAATCCCTACCGCCCCACCAGGGTCCGCGCGAAAGCCAGGTTTTGCTTCGCTTCGTTAAAGTCCGGCTGAATGCGGAGCGCCTCTTCGTAGTGAGCAATGGCTGAATCGTATTCGAGATTACCACAGAGTATGTCCGCCAGCTCTTTATGGGCGATTTGAAGGTCCGGATTCACGGACAAGCTGTGTTCGTATCGGCGGCGTGCTTCAGCGAGGAGTCCCTTTCTAACCAGGGCATTGGCCAAATTCGATTCGCATTTGCCATCCTTGATTTTCGGGTCCAAAAGGAGCGCGCGCTCATAGTGTTCGATGGCGCGATCCAGCTCTGGGGACGTCTCCGCGATTGTCGGGCCATCAACCAATTTCGCATCCGCCTTATCTTTCCACGCCACTCCAAGATAAAACTGGGCCTCTGCCAACGACGGATCACGGCTGAGAGCGAATTCATATTTGCTGATTGCTTCCTCGATGCGCCCCCCATTGTGCAACGCCATGCCGTATTTGAACTGGGCCTTGGGATCTTGCGGCAGAACTTCCGCCACCTTTGCCGTTCGCTCGATCGGTGGAACGACGCGGCCAAAGAGCTGTGCGGCACAGAGCGCTCCAAATGGGATCACAAGCACCGTCCAGCGCAAACTATGACCAACCCACGGTGGCCAAAGCTGGCGTGAGACCGAGGCCGTCGCCCCGGCACCCGCGATTCCAAGCATCGTGCGCGTTTGTGTTTCGCGCACCTTCCAGATGAATCCGTCGTAATAAAAATGCAAAAGCGCCGACGCAGTCACCATGCCGATCAGGCCGTGTCGAATCCATTCTGCGGTAATGGCGGATTGGATAAACCCAATGGCGCCATAAGCCACCACCAAGCCGACGTAGACTCCGATCAACGCTCCGCTGCGTCGGAAAACGAAGCGCATGAATCCACCGATATTCTTGTCGCGTTCGACCCGGCTCCGATTATAGATCCAGACGATCGCAAGATACTGCACATCGTGAAACACCTCGAACAGAGCGATCCCGACGAGGATATTCTGGACTCCGTTATTGCAGTACCACCAGAAGCCAATGCTACTGACCAGAAGTATCATTTTCACCGGACTGGCCCCCTGCCCGCTCCGCCAATCGCTCCACTGACGCCACAAGAAGACAATTGTCACCAGTCCGAGCGCAACCGCGATCACCGTGCGAATGATTGCGACAGTCGCCGTGGCGATAACCGGACCTCCGCTCTCATAGTACAGTTCGAACAAGGTCCTGAACCGCATCGGTGAGAGCAGTACGGCCGCCGAGAACCAGGCGAAACAAAGCGCCAGGTCAACGCGGGCGCGGGAGGCCGCCCTGGCGGAAGCTTTCGCGTCGTAAATTCGGCAGAACCCATAGGTCTGCATCATCCCGTGCCAGATTCCCCATGTCATCGCCACGAGTTGCACGGCTTGGATATTGTAAAGCGACGACCAGATACAAACAGCCAGGAGAAGCACCGGTGCGACAATGAAACGCGTCTTGAAACGGGCGAACAACGCCCGGTCACCGTAGGCCCGAATCATGCCGGGCAGATGATGTCCCATGGCTCCGAAAGCACCCACAAACAGAAAAATGTCCTGGGCGCTCCAGCGGGCCTGGGCGGCCGTGAAGATCGGGATGAGGAGGACTGGCGTGGCGACGAATAGCACTAAATCCCGCCAACGGTCCAAAATCCACGGGGATGACTTCGGAGCCGTTGAAGTCTGAGATTGTTGCTTCGCGCTGGCGGTCGATTTCGGGATCTTTGCCAGCGGCAATGCGTGTGACGCCATCTTCGTTTGATAGTTCAAATTGCTCTCAAAGACAAGTTGGTTCGCGGCGCGCTATAGGCCCAGCTCGTGATCGCCCGATCACCTTAAAACAAACGGTGGTTCGACTGAGTCTCGGTCTACCAGAAGCAACCCAAGACCAGCACTCCCGGTTACGGCCAAACGCAACAGGCGGGTGGCATTTCTGCCACCCGCCTCTGCAATACTTACTATTGATCCGGCCTAGAACTTCTTGTTGAAGCCCAGGTAGTAATAACGGTTACGGATCGAGTAGAGCGACGTGTCGTAGTTGTCGTTGAACGCCCCAATGACCGATGGCGGCTGGCGGTCAAACGCATTGACCACACCTACCGTCAACCGGGTGCCCCAGAGCATCCGCTGCCAGATCGACGAGCTTTCTGCCACTGGCTGCATGACGTTCTTGCTGTCCTTCGAGTCCTTCGCGTAGACCGGCGGCGCTTCCGCGTCCGGCTTCACAAACTCGTAGCTCAACTGCATGTCGAGCGTGATATAGCTCGGCACATTCCGACGCTCCTCGCGGTCAATGCTGTCGAACGAAGGATCATCGCGGAAGTCGCCAATGTAGTTACCCGTCATGACGAAGTCGAAATGTCTCCATTCCCATTCCAGGCGGAGGAAGCCCTTGTTCCAAGGAATCGCGCCAGGGGCCAGCGGCAATGAGCCGTTGTTGTAATTTCCCAGGAAGCTGATAGCCCCGGCTCCGTCGATCGGTTCCGCTTTCCAGGTGAAGAAGTGGTTCCAGCCACCCGAGAAAGTGAACTTGCCAAAACGCTCGGTCGGAAGTTCGTAGACCGCCGTCACATCCAACCCTTGCACCAGACGCTTGCCCGCGTTGGAGTTAATCGAGTCGATGCAATCCACCCGATTTGTGTCGGGATTGCGGGTGATACCCACCGCCGGGCCGCCCGGACCGTCAATGGTGCCGCTGCCGCCGCCGCATCCGTCAGGATCGACGAAGACATTCGGGTTTCCGTTGAGCAGTGCTTCGCCGTTGAGGGTCAGCGCCAACTGCGCGAAGGAGGGCCCGTCCAGGATCAGGTCGGTGGTGAAGAGCTGATACCAGTCGGCCGTCATCGTGAAGCCAGGAAGAAACTTCGGAGTCCAGACGATACCTGCTGAGTAGGCATCGGTCTTTTCCGGCAGTAGAGTTGGATTTCCACCCTGCCAGACACCTTCAGGCGGCTGAAACGTGTTCTGAATATACGGATCGAACAGCACTGGGAAGTTTTGGCTGACCGGTTGGAAGAGCTCCGAAGGGCTCGGCGACCGGAATGATTGGCCAAAGCTGGCCCGCAGCGTTATGTCCGCGATCGGCTGATAGCGCAGCGAGAGACGTGGCGTGCCGCCGAAATCCTCTTCGCTGTTTTCGTTGGTGAAACTTGCCGTGGTCTTGAAGAACTGATCATCATCGTCGAATTTCTCATACCGCCAGGCGAGTGCCAAGTCGAGCGACCGGATGCCCGGAATGTTCATCGTCGAGGTGATAATCGGGAAATTCAGCTCGGTGAAGACCGCGTCGGCCTTTTGCTGAAACTTCAAATTAGGCGCCGCATTGAATCCAAGTTGATCGCCGTTGGCCTGCACCGGATCGGGCACCGAGTGTTGCGAGATGTTACGATGTTCGTAACCAATCGCCAAGTCGATACCACCATTCCACCAGTTCGGGAACAGGTGCATGTTGACCTTGAGGTCATAGAGGTAATCACGCTCCCAGAAGAGCGAGTGGCCGGTGTAGGCCGCACGCTGCGCCGCGGCCGTGTTGTCGTAGGCCCGGGTCGCCTGGCTTCCATCCGGGTTCAAAACCGGGACCGCGGCACCCGTCGTGGGATCCGTGGTGTAGATGCCTGCGACACCTTGCGGAGGTGCGTTTTGACCGATAAACGGATTGAAGTTGCCCGCGTTGATCTCAGCAAATAGCGGCGTAAACTGGGCATCACCCGAGTCTATCCGCAGTTGCTGATACTCTTCGTAAACGAAGCCTGAGTCATAGCCGAAGCGGCTGATGAACCCGTTGTCCTTGAAGTTGAAGTCACCGTTAACTCCGATGACGTAGCGAAAATAATCGCTGTCGTAGAAGGATTTGCGGTTGCCCAGTTCCTGTTGCAGCCGGTATCTGACATTGCTGAGAAAAGCGCCAAACGGACTGTAGGGTGAAGCGGCCGTCGCAACGATAGCCGTAGCTGGATTTGTCTCAGGGACGGTGCCGGGGACGGCGAATGGAGCACCGGCCAGAGCGTTATCCTGCTTGGTGTGCGAATACATGATGTCTCCATAGATCTGGAGGCCATCGCCGAAGACCTTGTAACGGCCGGTGACGAAATACATCGCCTTTTCCACGGCCGGAATCGCCGGGGTGAAATTACGGAAGTTGAATCTGTCCGGGTCGGTTCCGGGAGGATTATCGAATTCACGATAGTCACCCGCAGTCCGAGTCCCACCCGAGCTCAGGTTGATCAGGGTGCGCTCTCCGGTCGTTAACCCAACGGACGAGCCGGTGGCTGCAACCAGAACGCGGCCTGCATAGGTCGGGCTGTTATTGTTGAGTCCGCCCCAACCCTTTCCTTCTGGATTATTGCTCGTGTCGCCCGTCGTGGAGATCTCACGGTCGCGCGAAAACAAATTGGCGCGGGAATAATATTCACCCGCTGCCGCAATGGAGACCTTACCGTCCAAACCTGTCACACCACCCTTGACGTAAACGTGACGAACGTGAGCGTCCGTGTCGGTGGTGTTTCCGTAGAGGGCGTTGATTTCCGCGCCCTGATACGGCGCTTCACCGGGCCCGTTGAGCAGGATGAAGTTAACCACGCCCGCAACCGCATCGGAGCCATAAATAGCCGAGGCGCCGTCTTTCAGGACTTCTGTCCGGGAAAGAGCGCCGATCGGAATGGCGTTGATGTCGGCGAAGGAGAAAGCGCGGCGACCATTGATCAGGGTCAGCGTATTTTCCGACCCGATGGCGCGCAGGTTGATGAACGCGGTGCCGTTACCGCCGTTCGAATCATTTTCCGTGAGCGTATTACCGACGAAAGAAGGCAGCTGGCGCAGACCTTCGATCGGGGTGTTGGCGCCCGCTTTTTGCAGGACTTCCGCCGTATAGACCGTCACCGGCAGCGCCGATTCCGTCTCTGCGGTGGGAATGTACGACCCGGTGACGATGACTCGCTCGGTTGTCGCTTCAGAGGCCGCGGCTGGGTCCTGCGCGTAAGCGCTGGCAGCCACGAGTAAAGGAAGTCCGACTGCCAGAGCAGAACGGAAGGATCCCAACGTGTTCAGTACGTATCTTATCATTAGTTTCTCCATTGGTTTGGTTAGGTTTGGCGGTGAGGATTAACGACGTTTTAGAGGCCTGACAAGCCTTTTTTTCATTTTTTTTAAAATATTTTGAACGGACGTGGACAGACTGATGTCGTCCCGGCCAACGAGTCAAGCTCGTTTTGAGGTCATTTTTGCAGATTTTTTCAGGGCAAAGACCAAATAGTGGAAGGAACAAGTTCCACGCACGCCGGGGCACGCAAACTTCCGCCGTCGCGCCGCGGGCAGGGAAAATCCAGGTCGAAAAAGCATTTGATGCATAGCTGCTGTCCTACGGTCGCAGCATCCGGTGCGCCAACTCAGCTTTGTTTTTTCGGTGAGATCGACGACATGACTGAACATCCCCGGCAGGTTTGACAAGGTGACCCTTTTCCCGGAAAAACAGGGCATGCGGCGTTATTTGCCCTTCGCCATCATCCTCACAGTGTTTCTCATTGCGAGTGGAGTCGGCGTGGAGCTGTATCAAAATCGCGTTCAAACGCCTGCCGCCGCAAGGGGGAAGCTTGCCTTCGGCAAACCGGGGGCGGACCCTCCTCATATGCGCGGCCCGGCGAAAGCGCCTGTCGCCTTGGAAGAGTTCGGTGATTTCGAGTGTCTGCCCTGCTCCCTTTTGTGGCCGATTCTAAAACAAGCGCAGGCCGATTACGGTGAACGTCTGAGCATTACTTTCCGCGAATATCCGCTGACCAAACACACGCGCGCGCCCGACGCGGCCCGGGCGGCGGAAGCGGCGGGCTTGCAAGGCCGGTTTTGGGAAATGCACGACGCGCTCTATGAAAATCGCCTGGTTTGGCTCGGGGCTGCCGACACTCGCGCCGCTCTCATCTCATGTGCCTCGAAGCTGGATTTGGATTTGGAGCGATTCAAAAAAGACATGGATGGCGAAGAAGTGACGAAACGCCTCGCCGCTGACCGGGAGCGCGTCGCTTCGCTCGAATTGGATCGCACGCCGACTGTTTTTATTAATGGAGACCGGATGACCACGCGTCCCATTACAATCGAAGCCTTGCATGCGGCGATCGATGCCGCGCTGAGCGTGAAGGCAAATTGAATTTCTGAAGGGCAAGACGACGAACCGCCCAGTCGGACATCTGAACTGAGTGCGGTTCCGGATCGTGCGGAATAATGGCTCGGCAGAGAGCAAGCGAAGGCACGAGATTTTATGTTTACCGGTCTGATTGAAGAAGTCGGCACTGTCGTCGAGCTCCCCACGGTCGAGCGAGGCACGCAACTTCAGATTGCCGCGCCCCATGTCTCAGAGAAAATCCGGATCGGCGACAGCATTGCGGTGAATGGCTGCTGCCTGACGGTCGCGGCGCATCGGGGAGACCAACTCACCTTCGATCTCCTCGAAGAGACTCTCGAACGCACCAATTTGGGAACATTGCGGCCCGAGAGCCGGGTCAATCTCGAGCGCGCCCTGGCGGCGGATGCGCGTCTCGGGGGCCATTTTGTGCAGGGCCACGTCGATTGCGCCGCGCGCATTGTGGCGTCGGAACAAAATAACGCGGATCAACGGCTCGAAATCGAATTACCCGCTGAGTTTGCGCATTATGTCGCCTACAAAGGCTCAATCGCGGTCAACGGAATCAGCCTTACGGTCGCCGAAGTGTCCCAGGAAAGTTTCGCGGTTTGGATTATCCCGCACACCAGAGCCCGAACGAATTTGGGAACGGCGCGGGCCGGTGATCTGGTTAACCTCGAGTTCGACCTGATCGCGAAGTATCTCGAGCGGATGCTCGATCGCAATGCCGTTCGGACCTAACGAGCGCCGCCCTGGCTGTCCCCGCCCCTCCCAGGCAATGGCAGCGCGCCAAAGTATCGTCGGCGTAATTTTTTCGACGCGGGATTTGCGGCGCGCGCTCCGCCTGCGGCGGCCGCCGGATTTTTTCGAACTTCGCCTCGATGCACTCGTTAGGCATCTCGACGAAATAGAGGCCGCCACGTTTCCCGCCCCGCTCATCGTGACGGCGCGCGATCCGCGCGAAGGCGGCGTAAACAACCTGGCAGCTCGCGCCCGCCGTGATCTGCTCCTGCGCTTTCTGCCCCGCGCGCACAGCATTGATCTAGAGCTGCGCTCCGCACCCGGTTTTTTTTCCATCCTCGATTTGGCGCGTGCCAGGAATGTTCAGCGCATCATTTCGTTTCACGATTTCCACGACACACCGCCGGTCTTCCGTCTTCACCAAAAGGCCCGGGCCGCGCAAGAATTCGGCGCGGATATTTTCAAAGTCGCCACGCGCACTGATACCGGCGCGCAATTGCAACGCCTTCTCGATTTTTATGATTCAACGAAAGTGCCCGTTGCCGCCATGGGCCTCGGACGTCTCGGAAAAAGCGCCCGTCGCGAGCTGATTCGGCGGGGTTCAATTCTCAATTACGCTCATCTTGGCGGCAGCCGAACCGCCGGCCAGCCATCGCTTGCGGACACTCGCCGTTGGATGTCGGCTCGGTGAACTTAAAGGGGGCTCGGCTGGTGCCGCAGCCTCATCGCTGCTGCGGGAAAAGGTCGCCGAGAACATCGCGTCCCAGCTCGACGGGCGGCCCGTCTAGGGCGCGCGAGAGCTCGTCGGCGCTAATGTGATACACGAGAATCGAATATCCCACGTTGTCGTCCGCTTCGCGCTGTCGCAGGAGGGTGGTAAGACGGCGAAAACGCAGATATTCGTGGGTGTTCAGAGCTTCAATCCAAGTTTCAGCCGGCAAGCGCGCGAGGGCCGCGCGACGTTCCGTAGGGTCATCCGAGAGCAAAGGCGCTACGAACTCCCGCGAAGTCTGGTATTGGCGTTCTACCCGCTCGTTCCATGGTCCCAAGGCCCCGCGCGTGGGTTGGACGACCGGCTGGAGCAATGTCGCGCTGATGAAATAAGTCCCGGCAGTCAAGCGCAAGGCGTCCGGCCTCTTCACGACGACCGCAAGAACCTTCCCGGCCCGGACCGTGTCCCCTACCACCTCATTGTCATATTCCGGGTGACGTCTTAGGAAATCCCGCAGGAACTCGTCGGAATCGCCGTCGGGCAGGCTGAGAATCTGGAGCGGCGGTGGGCGGATCGTCATCGACGAATAGGCTTGGATCGCCGGGACGCGATAAAAGGCCGGGCTCGCGAAACCGTGATAGGACAAATACGCCGGCCCAGTGAGCTGCCGCGTCTCAATGTATCGGCGCACGCCCGGCAGGTCCTGGCCCCAATCGAGTGAGCTATCCACGAGATGCCGGTAGGCGCGAGACGGCCTGACCACGCCATTGAAGTAGGCAAGATAATGCGGAAACCGATAGCCAACTTCGATCGCGAGCAGCGCAATCGCGCTACATAACGCGATGCCGGCAGCTCGCGCGAAGCGCGGATAATGCCGCTTCCGTTCAGTCCCAACACCGGGCCACGCCCCCAGCCAGAACACCGCCGCACCGCACAGCACCAAAAGCGGAGGATACGTGGGCAAAATGTGCCGATGCCCAATATTGAGATGACTGAAAATCGCCGCCGCCCAATAGATTCCAAACAAAACCCACAAGGGCGAAGTATCGTAAAAAGCTGCCACGAACTCGCGTGCTCTCGCTGATCGCCGTCCCGAGCGCACAGTGGCAACCCCCGCAGCGATGGCCAGGGCGATGACGAGGAACAGACTCAGCGGAGTCTTGACCAGGAACGTGTAAGGAAAAAATGTTCGCCAGCCCGTGACGCTGAAGTCCCCGTTAAAAAAAGCGGCGCGTTCGCGCGCGCTTCGCCACACATGGGCGAAGCCATATATATATGCTTCCGGCAGCAAATGATGGCGGCGGCACGTATCAAGCATCCGGGGGAAGAACTGAGGAGGCCGTTCCGCCAGCAACTGCTCGAGGCGAGATGTTTGCTCTTCCGCCAGGATATTGTGTCTCACCTGCTCGAGCGCTTTCAATGCTGCGGCCGACCATGCTCTTTGATCGGCGCCCTCCCGCGCGAAAATGCGCTTTACCTCTTCACCCTGCCTTGGACCGAGCCCCACTCGCTCAAACACGGTAATTGGAGCGGGCTTGTTCAGCAGCGCTTCCCACGGAGCTTCGTCCCACGTGCCCTCCGGCAGTGCGGGCGAAAAAGCGGAGTAGCGGAAGCCATGGAATCCCCAAATAACGGTTACCACGATCACGGCATGACACACCGCGGCGAGAGCAAACGCGAGAAGCTGCGCGGAACGTCGCTGCAATTCCGCGCGGCCAAATCCTCGCATCGGAAGCGGCGTGGCGTGGAGTAACCGGATAACGGTGAGTGTGAAAACCACAGGCACGATCAGAGGCGCGGACATCTTCGAGACAAACAATCCCGCCATCAGGAGCGCGCTTACCACCACTCGCGCGACCGTAAATCGCTGCAGCATTCTCCACCAAGCCCACGTCGCGGCGAAAAAGAACAGCGCGCTCGCCGTGTCCGAAGTCATGAGTGCGCCATTGGCCAGGATCGATGGATTGAATACATAAAGGAGCAGCGAGAGCATGCCGCCCAGAGGGCCAAAGAGCTGCCGCGACCAGGCCCAGACCAGGCCTCCTAAGGCCACGGCGAGCAAGCCGATGCTGGCACGGCCCAGCCGGGTCATCGTCTCGGCGTTATTGCCCAGCTCGTAAAACCACTGCCACGTAAGTGCCCATTTTGCGGACGTGCGCCAGAGATCGCTTTGGGCGGGGAACGCGTACTGACCGGCCAAAAGGGGCAGCGCCATGACTCGTTGCGGGAGGTTCCCGTTCTCCGGATTCAGCCGGTAATCGTTGTAGCGCCAGAAGGTGTAACCCGCCGTGGCGTGCACTCCTTCGTCGAATGTTTGGCTTGTCCCGAGCAGGCTCGTGAGCATTCCGAGCCAGAATGCGACCAAGATGGCAGCGGCGACGGGCCAACCTAAAAGACGAGAGTGTTTTGAAGGCGGCACCGGCAGGGATTCAAGCGCACAGAGGCACAGATTACAACAGGTAGCGCGTTTGCCGCGCCGCTCGCTTCCAAACCATGTTTGACGAGCGGACGCGCCGCGCGAATGCTTCCGAGCTGGACGTTGGACCTTTTTTCGATGGAGTTACCAGACCAAGTTCCGGTGATGCCGCTTCCAGGCGCACTGCTCTTCCCACGCGCCTTGCTGCCGCTCCATATTTTTGAGCCGCGCTACCAGGATATGCTCCATCTGGCTTTGAGTGAGCACCGGATGTTTTGCGTGGCACTCGTAAAACCTCAACGGCAACAATGGAAATCGACCGACGATTTTTTTCACGTCGCCGGCGTGGGCTTGATCCGCGCCTGCGTAGGGCGCGGCGACGGCACCTCGAACCTGATCTTGCAAGGCTTGCGCCGCGTCCGCTTTGCTGCGTTCAAACAAAATTCGCCGTTTCCGATTGCCCAGATCGAGCCGCTCGAATCCAAGGCGACGCCTTCCGTTGAGACCGATGCCCTCGGCGCAAAAGTTCTCGAGCTCTATTCGAGACTAAAAGAAAACGGCCGGCAGTTACCCGACAAAGTGGATCAGTATCTTTCTCATCTTGGAGATACCGAGATGCTCGCCGACCTGATGGCCGCGACCTTTATCAACGACCCGCTCCGCCGCCAGCAGGTCCTCGAGGAACTCGTGTTAAATCAGCGGCTCCGGCTCCTGATTCAATATCTCCGCGACGAGACGGGCAGCGCAGCGGCGTAGGAGATGGAGTAATGGAGTAATGGAGTAATGGAGTAATGGAGTGATCGAGGGATCGAGGGATGGGGAATGCGGACCATTACTCCATTACTCCATCACTCCACTACTCCACTACTCCATTACTCCGCTGCTCCCCGCTTCAGCCGCGCGTGTTCTTCCAACAAATACCGGTCGGTCATCCCTGCGACATAATCGCAGATCGTTCGGTGCAGGCCTTCGCTTTCAATTCGTTTCGCCGCCGCGTCGCCCAACAGCTCAGGCGCGAGCACGTACGCTTCGAAGACCGCGCGCAGCATCTCGCAAGCCCGCCGGTTTACTTCGGCGACACGCGGGTGGTAATAGACGTTCTTATATAAGAAGCGCCGCAGTTCGCGGTTTGCCTGCAACAGTCCTTCGCTGTAGGCGATCACGGGAATCGTCTGCCGCCGGACGTCGTCCGCGCTCTGGAGGCCGGCGTTTGCGACCGCTTGGGCGCTGGTCGTAATAACGTCGCGCACCTGCACGTCAATGATGTCGCGGATGATGATCTTGTGCAGCTCCGGCTCACGGATATCGGGATAACGCGCGACGACCGATTCCTGGCTCGCGTGCCAAACGGCGTTCTCTTCTAATTGCCCGGAGCTGAGGATTTCGAAGTCCACTGCGTCGTCCAGGTCATGGCTATAATAGGTAATCTCATCGGCCAGATTCGCGATCTGCGCTTCGAGGGACGGACAACGATATTTTTCGTCCGCCGCCACAGGCCAATCATAAAACGCCTCATGCTTGTGGAGGCCTTCGCGGACTTCGAAGGTCAGATTCAAACCCGGGAAATCCGGATACGCCGCCTCCAGCAGCTCGACCACGCGCAAGCTTTGCAGGTTATGGTCGAAGCCGCCGTGTTCTCGCATGCATTCGGCCAGCATCTCTTCGCCGGAATGTCCGAAAGGCGAATGTCCGAGATCATGCGCCAGCGCAATCGTCTCGGCCAAATCCTCATTTAACGAAAGCGCCCGGGCGATCGTGCGGCTGATCGAGGCGACCTCGATCGAATGCGTCAGCCGCGTCCGGAGATGGTCGCCGGTGCCATTCAGGAAAACCTGCGTTTTGTATTCCAGCCGCCGAAACGCGCGCGAGTGAATGATCCGCGCCCGGTCGCGCTGGAATTCGGTCCGATAGGCATGACTTGCCTCCGGATACTGCCGCCCGCGCGAGTCCCCGGATTTTTGCGCGAAAGGCGCGAGCATTTGCTGCTCGCTCGCCTCCATCTCTTCCCGCGCCTTCCAAGTCCCGGGCCGAAGCGCCGGGTCACGCAAATCATTCGTCACAGGAAAGATTATTCCTCGCCCTGTTGGTTTGCGAGTCTCGATTTGGCGCTCGAAAATTTCGCGCAGCCCCGGGGAAAGAATGATCCGGGGCAACAGAAAACATCTGGGTGCCACAGAGTTCGACTGCTTTATTGTGCGGTTTGCCGCCGCGTCTCGCGCGTCGCAGCGGCGCAATCTGAAAATGAGCCAAAAATCGAGGAACAGAGCCATCGCAAGGAAACCCGCTGCGCCTTCCTCCAAGGTTTGGGCGACTGGCGCGAACGAGCGCTGGCTGGTCCTCGGGATTTGCGTTTTCCTCGCCGCAATTACCTGGGTGGTCTTCGGCCAGACGCTTCGCTACGAGTTCGTCAACTTTGATGACACCACGTACGTGCTGGAGAACCCCGAAGTCACTCGCGGGCTCACGCCTGAGGGAGTCGCCTGGGCCTTCACCCACATTCATGCCGCCAACTGGCATCCAGTGACCTGGATTTCCCATATGCTGGACGCTCAATCTTATGGTTTGAGCCCGCGCGGACATCATTTCACCAATGTCCTGCTCCACACGACGACTGCGATCCTGCTCTTTCTTGTGCTGCGGCAGATGACCGGGGCGGTTTGGCGGAGCGCGTTCGTAGCGGCGATCTTCGCGATCCATCCGCTGCGAGTGGAATCGGTGGCTTGGGTGGCGGAGCGCAAGGATGTGCTGAGCGGGCTATTTTTCATGCTGACCATCGCGGCCTACGTGCGCTACGCGCGCCGTCCATGGTCGGCTCTTCGTTATGCCCTCGTAGTCCTGCTGTTTGCGCTGGGCTTGATGTGCAAGTCGATGCTGGTGACCCTCCCGTTAGTCCTGCTTTTTCTCGATTACTGGCCGCTGAATCGCTTCGACGAAGCTCGTGGTCCGCGCGACAACATTTTCCACATTCCGCGACGACTGATCCTGGAAAAACTGCCATTGCTCGCCCTCGCCGCCACCTCCGCCGCGATCACACTTCTTGCTCAGAACGGTTCTCTCCAGACGTTCATCGGCATCCCTCTTCCGTTGCGAATAAGCAACGCCTTCATCGCCTGTGCGACCTATCTGCGGCAAATGTTCTGGCCGGTTGATTTGGCGGTTTTGTATCCATTTATGGATCGCGGGATCTGGGCCATCGGAATAGTGTCATTCGCCGTGTTGGTGGGAATTTCCGCCGGCATTTTTGCCCTGCGCCGACATCGCTATCTCGTGACTGGCTGGCTTTGGTATCTCATCATGCTCGGGCCGGTGATTGGGATTATTCAGGTAGGAAATCAGGCGCGAGCGGATCGGTACACCTACCTTCCGCAGATTGGCCTGTATCTGCTGCTGACGTGGGCGGCGGCTGATCTGTGCGCCGGCTGGCGGCATCGCCGTTTGTTCCTTGGCAGTCTCGCCGTTGTCGTCCTCGGCGCGTTGACTTTTGCCGCGCGCACTCAGGCGTCTTATTGGCAGAACAGTCAATCACTCTGGACTCGTGCGATTACTTCTACCTCCGACAATTCCATCGCCTACACGAACCTCGCCGAGGCTTTTTTCAAAAAGGGAAAGATGGATGAAGCGATCGAGCATTCGCAAAAGGCACTGCAAATCGATCCCAATCAGGCGGTCGCCCACTCCGCGCTGGGCCTTGCTCTTCTCCAAAAAAAAGGGCGCTGGGACGAGGCCATCTTTCATTTACAAAAGGCGCTGGAAATCACGCCCGGCGCCGCGGCCCACTCCAATCTCGGGGTTGCTCTCATGCAAATGGGCCGGGTGGACGAGGCCCTGGCTCACTACAGCGCGGCCATCGAGATCGACCCCAATGCCGTGGACGCACAGAGCAACATGGCCTGGGCCTTGGCGACCTGGCCAGAAGCCAGGATTCGTGACGGCAAGAAGGCAGTCGAATTGGCAGAGCGCGTGGATTATCTCACTCAGGGCCAAAACGTGAGGGTCGGCATTACTCTGGCGGCCGCTTATGCAGAGGCGGGTCGTTTTGCCGACGCAGTGAAAACCGCCCAGCGGGCTTTGCAGTTGGCTCTCGCCCAAGGGAACACCGCGCGCGTAAACTCCATTCGCGCGCAAATCGAACTCTATCAAAGCGGGTCTCTTTTTCGTGACCCGCCGTCACCTCCATCCACCAAATAGGTCGGACAACTGAATTGTACGTGTGGGCAGAAAATTGAAACAAGCCGGACGCGAAGCCAACGCGCAGAAGCCCGGCCTGCGAGTTCCCCGCGCAAGAGTTGTCCGGCTGATGATTGTGCTGGCCGGGATTATGGCGGGACAGGCCATTCTCTACGGTCCGTCATTGACGGGCGCAAAAATTCTTCTGCCTCTCGATTTCCTGGCTTTGCCGGGGGTATACCTTCCGCAAACCCCTGAGGTAAAAAAAATCATACCGCACGATTTGGTCCTCCAGGACTTGGTCGTGCAGTTCGAACCCGAGCGTCGATTTACGGCTGCGGAAATTCACGCGGGCCGATTCCCGATGTGGACGACGTATCAATATGCGGGGTCACCACTCGTCTGGCCGAAATTTTCGCCCTTTGTCTTGCTGGGATGTTCCGTCTTATCGCCGGTCATATTGCCGTGGGTTCAACTTTTCGCGGCAATAATTTCCGGTCTGGGGTTTTACCTGTTTTGCCGGCGCGCGCTCGGGGTTGGATATTGGGCGGCGACCATCCCGGCGTGGTGTTATCCCATGACCGGCTTCTTCGTTTTCTGGCAGGGCTTTCCGACCTGTGGCGCTGCCTATTGGTTTCCGTGGCTGCTGCTGGCGGTGGATCGAACGGTCCGACGAACCAGCCCCAGGGCGATCGCCGGATTGAGCGCGGTGACATGTTTGGTCTTGATCAGCGGCCACATTGATGTCGCCGGGCAGGCGTTGCTGGCGTCCGGCCTGTATGCCGCGTGGTGTTGGTGGGACGCGTACGGCAAGCAATGGCGACAGGGACGGGCGCGAACGGCCGTAATTACTCTCACAGCCGGATGGTGTTTGGGATTCTTGCTGGCCGCGCCGCATCTGCTTCCGTTGCTCGAGTACGTCCAGACGAGCGCGCGGATGGAACGCCGCAGCGGTGGTAACGAGGAGCGTCCGCCGGCCGGGCTCTCCGCGCTGCCGCAAACGGTCCTGCCTGATCTATACGGGGCCACGCGGACGGGCAGTGTGCGCATCAAATCCGGAAACCAAATTGAAAGCTCGGCGGCACTCTACGTGGGCGTCCTGGCAACGCTGCTGGTCGCGCCTTTGGCCTGGTGCAGCCGGCGACACCGTTCGTTTAACGTGTTTTGCTCGCTTCTCGTTTTTTTGGGGCTGAGCTGGTGCCTGAATGTGCCGGGCGTGGTCGATCTGCTGCGCTTGCCCGGTTTGAAATTGATGTCGCACAACCGTCTCGTGTTTGTGGGATCGTTTGCCATTCTTGCCCTGGCCTCGATTGGATTGGGCGCGCTCTTGCAGGGCGAGGTTTCGCGGCGGCGCTGGTTCCTGTTGCCAGCGGCGGTGCTGGCGGCACTGGGTGTCTGGTGTTTTTACCGGGCTCTTGTTTTGCCTGACCCCATCGCAGCGTCTCAAGAACAGGCCATTCGAATGTGGTTCATCCATTCGTCCGCGGTCGCGGGGACCTTGTGTGCTTTGGGTGTGGCCGGGTGGGTGTTTTTGTCGAGCAAGAACGTATCGCGACGCTGGTTAGTTCCCGCGCTGGGGATTTTTCTCGTCGGAGATTTGCTTTGGTTCGCGCACGACCGCAGTGCGCAGTGCGATCCCGCTCTGTATTACCCGCGCATTCCGGTCTTGGAGGAGATTGCCAAATCAACTGGCCGGATGCTCGGCTACAACTGTCTGCCGGCGGCGCTGGCCCAAACGCACGAATTGCGCGACGTCCGCGGTTACGATTCGGTCGATCCGGGTCGCCTGGTGGAGCTGGTGAAGCTCACGGCGGATCCTCGTTTCCCGTCCGATCAGTACGCCATGACGCAGTGGCTCGTCCCGCAGGCAGAGCTCGTGGGCGACGGAATGAAACTTCCGCCGATCCTCGACATGCTCGGGGTGCGCCATGTTGTTTACCGGGGAACGCCGCAGCCGCACATTCGCCCCGCGTTCCAAGGCCACGATTACTGGGCGCTCCCAAACCACGCCGCTCTCCCGCGCGCGTTCATTCCGCGGCGGGTCGAAATGGTGGCCAACGATGATGAGCGATTGGGAAAACTGGCCTCCGCCCAATTCGATCCGCGCGCGGTCGCTTATGTTGAATCGCCCGTCAGTCTTCCACTCGAATGCCGCGGCCAGGCGGAGATCTCCGCTGAGGTTCCCACGCGCGTCACCGTGTCCGTGCAAATGGAGACGTCCGGTCTGGTGGTGCTGGCCGATCTTTGGGACAAAGGTTGGCGCGCATATCTAAATGGCGAGCGAGTGCCGATTCTTCGCGCGAATCATGCCGTGCGCGGTGTGCTCGTGCCGGCCGGCGTTGGGATGGTGGAGTTTCGATATGAGTCGGCGAGTTTGGCGTTAGGGGTGTGGTTGGCGATACTGGCGGCCATACTTCTGCTCGGCTGGCTGGTTATTGCCGCGCGGCCGTGGAGGAAAAACGTTTTTGCGGGCAACGCTACGCCAATCGAATGAGTCGGAGATCAAAAAAAAACAGCGCCCGGGTGGCAGCAATGGAGACTCGACGGGAGAGCTTCTCCGCAGCCGAGCCGGGAAATCAGTTCGCCGGTTCGAACGATCCGTGGATGGTCCTCGGGGTCTGCCTCTTTCTTGCCGCGATCACCTGGCTGGTCTTCGGTCAAACGCTTCGGCACCAGTTCATCAATCTGGACGACGGCGGGTATGTCCTCAAGAACGCGCAAGTCTCCCGAGGTCTAACGCTCGAAGGTATCATTTGGGCATTCACCCAAGCCCACATGGACAACTGGCATCCCTTAACGTGGCTTTCCCATATGCTGGACTGTCAGTTTTATGGTTTGAGTCCAGGCGGACATCATCTTACCAACGTCCTGCTTCACACGGCCGCCGCCATCCTGCTCTTCCTGGTTCTGCGACAGATGACCGGCTCACTTTGGCGGAGCGCATTCGTGGCGGCGGTTTTTGCCATTCACCCCCTGCGGGTCGAATCGGTGGCGTGGGTGGCGGAGCGCAAAGATGTGCTCAGCGGCCTGTTCTTCATGCTGACCCTCTGGGCCTACGTCCGTTATGTGCGCGGTCGGCGGTCGCCTGGCCGCTATGGACTTGTGCTGCTTTTTTTTGCCTTGGGACTGATGAGCAAGCCGATGCTGGTCACGGTTCCCTTCATCCTCCTGTTGCTGGACTACTGGCCGCTGAATCGGATGGCCGCGCTCAGTGACGCGGGCCAGAAGAAGTTCCAAATTCTGCGAGGGCTAATCCTCGAGAAGTTGCCGTTGCTCGGCTTGGCTGGCCTATCCATTGTCCTCACGTTATTTGCGCAAAAAAACGCTCTTCAGCCGTTGGAGATCATTTCCGTCCGCCTCCGCCTGGGCAATGCCGTTATTGCATGCGTCGCCTATATCCGCCAGATGTTGTGGCCGTCGGGATTGGCTGCGTATTACCCATTTGCGGTCGACGACATCGTCGCTTCGAAAGTCCTCCTGTCACTGGTCCTGCTCATTCTCGTTTCCGCCGCCGTTTTCCTCCTGCGCCGCCACCGTTATCTAGTGACCGGCTGGCTTTGGTATCTGATCATGCTTGGGCCGGTCATCGGGATTCTCCAGGTAGGAAGTCAGGCGCGGGCGGATCGATACACTTATCTTCCGCAAATCGGCCTGGTTCTGCTGCTGACGTGGGCGGCGACCGATTTGGGCGCCCGCTGGCGTCACCACCGCCTGGTCTTCGGCACTCTCTCCATCATCATCCTCGGAGCTTTGACTTTCTCCGCGCGCATCCAAGCTTCTTCCTGGAAGGAGAGCGAATCGCTTTGGAGTCAGGCGCTTTCCCGCACCTCGGACAACGTCATGGCCGAACTAAACTTCGGCGAAGCCGTTTACAAGAAGGGAAGGACCGCCGAGGCCATTGGGCATTTCCAAAGAGCCCTGGAGATCAATTCCAACCAGGCAACGGTCTACTCCTCTTTGGGCGTGGCCTTTCTGGAAATCGGCCAGCCGGCGAGATCCCTCACTCATTTGCAGAAGGCGATTGAGCTCGATCCCAAAAACGGTGATGCCCATTACAACCTTGGGAATACATTTCTCCACCTTGGCCGCGCGAGCGAGGCTCTTGTTCATTACCAGAAAGCCTTGGACCTCAATCCGAATGACACCGAAACCCTCAACAACATGGCCTGGATCCTGGCCACCTGGCCGGACGCGCTCACCCGCGATGGCGCCAAGGCCGTCGAATTGGCTGAACGCGCGGATTCTTTGACCCGGGGCGCGAGTCCTGTGATCAGCGCAACCCTGGCTGCTGCTTACGCCGAGGCCGGCCGATCCGGCGACGCAGTCAAAGCAGCCCAGCGCGCCGTGCAGCTGGCCCTCGCCGAGGGGAACGAGGAGCGCGCCGCATCCATTCGGGCGCAGCTCGAGTTTTATCAGGCCGGGTCCGCTTTTCGGGACAGGCGCACAGGCCCTTGAAACACGCGGAATATTCCGCCAGAAAGCATTTGCGGACTGGAAGCTGAATGCGAATGCTGCGCGACGAGGTCCATCGATGCTCAACGGCCAGAAAATTGTTGTCGTAATGCCCGCCTATAACGCGGCCCGCACGCTCCGCCAGACTTACGATGAAGTCATGGCCCAGGGCATAGTCGATCTCATCATCATCGTGGACGACGCGAGTCACGACGATACGGTGGCCATCGCCCGAACGCTGCCGCAGGTGCAGGTGGAAGTGCATCCGATCAACCGCGGCTACGGCGGAAATCAGAAGACGTGCTATCGCCTGGCGCTCGCGGCCGGGGCGGACATCGTCATCATGATTCACCCAGACTACCAGTACACCCCGCTGCTTGTCCCCGCGATGGCTTCCCTCGTCGCGAGCGGGCTTTATCCGTGCATGCTCGCCTCGCGAATTCTCGGCAACGGCGCGCTCCGTGGTGGAATGCCGCTCTGGAAGTACGTCGCGAACCGTTTCCTTACTTTGTTCGAGAATCTCCTGCTCGGCGCGAAGCTCTCCGAATACCACACCGGCTACCGTGCTTTCGCCCGCGGGCTGCTCGAAAGTTTGCCTCTCGAAAAAAACTCCGATGATTTTGTTTTCGACAACGAAATCCTGGCCCAGGTCCTTTGGCTGGATTGCTCCATCGGCGAAGTGACCTGCCCGGCCAGGTATATGCCCGAGGCCTCTTCCATAAACTTTCGCAGAAGCGTCCGCTACGGCTTCGGCTGCATCCGCACCGCCCTCGAATTCCGCTGGGCAAAAATCCGCGGGGGCGGAAGATTGTTTCCGGAGAGACCCACCCACCGGTCGTGAAAGACCTTCGTTCGGCGGAAAATCCAGCGCCGGCCCCCGTTGCGGCAAAAAAGAAACGCTTCCTGATCGCGCTGCCCGGCCTGTGCCTGCTCGTGCTCGGATCGCTGATTTTTCGCGACTTCCTTTTCGGCAACTCTGTCCTTCTCTACAAGGACATCGGGAGCGATTCGCTCAACGATTACTACCCCTGTTTCGTCCACCTCTCCGACTACATTCGCGAGCAGGGATTTCCTTCCTGGTCGTTCTACGTCGGCATGGGCCAGGACCTTTATTACCTGGCGGGCTACCTGATCCTGCAACCCGTCACCTGGCTGCCGCGAGAATTGATTGCCCCTGCGCTGGTCTATCAACATTTGGCGAAGCTCCTGATCGCGGGGCTATTATTTTTTCGCTTTCTCCGGTTGCGAGGCCTGGGCTGGCCTGCCTCGCTGCTGGGTTCCATGGTGCTCGCCGGTTCCGGCTACATGTGCATGGGCAGTTGCTGGTATACGCTGGCCGACGAGGTCGTTTGTTTCACAGCGCTTCTGCTCGCGACTGAGACAGCATTGAAGCTGCGGAATTGGGCCGTTCTAACCTTGGCCGTCGCCCTGGCTGGTTTCTTAGGGTCTTTCCATCTCTACCTTTGCGCGCTGTTCCTGTTGTTTTACGTGCCCGCTCGTCTCTACGCGCGCGCTGGATGGCAACCGCGGCCCATTTTTCGCATCTCTCTGCGCCTGGCCGGCGCCGCGTTCCTGGGGGTGGGCCTGGGGGCCATATTCACGTTGCCCCATCTCTACGCTCTCTTAAACAGCCCGCGCGGTTCAGGGACGACGTCTTTTGTCGCCACCTTGACCTCATTTCCACTCTTCGGTCTCGAGTCGCGCCTGCACTACATCACCGCCGCGCTGAGACCGTTCGCGAACGATGCTTTAGGCACCGGAGACGAGTTTAAGGGTTGGATAAATTACCTGGAAGCTCCCATCACCTATTGCGGCCTGCTCTGTCTGGTCCTCCTTCCTCAGGTCTTTATCGGAGCGCCACGACGTCACCGGGTAATCTACGCTCTGTTCGTGGCGGGGATCGTTATTCCGACTGTCTTCCCTTGGTTTCGATACCTTTTCTGGAGCTTTCAAGGCGACTATTACCGGACCTATTCGTTGTTTTCGGTCCTGGGACTGATCAGCCTGGGCATGATTGTTTTCTCGCGCTTCATTCAGGGCCGCGCGCTGAATCTCTGGGTGCTCCTCGCGACAGCTCTCGCCTTGCTGGGAATCCTGTACCTGCCGATCGGGGAACTCCAAAGCCGGCTGAAGCCCGATCTAAAGCTGCCAGCCACGATCCTCCTCATTTCGTACAGCGCGCTGCTCGCGGCGGGGCAATTAATGAAACGGCAGACCGTCGTCGCCTGGATTGTCCTTGGGCTGGCCGCGCTCGAGCTGATCCGTTTCGATCACATCACGGTTTCGAATCGTAACAGCCTCACCAAGCAGGAACTCAAGGAGCGCACCGGCTATAACGACGAAACCGTGGACGCTGTGCGCGACATCATGGCGAGCGACAACGGCTTCTTTCGCATCACCAAGCTGCGATCGTCGGGTCCCAGCGTTTGGATCAGTCTGAACGATGCCCTGATCTTCGGCTTTTACGGCACCTCTTCTTACAGCTCCTTCAACAACCTCAACTACACCAATTTCCTCATTGGCGTCGACGCGATGGCGCCCGACTCAGAAGCGGACACTCGCTGGTCCGTTGGTTTGCTCGGCAGCCCCATTGCCTCAATGTTCGCCGGCGAGAAGTATGCGCTGGTTCCCGATCCCGCACGTTTTCAGACGGCCGTTCAATACGAATTCGTCAAGCGCTACGGAAATGATCACCTCTTCCGCAACAAGCTCTTCCTCCCGCTTGGCCTGACCTTCCACCAGTATCTTCCGGAGGAAGAATTCCGCCGGCTGCCGGGCGACCAAAGGCAGGAAGTCCTGCTCGGCTTTGTCGTGCTTGCGGACAAGGAAACAGCCGGCAAACATGGGATCGCGCCGGTAACCATTCCCGAACTGCAGCAGCAAATGAAGCTCACGACGCTGCCCGCCATTGTCGCGCAACGCCGGGAGGGCGCGCTCAGCCTGACTTCTTTTCGCCAAACGCGCATCGAAGGCACCGTGCGCGTTGATCAAAAAAGCGTCCTGGTCTTGCAAACACCGTTCGACCGCGGCTGGCGCGCTTTACAGGATGGGAAGCCGGCGCCGGTTTTGAAAGCGGATGTCGGTCTGCTGGGAGTCGTCCTCGACGCCGGAGAACATAAAGTGGACCTGAGTTACAGCACGCCCCTGCTGCGGCTCGGCCTTCTCCTAACACTCGCGTCGGGCTTGATCCTCGGAGCGATGTGGTGGCGTTGGCCGCGATTTCGTTTACCGGGTTAGCTACTCGTCCGTCGCCGCGGTGGGCGAATCGGAAGTCTTTTGCGGCGAAAGTCCCTCGACGATCGCTTTTCGCGCGGCCCGCGCCTGCGCCCGAACGAGCAGCAGATCCAGCAGCGCCAGCAACAAAACCAGCAGCGTTTCCCATGCGCATGCAAACCAAAAGAAAATGAACCGCCACGGATGCTCTTGCGGATTTAGCCATGGACGCAAAACCGTCAGGCCGGCCACCAGCATGACCACCGCAACCAGCAGCGAGAAAGCCATTGTCTTCCGGCGCGAGCGTTCGTCCCGCAGCAATCCCCGCGTGGCGTGGATGCTGAACGGCACCACCCGGAACTTCTTTTTCGGCGTCCCAGTTTCCATCGCCGGTCGATCAAATCAGCAGTAACGCCGGGTTTTCGAGCAACTGGCGAAGCTCCTTGAGATATTCCGCGCCGAG
>DASZDO010000060.1:0-4447 GCA_035941955.1 Chthoniobacterales bacterium
AGTAGCCGACGAAATCAAAAGCCGGATGATCAACAGTTGGGGTTTCATTTGGCCAGAGGGAAGTTTGGATGCGGAAGCGGCAGGTTACGGCTTTGCCTTGCCGTCCGGCAATCAGAAAAGCCGCGAGATAGGCCATCACACCGGACGATTGTCTGGTGATGATACGGTGATCTTAGGGCGGCAACGTGCACGCTTTGGTTCGCAGAGAGATCGGCACTCCGCGGCAATTGTTCAGCCGGGTGAAATCAGGGTGCAATATCATCGCGTGCCCGAACCGCTCCACCGGCTGAGTGGAGTGTAGAGGTGCTTGTGCCAAGCACCTAACCAAGATCAGCCGCTCGCTGCGGCGAACGCCTCTACATTTGTTATGGCATCTTCACCCCGTCATCCGCAGTCCGCGCCCACCAGATGTTGCCGCTGTGGAAACTATTTCGTCTCGCGAAAGACCTGGCCCGCCTCGTCGAAGATCGCCCACAGCTCGCCTTCCTGGAAGAAGAACGCCTTCATCAGCGGGCTGCCATCGGCATTCATCAACTGGATGGGGTAGATGGTGGCGTCTTTGGGCGCGATTTTGCCGTCGGAGACGGTGGTCGCTTCACGCTTGAACGTCTGTTCCGGCATCATGGCTCCGAGCTTCCGGATGATCGCTTCCGGCGGACCGGCTTCGCTCGTTTCGTCCTCCCCAAAAACCGGGACGGCTGCGAACAACGAGACCAGGAGGGCGCACGTAATGAAGGAGTGTTTTTTCATGGGACTGGATGTGAGATTTGAGACGACCTGAATGAACAAGAGTTTCTCCTAAAGGCGAAAATTTTTTCAGCCGCGACGCCTGCCACCGAGCGGCGTCGCCCACTTCCCCGCATTTGATACTCGTCTTCTCCGGCGGTGGCTGATCTTATTTCGCTGGACACGATGATTACGGTCGCGAGCTGCTACAACATTCAGGAAGCGCTCAGTCTGCAAATGGCGCTCGGGGCCGCAGACATTCCTTCGTTCATTCCCGACGAAGCGACCGCGCAGAACGCCCCATACTTTTTCATTGGCAGCGGGGCCGGCGTCCGACTTCAGGTGGCGGAGGAACACGTGGCTGAGGCCCAGCGCATCATTAATAGTAATCGCGAGGTTCCTGAAGTTCCTGAGGAGAAGAAGAGCGATCAAAAAGAGGACGAGGAAGAGGAAGAGCAGCCTTACTAGGGCTCATCGCTACCAGCGCAGTGATATTCTTTCATTAACACCGGCCTTCAGGCCGGTGGCAGCAGGAGGTTCGCCAAGCCGTTTCAACGGCTTTTGCGGTTGCACTGCGGCATCGCCCAACCGACGCTCGCGGCCATGAAGGAAGTTCCGATGGCCGACGTGGCGGTGCCGGATCCGAAGGCGCCGATTCCCCGGCAGATTCGCTACATTATCGGCAACGAGGGTTGCGAGCGGTTCAGCTTTTACGGGATGCGCAACATCCTGACGGTGTTCCTCGTCACGTCATTGCTGACGTATCTGCCGGAGGGGGACCGGGCCAGCGCGGCGAAGGACGTGTTCCATACCTTCGTCATCGGCGTCTATTTTTTCCCGCTGCTGGGGGGCTGGCTGGCCGACCGGTTCTTTGGGAAATACAACACGATCCTGTGGCTGAGCCTGGTCTATTGCGTGGGGCAATTCTGTCTGGCGCTTTTCGTAACGAGTCGCACCGGCTTCTACGTCGGGCTTTCGTTGATTGCGCTCGGCTCGGGCGGCATCAAGCCCTGCGTGGCGTCGTTCGTGGGCGACCAGTTCGACCAGACCAACAAGCATCGCGCGAAGGTGGTCTTCGACGCCTTTTACTGGATCATCAATTTCGGTTCGTTCTTTGCGTCGCTCCTGATGCCGATCTTCCTGCGCCATCTCGGGCCGGCTATCGCCTTTGGAATTCCCGGCGTGCTCATGTTTATTTCGACCGTTGTGTTGTGGATCGCGCGCAAGCAATACGTGATGGTGCCGCCGGCGCCGCCTGATCCCAACTCGTTTCTCAACGTCTGCCGCACCGCGCTTGCCTCGGGTCCGCGCGGCCGCGTCCTGGCCATGATAGGCGCGGCGGCGGCCGTCGCGTCGTTCCTGCTCATACCGAAGTTCGGGTTCGTCATCGCGGCTTGCCTGGCGCTGGTGGCGGTGATCGGGTTTGGCGGAGCGGGCGTGTCGTTCCAGCTCGAAGCGGCACGCGGCAAACATCCCGACGAAGCCGTCGAGGGCGTGCGGGCGGTGCTACGGGTGCTGGTGCTGTTCGCGCTCGTGACGCCGTTCTGGTCGCTCTTCGATCAAAAGGCTTCGACGTGGGTCTTGCAGGCGGACGCGATGACAAAGCCGAGCTGGTTCCAGTCGTCGCAGATGCAGGCGCTCAACCCATTGTTGGTGATGCTGCTGATCCCGTTCAACAATCTCGTCCTCTACCCGACGCTGAAACGGTTCGGCTACGAGATGACCGCGCTGCGCCGCATGACTGCCGGCATCGCGCTCGCCGGGCTCTCGTGGATCGTCGTCGGCGTGATGCAAGTGGTGCTCGACGGCGGCAACGCGTTTTCGATCACGTGGCAGGTGTTGCCCTACGCGCTGCTCACGCTGGGCGAGGTGCTCGTCTCCGCGACCGGCCTCGAGTTTGCCTACAGCCAGGCGCCGATGGCGATGAAGGGCGCGCTCATGTCGTTCTGGAATCTTTCAGTGACGATTGGCAATCTTTGGGTGCTCGTCGTGAACGCCGGCGTGAAAAATGCCACGGTCATCGATTTCATTAAATCGAGCGGATTCGGACTGACGGCGTTTCAGATGTTTTTCTTCGCGGTGTTTGCGTTCGCCGCCGCGCTCGCCTTTGGGCTTGTCGCGCGCAGCCACCCGGTAGCGGATCACTACCGGAAGGCGTGAGCGCGATGCTGTAGCCGCCTCGCTATGTCGAGGCGTTCTTCTCAAATTGACGTCGGACACGGCGACGCAGCGCCGTGGCTTGTATCTTTGAATAGTGATCGTGTTCGTTCAGAACAGGGTGGGTGCGAGATCCTCGCCGTGGCTGCTCCTGGCGTTGGGCCAAGAGCGATCTGTAGTTCGATCCGCACCTGCCCTTGGTTGGAACAAAACTCGAACAGTTATTGGAGCGACCAAGCCGGCCCATCCCAAGGGCAGGTCCGGCCTGGCCAGCTCGCATCTAACAAGCAGGAGATTCTTACCACATGAAGGAGCAAAAAGTCTATGTCGGAGTCGATATCGCCAAAGCGTATTTGGACGTGGCTTGGAACGAGGAATCCTGGCGCGTGCCCAACGATGCGGCGGGAAGAAATGCGCTGGTCCAGCGCTTGAGCCAAATCGCTGGCTCGGTCCAGGTGATCTGCGAAGCCAGTGGAGGGTATGAGCGCGCTCTGATCCAGGCCCTGCAACGCGGGGAGATCAATCTCAGCCTGGTCCAAGCCAGTCGAGTGCGCCAATACGCTCGAGCCAGTGGCCTTCTGGCCAAGACCGATTCGATTGACGCGCAGCTGCTCTGTCGCTTCGGCCAGGCGATCGGGCCCAAAGTCACCACCCCGCCCAAGCCCCAGCAAGACAAATTGCGCCAATTGGAAACTCAGCGCCGGCACTTAAGTCGTCTGCTGGTGGCAGAGCACAATCGCCGCGCTCAACTCACCGACAAGACTCTGCTGAGCTTAAGCCAGCGTCTCCTCCAACAGATCAAAAAGCAGATCGCCCAAATCGATTTGCTCATTGGACAACTCATCACCCAATCCCCAGAGCTCTCTGCCAAAGCGCATAAGCTCACCGCTATCGCCGGAGTCGGCCCGCGCACCGCAGCGTTGCTCCTGGGGCAAATGCCCGAACTGGGAAAACTCAATCGCCGTGAGGTGGCCGCTCTGGCGGGACTGGCTCCCTTCAATCGCGACAGCGGCGCCGCACGGGGCAAACGCGCCATCTTTGGCGGCCGCCGCGCCGTGCGTTGCGGCCTGTACATGGCCGCTCTAGTGGCCGCACGTCACAACCCCATCCTGGCCAACTTTTATCAGCGCCTCCGCGCCGCAGGTAAACCACCCAAGCTCGCCCTCACTGCCACCATGCGAAAACTCTTGATCGTCCTTAATAGCGCCCTCAAAACCGATCCTCTCCCCGCTTGAACCCAAGACAGTTACTACAGCGGTTGTTCCGGCACGGGCAAGAGCCAGCTAGCCGTGCTGTAGCCGCCTCGCTATGTCGAGGCGTCGGTGAAAGCCTGGTTGCTCGAAGGGGCGGGGTGGGTGCGGTCGTGCGGTTCTTCCCACGAGTGCAGCAGCGAGGAAACCGACTCCACGACCTCGGCGACCGTCACTGCTTTCATGCAGCGGAAATCGATCGGGCACTCTCGAAGAAAACAGGGACTGCATTCCACTTGATGACGAAGAATGCGGTAGGCGTCTCCAAGCGGGCCGGTGAGACGCGGCTCGGTCGAGCCGAAGATAGCGACGAC
>DASZDO010000061.1:0-32536 GCA_035941955.1 Chthoniobacterales bacterium
GCGGGCCGATGTGACCAAGGTGGTCGAAATGCTGAAAGAAGTTTTCGACAAAGGAGCCCAGCCCACCACTCCCGGGGCGGCGCCGGTGTGCCGATTATTTCCGACGAGGCCGATATCCCGGCTGGCGATCACGTTATCAGCTTTGTCTTCAAGCTGCGCTACGCCGATCCGATCGAGCTCCAGCAGGTGCTCGGCCAGTATCTTTCCCCGCCCCAGACGTTCACCTCCTTTCTCGCGCTGCCCAAGTCTTCCAGCATTATCGTGACGGAAAACTCCAGCACGATTCGATCGCTCGTGCGCATCATCGACCAAGTGGACATCCCCCCGGCGGAAGTCGTGAGCGAGTTCATCAAATTGGAGCGGGCCGATGTGACCAAGGTGGTCGAAATGCTGAAAGAAGTTTTCGACAAAGGAGCCCAGCCCACCACTCCCGGGGCGGCGCCGGTGGTCCCAGGGGTTAAGAATGTCCGTCCGGTAGTGCCCGGCGTTATCCCGCAACCGACGAAAGAGGAATCAGACATCGGGGCGCTCACGGCGCTTTCCGAGGACTCCATCGTCATCGGCAAAATTAAACTTGCCGCGGACGTGCGGACCAACCGGATTCATGTCATCACGCGTCCGATAAACATGCCGTTCATCCGCAAGTTGATCGCGGAATTCGACGCGAACGTCGAGTTCGCCAAGCCCGTCACCCGGCCACTGCGCTATGTCTCCGCTGCCGAGATTTTGCCCGTGCTGGTGCAGGCATTGACTGAGCCTGGAATGGACTCGCAAGGCGGAACGACCCCCGGCGGCGGCGCCCAACCTCCGGGCCAGCAGCCGCCGCGGTCCCAAAATACCCGGGGCTCCGGAGGATTCGACACGGGGTCGAATAGCAGTGGTGGCGGCGCAAACTTTTCGGAAGAACTCTCCACCCAAGCGGTTGATACGGCACCGCAAGCGGTGACGATCGGCAACGCGAAGATTATCGCCGATCAGCGCGCGAACGCGATCATCGTCCTCGGCAACCGCGAGGTCGTCGTCAAGGTGTTCAAAATCCTCGACGAGATGGATGTAAAGGCGCCTCAGGTCGTCATCAGCACCGTCATCGGCGAACTCTCGCTGAGTAACGACCAGGAATTCGGGGTCGATTATTTTCAGGAGCGCAAGAGCATTGGCAACAGGCCCAATGGCTCGGGCGCTGCAGGATTTTCGCGCAACACCACGGCCGCCACCAACCCCGCCCCCTTGCTCGATCCCGGCGGCATTATCAATTTCACCCAGCTTGCGACGGCGGCTGCGACTGGCGGCACGAATATTTTCTTGAGCACCGGGTTCGGCCTCAAGGCCCTCGTTCGTATGCTCGATCAGACCGGCCGCTTTAAGGTGCTCAATCGCCCGGTCGTTTTCACCACCAACAACAAGAAAGCAATTATCGCTTCCGGCCAGGAGATCCCGGTCCCGGTGAGTACGTTATCGTCATTCATTCCGACCGGCGGGGCTACGCCTGGCACGGTCAACAATTTCGGCACGCAATCGAGCATCCAATACAAAAAAGTGGCGCTCCAGCTAGAAGTCGTACCGCTCATCAACTCTGAAAAAGAGGTGACGTTGGATATCTTGCAGAAACTCGACAGCTTGGGTGATTCTGCGCAGGTCGATCAAAATGATATCCCGACGATCGTGACGCGTTACATCAAGACGACCGTCTCGGCGCCGAACGGCTCGACCATTGTCCTGGGCGGCTTGATTACAGACGAAAAGCGGTTCGATAAGAGCGGGATCCCGGTGCTTAGTCGAATTCCCCTAATCGGCGGTCTTTTTAGACACACGAGCAAGGTTAGCGCCCGGAGGGAGCTCATCATTCTGATGCGGCCGGAAGTTGCGCTAACGAAGCTCGATCTTTATCGCCTCCGGCAGAAGAGCGAGGAGAGAACCCACATGGGTCCGGAGCTTAATCAGGATGATTGCCCAGATTGCCCCAAGCCGGGCGATGGGAAGCAATTCGATCTCCCTCCGCCCGACCTTCCGGGGATGAAGTAGTTTGGGGGGCCGTGGCGGTGGCCCGGTCACGACGGCTCGCCGAGACGGACCCATTGCCACCGGGGAAAATGGACCCCGGGATGACAATTCCATCGATCGCGAGTAAGATGTGCGCCTATGAACGCTGCCGTTAGCCAATCCCTGGTCAATCTGCTCCTCGCCAGCGGCGTGCCGTCGCTCGATGAAGCGAGGGAACTGGCCTCGAATTTGAACGGCGGCTCCTGGACCAACCAGGTGCTCGATTCCGGCAAAGTGGACGAGCAACGCTTCCTGGAAGCGATCGGCAACTATTTCCAGGTGCCGGTCATTTCGATCGACAAGATGAAGATCGAGCGCCCGGTCTTGTCGCTCCTGCCGAGCCGCTTCGTTTTCCAGCACCACATTTTGCCCATCGAGATGAAGGACAAAACGGTCGTGCTCGCGACCTACGATCTGTTCAATTCGGTCGGCCGGCAGCTCGCTTCGCAACTTTTGAAGGGCCCGGCTGAATGGGTCCTGGTGCCGCGCGCGCAAATCCTGCGCGCGATGAAGACCGTTTACGGCGTCGGCGCGGAAACCTTCGATGAAATCCTGAAGGCGAACCGGTCATTCGAAAGCTCGCAGGACGTCGAGGGCGCCACCGATTTGAACGCGGACGATCCGGACGCGTCCGTGGTGAAATTCGTGAACCAGATCATTCGCGAGGCGATCCTGGAGCGCGCCACCGATATTCACGTCGAGCCGCTCGAGAACGATCTGCGCATTCGTTATCGCATCGACGGGATTCTGCACGAAGTGGCCGTGCCGCCGCAGTTGCGCCTTTTGCAATCGGCCATCATCTCGCGCTTGAAAGTGATGGCGCACATGGACATCGCCGAGCGGCGTCTGCCGCAGGATGGCCGCATCAACCTGCAGGCGCACGATCAGAACATCGACGTCCGCGTCTCGACGATTCCGACCGTAAACGGGGAATCGATCAGCTTGCGGTTGCTCAGCCGCGATCAACAGCAGGCATTCGGTTTCGAGCGTCTCGATCTCAGCCCCGAGCACACACGGATCATGAGGACGCTCTTGACGCAGCCGAACGGGATCATCCTGGTGACCGGTCCGACGGGCTCGGGCAAGTCCACGTCGCTTTACTGTTTCCTCAGCAGCATCAACTCGGTCCAACGCCGGATCATCACGATCGAGGAACCGGTGGAATATCGGCTGCCCGGTGTCTCGCAGATTGACGTGAAACCAGAGATCGATTTGACCTTCGCGAAAGGTCTCCGCCACATTTTGCGGCAGGACCCGAACGTCGTCATGGTGGGTGAAATTCGCGACGTGGAGACGGCGGACATTTCGATCCGGGCGGCGATGACTGGGCACCTTGTCTTCAGTACGCTTCACACGAACGATGCTGTGGGCGGCATCACACGTTTGCTGGATATGGACGTTGAGCCGTTCCTGCTCTCGTCCGTGGTAAAGGCATTTATTGCCCAGCGGCTTGTGCGCACGATCTGCCCGGACTGCACCGAACAGGTGGAGTATCCGCGCGAGTATCTGGCTGAGATTGGTATTTCAGCGAAATTGGGGACGCGCTTCCAACGCGGCGCAGGGTGCGATCATTGCCGGCAAACGGGCTACCTGGGGCGGCTCGCCATTTACGAAATCTGCGTGGTGACCGAGCCATTGAAAAAATTGATCATGCAAAAGCGCGACGGCGGAGAGCTGAAGCAATGCGCGATTGCCGAGGGGATGTTGACATTGCGGCAGGACGGCTGGCGCCGGGTCGCGGAAGGCAAGACAACCATCGAAGAAGTGGTGCGCGTGACGCAGACCGACGAAGTGATGGCGGAGACGGAGCTGCAAAGCGCGCCCGCCCTGTTCGGCGACGCGCCGATGGTGTTGAATTAGCGCAGCGGCGACACGAGCGGTCGCGCTCTCGTCCGGCAGCCGCCGGACTCGGGATGACAAGCATGTTTTCGCGGGCAATTAACAGGTCCGCGTCAACCGCCACGGAGGTCCGCTATCGCTTTCGCGCAGTCTTCCGCCCTGAAAATGGAGGTGCCGGCGACGAGAACGTTTGCGCCGCTCCCGGTCGAGAGCCGGGCGGTTTCGGTGTTGATGCCGCCATCGACTTCGATGTGGAGTTTGCCGCCATTCGCATCGCGCCACGCTTGGGCGCGTCCCACTTTTTCCATCATCTCCGGCCGGAATGCCTGACCACCGAATCCAGGATGCACCGTCATCACTAACAAGAGATCGAGATTCCCAAGATACGGTTCGATCGCTTCGAACGGCGTTGCTGGATTCAGCGACAGGCCGGCACCGCATCCAGCCGCCCGAATCGCGCTCAACGTTTGGGCAACATCATGTTTTGCTTCGGGTTCGACATGGACCGTGATCGAATTCGCGCCGGCTTCGAGAAAGCGCGGCAGGTAATGATCGGGACGTTCGATCATGAGATGAACATCGAGCGGGAGCTGGGTCTGTTTGCGGATCGCGGCGACAACGGCAGGCCCGAAGGAAATATTGTCCACGAAATGGCCGTCCATGATGTCGAGATGCAGCCAGTCGGCGCCGGCCGCTTCGACGCGATGGATCTCGGTTTCGAGCTGGGAGAAGTCCGCGGCGAGGATGGACGGAGCGACGAGGGTGGCCGGCATGGAGAATGGAGTAATGGAGTATTGGAGTATTGTCGAATGGCCAAACACTCCATCACTCCATTTCTCCAACACTCCATTTGGCTTTGAGCTTTCCCTTGACGCGGAGAGAGTCCGTTTCTAGATACTACCCGGTTTCAGCCGGTCGGTATCGCGCTCGCACGCTTGGTGCTGGGAAGATCGAAATCAGAACGCGCTTCCGACAGACTGGACAGTGCGTTTCAGCGACCAATCTAAAGGCTAAATTTCATGTTCAACGGACTCTTCGGCTGGTTATCCAGCGACATCGGTATCGATCTCGGCACGGCCAATACCCTGGTCTACGTGAAAGATCAGGGCATCGTGCTGCGCGAACCGTCGGTGGTCGCGGTGCAGGCGGGCACAAACAAGGTGCTGGCGGTCGGGGACGAAGCGAAGCGGATGCTCGGCCGCACCCCCTCGAACATCGTCGCGGTCCGTCCACTCAAGGATGGCGTCATCGCCGATTTCGAAGTCACCGAGGCGATGCTCCGGCATTTCATCACGAAAGTGCATGGCCGCCGCGTGCGCGCGCGGCCGCGGGTCGTCATCGCGGTTCCGTCGGGAATTACGGAAGTGGAAAAGCGCGCGGTGCGCGAATCGGCCACCCACGCGGGTGCGCGAGAGGTTTATCTGATCGAGGAACCAATGGCGGCGGCGATCGGGGTGGGCCTCCCGGTGCAGGATCCGGCCGGCAACATGATCATCGATATCGGGGGCGGCACGACCGAAGTCGCGTTGATTTCCCTTTCCGGCATTGTCTTCAGCCGCAGCGTGCGGGTGGCGGGCGACGAGCTGGATGAAGCGATCGTCCAGTACATGAAGCGCGCGTACAATTTGATGATCGGCGAGCGCACCGCGGAGGAAATCAAGATCAAGATCGGCTCGGCCTATCCGAGCGAGAAAGAGACGAGCGTGGAAGTAAAGGGCCGCGATCTCGTCGCGGGATTGCCCAAGACGCTCATGATCACGTCGCAGGAAGTGCGCGAAGCGTTGCTCGAGCCAATCTCGACGATTGTGGATTCGGTCCGCATCACGCTCGAGCGTTGTCCGCCGGAATTGTCCGCGGATCTGGTCGACCGTGGCTTGGTCCTGGCGGGCGGCGGCGCGTTGTTGCGCGGCTTTGACAAACTTTTGAGCGAGGAAACCGGTTTGCCTGTCCATGTTGCCGAAGATCCGCTGAGCGCCGTGGCAGAAGGAACGGGCAAATGTCTCAATGAACTCAAATTTTTGCGTCAGGTGGCTTCCTCCGATCGCAATTGGCGGTAGTGACGAAACCGGAAACCGGATTGCGGATTGCGGAAAGATTAGCAATCAAGCGGTGACAGATCCTCTTTCCTTTCCGGTTTCCGCACTCCGGTTTCCGATATCGGCATGAACCGCTCGAGTATCATCGCGCTGGCGATCTTTGCGGCGATCCTGGCTTATTTTCTGAGTTTTGGCGCGGAGAGCACCCGCAAGCTCCAGGCCGGGTTTTACTCGCTGATCTCCCCGTTCCTCAAGACCGGGTCCGGCCTGCAGAAGTCGATCACTTCGGTAAGCACGGGCTTGAAAACACTGGATGAAGTGGAGCGCGATAACGCCGCACTCAAGGTCGAGAATCGCTCGCTCCGGGCCACGAACCAGGCGTTGCGCGACGTGGAACACGAAGTCAATCGCTTGCGGCGCGCGCTCGATTATCGGCAGCGCTCGGTTTTTCGGCTCGTGCCGGCGGAAATCGTGGCGCGCGATTCATCCACCTGGTGGCGGACGGTGACGATCAACCGGGGGAAAAAAGACAGCATCGAAAGCGACATGCCGGTGGTGACCGATGCGGGGCTGGTCGGGAAGACCACCACGGTCGGTGACAACATTTCGATCGTCCTTTTGCTCTCGGATGAAAACTGCCGGGTCGCGGCCGCGGTGGAAGGGACCCGGGAGCAAGGCATCGTCTCGGGCGAGCGGGTGAGCGGCTCGGTCACGCCGTTGCTGGATCTGAATTTTCTTTCCAAGCAGGCCAATCTGCAACCGGGGATGAAGACTTATACGTCGGGAGTGGGTGGGGTGTTTCCCTCGGGCCTTCTGATCGGGACGGTGCAAAGTTTTCGCGCGCGGGAGCTTGATGGCCAGGCCCGGATCGCGCCGGCGGTGGATTTGTCCCATCTCGAGGACGTGTTCGTGGTAACGGGAAACAAATGATCTTCTTTGTTATTCTGCTGATCCTGACGTTCCTCGCGCAGATCGTGGAATTTTTCATTCCGCCGCTCGACTGGATGTACAATGCGCGCATCTATCTCGTGCCGGTGATCGTGTTCTACGGCGCCATGGCGCTTCCCTTTCCGCTCGTCCTCGCGCTGGCGGGGTTCGCCGGTTTCCTGCTGGACGCCGCGACCGTGCAGGCGCTCGGCCCGCGAGTTGAAATATCGGTCGGATGGTCAATACTCCTCTACGCCGTGCTGGCGGCCATTATGCATGGCCTGAGGCCTTTGTTTATCCGGGGACGCTGGGAAGTGCATTGCATAATGAGCGGGCTTTGCACATCCACGATCCTTCTTTCCCAATATCTCATGATTGCTTTCCGGCGCGGCTCGCTTGCTTTTACGCGTGAGGCTTGGTGGCAGATCGGAGGCCCGGGCGTGACAGCCATGTTGATGGCGCCGCTGGTTTTCTGGATTCTGCACTCGCTCGGGCGGCTCACGGCCAATCCTTATCTTCCGGAACCGGACGGCTACGAATGAACCGCCGCCGCGTCAATCCCCGTCTGCGCATTCAATTCCTGGGCCTTTGCATGCTCATGGGGCTCACCGCCATCGGGATGCGCCTCTGGTGGGTCCAGGTCGCGCGCGGCTCTGAGTATACCAAAATGATCCGCGGAAGCTCGGAGGCGACGGTGCGCATCCCATCCGTGCGAGGTGAGATTCGCGATCGCAACGGCGTCACGCTGGTCCAAAATCGCGCCAGCTACGAAGTCGATTTCTATCTGCCGGAGATGGTCAAGGGCTACCGCGAGCGCGTCGGACCGCCGCCGATGACCGAATACCGCACCACGATCAATGGCATGCCCAAGGACCTGAAGGAGCCGGACATCGTGAAGATCGTGAATACGGGCGTGGTGCCGCGGCTGGACGATCTCGATCTGGCCCGCAACTACAACGCCAGCCAGCTGCAACGGCATTTCCGGACGAATACGGAAGTCCCCTATGCCTACATCAAGGACATCGATTTCCCGACGATGGCGAAGTACTCGGAACACGACGTCGGTTTGCCCGGGGTGGACATTACGGTGAAGCCGGTCCGGTCGTACGTCTACGGCGCGCTCGCTTCGCACATGCTCGGCTACGTCGGCGCGCCGGACGACACCAATAAGGAAGAGGCGAAAAAATTCAGCTTCTATCAGCCGGACGTGGAGGGAAAATCCAACATCGAAAAGTCGATGGATGAATACCTCAAGGGCAAGCCGGGTGTGCGCTACATGCGGCGGAATGCGAAGGGCCAGATCGACGGTGTCTTGCGCGAGGAGCCGCCGAAGGCGGGAGCGAACATCGATCTAACGATTGATGCACGCATCCAGATGATCGTGGAAGAAGCGCTGCGCGCGGTAGGCCGGGGGGCGGCAGTGGTGGTGAATCCAAACAACGGCGACATCCTCGCCATGGCTACGGTGCCCTCGTTCAATCCAAACACCTTCATCCCCAGCATTAAGGCAAAAGATTGGGAGCAGCTGCGCAATGCTCCCGCGGATCCGCTCATCAACCGGGCGGTCAGCGCGTTTCCTCCCGGGTCGACCTATAAACTGGTCACGGCGCTGGCTGGGTTACGCAGAGGTCTCGGCAACGCGCGCTACGATTGCGGTGGCGGTGTCAGTTATGGCGACCATTTTTTTCGTTGTCACATTGCGGACAAAGGCGGGACCCACGGACAGCTGGGTCTCAGCGAGGCGATCAAGGTTTCTTGCAATTCCTATTTCTATCAGCTGGGGAATGCGGCTGGGATCAATGCGATTGACGAGATTGGCGAGGCGCTTGGGCTCGGCAAAGCGACGGATGTGGAAGTCACCGGGGAGCAGCCGGGCGTGTTGCCAGGGCCCGATTGGATGCGCATTCATTATCCGAGGGAGAGGTGGTCATCGGCCTACACTGCGAACGTTTCGATCGGGCAGGGCTTCGTCCTGGTGAGCCCTCTGCAAATGGCGATGGTTTATTCGGCTTTGGCAAACGGCGGCGTAGCCTATCAACCGCGGCTCATAAAAAGCGTGGTCGGGGCGGACGGCAAACCGATTCTAAACGAGAAAGGTGAGCCGGTAGTTTCACCAAACCCGAAGGTGCGCCGCGATTTGCGTTTTGATGTCGGGTCGGCTCAGATCGAACAGGCCCGGCGCGCTCTCTACAGTGTGGTGAACGAAGGTGGGACCGGTGGCCGGGCGCGCCTGCCAAATGTGGTGGTCGCGGGCAAAACGGGTTCGGCGCAGGCGATGACCGATGGCAAAAGCGATACGATCGCCTGGTTCGCCTGCTTCGCCCCGTACAATGCGCCCAAGTATACCGTCGCCGTGATGGTGCAGGGCGGCAAAGGCGGCGGCGCTGTCGCCGCGCCGATCGCGAACCGGATTCTGGGACGCATTTTCGCGATGGACGAGGCAAAATTCGATCCGCAGCTGGCCTGGCTCGAGCCGGCCCGAAAGCCAAATCCCTTCCAGTTTCTCGACTCGGTCGAGTTCAAGGATTCGGGCCTGAACGGGCCGTCGGACGATGAAACAAATCCGAGCGACGCCCAAAGCACCGATTCACAGCTCGCCGCCACGGGCCCCGCTCCCGATGTGGAACTGGAAGCCGATGCCAGCGGACGCGTGGCTGGCCAGAAGCGCGTTCGCGTCGCCCCCCCGCCGCCCCCGCCCCCGCGCAAACTCAACTTTTTTGAAAGGCTTTTTGGTGTACGCCCCAAGCCGACGCCGCCACCCCCGCCACCACAGCGTCGTCCGCCGGGCCGCAGATGAACCTCTTGATCGGAACCTAGCGCAACCATCCTCCCACGCTTCGATCCATGATCGCAAACTCTCTCCCCGCTTATGATAGAAAAGGTGAAACGAATGTTAGGCCTTGGTTCCCCCAAGACAGGCAACAAGCTGATTATCAGCGTCGAGAAACTGGAGCGCCGGGTGGCGCTTCTCGAAAATGGCCGGCTCGAAGAATATAACGTCGAGCGAAACAGCGCCCGGAACATTGTCGGCAGCGTCTATAAGGGCAGAGTTAAGAACATAGAGATGGGCTTGAAGGCGATGTTCGTGGACATCGGCTTCGAAAAAAATGCCTTCCTCCACTTTTGGGACGCCATCCCTGCCGCCCTCGACAGCGGCATTGAGGAAATCGACCGGCCGAAAGATCGGCGGCCGAAAAAGCGGATCACGGCCAAGGATATTCCGACGATTTATCCGGTCGGCTCGGAGGTGATCGTGCAGGTCACGAAGGGTCCCATTGGAACAAAAGGCCCGCGCGTGACAACGAACTTGAGCTTCGCCGGGCGTTATTTGGTGTTCATGCCCTATAGCGATCGCAGCGGCATCTCGCGAAAAATCGAGGATCCCAAGGAACGGGAGCGGCTCCGGAAAATCCTGCGCGAGCTGGAAATCCCGGAAGGTGTCGGCGTGATCATTCGCACCGTAGGGGAAGGCCAGCGCGCCCGATATTTTGTCCGCGACATGAGTTTCCTGGTCGAGCAGTGGGCCAAAGTCGAGCAGCTCATCCAGACCGAGCCCGCGCCTTGCCGTGTCTTCGAGGAGCCGGATTTGGTGGATCGCACGGTTCGGGACTTCCTCACGGACGAAATCGACGAAGTGGTCTGCGACGATCAGACGGCAATCGATCGAATGAATGAGATGGTGGGACAAATCTCGAGGCGCGCCCGCAACCGCATTAAATTCTACGATGGCGGCGCCCCCATCTTCGAGACCTTCGGCGTCCAGAAGCAAATCGACGACGCCTTCCATCGCCAGGTCTGGCTGAAGTGCGGCGGCTACATCGTGATCGATGAAACCGAAGCGCTCGTCGCGGTTGATGTAAACACCGGGCGAAACAAGGGCGGCCGGGACGTGGAAAAGACGATTCTCCAAACCAACCTGGAAGCCGCGGACGAAATCGCCCGGCAATTGCGCTTGCGGAATATCGGCGGCCTGATCATCGGCGATTTCATCGACATGAAGAACCGGAAAGATCAGCAGGCGGTTTATGCGTTGATGAGGGAGCGGCTAAAACGGGACAAAGCGAAGACCCACGTCCTCCCGCTCTCTGCTCTGGGCCTGATGGAGATGACCCGCCAGCGGGCGCAGGAAAGTCTCAGCGATTCGATCTACGAGAATTGCCCATACTGCCAGGGGCGCGGCGTCGTTAAGACTTCCATGACCACGAGCGTGGAGCTGCATCGCACCTTGAATACCGTCATGCGCAAATATCAGGAAAGTGTGCACGATTTTCGGGTGATCTTGAACCCGGACGTGCTGAAGCGCCTGAAGGAAGAGGACGAGGAGTTTTTGGTCGAGCTGGAGCGCCGTTACGCCGGCCGGCTGATGTTCCGGGGCGATCCGGCCTATCACCACGAGAAATTCACCATCACCGACGCCAATAATGGGACTGAATTAAAACCTTGACGTCCCTGACAAATCTACAAAAATACCCAACAACGCGCTTGAAAGGCGTGCGTACCTGCTCCACCATGTGCGACAAACTTAACCAAAACAGGAGAAAACAATGAAAAAACTAACACTTGGCTTTTGCGCCCTAATCGCCCTCGGCTCTGCCGCTTTCGCGGGGACTGAGATAACGACAGAATCAAAGGCCGTCGTTCCGCCGCCTTGCCCGCAGTGGTACGCGGATAATGAATTCAATCTCAGCATCTCCGGAATCTATGCGTTTAGCGGCAATGAGAACACCTTCCTGGACCATGGCTGGGGTGGTGCGGTCGACGCAAAGTACTTCTTCGCCCGCTACTTCGGCATAGGCGTGCAGGGATTTCTTCTCGACGCAAATACGGATGATGATGATCTCATCATCGGTGATGATGATGATTCGGATGGCGTCGGCGGTATCCTCGGCACCTTTACCTTCCGGTTCCCGTCCAACTGCTCGCGATTTGCCCCGTATGTTTGGGTCGGCGGCGGTGGGATCTGGGGCGGTCAGGACAATAGGGCCGTGGCCATCACACCCGGAGGCGGCATTATCGTGGCAGACGACGACGACGATGAGGGCCACGGAATGGGACAGGTCGGTGGCGGTTTCGAATTTCGTTTCACCCCACACTGTGGCTGGGTGAACGATTTCAGCTGGAATATCGTTTCGGGTTCGAACAACAACTTCGGCATGGCCCGCACCGGCATCAACTTCGCGTTCTAAACAACGCCGTATAATTCAACAAGACGCCGGGAACACTGTATGTGTTCCCGGCGTTTTTTTTTGGCTTCCGATACCTCTACCTCTACCTCTACCTCTTCCTCTTCTCGGTGAGGGAGTGAGATTGAGAGGAAGAGGAAGCGGAAAGAGGAAGAGAGTAACGACAGTTTGATTGCGAAACCCCGTCTGCGAACGAAATTGCTGCGATGTCGTTTGCCAGGGCCCTAGATAACCTGCCGCTCCAGAAATCGCGGCTGCTTCATCGCTTCGAGGATTTGATTTCGCCCAAATCCGACGCGGCGCTGGAAGCTTTGGCGCGGGAGTCGCGCGCCCTTACGCTGCAAAATTTTGGGCGCACGATGCGTCTCTTCGCCCCCCTCTATCTTTCCAACGAATGTATCAACAGCTGCCGTTACTGCGGCTTTTCGCGGGACAACCCCATTCTGCGCGTCACTCTCAGCCTCGAGCAGGTAATCTCGGAGGGGCGATATCTGGCGCGGGAGGGATTTCGCCAGGTTCTCCTGGTCGCGGGCGAACACCCGAAGTTTGTCAGCCAAGGATACCTGGCGGATTGCGTGCGCGCGCTCGCGCCGGATTTTTCCTCGATCGCAATCGAGGTCGGCCCAATGGAGATGGCCGATTATGTTCCGATCGTCGAGGCTGGGGCGGACGGTCTGGTGGTCTATCAGGAAACGTATGACCGGGAAATCTATGCCGAGATGCACACCACCGGACCGAAGCGCGATTTTAACTGGCGCCTCGATTGCGCGGAGCGCGGCTACGATGCCGGATTTCGACGCATCGGAATCGGCGCGCTTTTCGGATTGAGTCGCTGGCAGGAAGAGGCGGTCGCGCTGGCCGCGCATGTGGAATACCTGCTGAAACGCTGCTGGCAGGCCCAAATAACTGTCAGCTTGCCGAGGTTGCGTCCCGCTGCCGGTGAATTTCAGCCGGCCTTTTCCATGACCGACCGCGAACTGGCGCAATTGATCTGCGCATTCCGGATCACTTTTCCACAAGTGGGGATTGTTCTCAGCACGCGGGAGCGCGCGGCTTTGCGCGATGTCCTGGCATCTCTCGGGATCACGATGATGAGCGCCGGCAGCCACACGGAGCCCGGCGGCTACACCGGCCAGGGCGGGGACGATCTGCATCGCACCGTGCGCGGGCGCATTGTCGCCCCCGAATTTCAAGATGGGGAGGACTTGCTCGCCACCGGCCAATTCGAAATCAGTGACGAGCGTTCGCCCGCGGAAATTGCCGCGGTTCTGCGAGGTCGCGGATTTGAACCGGTTTGGAAAGACTGGGACCCGGCCCTGCTCGCCTCATGAAAGTGTGGATCAACGGGGAGCCTGCGGAAACAAACGGCGCAGCAAATATCGCCGAACTGGCCGCGCACTTTGGTCTTCAGCCGAACACGGTTTTGATCGAACACAACGCTACCGCGCTTCATCAACGGGAATGGGCCGAGCGTCTCCTGGCGGAAGGCGACCGGATCGAAGTCGTCCGCGTGGTCGCTGGCGGCTAGCGCGCGATCCACCTTACGGTCGAGTGGCGACGGCCAGCCGCAGGCCGAGAAAGATGAAGAGCGATCCGACGGCGCGGTTGAGCACTGCGGCCACGGTTGGGTTTTCTCGAAGCCGGGCGCTAAATTTCCCTGCAAACCACGCCAACGCCAAACACCAGATTGTTCCCGTCGTGACAAAGGTGAATCCCAGGACAAAGAAGGCCGAGATCTTCGTCGGTGCGGCCGAATCGATGAATTGCGGGAGGAAGGCCAGGAAGAAAAGGGCAACCTTGGGATTCAAGACGTTCGTAAGAATGCCCTGACGAAAAGCAGCGGCCGGATCGTTTTGCTTGAACTGCGCGGGCAAATTTACGTCGGGCCCGGGTTTCAGCAGGGCGCGAAGCCCGAGAAAAACGAGATAAGCCGCGCCGGCCAGTTTTACGGCTGTGAAAGCCCAGGCCGATGTGGCGAGAAAAGCCGACAGCCCCAGCGCCGCGGCGCAAGTGTGGAAAACACTGCCGACACAAACTCCGAGGGCTGAGGCGATACCGGCGCTGCGGCCATGGGCGATGCTTCGGCCAAGAATATAAACCGTGTCCGGTCCGGGCGTGAGATTCAGCAAAATGCCGGCGGCGAGAAAAAGTCCGAAGTCGTGGATTCCGAACATGGATCACCCCGGCAGCCTGGAGTTCACGTTGCCCGTGTTAACGAAGCTGCTTTCACCACGACCCGCATCCCGTCGGTTTGAATCACCGTGACCGGCGTCTCGGCGGCGATGAATTCGCCCTCGGTCACGACGTCCACGACATGGTCGGCGAAACGGGCCTTGCCGCTGGGCCGGAGGGTCGTGAGCGCGGCGCCTTCCATTCCCGGCTCAAGCGCGAGCGCCGTCGCGAATTCCCGGGGCGCTCCGGCGAGCGAGGGGCCGGTCGGAATTGTGGTCATGAGCGCGAAGCGGCGGTAAAGGCTCGTGCGCGGGAGATAGCGCGCGAGAACGATGATGGCGATCGTGGCAGCGATGATCGCCAGGAAGAGATTGCGCAACGGAATCGCGATCATCTGGCTGGTCGGCAGAAATGTCTGGCCGGGGTAACGATCGATCATGGCCCAAAGGACCGATGCCAGCATGAGAAAGACCCCCACTACGCCAATGACAATGGTCGAGTGCGCGAAAAACAGGATCTCGGCCAACACAAGAACGAGGCCGAGCACGAAGAGGGCGACGACTTCCCAGCCGGCCAGCCCAGCCAGATAGTGGCCGAGGAAAAAAAGAGCGAAACAAAACGCCGCGATCACTCCGGGCACGCTGGCCCCAGGAATCTTGAACTCGAGGTAAGCGCAAATGATTCCAAGCAGGAGCAGCAGAGGCGCGAGCTTCGTGATCCAAAAGGCGATCTGCTCAAACCCGCTCGGATCCAGTGCCACGAGGGCCCCTTTCAGGCCGGCCTTCTGCGCGAGATCCTCGACCGAGTCGGCGATGCCCTCGGCCAGCAACGGTTTGCCGTTGATTATCTCGGTCGCCTCCTGGGCCGTCAGCGTCAGGAGCGAACCTTTCGGATGCACCACGCGTTCGCCGATTTTCACTTCCTTCTCCTTGGTCATGAAGGCTTCGCCAATGTCCGGATTGTGGCCATTGCGCGCGGCGGAACTCCGAGTGAGCGCGGACCAATAGGAAAGGGTTTTGTCGCGTTCTGTCGCCGAAAGATCTTCACCGGTCGAAAGCACCGGCGCCGCCGCACCGATGGCGCTGACGGGAGACATGTAGATGTGCCGCGTCGCGAGCGCGATGAGGGAACCCGCGGAACCGGCGTTCGAGTTGATAAACGTGTAGGTCGGGATGGTGGCGTGGTTGAGCACGCTGGTGATTTCCGCGGCGCTGTCGAGGCGTCCGCCGTAGGTGTCCATTTCAAAAACGATCGCGCCTGCGCCCGCGCTCTCCGCGGCCTTTACGGCCCGCCGGAGAAACAAGAGCAAAGGGGGTGAAATTTCCCCGCGCAACGGAACGACGGCCGTATCGCCCTTGCGAATCGGTTCACGCGCTTCGACCGGCCTCGGAATCGCAACCAGGGTGATGGCTAAAACAACATAGCGGAGGAAGATTCCCATGAAGAGATTTGGCGGCTTGGGCGACGACAATTGGTGGAAGCGCGTCGTCTCTGGCCTAATTTGACATCGCTCCGTCCACCAAACGAGCGAAAAGTAGACGCGCATGGGAACCATCCCCTCACAAAATATCGAGCAAATCGCAGCGGCGAACGACATCGTCGAAGTGATCGGATCGTATTTTCCGCTCAAGCGCGCGGGAACCACCTTCAAGGCGCTCTGTCCATTTCATCAAGAAAAGACGCCCTCTTTCACGGTCAGCCCGCAACGGCAGACGTTTCACTGCTTCGGCTGCGGGGCCGGGGGGAGCGTTTTCCGGTTTGTCATGGATTACGAGCACCTCGATTTTCCATCGGCGGTGCGAAAACTGGCGGCGCGCGCTGGCGTCCCCGTGATCGAAGAGCGTGGCGGGAGCGGCGAGGACGATCGTCAGCACGAAACCCGCCGCACCCTGCTTCAGCTCCACGCGGAAGCCGCGGAGTGGTTTCACGAAAACCTGATGAAGGGGAAAATCGGCAAGCCGGCTCGCGAATACCTCAAGAACCGCGGGATCGATGGCCGGATCGCGAAAGACTGGCAAATCGGGTTTGCACCCGACAGCTGGGACGCATTTTTGACCTGGGCGCTTGAGCGCGGTTACCGGCGTCCCCAGATCCTGCAAAGCGGATTGATCAAGCCGCGAGATGACGAGAGGCCGGAGGGGGAAGCTTACGACCGGTTTCGCGCCCGGATCATGTTTCCGATTCACAACGACGTCGGCGAAGTGATCGCATTCAGCGGTCGCATCCTCGAAAAGGAAGTCGAGGGCGCCAAGTATCTAAACTCTCCCGAGACGCCGCTCTTCCGAAAAGGGCGTGTCCTTTTTGGTTTGCACAAGACGAAACGGGGCTTGATCGAAGCGGACTGCGCGATCGTCTGTGAGGGACAGCTCGATCTCATCACGGTCTTCGAAGCAGGCATCACCAATGTGGTTGCGCCGCAAGGGACGGCCTTCACGGAGGATCAGGCGCGGATTTTGAAACGGTTTGTGAGCGAGGTCGTTCTCTGTTTCGACGCCGATACCGCGGGCCACAAGGCGGCGGAACGTTCGCTGGATGCGCTCTTGCAAAACAACCTCATCGTTCGGGTGGCGGAAATGCCCGCCGGTGAGGATCCCGATTCCATGATCCGGCAGCGGGGCAAAGAGGAATTTGAAAAACGCGTTTCAGCGGCACGCGATTTTTTTGATTCCTGGATCGAACATGAAGCGGCCGCGACGGACCTGGGATCGCTGGGGGCCAAGATGCAACTGGCGCGAAAACTGGCTGAAACCGTCGCGCGGGTCCGCGACCCGCTCATGCGCGGGGAAGTCGCGAACAAGGTCAGCGCCCGGATCGGAGTGGCCCATTCCGATTTTGAGCGACTACTTAAGAAGCCGAGCCATGAGCGGGTTTCCTCGGAGGATGCACCTGCCGAGACTTTGATTCGCCCGCCGCGGCATGAGATTGCGATGCTTTGTTTGCTGGCACTTCGCCATGCCGAAGCGCGTGAGCTTCTTCAAGCACAAGACTGGAGCGAGATGCTGGCCCAGACGCCCGACGCCGAAATCCTCGGCCGCATCCTTGCGGCTGACTTGCGACCCGACGATCCGGCTTCGATCAATGTGTTTATGGCTGGCCTTTCTCCGGCCGAGGAGGCGCTGGTTTCTATGTGGTTACTGCAAAAAATGCCGGCGAACGGCCTGGAGGTGGCGAAGGGATGGTGGAACGGCCTCCGCCAAGCCGCTTTACGCAGGCAGCTTCAGATCGCCGAAGGCCGCATGAAGTTGCCCCGGCTCACCACGGGAGAGGCGGTCAATTTGCAGAAACAAATTCTTGACCTTACGGAGCAACTCCGTGAGCTTCCCCAGTTTTCGTCTGCCCGCGTGCTCGACAAATAAACTGTCGCGGAGGGGGCAGTAAAGCCGAGCGCGAGCCGGTTGGAAACGCAGCAATTCCTCAAAAGCACATTTTGGCAAAGAATCTGAAAAAACGGGGACGGGGTCGGCCGCCGCTGAAAAAGGCAGCGAAGGCCAAACGGCTTGGGACCGCAAAGCTGAAAAAGGTCCGGGCAAAGGCGGCAAAGCCCGGCGCGAGATTGTCCGCTTCCAGGAGCGCTCGTCCGCAAAAGCGGACCGCTGCCATTTCGCGTTTGCGCAGGGGACTCAATGGGGCGAGCACGCCGGAGTCGGACGAAATATTGCCAGCGGCGCCGGGCGACGTTCAAACTCGCATCCGCGAGTTGATCAAGCTGGCGAAGGAGCAAGGCTACCTCACCTTCGACGACCTGAACGAGGCGCTCCCGGTCGAGGTCACCGATGCGGATGAGCTCGACGCTATTTTGACGCGGCTCCGGCGGATGGAGATCGATATCATCGAAGCGTCCGAGGTCGACCGTTACAAGGACGGGAAAAAAGACCCCGAGGAAGAAGAGGAAGAGAAGCCGGAAGCGAAGCTCGATATTCTCGACGACCCGGTGCGGATGTATCTCAAGCAAATGGGTCAGGTGCCTTTGCTGACCCGCGAGCAGGAGGTGGAGATTTCCAAGCGGATCGAAGAAGCCGAGATCATGGTGCAGCGCCTGATCAACCGTTTCGGTTTCATCGCCAAGGCGCATCTCGATCTCGCGCAGAAATTGACCGAAGGGGGCGAGCGTTTCGACCGGGTCATCCTCGACAAGAAGATCGAAAGCCGGGAGCGCTACATGAAAATGCTTCCGCGCCTTTGCAAGCAGGTTCAGAAAACAGGGGCGTCGATTTGCCAGCAATATTCCCAGATCCTGCACGGCTCGGGACGGAAGGATGCGAAGAAACAGAAGGCGTTCCAGAAATCGGTCGCGTCCCTGCAAAAGCTTTATCCGAAATTTTATTTCAAACAGAAGGTGACAGAGGAATTCGTTCATCTGGCCGATGAGCAATTCCAGGTGCTGACGCTGCTCCAGGGGGAGATAAGCAAGCATCCGCGCGAACATGGCGCCCGTTCCGCGCTGAGCCTGAAGTCGCGTAACCTGGAGAGCTCCCTCTGGCTTTCCCTCGACGAGTATACGGAGCAATACCGCGCGCTGAAAAGCTGGCTGCACAAGGCGCTTCGGGCCAAAACGGAGATGGTGGAAGCGAACCTGCGGCTCGTCATTTCCATCGCGAAAAAATATACGAACCGCGGCCTCTCCTTCCTGGACCTGATCCAGGAGGGGAATATGGGATTGATGAAGGCAGTCGAGAAATTTGAGTACCGGCGCGGTTACAAATTCTCGACCTACGCCACCTGGTGGATTCGCCAGGCCATCACCCGCTCGATCGCCGATCAAGCGCGCACCATCCGCATCCCGGTGCACATGATCGAAACGATCAACAAGCTGATGCGCGTACAGAAGCAGCTCGTCCAGGAATATGGGCGCGAACCCACGCCGGAAGAAGTGGCCGAGGAGATCCTGTTGCCGGTCGATCGGGTGCGGGCGGTTCTGAAAATGGCGCAGCAGCCGATCTCGCTCCAATCGCCCGTCGGCGAGAGCGAAGAGACGAATTTCGGCGATTTCATTGAGGATAAGGGCGCGGAAAACCCGAGCGACATGACCGCGATTGTTCTCTTGAAAGAGAAGATCAAGGACGTGCTCGAGACGTTGACCGAGCGCGAGCGCCAGGTGCTCGAGCAGCGCTTTGGCCTCGTGGATGGCTACAGCCGGACGCTCGAGGAAGTCGGCCGCCAATTTCGCGTCACGCGCGAACGCATCCGGCAAATCGAGGCCAAGGCCTTGCGCAAGATGCGCCATCCGACGCGCATCCGGCAATTGGAAGGTTTTCTCGAAGCCGCAGAAACCTAACGGAAGGCCGGAGGTTGATCCGGCCGCGCAACTTTGGACGCTCCACGGAGTTTAATCTTTCGACATGAAGCGCGAAGATGACGAGAAATTGTGGGACCTTCTTGGCCAGGCGTCCGAGCCGAAGATTTCGCCGTTCTTCGCGCGCAACATCCTCCGGGAAATCCGCAAGCCGGCCGGATGGACGAATTTCCGGGAGTGGTTCCGTGTTCGCAGATTAATTCCGGCCGCCAGCCTGGTCGTGGCTCTCGTGGCCGCGGTCTTCCTGCGGATGTCTTTGGGCCCCACGGCGGATCCGGAGTCGGAGATGTTGACGAACATGAACGCGCAGGATTACGAAGTGATGGCCGACTTGGATGATCTTCTCGCGTCCGAGGACAGCAATTCGTTAGACGAGAGCGTCCTGCTCTAAGTGGCGTAGACCGGGTATCCAGTCACGCACACGTCCTGGCCGATCCGCTGATAGCGGACGCGATCGAGCCGGGGCGCTTCCTGGGTCGACCGCGCTCCAAGTCCGGCAAAAGACATGACCGGCCCTCCGCTAAAGATCGGGCCCAGGTAAAGCTGAACTTTGTCTACGAGCCGCTGATCCAAAGCTTGTCCAAGAATTTCGCCGCCGCCTTCGATGAGCACGCTCGTGATCTCCTTCTCGCCGAGCTCGCGTAACGCGGCCTCCAAATTCTTCTCGGCGCAAACAATCGTGCGCTCCGCGAAGCGATCCGCAAAGAGATGCGCCTGACGCGGCAGGGCGCCGGATCGCGAAAGGACGATACGCCACGGTTGTTTTGCTCCACGCACGCCGCGAGGGGTGAGGCGGGGGTTGTCGGCGCGCAACGTTTCAGCGCCAATCAGAATCGCATCCACTTGCGCTCGCAACCGGTGAGCGTGTTTGCGCGACGGCGCGCCCGTGATCCAGCGTGTTTCACCGGGCGGGCGCGACAATCTCCCATCGAGACTCATCCCGCATTTCGCGATGACAAAGGGACGCCGGGTCGTGACCCATTTATTGTACGCTTCGTTGAGCGCGGAGCATTGCTCGCCCAGAACGCCGCTGCGCACCTCGAGGCCGGCTTCCTTCAAAATCTCAATTCCGCGCCCAGCGTGCCGCGGATTGGGATCCAGCGCGCCGATGACCACGTGCCGCACGCCGGCGTGAATGATCGCCTCGGTGCACGGGCCCGTTCGGCCGATTGTCGAGCAGGGTTCCAGCGTTACGTACAAGACGGCGTTTTTCGGCACCGCCTTTTTGAAACGGCGGAGGCACTCCACTTCTGCGTGGGCCAAACCAGCACGCGCATGATGTCCCTTCGAGGCAACGTTACCTTCGACCACGAGCAGAGCCCCCACCGCCGGATTGGGACTCGTTCGGCCAAGGGCCTTACGCGCCTCGCCAAGGGCCACGCGCATAAGTGCGGCGTCAGCGCTATTTTGTCTCAGTCCGCGTCTAGTTGGATAGGTCATATATGTGACAAATAGGCCCTATATCGCAGTTTACTTCTTAACCATTGTTATAATGTAACAAGTTTAACATCAATAGTTTACATTATATATCTGTGAAGGCGATTGATCGTGGCATTTATCTCGCTTCCACATAATCAGCTTTTCAACCATCCACTCTACAAAGGAAAATCATATGAGCTTAATTCGTTACCAAACACCAAATTCGATGATGTTGCCATCGCTTGATCGATGGGCCAGTCTTCGGAACGACCTCGATACTCTTTTGGCGTTGCCCTTCTGGGCAGGCGCCGGCCGCCAATCGCAGTTATTCTGCGGCTGGACTCCTGCGCTCGATCTTTATCAGAACAACGACAACATCGTTGCCGTGGTCGAGCTTCCCGGGATGCGGAAGGAGGACATTGAGATTTCGCTCCAGGACGGAACGCTGATTATCGGTGGCGAACGGAAAGAGGAGGCCACCGAGGAAAACGGCGCCACTCGCACCGAACGTTCCACCGGCAAATTCCGCCGCAGCATCACGCTTCCGACACGGGTCGACGCGAACAAGGTCAGCGCCACCTATAAAGATGGCATTTTGACGGTCACGCTTCCGAAAGCGGAGGAAGCGAAGCCGAAGCAAGTCCAAATCAATCTCAACTAAGCAACTCTCAAGAAAGACAAACCAATGAATACTTTAGTTCGCGAAAATCGCAGCAGCAACGGTGAGCGCCAAACGGAGCAGTTTATCGCGCCGGCCGCCACCGTTCTCGAAAACACCGACGGCTATACGCTCGAGGTCGAGATGCCCGGCGTAAGCAAGGAGAACCTCGATATGTGGGTCGAAAACAACGAGCTTACCATTCTCGGGTGGCGCTCGATGCCCTCCATCGAGGGCACGCTCGTCCATCGGGAGTCGCGGCCGGAAAATTTCCGGCGCTCGTTCGAGCTCGATCCTTCGATCGACGCCGAAAAAATCAGCGCGAAAATCGACCAGGGCGTCGTCACCTTGACGCTGCCGAAAGCGGAGCAGGTCAAGCCGCGGAAGATCGCCGTAGCGTAACCGACCATTTTGGTTAGGAGCCGAGCAGGCCGCAAGCCGCAGGGTTTGCGGCCTGTCGTCATTTTCTGACGTCGTGCCGAGCTTTTCTACTTGGCGAAGTTCGCGACCGCACGTACTTAGGAGACCCCTCCCTATGGCTACCAAAACTGAAGAGAAATCTACCGAAGACAAAGTCACCGCCGCTCGCAACAAGAACCTCGATCTCGCGCTCCAGCAGATAGCGAAGGACTACGGCGACGGCGCCATTATGCGGCTCGGAGACTCGACGATTGTCGACATCGATGTGATTCCTACCGGCAACATCCTGATCGATCGCGCCCTCGGAGTCGGTGGATTTCCGCGGGGTCGCGTGGTCGAAGTTTACGGACCGGAATCGTCTGGCAAAACCACGCTCACGCTCACCGTCATCGCCCAAGCCCAGAAGCGCGGGGGCCTGGCGGCCTTCATCGATGTCGAGCACGCCCTCGACCCGCAATACGCGCGCCGTCTCGGCGTCAACATGGATGACTTGCTCGTCTCCCAGCCGAGCTCCGGCGAAGAAGCGCTGCGGATTGTCGAGACCCTTGTGCGTTCAAACGCGCTCGACGTTATCGTGCTCGATTCGGTCGCGGCCCTGGTCACGAAACAAGAACTCGAGGGCGAGATCGGCGATTCCACCGTCGGAGCGCAGGCGCGCTTGATGAGTGCCGCGATGCGCAAATTGACCTCGCTGATTTCCAAGGCGCGGACGTGCTGCGTTTTTACCAATCAAATCCGCGAAAAGATCGGCGTCATGTTCGGCAATCCGGAGACGACGCCCGGCGGCAAGGCATTGAAATTCTACGCCAGCGTCCGCATCGATATTCGCCGCATCGGCGCGATCAAACAGACTGATGGTGTTGTCACCGGCAACCGGACCCGGGTCAAAGTCGTGAAGAACAAAGTCGCGCCGCCCTTCACGGAAGCCGAATTCGACATCATGTACAACGAAGGAATTTCTTCGACCGGCGCGCTCCTGGACCTGGCGCTCGAAAAGCAAATCATCGAAAAGCGCGGTTCCTGGCTCAGCTACAAAGGCACCCAAATGGCTCAGGGGCGCGATGCCGGCAAAGAGGCGCTTAAGAACGATCCCGCGCTCTACGAAGAGATCGAGACGGCCGTGAAAGCGAAACTCGACGAGGATAAGAAATAGGCCTGTTGCACCTTCGTTCTACGGTGGAGGGCCGACCGCCGTGTCGTCCCGAAATTAGTGGGACGGGACAGCGCCCGTTCCCTCCAGTCTTAAAGATCATGATTCGACCGGTTGAAAGGTGGACGCGTTCGTTAATCATCGCAGTCGGCTTAATTGCCTGCGCGGAGCCGGGACCGGCCCAATCCATCACCCGAGCCGAATCTTTGAAGATTGCCGAGTCTTTCATTCAGCATCGCTGGCAAGCGTCCGCGAAAAATGTGCGGCACGGAAAGGACTCGGACGGCATTGAAGTTCATACCCCGGATCGCGATGGCGGCCATGGGAGCCCGCCGAGCGAATGTTGGGTCCCGAATGCGGAGAACACCGGCGTCGCATACAAATGGGGTGGAAACGACAGTCCCAGGAGCTTTAGCGCCGGAATTCGGGCCGGGAAAGCCGGTGGCGACGTCTATACGTCGGAGAAACGCCGGCGCGGAGGCAAGGCGGTCAGCGGCGAGACCGTGGGGGTGGATTGTTCCGGCTTCATCAATCACTGCTGGAAGTTGACCGCGCGGTATTCCACGAATTCGCTTCCCTCGATCTGCCAGAAACTTTCGTCGCCGGCAGCCCTGGAACCGGCCGATATCATGAACCAGCCGAACGGCCACGTGCTTCTTTTTGTGAAATGGCTCGATGCTGAAAAAAAGAAGGCGGTTTTCTACGAGGCCGCGCCCTTCAGCAAGACGCTCGCCTCCGAGCGTGACGTCCACGAAATGACCGCGGCCGGTTACACGCCCTTGCGCTACCGTCGAATCCGGAATTGACGATGACCTCTGCCGAAATCCGCCAATCCTTTCTCGATTTCTTTCGCGAGAAACAGCACACCATCGTGCCCTCGGGCTCACTGCTGCCGGACTCGCCCAATCTGCTCTTCACGAACGCGGGGATGAACCAGTTTGTCCCGATTTTTCTCGGGCAACAAAAGCCGCCGTGGAATCCGCCCCGGGTCGTCGATACCCAGAAATGCATCCGGGCCGGCGGAAAACATAACGATCTCGACGACGTCGGACTCGACACCTATCACCACACCTTCTTCGAGATGCTGGGCAACTGGAGCTTCGGTGATTACTTCAAGAAGGAAGCGATCGACTGGGCTTGGGAACTGGTCGTCGAGCGTTGGGGACTTCCGGCGTCTCGGGTGTACGCAACGGTTTACAAGCCGGGGCAGGGCGAGCCGAGCGAGTTCGATCAGGAGGCGCACGATCATTGGGCGCGGCTCTTCAGGAAGGCGGGCCTGGATCCAGCCGTTCACATCGTCGACGGCAACAAGAAGGACAATTTTTGGATGATGGGCGATACCGGCCCGTGTGGTCCGTGCTCCGAGCTGCACATCGATCTCACGCCGGCCGGCGATACGAAGGGATCGCTGGTGAACGCCGGCGACGCCCGCTGCATCGAGATTTGGAATCTCGTTTTTATCCAGTTCAATGCGAATCCGGATGGAACTTTCTCGCCGCTGCCCCAACGGCATGTCGATACGGGGATGGGTTTCGAGCGGGTGACCGCGATGATTCAGGGCACGAAAGGCTTTACCGACTTCTCCCGTCCGATTTCCAACTACGAGACCGACGTCTTCCGTCCGATTTTCGACGAAATCGAAAAACTGAGCGGGAGACACTACCGCTCAACGCTTCCCAGATCCGGCAGCACGGGCGCGAACGATTCGGAAAAAATTGACGTCGCATTCCGCGTCATTGCCGATCATATCCGCACACTCACCTTCGCGATCGCCGACGGGATACGCCCGAGTAACGAAGGGCGGGGCTATGTACTTCGCCGGATCCTGCGGCGCGCCATTCGTTACGGACGCATACTCGGGTTTCACCAACCATTCTTCTTTGAATTGGTGGATGTGGTCGTGCGAACAATGACCGAAGCCTTTCCCGAACTCTGCGCGAACCAATCGAACGTCCAGACGACAATTCAGCGGGAAGAAGAAGCGTTTAACAGGACGCTGGATCGAGGGATCGAGATCTTTGAGAGGATGCATTTTGACGCTCTCTCAGAGATGCGTCCAGAAGATTTCAAAGCGTCCGATTACGGTGAGATTTGGGTCACGATTGGACGGCCTCGAAGGTTGAACAAGATCACGCTCAAACCGACACCCGAAGACGAAAAACCGCGCACACTTGTACTTGCAGTTGGTCATCACGGTCCGGAGACACTGGATCGATTTCTTTCTAAGAAGCCCGTGATTAGCGGACATGATGCCTTTGAACTCTATGACACCTACGGTTTCCCGCTCGACCTCACCGAACTTATGGCTCGGGAACGCGGTCTGATCGTCGACATACCAGGTTTTGAAGAGCGCATGGAGGCGCAACGTGCGCGTGCGCGCGCCGCGCAAAAAAAGACGACGATTGAACTATCGCAATCGGATGGAAAAATGGTCACGAATTTCCTTGGTTACGATCACGATCATACCGGTGCAGATGTGATCGCGGTCACGCCTGCGAGTGGAACAACCGCGGTGATCCTGAATAATTCGGTCTGCTACGCCGAGATGGGTGGACAGGTCGGCGATACCGGTGAAATGCAGAGTCAGGATCGCAGCTGGCAAATCTCCGACACCAGAAAGGCGGGCGGCACGTGGATCCACTTGATCGAGGGGGATGATGTTCCACGCGAGGGCGAACACGTCACGGTAAGATTTGACGTGCCCCGACGCGCCGCGATTCAGCGTCATCACACTGTTACGCATGTGTTGCATTGGGCGCTGCACGAAAGGGTTTCAGGCGACGCGGTGCAAAAGGGTAGTTATGTCGGACCGGACAAGTTGACTTTCGACTTTTCGAGCGTGGCACTTACGCCGCAGCAGAAGCGCGAGGTCGAAAAACTCGTGAACGAAAAGATCAAGGAGAACGCGCCGGTTTCCTGGACGGAGATTCCGTACGTGGAGGCGAAGAAGCGCTCGAATATTCAGCAGTTTTTTGGCGATAAGTACGGCGACATGGTGCGCGTGGTACAGATCGGGGGTGAGCCCGAGCGGCTCAACGGCTATTCGATGGAGCTTTGCGGAGGCACCCACGTCCGAGCAACTGGCGACATCGGATCGTTCCGGATCGTGAGGGAGGAAGCGATCGCAGCGGGCATTCGGCGAATTGAAGCGGTGGCAGGTGATGCGGCTCGGGATTGGGCGAAGCAGGAGGCCGGACGACAACAGGAAAAGTTTGAAGCGCTAGCCCGGAAGAAAGAGGAAATCGCGGCCTTGCCCGCATTCGCGGATGACGCGGAAACCAAAGCGATGCTGGAACAAATTGATATGCGATCGGCGCATCTGGAAAAGCTCGAGGCTGAAGTTCACGAATGGGAGAAGCAGCACGCCAAGGCGTCCGAAGCTGACTTGAGAAGTCGCGCGGGAGTAATCGCGGATGAACTGGCCGCGGCGCACGCTGGAGAAAAATCTTGTGTGGCGGAGGTGCCGGAGGCTGACGGCAAGCTGCTTCAGGCAGTCGTCGACGCACTCAAGCCAAAATTCAGCGGACCCATCTTTCTCGCGGGAGCAACCGATGGACGTGTGGCATTGATTGCCTCCGTCCCAAAAGAACTCACATCGAAGGTACCGGCGAACAAATTGATCCAGGACGTCGCGCCGATCGTGGGGGGTAAAGGCGGCGGACGGCCGGAGGGCGCGCACGGCGCGGGAAAAGACGCGAGCAAGATCGGCGATGCCCTGGCCCGCGCGCGTGAGCTCATTTCATCGTAGCGCGATCGACCTCAAGGAGCAGCGGCCTCCAGACCGCCGACCGAAAAACGGCGGTTTGTAAACCGCCGCTCCTTGATGGGGAAAAAAGCGCCATCGCCGCAACTACGGCAACAAAAGCGTCACGAAGGCTGTGGCTGCGACGGCGGTGGCCAGGATCACCAGGTAAACAACTCCGCCGAGCGCGAACTTTAGAGTCGTGAAGAACCAGCCCTGGCCATAGACCCGGCGGATCGAAAGAAAGATCTGGACGAAAATCGCGCATGACATGAGCCCGATGAACCAACCGCTCAGCGCGGGCAACGTCCGGTTCGCGGCCATGGCGCCGAGCGCAGTTATGACTACCGCCACATAAAGAAAGGTGTGGATGTGAAGCGCGTAGACCAAATGCTCGACGTAGAAACGCCGTTTGCGGATGTAGAGAACTTTCAGGACGAAGGCAAACAGCGGAATGCAGCAAAGCATCATCACTGGGATGTTGTTTCTTAGGGTGTCGAGGAAAAGCTTGGCGTTGCTCCCGTCCTCGCCAATTTTCTCCTTAATCTGCTTTTCCATCCACGCTTCGAAAGGCGTTTTCGTCCCGTCTTCCGGGCCCATGGTGAAATGGATTGGGTCGTGTTTCTTCTTCTTCTTCGGAGGAGCCGGCGAAACACTTGGAGCCGCAGGATCGGCCGGCGGTGGAGGAGCTGGCGGATTAACGGCAGCCGCCGGATCGGCGGGCGGATCTCCCGGCTTGGTTTCCATTACAGGATCGGGCGGTTCGGGAATGCGTGCGATGGCGCTGGCTATCTTTGCCCGCTCGCCCGGCTCGAGTTTCTTTCGAAACGTGGATTTGAGAAAATCTTTGAAGACGGTCTTGAGCTCGCCGCGTTCCTGCTCGGTGAGAACTCCCTGGCCCTCGGACAGTTTCGTCCGGGCCGCCTCCACCTTTTCGCGTTGCTCCGGGCTAAGGGGCGAGTCGGGCGCGGTCAACTTGCCGAGACTGGCCACGAGCTCCTCCCGGTCCTGGGCCGTTAATTCGATCGGGCCCGGCGATTGCAAATTGAGGGCGCGTGCCACGAGAAAGAAAACGACGCTGGCGAGGAGATAGAGACGAAGTGGATGAACGTAACGGGCGCGGCGGCCGGCGTTGAAGTCGTTTGTTAGTTTCCACGGGCGCAGCAAAAGCATGTTCAGCGTTTGAAGAAATTTCGTGTCCCAGTTCAGGAAGGAATCCGCGGCGTCCAACACGACCCGAAAGATCGAACGGCGATAGTCGATCGCGTGCTGTCCGCACTTCGCGCAGAACTCACCCGTTAGCGGTGCCTCGCAATTCTCGCAATGGGTCAGCGGCTTCGCGGGCAGCTTCGATCGCCGGCGACCGAAGATGCCGCGCCGTCTCGGCGGCTCTTCGGCCGCAGCCGAGGCTGCGTCAGCAAGGATAAATTGTTCCGCTTCGTCTGTCATTCGCGCGCAGTTTAAGAGATGAACCGCTGCGCGTCGATAGTGTAGCCGCGGGCGAACAATAGTCTTCCCATGACAGAGCCGAAGTGCTTCGATACCGGGTATGCATCGAAGTTCGATGCGAAGGACTGCATCACGTGCTTCTCGAGGGCTCGCCCTCGTCCTGGCGTCCGCGCTCATTGCCAGCCTGGCTTCGGCGCACAATCCTCGGGTTCATCAGGACATGGTGGAATTCGCCTACGAAACGATGCTGGCGGTGCCGGGACTGGAAATTCAGGTCCATCCGCCGGAAGGAGCCGACCCCGCCGAATGGGAGCGTTTCTTGCAAGCTCTCGCGGCCACGCCTTTGAAGTGGCGCGACCTGCCATCGGCGCTTCATCGGCTGAACCTGGAAAAGCTGAAGTCGCCGCCGGTCAAGCCGCTGGCCGATGTCCCGCCGGCGGGTGGAGGGGCGGCCGCTCAGCTCACCTGCAGTGAACAAATTTACGATCAGAAAACCGTTCCCGACGAGTGGTGGAATCACAAGATGGGCGAGGTGCGCTATCCGGTTTCGACCGACTTCGCTAACATCGCCGATTGCGGGGTTCGCTTTCGTTGGGAACCAGGCGGCGTCTTTAACGAGATCAACTCGGCCGCGACGGTGGGCGCGAAAAACGTCGACCACACGGGGATGGTTCTGGGGATGTGGGCCGCGAGTGTCGACAATGAGTTCGACGACACTCACCTCTGGTATCGACTGACCAGCGTCGCGGGTTTGGGTGAACTGGAAAAGGTTATCGACGACGCGATCGACAAAGGATTGGGCTCGCTCCTGATTCCTTTCGTCTGCGCCTGGGACTGTATCTTCAACAGCTGTGACGATTGCGATAAGGACGCTAAGGACATCGCCGACGACGCCAATCCAATCGACGATGTGATCGGGCTGATCCCCGGAGTCGGCGATACCAGCGGCGAGGACTACGTCGGCGTCTGGCACTTCATCAACATGAATCCGGGAAGGTCGAACGAGTACGACGATCACGAAGGTGAGCTGTGGGAAGAGGGTGGTCCGAATGGAGTCCCGTCCGCGGAGGAGATCGTGCTCATGGCCTACTTCGATACAGTTGGCTTTTCGCTTCATTACGAGCCGAGCAACGGTCCGAAGCGTTACCAGATTACCGGGGCCGACGATGGTTTGCCCGATACCAAGATGCGAAGCGAAGCGCAGTGGCAGTTCGCGACTCTCGGGCACACCGCCTTCGAACCAGTCGATAACCTCGCCTATTACGGCTGGCGCCGCTTCCGCGATGGCGTTCCGGAGGAGGGGATCGAGAAGCATCGGGTCAGTTTCATCGGCTGGCCGCTGCACGCGATCGGCGACGCGACTGTTCCGATGCATGTGGCCGGAACGTCGAGCTGGGGGCATCGCCCCTTCGAGGACGGCCAGATGGAAATCTGGAGCAAACTGCGAATGGAGCGCGAGCCGCAGGCGGCGCAATTCGAGCTAATCACTCGCGTGGTCCAGGCGGCCTTCGAAAACTGGCGCTTCATCGAGCAATGGCGCGCCTTAACCGGGCGGCGCGACGATGTGCCGGTGCGCGAACTGGTCACGCGCCTCGCGCAACGAACCTACGATTACTCGATGGCGAAGCAGAGTGAGACGGATCAAACTTGGCCGTTTCTGCCCGCCGCCACGGCGCTCTGGTTCGTCAAAGCGACGCGCGCGGCTTCGCTCGCTTTGTATACCGGGCGGGACGACTCGGCCTCGATCGGACGGCCGCCAATTGAAGATGGCATCGCCACTTCGATGGCGTTGTTGATTGCAACGGCCGATCTCCTGCCACCAGCCCCACCACCGAATCCGCGATGAAAAGACTGATTCTTTTCCTTGTGCTTTTGCTCCTGATTTTCCTTGGGTTCGCATGTTGGCTCGCGGTGAAACCTTTACCGGCTGGCGCCGATTGCCGCCTGGTCGCTGAGCACAAGGTCCGACTCTGGAACCTGGTGTTTTGGGACAAGGCGAGGCGTGAAGCGGAATATCAAAAAGAGCTGGCCGCATGTCTCGGCAGTCCGCCGTGCACGGATTTTACCGCTGCGGCTAATTTCGATTACATGCGGCTTGGACGGCAGCTTCTTTCCGGCGCCATCGCGCCCGACGAATACCTTGCTCGGGTGCGCGACATCAGCCGCAAGCTCCGCCTTGCGCGGACCGTGCCGGGTTGGGCAGATGCCCTGGCCAAAGGCGATCACGATTGTGATCTCGTACCCGACGATCGCGATCGGTGTCCCGATTCTGCCGATCTCGGCGCGACGGACGATCAGGGCTGTCCCGCGAAGGGGCCGATGCCGAAGGCACCGTCCCGCGAAGAGATTGAACGAGCCAAAGAGGTGATGCACGTCGCGATCAGTGGACCATGTAAAGACGCTGCGCCGCCCACTTACTCAACGCCGTTGCTCATCGGTCTCGATCCGAACGATCCCGACAGCTTCTACATTGCGGTATCGAAGACGGCCGAGCAGCCGCCGGCGTGCCCTGTCTTTTACGACATTCGAATCCGCAGCGAACGGAGCAGCTTCTTTTCGCAAAGCAGCAGCTCGGCGCATTTCTCCTTCGTCTTCCGCTCGTCGGAAAACGTTGATCGTTCGCCGGCCGGACAATTCCGAAACGTGTTCCGCGTCCGCAAACAGAACGTCCCGCAGTGGAATGACCTGGTCACTCCGGCGATCGAACCGTCGGATCATGAAGACCGCATCGTTCAGGTCCGGATGGTGAACGGAAATGGACTGTCGCGAGGCTGGAGCGAGCCACGCCGGTTTTCGATCAATATCCTGACTCGGAATTTCCCGCCGTTCTGAATCAGTTCATCGCGGCCCACACGCGATGCACGTCATCGTGGTCTTCCAGAGTCTGGAGAAATTCGCCGGTGTGGGCGCGTTGTTCGTCGGTCAGCTCTGGAAAGTTTTTCGCGATGTAACCCAGTTCGCTGGTGACCACGGTCCATCCATTTGCCTTCAGCCATTGGGACACCGCATGCAGGTCGCTGCGCTCGGTGATGAAACGCGCCCCGGCACCGATCTCTGGGATGTCGTCGTTCTCCGCATGCGAAAGCGGTTCGACATTCTGCGCGCCGGCCTCGATCGCGGCCGCTTCGATGTCCGCACCCGGATCGGCATTGTGCGCCTCGACCAGACCGACGTGGTCGAAGAGGAACTTATTGCTGCCCGGAGCGCCGAGCTGGCCGCCTTTCTTGAAGAGGACCCGAATTTCAGGCGCGGTGCGGTTGTTGTTGTCGGTCAGGATCTCGACGATGATCGGCACCTTGTTCGGCGCGTAGCCTTCGAAGACGACGTGCTCCATCACGAGTTTGTCGTCGCCGACGCCGGCGCCTTTCTTGATCGCGCGCTCGATCACGTCGCGCGTCACGCTGGCTTTGCGCGCTTTGTCGACGACGGCCGCGAGCCGGGGATTCCCGGCGGGTTCGGCTCCGCCGAGTTTCGCGGCGACCATGATTTCTTTCACGAGCTTACCGACGAGCTGGCCTTTTTTGAGCCCGGCGACCTCTCGTTTGGCATGAAGCCATTGGCGACCCATATGCGGGATGTAGCAGTTTGGGCGCGGCTCAGCAAGCAAGGGCCTCGGCTGGCACAGTGGCGCAGCAATTTCCAAATCCCAATTCCCAAATCCCAAATCCCAGGGAAGTTCCAAATCTCAAATCTCAAGAGCGAGTTTCGAGACGCGCTTGGAGTTTGGAGTTTGAGATTTCCTTGGGTTTTGGGATTTGGGATTTGGGATTTCGAGCGAGGCGCTACTCCCGAAAGAGAAACAGCGCCGCCGTTCCGACAGCTCCGAGGGCGAAAAGGAGAATATCGTTCTCCACGAAATAGGGATAGACCATCAGCGCGAGGCCCAGAAACATCGGCGTCCAGACGTGCATCCGTTTCCCGTAAACAAACGCCACGAACCCGATCGATCCGAAAAGCAATCCGCCGATGAGATTCAAGCCGGTGAAGACAGGCACAGCGTCTTTTCGAGCTAATTTCAGGCCATGTTTGTTGTGCTGTAGCCGCGGCGCTCTGTCGCCGCGCGAGCCGAGAGCGCGCCGACTGAGCGGCGCGGCTACAGCGCCGAAAAGTTAGGATTGACCCTCGTTGCTTCGAGGTGCCACGATTCGCTCCCGCAACTCAAACAAGGAGACTACGTGGCCTCGCAACTTTTTAAGACCAAGAGTCCG
>DASZDO010000062.1:0-26989 GCA_035941955.1 Chthoniobacterales bacterium
GCGATGGATGTCGAACGCGCTTTTCAGCCCTTCGGTCTGGCGCATCTCGTCGTTATTGTCCTGACCATCGCGCTACCCTTTGTTTTGGCGGCCTTCGCGCGCAAATTGCGCTGGCCGCGCTCCGGACGCGTCATCGCCCGGCTCATTGCCTTGTTGCTGGGCATTAATTATGTGGGCTACGCCATTTACCTTTGGATGATCGGCGAGACATCGTGGGAGAAATCGTTGCCGCTGCAACTCTGCGATTGGGCCATGATCGCCATCATCGTCGCCTTCTTGACTGGCCGGGAGCGCTGGCTGGAGGTCGCCTATTTTTGGGGCATCGGCGGGACGGTGCAGGCGATTCTGACGCCGGACCTTCGCTACGCCTTTCCCGACATTCGGTTCGTAAGTTTCTTTGTCGGCCATTGCGGCATCGTGATCGGGATCGCCTTTTTGATGATCGTGCGGGGTTTCCGTCCGCATTTCAGTTCCATCTGGCGCACGTTTGCCTGGACCGAAGTCTATTTTGTCATCACGGTCGTCGTCGATCTGATCACGGGAGAGAACTACGGATATTTGCTGCACAAGCCCGAGGCAGCCTCGCTCTTGAGTTTTCTGTCGGATAAATGGGTCATTTATGTGCTGCAAATGCACCTGCTGGCCCTGGTTTTTTTCCTCGTGCTCTATGTCCCGTTTGCGCTTTACGATCTGTTCAAGGGAAGGAGTGCCTCACACGAAGGGACACAAAGTTAAGATTGAAGAATCCCTTGTGTCCGTTGTGACCCGTTGTGTGAGTCGCCTTTTTGATTGATCGTGTCCCCCGTGAAGCCAACGCCCCTCAAGATTCGATCCGTCACCATCGGCGGCAGGCAACCGGCGTTTATCCTGGGCCCGTGCGTGATCGAATCGGAGAAGTTCGTTTGGCGCATGGCGCGGCGGATCGCCGAGATTTGCCAAGCCGAATCAGCGCCATTCATCTTCAAGGCGTCGTACGATAAGGCGAATCGGACCTCGGTCCGTTCGTATCGCGGTATCGGGGTCGAGGAAGGCTGTGAAATTCTGGCGGCGATCGGCGCAGAGTTGAGAATCCCGGTCACCACAGATGTTCATTCGCCCGCTGAAGCTGAAATTGCCGGACACGTCATCGATGTTTTGCAGATACCCGCGTTTCTCTGCCGGCAAACCGATCTCCTCCAGGCCGCCGCCGAAACTGGACGCGTCGTAAACGTAAAGAAAGGCCAGTTCCTCGCACCGTGGGATGTGAAAAACATCGCGGAAAAGCTGTCCAGCTTCGGCAACGACAAATTTGTTTTCACCGAACGCGGCACCACCTTCGGCTACAACAATCTCGTCGCCGATTTTCGGTCCCTCTACTGGATGCGCGAAGCCGGTTATCGCGTGATTTTCGACGCGACACATTCGGTGCAACGTCCCGGCGGGGCGGGGGATTCCACCTCGGGTGACGCGGCCCTTGCGCCGGTCCTGGCCCGGGCCGCGATCGCCGCCGGGTGCGACGGTATTTTCATGGAAGTGCACGATAATCCCGCGCGCGCGTTGTCGGATGGGCCGAATCAGATTCCGCTAAAGCAGTTGCCGAAGAATCTGCGCATGTTAAAGGCTATTCATGCTGCCGTTTCGTAGCGGTCGCGCCGGATTTTCGGGTGCGTCCTCTGCTTTTTTGCTCTTTATCATCCTGAGTTGTGCCGCGCTCGCGGCGGAAAAAATCGCCACACCCGGAGTGGAAGGGAAGAGTAAGCGCAAGGAGCGGCCCAAGCCGGAGGAAGGCGTGACTAACATCCCAATTGCGGCTGGCCACGACGCCAGGGGGCTTGTGTTGCCGGACTTTGACCCTCAGGGGCGGTTGCGCGGGAAACTCGAGGCGGGAGTAACCAAGCGTCTCGACGACGAACGCGTCGAGTTTCAAGGAGTCAAGTTCGTCACCTTCGCACCTGAAAGTGAGACGCCGGACCTGGAAATCCTCATGAGCACTTCGGTGTTCAATCTGAAAACGCAGGTGCTCAACTCCTCGGAGCGAACCACCGTCAAGCGCGCGGACTTCGAAATTGCCGGAGATACGATGCAATTCGAGATGCTCTCGCGGAAAGGGACGCTGGACGGCAACGTGAAGATGGTGGTCCGCGGTAAGGCCCGCCCCCTCGAGAATGTAGGCGAATGACAAAGCTTGCGGTGGCTTATGCAATTCTCTTCGCCCTGCTGGTGGGAGTCGCCCGCGGCCAGGGTTCCGCGCCCGCGACGCTATCCCGAACGCCGAGTCAGCCTTCCGATAAAGCATCGCCGGCCAAAATTCCCTCCGACCGGCCTCCCTCTGAAAGCGATCCTGCCAGGAAATCGGAAGAGGCAAAGAAGCCAGCGGCAGCCCAGGAGCAGATCATCACAGAAATCTATGCCGACAAGACCGTCTTCGATTCAGCGAAGTCGATTGGCATTTTCACCGGGCACATCGTGGTCACTGACCCGCGCTTTAGCATCCAGGGAGACAAATTGACGATTTACCTCGGCAAAAAACAAAACGAGGGCTTCGAAAAAGCGGTCGTCGAGGGAAACGTGGGCGTGGTCCGCGATCGGCCCAACACCGGCGGCGGTCCCCCCGACCGCATGGTCGGCCGGTCTGAAAAGGCGGTTTACACCGCCAAGGATGGCCGCTTTGAGCTCACCGGCAATCCTCGCGTGCAGCAGGGTCTCAATACGCACGTGGCCACCAGTCCCGACACCGTCATGATTTTGAACGAAGCAGGGCAACTGGAAACGCACGGTCCAAGCCGAACCGAAATCCGGCAGGAACCAAACGCCGAGAAAACGCCGCCCAAGCCGTGATTAGCGAACCAGCACCCACCTCACGAATGGCCCCGGCCGGCACGAAGCCAGTCGAGCAGGAGTACATGCTGGTCACGGAACAACTGGTGAAAACGTACGGTGGGCGCGCCGTCGTAAACGGGATCGACATCAAGGTGCGCGCCGGCGAGATCGTTGGGCTCCTGGGCCCGAACGGCGCGGGAAAGACCACGAGCTTTTACATGATCGTTGGACTCGTTAGGCCAAATAGCGGACGGGTCGTCTTTTCCGGAACCGACGTGACCGATTACCCGATGCATAAGCGGGCCCGGCTCGGCATGGGCTATTTGCCGCAGGAAGAATCGATTTTTCGCAAGATGACGGTCGAGCAAAACATCATGGCCATTCTCGAAACGCTGCCGCTGAGCAAGCCCGAGCGCCGCCAGCGTTGCGATCAATTGCTCCACCAGTTCGGCATCGAACGGATCGCAAAAAACATGGCGATCACCTTGAGCGGCGGCGAGAAACGGCGGCTGACCATTGCGCGCTCGCTCGTGACCTCGCCCAGCCTGCTCATGCTCGACGAACCGTTCAGCGGGGTCGATCCCATCGCGGTCTACGACGTGCAGCAGATCGTGGTCAACCTGCGCAAATCCGGCCTCGCGATCTTGATCACCGACCATAATGTGCGCGAGACGCTCTCGATCGTCGACCGGGCCTACCTCATTTTTGAAGGCCGCGTCGAAAGCGAAGGCACAAAAGATTTTCTGATCAACGATCCGATCAGCCGCCAGTTATATCTCGGCGAGCGGTTTCAAATGTAAGCGAAAGGAGACATGTGATATCGAACAACGCCCATCCCCACGTCAAGGTCACCGGACGTCATCTTCAGGTCACCGATGCGATCAATGATTACGTCACGCGCAAAATAGAGGGCCTGCACCTCGATTATCCCAAGATCATCGAGGCCCACGTCATCCTGGAAGTCGAGAAGTACCGGCACTCCGCCGAGGTGGTGCTCGTTTGCTCGAATCACATCACGATCGAAGCCTGCGAAGAAACAGACGACATGTACGCCGCGATCGACGCGGTGACGGACAAAGTCGCGCGCCAGATGCGGAAGTACAAGACGCGCCTCATGCGCAAACACCGGCCGCGAAAAGACATCGTCCAGCACCTCGACGAGCAGGTGCTGCATCCCGAGCCGACCGAAGATGAGGAGCATCAGGAGCATGCCGTCGTCCGGACGGAGCGTCTTCCGGTCAAGCCGATGTTTGTGGACGAAGCGGTCTTGCAATTGGAGATGTCGCACCGGCAATTTCTTGTTTTTCTCAACGCGCGCAGCGCGCGGGTGAATGTTCTTTACCGCCGAAAAAGCGGCGACTTCGGCCTGATTGAGCCGACGGCGAATTAATCAAAGCGCATCGACTGCGGCGCTGTACCTGGCATCCAAAAAAAGCTTGTTATGTTACATGGCTATGTAACATAACATAATCATGCCTATCGGAGATTCCGGCCGCATCGTTCTCGAAATTGACCCCGGCGAAAAACAGACGCTTTACGCTGCACTGGCCAAGGACGGGCTCACGCTCAAAGACTGGTTTCTTCGCAACGTTGGTACCTACCTGAACGAGGGTGGCCAACTGTCACTTTTTGCGTCTCACAGAGTTGCGGAAACGCCTGGGAAGTCGGTCTCGCCGCTCCCGTCGCGTCGCCCTGTGCATTATTCCGCAAAATCAAACCGTAAGAAGAAGGGGCGGCCATGAATTTCATGGCGTTGGAATCCGCGCAGAAATTGCGAGGAGGCTTTTATACTGACGCGGACATTGCGGATTTTCTTTCGCGGTGGGCCTTGGCAAAGAATCCGCGTCGCGTGCTGGAACCAAGTTGCGGGGACGGAATGTTTATCAGCTCATTGACGCGGCTTGCGGGCTCATCGCTGCGAGAGATTTTCGCGTGCGAGATGGATACTGCCGAAGCTGCGAAGGCGGCGAACCGAACCGACAAGACAGGGCGACGGAGAACTACGGTTCACTGCGGGGACTTTCTCCGCTGGTTCCTTTTTCGTTCTGGCAACGAAGAGAAGTTCGAGGCCGTAGTGGGGAATCCGCCGTTTATCCGCTATCAATACCTGCCCAACGAGCAGCAGTTGCTAGCGGAAAAAGTGTTTGCACGATTTGGGCTGCCATTCACCAAGCACACAAATGCATGGGTGCCGTTTGTAATTGCATCTCTCTCGCTGCTTGAACCGGGTGGACGGCTCGCGATGGTGATTCCCGCGGAGATTCTACACATCCCGCACGCTCAATCTTTGCGGCGATATCTCGCACAACAATGCTCGCGCGTGTTAATTCTCGACCCGGATGAGCTTTGGTTCGAGAACTCGCTCCAAGGCACCGTGCTCTTGTTGGCAGAAAAAAAAGAGGCGTCTTCGAATCGCAGTCACGGCGTTGCAATTCGACGCGTAGAAGCCCGCGCTGAACTACGAGACTCAGCCGAGGTCTTCTTTACCGAAGGCGACTATATCAATGGCGCTTCGATTCAGGGTAAATGGATGCCGGTTTTTCTCAGCGCCCGCGAGCGAGCTTTGCTGGAATCGTTGCGGGAACACAAATCGATCTCAGAGTTTGGAGACGTCGCATCGGTTGACGTGGGAATTGTGACCGGGGCGAATAAGTTTTTTCTCGTGCCCGATGCGGTTGTGGCGGAATACGGCCTGTGGCCGTGGGCGCATCCGATGTTTGGCCGAAGCGACCACGTCGAGGGGATGGTTTACGACTTGGAGGACCACGCGGCAAATCGTGAGGCTGGCTTGCCTGCGAATTTTCTGTGGTTCGATGACCAACAAGAATCAGCTTTCCCGGCGGCGGTCCGCCGCTACCTCAAAACCGGTGAAGCCGAGGCGTTGCCGCAACGATACAAATGCCGTGTGCGGTCCCCGTGGTTTCGTGTGCCATCCGTCTATCTCGCGCCGGTCGCGATGCTCAAACGCGCCCACCACTTTCCGCGGCTAGTGCTGAACAAGGCCAGTGCCTATACCACAGATACGGCGTATCGAATTCGACCTCTATGCGGAAGCGGAGCGAGTCTTGTCTATGCCTTTCTCAACAGCCTGACTTCGCTCAGCGCCGAACTCGAAGGCCGCCATTACGGCGGCGGTGTGCTTGAATTGGTGCCATCGGAAATCGAGCGCCTTCTTGTGCCGACGAGTGTCGCTATCGAGCGAGACCTTCGCCGACTGGACTCGCATTTCAGAAAGACAAACGATCCATTCGCGATGCTCCGCGAGCAGGATCAAGTGCTCTTGCGTCCTCTCGGTCTGACGGCTCAGGACTGCGAGCAAATTCACGATGCTTGGAACCGGCTCCGGCAACGCCGCCAGCGCGTTTCATCTACGAAAGCTCAGGAAATCTCGATATAGAACGGCGTCCGCTTTCCCTTCGCAGGACGAAAAAGTGAAAGGTAATCCCCTGCGCGAATCAGTTTACGAGCCTCCCGCGGCAGGGTTTTCCAATGCAGCACCGTGGGGACGTTCGCTTGTTCGGAAACGCGAGATGGTTTGTGGCTCAACCTCATGACATGAACGCCGAGGGAACGCCCGTGAATTGTAAAGTCGAATGGAATCATCGCCTCCCACGTGGGCGTGTTGGATTGAACTTCGTTCCACTGGAAGTTTTTGAAAACATCGTTCCGAAAATAGGTTGTGACGTCCACGTCGACGACATTGTCCCGCCTTGCTTTGGCAAATGTCATGTAACCCTTGGGATGACTGCCCGCTTTGGGTGCTTGCGCGTCGGCCTTCGCCAAAGTCTTGCTCCAGATCAAGGCTCCATGTTGCGCCCGTTTGTCTCGTTTCGGCGTCGGCTCAGTATAGGCCGAAGGGCTCTTGCCCACTTTGCCCGTTCGCGTGGTTTGGCTTCGTCGCTTCGGCCGAAAACGACTTGGCAGCGCGAGAGGCACGCCTCGGAATGGTGACGACTTTCCGGCAGCTGCCACCTTCTTCGCCTTTCGCTCCTGCTTGGCCGCTTCAATTTGCGAGTCGTCAATCTGCCGAAGCCACGGTGCGAAATCCGCTAGGTTCTCCAGCGTGACGCGACGTGCCCATCCTTGCCCTTTCTTCATTCCACGGCACTCCAGTAGGTTTCGAAAACTGCCACTGCGTCATCATAGGCGGCTTTGTGCTCCGGGCTGGAAAAGTTGAGATGCAGCAGCACGTTCATTTCGACGTTAGTCTCAAGCCCTCCGTGCGACCAGTTTGAGGAGCCGAGAATAAGCAGCGCAGCTTTCTTGTCAGCGAAGAGGTAAAGCTTCGGATGAAAAGTGCGTGAAGATTCATTGTAGAGGCAAATCCTCGCAGTCGGGAACTCACGCAGCTCGTTCAACAAGGTCTTGATAGCCTCGTAATCGGAGCCTTCGTCCCCACCCGAGAACGTATTGGCGCCAAAGGTCATCTCGATTTGCCCTCCCCTTTGGGCGAAGTGCACAAGAGCCTCGAGCAGTTTTGGGTGATTGCCGGACTGTCGCGCAAATGCGATGGCTGCCCGAAATGACGTCCATCGGCTCCTTCCGAGTTCACAAATCAACACGTCGGCCAACGTCCGCTGTTGCTTGCCAGCGTAGGGGAGAAACATCAAATCGGCTCGGACTCGCATTGCGCAATGTCTGCACTATGCGGCGGGGCACTTCAAGTTGATCCACGTTCAGACAAGCCGTCACAGCGATCAACGGTGGAAATTCCTGCCGTCCCGCGATAGATGAACTGTGGATGAACGACAAGCCGATAACCCAGGCGATTTCTTCGGGGAGCGAGCAACGCAAAAACGTTCCAGTCGTCACCGTTGAGAGTTTTTATCGAGCGCATGGCGAGAAGCTTCATTTGAAGCTGGAAGGAAAACGGGTCGGGTTTCATCGCAAAATCCGGGAGCCGACCATCAACCGCCCCGGGCTCGCGCTTTCCGGCTTCTACAATTACTTCGCGGAAAAGCGCGTCCAGGTGCTCGGCGCGGCCGAGCAATCCTATCTAAAGAGTCTTCGGCCCAAGACCCGCATCCAGCGATTTCGCGCGTTGTGCGCGCAAAAAATCCCGTGCCTGGTCAACTCTCGCGGCGCCCACCTCGAGCCCGCGCTGCTCGCCGTAGCGGAAGAAGAGCAGGTCGCGGTCTTCCGCACGCCGATGGTGACGATGCGGTTCATTAACGCGGCGACTATCGCGATGGAGGTCGATTTTTCGCCCAGCGTGACCGAGTTCGGCAGCATGGTCGACATCCTGGGCGTGGGCGTTTTGATCCGCGGCCAGAGCGGAATTGGAAAAAGCGAATGCGTGCTCGGGCTGATTGAGCGGGGGTACAGCCTGGTGGCGGACGACGTGACCCGGGTGAAATCTCTCGAGGGCCGCGAGCTGGTGGCGACCGCTCCGGAACTCACCCGTTATCACATGGAAGTGCGCGGCATTGGCATCATCAACGTCGCTTCCATTTTTGGCATCGGCAGTATTCGGATCGAAAAGCGGCTCGACCTGGTGGTAACGTTGCAGGATTGGCAGGAGATCGAGGAGGTCGATCGGATCGGCCTCGACCAGGAATCTTACGAGATCCTGAAATTGCAGGTCCCGCACATTACCATCCCGGTGCGGCCGGGGCGCGACATCGCGCGTTTGATCGAGGTTGCAGCGATGGATCAGAAGTTGAAAGGTCTAGGTCGGAACAGCGCGGTGGAATTTAATGACAAGTTGCTCAATTTGATGGAGACGAAGGAAACTTAATGGGGCTTTTGAATCGAAGATCGGCGGGAGCCGGGCGCGGACAGAAAATCGAAAAGGAAATTACGATTATTAATCGGCTTGGTCTGCACGCGCGTCCGGCGGCGATGTTTGTGCGCATCGCGAGCCGCTATCGTTCCGAAATCTGGGTCGAGAAGGAAGGCGAGCAGATTAACGGCAAGAGTATCATGGGCTTGATGATGCTGGCCGCGGGCCAGGGTTCGAAGCTCATGATCCGTTGCGAAGGGCCGGATGCGGACCGGGCGATGCAGGAAATCGAGGAACTGATCAACCAGCGCTTCAACGAGGATTGAGAGTGTTGGAGCGTTGAAGTGTTGAAGCGTTGAAGCGTTGAAGCGTTGAAGCGTTGAAGCGTTACAGGGCCCGGGAGGACCGCTTCACCGCTTCAACGCTTTAACGCTTTAACGCTTTAACGCTCCTCCACATTCGCTACTCTCGCTATGGCATGAGTGGCGGGAATACAAAACCGGAGACGCGCTTCCAAGGCGTCGGGGTGTCCCCCGGCATCGCCCGGGGAACGATTCATCTCGTGCGCGATGATGGCGACGAAGTCGCGCGCCATCGCATTCAACCAGGAGATGTCTCGAACGAGATTGGACGCTTCGAGATGGCGCTGATCCAAACGCGCGCCCAGATTCTCGAGATGCAGGAACGCATCGCCGAATCGATCGGCGCGAAAGACGCCGGGATCTTCGACGCGCATCTGCTCGTGGTGGAAGACCGGACGCTGATTGACGAGGTCTTGCGCAAACTCGAGGCGGACCTCTGCAATGTGGAATTCGTCTTTCAGGAAGTGGCAACGCATTACGCCGATACGTTGAGCAAGATCGACGATCCCTACCTGCGCGAACGCGCGCTCGATATTCAGGACGTAATGCGCCGCGTCATTCGAAATCTTCAGGGCAAAGCACCCAAGTCATTCCTGGCGCTGGCTGAGCCCCATATCCTCGTGGCGCACAACATCACTCCATCGGACACCGCGACGATGAACAGGGAATACGTGCGCGGGCTGGCGACCGATCTGGGCAGTCGCACTTCCCACACCTCGATCATGGCCCGCTCGCTTGGGATTCCCGCCGTCGTTGGCTTGCACGACGCGACCGACAAACTCGAAACCGGCCAGCAGATCCTCCTCGATGGCTACAGCGGCCTTCTCATTTGCGATCCGACACCCGAAACGCTCTGGCATTACGGCGAATTGGAACAAAGGAAGGTGAAGGTCGCCGAGCAGTTGACTGGGCTCCGGGAGACGAAATCGACCACGCGCGACGGCCGGCACATCGTGCTCTCGGCCAACATCGAACTGCCCGACGACGTTGCGGCCGCCCCGCGAAACGGCGCGGAGGGAATCGGCCTTTACCGCACAGAATTCCTCTACCTCAATCGCACCACGCTTCCGAGCGAAGAGGAGCAATACGCCACTTATCGCAAAGTAGCGGAGCAGGTGCATCCGCACCCGCTGATCATCCGCACCTTCGATCTGGGTGGCGACAAAGTGGCGGGCGCGGCCGATTCAGGGGACGAGTTGAACCCCTTCATGGGTGAGCGCGCCATTCGATTCTGTCTGGAGAATCCCGACATGTTCAAAGCGCAGTTACGCGCGATCATCCGCGCGAGCGCGGTCGGGAATATCAAGATCATGTTTCCGATGATCTCGGGATTGGAGGAATTGCGCCGCGCGCTCGCTTGCCTGGAGGAATGCAAAGCGGAATTGAAGGGTGAAGGTCAGGCGTTCAATGACGAGACGGAAGTCGGCGCGATGATCGAAATTCCCAGCGCCGCCATCTCGGCGGAAAGGCTCGCGCGCGAAGTGGATTTCTTCAGCATCGGCACGAACGACCTCATCCAGTATGCGATCGCCGTGGATCGCGTCAACGAGCGGATCGCGCATCTCTACGAGCCGACGCATCCCGCAGTCCTGCGTCTGCTCAAGATGGTGGCGGATGGCGCGCACGCCCACGGTATCTGGGTGGGCGTTTGCGGCGAGATGGCAGGGGACCTCGCGCTTGTTCCACTGCTTCTCGGCCTGGGCATGGATGAGCTTAGCGTGGGCGCGTCGCTCGTTCCGCGGGTAAAGCGCGCCGTGCAAAGTCTCGCTCACACGGAATGCCAGCAGCTCGTCGCCGAACTCCTGGAACTCGATACCTCGGCGGCGATTCTGGGGCGCTGCACGGAGATGGCCCAGAAGCATTACGCCGATTTGCTCGGGTGAGGGGGGGAAGTGAATAGTGATCGGTGATAAGTGAATGGAAGGTTCGGCCTCGCCAATCCTATTCACCGGTCACTGATCACCAGTCACTGATCACTATTCACTACTCCTCCTCGGTCGACTCGGACTCCGATTCGGGCCCGACGTCCGGCTTGATGCCTTCCTCCTCCATCTTGCGGAGGACGTCGCTCATGTCGTCGACTTCGTCCCAGACTTCCTGGCTCACGTACATGGGCGCTTTTTGCTGTGTCGCCATCGCGATGCAATCGCTCGGCCGGCCATCCAATTCGATAATCTTCTTTTGCTGCAATTCGTTTTCCGCCCGGATGATCATCCGCGCGTAGTAGGTAGCGTTCTTGAGATCGTTGATGATGACACGTTCGACATGCGCGCCGAGCGCCGTCATGAGGTGCCCCATCAAGTCATGGGTCAGGGGGCGCTCTTTCGAGACATCGCGCATGAACATGGTGATCGCGCTCCCGACCGTTTGATCGACGTAAATAATGAAGACTTTGTCGCTGTTTCCGAGGAAAACCGCGCAGCCGCCACTCGTCGGCAAGACCGCGCGCACCTGGACTTCGATGACCGTCTTGTTCATCCGCGCAAACCGTATCAGTCCAGTCACGAAAAACAAGCGGGGTGGGATCGCCCGCGCCGTCGCCTTCCCTTCGTAATCGTGCTCGTGCTCGTGATCGTGCTCTTGATCGATCTTTGTTTGTCTTCGATTACGAGTATGAGCACGAGCATGAGTGGAAGACGAGATTGGTTCGCCGCGAAATTTTCTCGATGCGTGCTTGCATGTCCGCAGCGGTGATTGAATATGCGCTCTGCGGCTGCGGCCGCACCCGAAGAAATGAAGAACGAGTGGGACGTTGACGCCGCCATTTCCACTTACAACGTCGATGGCTGGGGCACGGGTTACTTCACGGTCAACAGCGCCGGCAATGTCGAGGTGCGCCCCCTTCAGGAAAAAGGCGGCGCGATCGATATTCTCGAAGTCGTAAACGAGGCGCGCAGCCGCGGGCTCGGGTTCCCGCTCGTCATCAGGTTTCAGGACTTGCTGCGCCACCGTGTCCAGGCGGTCAACTGCGCGTTTCAAAACGCGATGACGGAATTCGGTTACAAAAACCAGTACCGCGGAGTTTTTCCGATCAAGGTCAACCAGTTGCGGGAAGTGGTCGAAGAGATCGTCGAAGCCGGCGAGGAATTTCATTTCGGACTCGAAGCTGGCAGCAAACCGGAATTGGTCGCCGCCCTCGCGATGCACAAGGATCCCGAGAGCCTCATCATCTGCAACGGCTACAAGGACCGCGCTTTCATCCGCATCGCTCTGCTCGGCCGCAAGCTCGGCAAGTCCGTTATCATCGTGGTCGAGAAGCTCGAGGAGCTCGAGCAGACGATCCGCGCTTCAAAGGAAGTCGGCGTCGAGCCGCACATCGGCATCCGGGTGCGCTTGTACAGCAAGGGCTCGGGGAAATGGTCGCCCAGCGGCGGCGAGAACGCGAAGTTTGGCCTCGATACCACCAGCCTGGTGGCCGCGAGCGAGATGTTGAAAGCGGCCGGACTCGCGCATTGCTTCAAGCTCGTGCATTTCCATGTCGGCTCGCAGGTGCCGGACATTTCCACGATCAAGCGCGCGGTGCGCGAAGCGGCCCGGTATTACGCAAAACTGTGCCAGCTCGGACATGAGCTCGGTTATCTGGATGTCGGGGGCGGCCTCGGAGTCGATTACGATGGATCGCGCAGCGATTTCGATAGCTCCGCGAATTATTCGCTTCAGGAATACGCCAACGACGTCGTCTGGAACATCATGGACGTCTGCGACTCCGAAGGCGTCCCGCATCCGGCGATCGTGAGCGAAGGCGGGCGGGCGATTGTGGCGCATCATTCGGTCCTGGTCGTGGAAGCGTTCAGCTCCATCGAGAAAATCGCGCCGAAACTCAGGGTCGAGGCGACCGAGAAGGATCACAAGCTGGTCCGCGACATATTGGATGTGAAGCAACGGCTCAAGCGCGGCAATCGCCTCGAAAGCCTGCACGACATCCAGCAGATCAAGGAAGAAGCGCAGCAAACGTTTAATCTTGGGCTGCTCGATCTCGAATCGAAGGCCAAGCTGGATTGCGTTTACTGGCAGCTTGCCCAGCAGATCGTCAACATGCATCGCGGTCTGCGCTTCGTGCCGGAGGAAGTGAAGGAGCTCGAGACTTCGCTCGGCGACCAATATATCTGCAACTTCTCGGTCTTTCAGTCGCTCCTCGATCACTGGGCGCTCGGGCAACTATTTCCCATCATGCCGATCCATCGTCTGGACACGGCGCCCGACCGCAACGGCATGCTGGTCGATATTACCTGCGATTCCGACGGCAAGGTCTCCAAGTTCATCGACCTCCAGGATGTGAAGGACACCCTGCCTCTGCATCGCATCGTCCCCGGCGAAATGTATTACCTCGGCGTTTTCATGGTCGGCGCCTACCAGGACATCATGGGGGACCTGCACAACCTGTTTGGCCGCGTGACGGAGGCGCACATCTTTCTGGATCCCGACGAAGAATCCGGCTGGTACATCGAGGAAGTGATCGAAGGGAGCACAATCGGCGAAGTTCTGGCCATGACCCAGTGGGACAAAGTCGAGCTAATGCGTTTGCTGAAGACGCAAGTCGACGGTGCGATCAAGAGCGACCGGCTCAAGCCGAACGACGCGATGAGACTCCTCTCCGATTACGAGCGTCTCCTGCAAGAATATACTTATCTTTCGCTCGCCGATTCCAAGCCTTTGCCCCAGACGGGCAACTGGCTGCCGCTGAGCTGATCCCGGTAACGGTGGTCTGGGACCGCCGATCATCGAACCGTTTAGCGCGCCGGTTCAGCCAATCCCGCTACGAACTGGTCGATCGCTTCCAGTATTCGCCGATCGACCCCCTCCTGCGTTTCGCCGGTGGCTGCCAAATGCCGCTTCGAAACCTGGAGTGAATGATCGCCGCTTTCCACAACATGGAGAAATGTGGGCGGCTTCATTTGGGCGCGAATGCTTTCGAGCAAATCCAAAGGGCAAAGTGCATCACGCGTGCCTTGCACAAAAAGGACTGGCGTCTCCAGGGCCCGCAGAACTTTGTCCCGCAGTTTCGATCGATCGCCTCCGCCGCAAAGCGGATACCCAAAACAAACAATACCCTCGACCTTTTCCTCGAGTGACACGTGGCAACCGATGCGGCCACCCATGCTCTTGCCGATCAGGATCGCAGCTCGTCCTCGCCGGGTTTCGACCAGCGCCTCGTGGTGGGCGGCGATCAACTGAGGCAGCGGGTCCGGACGCCGCCTGCCTTGTCGCATGTAGGAATAATCGAAAAGCTCGACCTCACCGATCGTGGAAAGGCGTTGTTTCCAATGCTGCATCCAGGGATGGGATGAGGGCGCTCCGGCTCCCGGGGCAAAAAAGAAGAACGGCTGTCTCATCAGATTTTTTCGCCGCGCGCATCGAGTTGTTCGATCAGCCGGTCGATGAATGCAATCTGCGCTGGATTGATCTTCCGTCTCGCCTCCTCTACCGGAAAAAAACCGGCTCGATCCACTTCAGGAAATTGCTGCACTTTCCCTGAACGCGGCGGCCACTCCATCTCGAACGTATTCGAGACAGGCTTGAAGTCATCCTCCAGATCACCCGCAAACGCCCAGGCATGGACCGTCTTGCCGCCTTTCTGTTTCACGCTGCCTAATTCAATCCAACTGCCCGCCGCACCGATTCCCAATTCCTCTCCAAACTCGATCTTGGCCCGTTCCAGCAAATCTTCACCTTCGGCGACTTCCCCTTTCGGGATCGTCCAAACTCCGTCATCTTTGCTTTGAAAATACGGTCCGCCCGGATGAACGAGCAGGACTTCGAGTTCGCCCTTCTTCCTATGGAACATGAGCAACCCCGCGCTTGTCCTGGTCTTCAATGTCCGTACGGCGTTCCCTGAAGCATCTGGTGGCACCCGCCGGCGTTGCACGCCAGGAGAAGCAACAGCACCGCATACAAGATCCAAATCGTCTTGCGCCGCTGTGCCCGAAAATAGAAGACAGCGTGTCCGGCATAGATGATCCAACCGAAAACGAGCAAGGGAACACCCCATTTCCCATCGGCAGACCCGGGCGGAATAAACGCGGAGAGCCCCATGGGAAACATATAAACCATTGACCAAAGACGGAGGTCGATCGCGAGCAAGGCGGCAGCCCATCCGCCGGCGTACAGGATGATTCGGGTTCGAAGGGAAACGGTCGAAATTCCTGCCACCGGTTTGTTCTCGAATATTGTTTTCTCCGTGTCCAAAAGAATCTCAACCTCTTGACGTCCGGCACTGGGCGCTAAAGTATGCGCCCCATGTCCCGCTTCCGTCCCAATCGCTTTGCGCGTTGCCTTCCGGGCGTTTTGGTCGCGGTCCTTGCGTTCGCAGCCAGCGTCCCTTCCGCCAGCGCACGCGGGCGCCAGGACCCGGCGTTTGCCACTTCGGCGGATGACCCCGCCTTGCGGAAGCGCCTCGCCGCACTTTCGCCGACGGTTCGGCCGGAGGAGGTCCAGCTGGTCGCCCGGTGCGCCTACAACACCGGACGTGAGCTGAAACGCGAGTGGCGGGTGGCCTGGCCGCCGGGCTTGCATAACTTCCTCGTCAACTCCGGGGCCAGGAAAGGAGGACTTTGTTTTCAATTTGCGACGGAACTCCTGCTCCGGCTGGATGCCTTGAAACTCGAAACACTGGAACTTCACTGGGCAGAATCTTTTGAGAGGACGGCGAGCGAGCACAACGTCATCGTGGTCACGGCCAGGGGGCAGCCTTTTCACCAGGGCATTCTGCTCGATAACTGGCGCTACGGCGGGCGACTCGTCTGGGGACCCGTTACGGGGGACCCGCACTATCAGTGGAAGGAAAACAAAGCGGAAGCGGCCCGCAGATTGACGGGAAATTTTCGGTACGCTCGGGACACCGCTCCGCCGCCGCCAATCAAAACGCGATAACGGGTTCGGCCAGGCTCATAGAGTCGTCCAGGAGCAGTCTGGTAGGCAAAATGCTACTTATGGGTGGGAGAGGATACCCTGCCATGCAAACGACCTTCGACGCTACAATTTGTGTAAACGGCAATAATTATGAGAGCGAAGACAGCATGCCGGAAAATATCCGGCAGGCGTTTCAGCGGGTGGTAGCCAGCGCGTTAAAGGCAAAGCGAAGCCTTTTCGTCGGCCGGACCGCACGTTTCATCCCGAAACTCGAGAGCAGGATCGTTTGTGACAGCGAAGAATTCAGTAACATCTCCGAGATGCCCGCCGCCCAGCGGCGCCTGTATGAAGACGCGCTCGCGCAGATCTTGCCCGGTTACATCTCGGAGCGGGTAGCGCAGGGCGAAGCCCGGCTCCAGCAAAGGAACAAGCTCGTGGTCGCTTCCGCCAGTTTGGTTGCCACGATGACCTACCTGTGGTTTCACGGATGTTTTACGGGCAAGTTTCTCGGTCATTTCATCCGCTTTCTCTGCGGCCTGGTTTGATGCTTAATCGCTCTTTGATTTGTAGATAAGAGCAACCAAAAGTCCGGCCGTAAGGGATTCAGCGAGACCGGAAACTAACCCTGCGATGACCCAATTGAGCGGCATCGTGTAGTATCCGTAAAATCCTGTGATCATGGGAACAAAGTAGAAGACCCATGCGATGAGCCCGAATCTTATTCCTTCGGTCCATCCTTTGTTTTGATATCCTTTTGCGTAGATGTAGGTGAAAGCGAGCGACCAGGCGATTATGCAGATCAAGCCGGCTGCGTGAACTTCTGAGCCTTCCGCTCTCGCACAGGGCAGGGCTTGGTCATAAACGGAATCAAATATGACTCCGAAGAATAGGGCCGCGACCAATCCTTTAGCTCCCACCAAAACCGCGGCTGTTGCAATCCAATATCTTTTCCAGTTCATTTTTGTGAAGTATTCCTAATGTTGGTTGTTCAAGTGACGTGAACGCCAAGTCATTTTGGCGTTGCGAGAACGAACTGGTTACCCTCGCTGTCTTTGAATTTCGCGAACGTGCCCCACGGTTGCTGCTCCGGCGGGCCGTCGAAGTCGACGCCGCGCGCTTTGAGTTCGGCATAAGTTTCAGGCACGTCCGCGCAGGCGAAGACGATGGGTGAAAAAGTCCCGATCCGGTCCTCCTGTCCTTCCATGGTGTAAAGGACGACGCGCGTTTCGGCCTTGGGGATGCGCAGCTCGATCCAACGCTGTTTTTCATCGAACGGCTGGTCGGTGATGATGGTGAACCGGAGTTTCTCCGTGTAGAAATCGAGCGCGCGATTTTGGTCGCGCACTGGGATGCTGACGAATTTGATGTTGGTGATCATGCCGGCATGCTATCTCCGCGGGCAGACAGCGCGAGCGGAGAAGGAAGCGAATGGCCGAAAAGTCTTGTCCGATTATCGGTATAGCGGCCAGGCTGTGGCATGCCTCGCTCCCGCAAGACAGTGCCGGTGGACGATTACGTGCTCGATGTCCTCATGCGCGACCTCATCGCGCACGATCAGCAACCGTCGGCTTTCCTGGTCTACCTGTTCCTTGCTGGGCGCGCGGTGCGACAGCGCTGGCGGCCAGTGCCGATGAGCCTGCGGACCATCGCGGAGGAAACCGGGCTTTCGAAGAGCGCCGTCCAAACCGCGCTCGAGACCCTGCGTCGCCGCCAGCTCATCATCACCGCTCGCGCCCACGCGACCGCCGTACCTACGCACCGAGTCCTGCGGCCCTGGTTGTCATAGCCTTTGATTGCAAATCCCGGTAAGCTCCGGCCTCGGTTAATTTTCTCCTGTGGCTAATGATTTTCACCGCGCGTGGGCGCTGCTCTTCGCGAGACTTGTTCTCGGCCTGATTTTCTTCATGGCCGGTGTCTCGAAAGTGTTCCAGCTCGGGCCGCTCGAACACGCGCGAAAATATTTTCTGCCGTTCGAGGATACATTCCTGCCCGTCTGGTCCCTCTGGTTGGTCGGCGTTGTCGTCCCGTTGCTCGAACTCATTGCCGGAGCTCTGCTCATCCTGGGTCTGCGCACGCGCGACGCCTTGATCGCGCTCGGCTTCGTCCTGGTCATCGTGACCTTCGGCCACCTCTTGCGAGAGCCGCTTTACAACCTGACGGGCCACGTCATTCCCCGTCTCGCTTTACTTGTTATTTGTGCTCTGGTGTCCGCGAGAACACGATCGCTTTTCCTTCGATTATCTTCTGGCGCGACGGAAGGCGGGACCATCCGATCGGGTCAGCTGATTCGCCCGCCGGGCGACTTCCCGTTATTTTTGCTTGGTAAATTTTAGCTTCGACCCGCGTGGATCCGTCAGCGTCATGCTGTTCTCCGAGATTTCCATTTGATAAACCGACGTGCCGAAGGGCGTTTGAATTTTGATACGTTTTTGATCTCCGAAACTATACTTGCCTCGGGTGCCCCCCATCAAGACGGAGCCGTCTTGAGAGAACTCCCAAACCATGGCGCTTGAAGCCCCCGCGGACTGCCAGTTGCCGACGATGATCTTTTGCGAATTATCGCAGCCTGTTACCGCGCACAGGAGAAAGGCCGAGACGGCGATGATCGCCCACCGCATCTTAGATTGGACAAGACTGGACATGGCGCGGGTCTCCAGGTGCGGGAGCTAGTCTAGCCACCGGGTTGATGGCCTTCATGGTCGTCAGTTCACTTCGTACTCAACATCCACCACCACACGCACGATCTTGCGTTCGGGTGTTGCCGCGTCGCGATTTTCCACCTGAAACCAACCCTGCGAAGCGTTGCGCAACTTGCCGAGGGCCGTTTGGGAATCCCTCGAAAACTGCTCCGCGGCAATGCGAGCATTCTTCGTTGCCTCCTGAATCATGCCCGGCTTGATCTCGTTGAGCTCATTGAAGATGTAATTTGGCTGGGCCTTTCCCGAAAGCAGCACTCCGCTCATCATCAGGTTCGAAGCCGAAGCCAGCGCGGGTTTGATCGCATCGACTTTGGCCGTGCGCAGCAAGACCGCTTGGTTGGAACGGTAGCGCTCAGGCGGCGGCGGCGAGTCCTTGTCGCGTTCGTCCATGCTCGTGTCCTGGATCGAGGGCGGCTGGACGGCCATGTCTGTCTCCTCAAAGCCCGCTCCCTTCAGAAAGGCGAGGACGGCCTTTGTGCTATCGGCCAATTTTTTGTTTATCTCCGCCAGGTCATTTCCGGTGGCGCTGTAATCCACCGTCCACGTGGCGACGCTCGCCGGCACTTCCCTTTCGGAAAGTCCCTTTACCGAAATGGTGCGTTGGCCGCTGTTTCTTCCGGATATCCCCTGGCCAATGAAGAACCCGGCGGCGGCCAATCCGAGGGAAATCAAGAAGGCTGAAAGAATCAGCGATGAGCGTTCAGAGGACACAGGATAATTTGGAAGCCGGCGCCTAACCGATGAGACAACGGCTACCGCGGGCCGCTAGGCTGGTTGGTTTTCTTCTTAACCGGCGTGGGCTTGGGCTTCGGGACATATCGCGTGCTGGTGGTCGCCGATGGCATGCGGCTTTGACTGGGCCCCTGCCGCAAGATCACCGGCGGTGTCGTAGGCGTGGTCTTGGTCGGGCCGACTACTACAGGTCCCTGTCCAGTTGTAGGATCCTTTGGCCTATCCGGCGTATCCGGCCGATTGGGCCCATCTGGCCGATCCGGCCCCTGCGGCCCGGTCGGCGGCGCGGGATCGTGATGCCCTGGCGGATTCCGGGGAGGGCGACGAGGTCCCGTAGTAAATCCTCCGCCGAAATTGATCGCGGGAATTATCGGCAAGATCGACGGTCCGCGGGGGCCGGGTTCAGGGGGCGGTTGCTGCTGGCTGGCGGCCGCGATGAGATCACGGCTCGGCAGCGGCCTGAAGTCCGTGATCAGCGGGTGCGTTTTCATGATCTGATTCAGGTCGATGTTCGTCGGCATCGGGAGCGTCGTCGCGCCGGCCGGGACATCGAGCATTTGGCCGGCTTGCACATTCCGGGATTGACCGGAATGCTTCACCAGGGATGCGCGCGCCCCTCCTTCCAGGACGATCAATTTGCTCTTGCCCGCGCGGTTGCCTTCGAAAATCACTGTCGTGCCGGTTACCGCCACGGTCACGGCGCTTGTCCTGATGGCGCCGCCCCCGGAGTCCTTCGGCACGCGGAGGAGAATCGAGCCGCTGTCGAGTTGAACGTTGCGCCCGGCCCGGTTGAAACTGAAGATCGTGTTCGAGCCCAGGCGCGTGATGGTCAGATCGGCGAAAGTAAGTTCCGAGCGCGATTCCCCTCCGGTGCGCACGCCCGTGTTCTCGCTCACCTTGTCGTTTACGACCGCGGCCCGTGCCGCCGCGTCGGACGGCAGGAGTTTCACGTCGCGGATAATCTGGGTCACGCGCGCTTCCTTCGAATCGGCTGCAACGGCTGGGCTGGCAAGGGTTCCAACCACGATGCAACTGGCTAGAATTTTTTGGATGAGTTTCATGGATCGGGATTCCGTTTGCGGGATGTTCCTAGGATGATGAGTTCGCCGTCAAGTGTCGAGGCCAATCGCGCGAAGGTAGCGCTCCGCGGAACGACGGACCGCGCCTTTGGCATCGGACAAGATGTTGCGCTGCCACCACGCGCCGTAGATTTTTTCGAAGGCGAACGGTTCGATTCGATCGACGATTTGCGTCACTGCGGCAGCCGACAGCGGAATGAGATTTGGATAGCTGCGCATAAAGCTCACATGACGGCGGTCGAGCACCACCTGGATGATGTCGCCGGGGAGGATCGCGCCGCTCCCCTGCGCTCCGTCCGGCCAATGCAAAACGGTCCCGCCGTCAAAGTGCCCGCCGCAGTTGACGAGCGTCATGCCATCCCATAACTGTTGCGTTGTCCCTTCCCAGAAACGAATGCTGGGGTCTTCGCGCATCACCCATTGCCGGTCGGCTCCGTGCAAATGGATGGGGGCGTCGTCAAAGGCCCGGCTCCACTCGACCATCGCGGAATAGAAGTGGGGATGCGAAATGGCGATGGCACGAATGCCACCCAGCTCCCGGACTCGGGCAACGGTTCGATCGTCGAGCAACGTCACGCAAACCCACAAGATATTTCCGCCCGGCGATTGCACGAGGAGGGCGCGCTGTCCGATGGCGAAAGAGGGCTCGGTCCCGATGCCGAACAAACTCTCGCCTTCCGCTTCGATTAGATTGGAATGAGTGGCTCGGAGCTGGTCGAGCGTGGTCCAGAGTTGGCCCTTCGGATTGATGAATTGCCGCTCGTCCTCGCAAATCGGACAACTCTCCGGCGGCCGATCCGTTTCGCGGAACTGGGTGCCGCAAGTGACGCAGACATAGTTATCCATTCCTTTCTCACCCATTTTAACAACGGCAGCAGACAGAAGAACTTGTCGAATTGCAATCGACCGGCAAAATTGGCCGGGATGAATGCGGCTACACGAATCAAAGATGCGCTTGCCAGCGACTCGGCGCGGGAAAGTATTCGAGTGCAAGGCTGGGTCCGGACGCGCCGTGATTCGAAGGATTTTTCTTTCCTAGAGCTGAACGACGGCTCGTGTCTGCGCAATCTCCAGATCATCGCGAAGAACACGCTGCCGAATTACGCGGAGGTTCAGCGCCTGATCACGGGGGCTTCCATTACGGTCCGGGGCGCGCTTGTTGCCTCGCAGGGCAAAGGACAGAGCTGGGAAGTCGTGGCCGATGAAATAGAGATTGTCGGCGCCTCCGATGAGACCTATCCGCTCCAGAAAAAGGGGCATACGCCTGAGTTTCTGCGCGAGATCGCGCACCTGCGCCCGCGCTCCAATCTTTTCGGCGCGGTCTTTCGTGTGCGCAGCCGGCTCGCGTTCGCCATCCATCAATTCTTTCAGGAACGCGGCTTCGTTTATGTCCACACGCCGATCATCACCGGGAGCGATTGCGAAGGCGCCGGCGAATTGTTTCGGGTCACGGCGGTCGATCCGAAGAATCCACCGCGCCGCGCGGACGGGGAAGTGGATTATACGCGGGATTTTTTCGCGCGCTCGACTTACCTCACGGTCAGCGGACAACTGGAAGCCGAAGCCTTCGCCTGCGCGCTTTCAAAGGTCTACACTTTTGGTCCCACCTTCCGCGCGGAGAACTCGAACACTTCACGGCACGCGAACGAATTCTGGATGATCGAGCCCGAGATGGCGTTCTGCGATTTGCGCGGCAACATGGACGTGGCGGAAGAGATCGTGAAATATCTCATTCGCGACATCCGCTCGCACTGCGCGGAGGACCTGGAGTTGTTCGCGAAGTTCGTCGACAAGGAATTGCTCTCGCGCCTTGATTTCGTCCTGGAGCGGCCGTTTCAACGGATCAGTTACACCGAGGCGGTCGATCTGCTGACGAAAAGCGACGAGAAATTCGAGTTCCCCGTCGCCTACGGCGCCAACCTGCAATCGGAGCACGAGCGCTGGCTCACGGAGAAACACTTCAAATGTCCCGTGACCGTTTTCGATTATCCGAAGGAGATCAAGCCGTTTTACATGCGGTTAAATGATGACGGCAAGACGGTCACGGCGATGGATGTTCTGGTTCCCGGCATCGGCGAGATCGTCGGGGGCAGCCAGCGCGAGGAGCGTCTGGAAATTCTCGAGGAAAATATCCGCCGTCACAAAATGGATCCGGCCGATTACAAATGGTACCTGGATCTGCGGCGCTACGGGACGGTGCCGCACGCCGGCTTCGGCCTCGGTTTCGAGCGCATGCTGATGTTCGTCACCGGCGTATCGAACATCCGGGATGTGATCCCGTTCGCCCGCACCCCCGGCAGCGCGGAATTCTAGACCTCACACAAAGGTCACAAAGGTTCACAACGGAAGCAGGAGATCTTAAAATTCCTTTGTGTTCCTTTGTGACCTTTGTGTGAGCTGTTTTTGTCTTTACTCGCTACCACCCTGAATCAGAAATTCTGCGTATGAGCACGCTCGATCGCCGGACTTTCATCAAAGGCGCTGCGCTAGCCGGCGCCGCCACCCTTACCCTGAACCAGCACCTCTGGGCGGCGGATGATTTCGATCCAATCCGCAGCGAGATCACCAAGCGGCACGACGAAGCGCTCAAGCGTCTCCAGGATTGGATCAAGCAAATCTCGATCGCGGCGGAGAATCGCGGTTACCCCGAAGGCGCGGAATTCATGATCCAGCTCGCGCGGGACGCCGGGTTTCAACAGGCGACCCGGGTCGAGAGCGGCGGGAAGCCGGGGGTTTTCGCGACGCTGGATGCCGGTGCGAAGAAGACCGTGGGTCTTTATTTCATGTATGACGTGAAGCAGGCGGACCCGGCGGAATGGGCGTCGCCGCCCTGGGAAGCGAAGGTCATCGACAAGCCCGAGCTGGGTAAAATTTTGATGGGACGAGGCGCGGTGAACCAAAAAGGACCGCAGGCCTCGATGCTCGCCGCCTTGCACGCCATTCGCGGCGCCGGGCGCAAGATCCCGGTAAATCTGGTGCTGGTGGCGGAAGGCGAAGAGGAGGTCGGTTCGCCGAATTTTCCGCAGATTGTGCGCAAGCCTGAGGTGCAATCCGCGCTGTCGAAATGCACCGGGATTTTCATGCCGTCCGCCGCCCAGGGGCTGGATGGCGTGGTCACGGTGAGCCTCGGCGCGAAAGGCGTGATCGAGTGCGAATTAGTTTCAACCGGCGAGAAATGGGGACGGGGCCCGCGGAAGGACATTCATTCTTCCAACAAAGCCAGACTCGATAGCCCGGCGTGGCACCTGGTTCAGGCGCTCGCGACGCTCGTTTCCGCGGATGGGAATGATCCGGCGATTGAAGGTTTTGCAGACAAGGCGCTGCCCATTAGTCCCGAGCACAAGAAAATGATCGCGGAAGCCGCCAAGCGAATGGACGAAGCGAGGGCCAAGAAGGCCATGGGTGTGGAGCGTTGGGTTAACGATGTAAATTGGGTGGAGGCTTTGGAACGGCTGGTTTCACGCCCCACGGTCAACATCGAAGGCCTGGTTGGCGGTTACACGGGGCCTGGCGGAATGACGATCCTGCCGCATAAGGCGGTGGCAAAGCTCGATCTGCGTCTCGTTCCGAACATGACGGCAGCGGAGGCGGGTGCGGCCTTGAAAGCGCACCTGGCCAAACGCGGCTTCGGCGATATCGAAGTGAATATTACCGGCGGTTACGATCCCAACAGCACGCCAGCGGACTCGGCTTTGATCAAGGCGCAGTTCGCCGTCTACAAGCGGTCGGGAATCGATCCGGTTTTATGGCCGCGGAATGCAGGTTCGTGGCCCGGCTATGTCTTCACCAACGAACCGTTGAAATTGCCCGCCGGACATTTCGGCTTGGGCCATGGCAGCGGCGCGCACGCGCCCGATGAATATTACGTCATCGATTCCACTAATCCGAAAGTGCAGGGAATGGATGGCGCGGTCCTTTCGTTTGCGCAATACCTCTACGAGCTCGCAGGGTAGCGGGGCTGCAATCAAGGAGGGGCGGTTTGAAACCGCCCGCCAAGAAAACGGCGGTTACAAACCGCCGCTCCTTGTTAATGTTGCGACGCCGAACGTTCTCGGGGCGGCGACAGAAAAGTCACTCGTCGCACCGCGCTCGATTCATCGGAAAATCGACGGACTTCTCCTGGCCTTTGCTCACGCCTTCGATTCGGCCGAGCAACGAACCATCGTCTTGGAGGCGATAGATGACCCTTTGCGGGAAATCATGCTGGGGATTTTCAAATATCACTTCGCGGGCGCCGCCCTTGATCAGCTTGAACGTTGCTTCCGGTTGTCCGGAGGGCTTCGCGATGAAAAAAATCCCGTCACCAGGTTCCTCGCGGATCTGCATGAACTCGAACTCCACGGTTTTTCCCTCGGCGACGGTTCGGCTGATTCCGAGCATCGTTCCTCCCTCCGGTTTCAACCAGTGTTCCGTGGTTGCCCGGCCGCTGCGGCTTGAAGTCCAGCAGCCCTTCAGCCACGCCAGGTCATTGATTGTGACCGTCTTTTCCTGGGCGAAAACAACGTGCGGCGAAAGAAGCAGGCAAAGCAGAGTGATTTTCAGTCGCATCCAGCGCCGAGTGTGTGACAACGACCGAGGAGTAGTCAACGCGCCGCATCGGCCTGACGGCCCAAGGAGCCGTTTAACCTGGTCGGCGGTTGCAAACCGCCGCTCCTTGAGGCTCGGCGACAGGCAACCTCGAAAGAGAATGCCGGCCTACTTCTTCTTGCCTTCGCCGGGCCGGTAATCTTCCGCGGCGGCTTCGAACGCTTTCTCGAGGCCGACCATGTCTTCGCCCGGACGCAGGTTGTCGAACGCTTCGGATTCGCGGCGCAATTCCTCTTCGGAATAATTCGCAGCCTTGATCGAGAGACCGATGCGCCGCTCGACTTTGTCCACCTTGATGACGCGTGCTTCAACTTCCTGGCCGACTTTCAACACGTCTTTCACCTTCGCGACGTGGTCTTCGCTCAGTTGCGAAATATGGACGAGCCCATCGATGTCATCCTGCAATTGCACGAACGCACCGAAACTCGCGAGCTTCGTGACTTTGCCGGTGACGAGATCGCCGATCTTGTATTTCGAATCGATTTCTTTCCACGGATCTTCGCTCAGCTGTTTGATGCCGAGGCTGATCCGCTGGTTCACCTTGTCGATGTCGATCACGACGGCTTCGACTTCGTCGTTCTTCTTAAAGACTTCGGTCGGATGATTGATCTTCCGGGTCCAGCTCAAGTCGGAGACGTGGATCATTCCATCGATGCCGTCTTCCAGTTCCACGAACGCGCCATACGCAGTCATGTTGCGAATCGCGCCTTTTACGTGGCTGCCGATGGTAAATTTCTTCTCGATCTCATCCCACGGATTGGGTTCGAGCTGGCGCAGGCCCAGCGAGATTTTCTGCTCCTCTTTGTTCACCCCGAGGACCACTGCCTCGACTTCCTGACCCGCAGTCAGGACGTCGGACGGACGCATGATGCGTTTGGTCCAGGACAATTCGGAAACGTGAATGAGACCCTCGACGCCTTCCTCGAGCTCCACGAACGCGCCGTACGGCACCAGATTCGTGATCTTGCCCTTGACGTGCTGGCCGGCCGGGAAGCGCTCTTCGATCTGGTCCCACGGATTTTTCTGGGTCTGTTTCAATCCGAGCGAAACGCGCTCCTTCTCCTTATTGATGTCGAGCACGATCACCTCGAGCGGCTGGCCTACTTTCAACAGTTCGCTCGGATGGCCCAGGCGGCCCCAGGTCATATCCGTGATGTGGAGCAGGCCATCCATCCCATCGAGGTCGATGAAGGCGCCGAAATCGGTCAGGTTCTTCACGCTGCCTTGAACGGTGTCGCCCACCTTGACGCCTTCCAGGAACTTCTGGCGCTTCTCGCTCCGTTCCTGCTCGATCAATTCGCGCCGGCTCAGGACCACGTTTTTCCGGTCGTCGTTGATCTTGACGATTTTGAAATCGGAGGTGTTGCCGACAAACTGCTGCAAATCCTTCGGGGGAATGATGTCGATCTGAGACGCGGGCAAAAATGCTTCCACGCCGATGTTGACCATCAAGCCGCCTTTGACGACCGATTTCACCTTGCCTTTGATCAGGCCGTCGCCGGCGAAAACCGCGGCGATCTTGTTCCAGTTCTGACGATACGCCGCTTTCTCCTTGGAAAGCACGACCATGCCTTCGTCGTTTTCGAGGCGCTCGAGGAGGACTTCCACTTCGTCGCCCACTTCCATGGACTCAACGTCCTCGAATTCGGCCGACGGAATCACGCCCTCGGATTTATATCCGATGTCGACCAGGACTTCCCGGGGACGGATCTCGAGAATGCGTCCTTTGACGATGCTACCTTCTTTGAACTCGCGGTACGAGTTCGCAAGTAAATCCTGCATTTGCAACATGGCGGTAAGTTTTCTCCTGGCGGCGCGTAGCCGGTTTTCTGTCTTTAGCGCGGGCGATCATCGCCAGGCTGCCCCGCAGAAAAGGGGAGGCACATTAGCCACGTTCTTAGGAGAGGTCAACCGGCGGACTGCGGCCCACCTAACTCGTGCTCGTGCTCGTGATCGTAATCGAATCGGAGGTGGCCGGGGATCGATCACGAGCAGGAGCACGAGCACGATTACGAAACGAAGCCTAGGGGCCACTCCGCCCATCTTGAGCGCAGGGGATTTCTCCGCATATTGAGGTTGTTGGCGAAACGTCCCTTCGTTTGGCCGCTATCTCGTTGATGAAAAGAATTCTGATTTCAATGCTATTGCTCGTGGGCGCCC
>DASZDO010000063.1:0-72981 GCA_035941955.1 Chthoniobacterales bacterium
CACCGTGCCTTTGCCGAAAGTATTTTTGTCACCCACAATCACGGCGCGTCCATAATCCTGAAGCGCGGCGGCGAAGATTTCGCTCGCCGATGCGCTTTGCCGGCACGTCAGCACCACGAGCGGACCGCCGTAGGCAATGCCGGGATCGGGATCGCTCGAAACCACGATATTCCCGTTCGAGCCTTTCGTTTGCACGACCGGTCCCGACTTCAAAAAGAGCCCGGTTAGCGCGATCGCTTCTTCGAGCGACCCGCCGCCATTCTGGCGAAGATCGACCACCAGCCCGGCGATGTTCTCCTTTTTCAACCGCTTCAGCAACGCGAGCACATCCTTGGTTGTGCTCTTTTGGTGCCGGTCCATGTCGGCGTAAAACGACGGCAGCGTGATCCAGCCCAGCTTCACCGGCTCGCCGTTCTCGTCCTTCTTAATAATGATGTCGGCGCGGGCCTCCTGGTCTTTGAGCTTAATTTCGTCGCGCACCAGCTCGACCGTCTTGCGTTTGGAGGGATCCGGCGCGTCGGCTGGAATGACGAGAAGCCGGACCTTGGTGCCCTTCTTGCCGCGGATTTGCTCGACCACTTTGTCGAGACGCATGTCTCGAACGTCATTGAACTCCCCATTGCCCTGGGCCACCGCGCTGATGCGGTCCCCGACTTTCAAGCGGCCATCCATTTGGGCGGGCCCGCCTGGAACGAGGCTCTCGATCTTCGCGTAGCCGTCCTCTGTCCTCAGCATCGCTCCGATGCCGACGAGCGAGAGGCCCATGGTGATGCTGAAGTTTTTCAGGTCGGCCTTGCTCAGATATTCCGAATGCGGGTCGTAGGCCTGGGCGAGCGCATCGAGAAAGAGCTTTACCTGCTCATCCTTGTCCTGTTCGTGGACATTGCGAGCGAGGCGGTCGTAGCGGCGCGCGATCAGTTGTGGTCCGGGCTCGATCGGGTGCTCGCTCAGGTGTTCCTGGAGCAATTCACTTGCGATCCGGCCACGCCAGATTCCATCAGCGTCTTCCGCATCTTTTGGCCAGGGCGCCTTCTGGCGGCTCAATTCAATCGCGGCGCTGTTCTTAAAGTCGACCGGCTCCTTGAGCATCGCCTTGATTTTCGCCACCCGGTCGTCAACGCGCTTGGTATAGAGCGTGTAGATTTCGTGGGCCGGCTTCAGGTTTCCCAGTAACACGTCGTCGTCCAGCGAGGTCGCATATTTGGAGATAAGAGCATCGACGTCCTGCTGGGTGAAAAACAAATGGCTGAAATCGAGCAGCTCGAGGTAGGTGCGGAGGAATTTCCGCGAGACTTCATCGTTCAGCGGTTGATGCGTGTAGTGTCCCTCTTCCAGGAGCCGCCCGACCGAGACCGCCACTTGTTCCGCGTCGGATTTGGCGCGGATCGGCTGCACCGCGAGAGCAAAGGCGGCCAGGACTGCGGAGAGCGCGAAAGTGCGGAAAGTGGGCTTCATTTGGGAAAAAGAGGTTTCGAAAAGTCGCAGAGTTCGGGCTGAACGCAAGGTAACCGGGGAGTGGAGCATCAATTTGTAGTGAGTGAGACAACCCAGGTGACCGATCATTCAAAGAACGAACGAAATCGCCGCCCTTGATGCAGTTTTCATTCCCGCACTCAAGAGAAGTGCGCCCGCCTCTTTCGATGGTAGCTTGCCGGCGCGACAAGCCGGCTTTCGAACCATGCAATACGAAACCTTCTGCGGCGGGATTTTTGAGACCAATTGCTACCTCCTCAAAGCGCCCGAGGGGTCCATCCTATTCGACGCGCCCGACGGGACTTGCGACTGGCTGGTCTCGACGGGCGCCACGCCCAGGCTGCTCCTGCTGACGCACGGGCACTTCGACCACGTCCCGGATGTGGCGAAGATAAAGCAGCGATTTGATTGCCAGATCGGCTGTCACGCCGAGACCGCGCCGATGATATCGGACCGAGATTTCTTCCGGAGTTTCGGGTTCGAACTGGAGATCGAGCCGGTTCAACCGGATTTCCTGATTGAAGCGGCGCCTGCGCGCGATTTTCTCGGTTTGGAGATGGAGGTCCTGGAAGTGCCAGGTCACTGCCCGGGAAGTCTATGCTTTTTTTCGAGGAAAGATGAGTTGCTGATCGGCGGCGATGTTCTGTTCGCGGGCGGGGTGGGCCGCTGGGATTTGCCTCACGGCGATGGCGAACTGCTCTTCCGCGGGATCAAGACGAAACTATTTCCTCTGGGCGACAACGTGACCGTGCTTCCCGGTCACGGTCCGCCGACCACAATTGGCGCGGAGCGGCGGACGAATCCGTTTGTCCGCTAGGAATCCGCGGCAGCGACCGCGAGGAAGCAGAAGATGACAACGTCCTGCACGATGTGCATGAGCAAGGCCCAGCCGAAGCCTCGCGTTTCGATCATGCTGCGGGCCCAAATCCACCCGGCGAATCCCGCCATCACCACCCCGATTGGTCCGGAGGGTTGACCGTAATAATGTCCGAGCCCGAACAAGACCGCGGTCATCAATACGCCCTCGGCGGGAGAAACAGAGTTCCGCAGATGCGCGAGGAGAACGTTGCGGAACTGAAATTCTTCATTCGCCGCATTGAGCAGGGCGACCAGTAGAATCCATGGGAGAAAACGAAGGATGACTCCGCCGGCGGCGAAGTCCGGACGGATCGTAAAAAACAAAAACAACGGCAGCGCCACTCCGAAGACGACGAGCAAGGCAGGACCAAGAACTGTCCACGGAATCGATTTCCGCAATCCGAGGAAAGGGATTGGGCCCGCCGGCGCCGCTAGATTTCCAGGACACAAAAACAGATCGCGGCGCGTCAATCCACTGCCGATCAGCGTGAGGCCCGACAGGATCGCGCCGGCGACAGGCAGAGTTCGATCGATCAGTAAGCGGACGCCCCAATTCCCGCTCTCCAACCAGGTCCGAAAGGGTTCGACCGTCTCAAGCCATGGGCCGAGGAAGTACCAGCCGAGGCGCAAGCCGGCGAGGGCGAAGAGAAATCGCGACAAACCTGTGACGCGCGGAAAGGGCAGGACGGCGAGCGCGGCGACCGCCAAAAGGATGCATTGGGTCACGGGGGCCCAGAGCGAGAACTCGTGCCCGGATTCGCGCCAGACGATCGCGGGCAGCGCGCTGGCTACGATCACCGCGCTCCAGGCGACGAGGCGCGGGAGCCGATCGAATTCCTTAACGCTGGCGGTGTTCTCGAAACCAGCGCCGCGACCGCTCACGGCAGATCATCAAGCGCCCCGCGTAATTCTTTCAAGTCGTCGATCTCGCCGACGAGCGATCGCAATGAATTCATCGCACCGGGAATGTAATGGAGAAACGCCTTGTTGCCTTTGACCGTTCCGGCAAAACCATAAAACCCGATCGCTTGCATTAGCCGCTGAATGCCGCACAAGCGAAAAATCTCGCGAAACTCCGGTGACACCGGTAGGAGCGCGGCTTCCCGCTTTTCCTCGTACGCCGTCAGCAGTTCCTCGCACTCTGGGCGTGAGAAAGCGACATAGGGATCGAAAAGGATGGAGGCCAGGTCGTATTCCGCCAGTCCCGGCCGCATGCCCTGGAAGTCGATCAAATGCGCCTGCGCGTTGCGAACGATGATGTTTTGCGACTGGAAATCACGGTGGACCAGAAGTCGCGGCAGATTTCCGAGACGTTCGGCGATCTGGTGCAGTGCGGGCAGCCTGGCCAGCTCCGAACGTTTTTTTTCTTCCACCCCAAAATATCCGCCGAGACAGTTTTCGAAGAAATAGTTCTGCTCCCAGCGATAGAGCGCGGCATCAAACACCGCCGGAAGACTCTTCTCAATCGCCCGGCCAGCCTCTTCGGGCAGGCAATGCAGCTTCACGATTTCATCGAGCGCCGATTCGTACAAGGCGCGGCGCACGAGCCAGCTTTCCTCGCGATAGCTCCAGAGATCGGCTTTCCCGAGATCTTCAATCCAGATCAAACCCTCCGCCGGGTCGTGAAAATAGATCTTGGGAGCGCGAATCTTGTGCTCGGCGAGAAACTCCGCGATCTGGACATAATGGCGGTTCTCTTCACGGTCGAAGTTGTACTTCACCAGAATGATCGTCTGCGCCGGCGAACAGCGGACGCGATAAAACTTCCGGTCTGAGCCGCCTTTCTCGATCGGCGTGATCCTGACCGCGGCTTCCTCCAGGCGCGGAAAACGGATCCGCGTCTGCTGGAGCAACGTTTCGATCTTGCTGGTTCTAGATGTCGGTGTCACTGAGTTCGCCTTCTGCTTTTCGATGGCGGCGGACAATACAATTGCGGAGGTGAGAACGGGAAGCGATTTGTGCGCCAGGCCAGAGAATTGTGTCTTCCAGGATGGCGCCGGCGCCGACCTGGCAGCCTGCGCCGATGGAAGAAAAGCCGGAGAGCCGAGCGCTCGGATCGACCACCGCATCAGCCGCGATCCGAACCGGCCAATCAGGCGATTTCACGTAGCCAGGCTTCCAATGTTCTTCCTGAATAACACGATGCACTTCGAGGTATTCCTTGCGGGAACCAATGTTAAACCATTTCCGCTCGTTCGAGACGATGCCCCCAATCTTGCCGCCCTGGCCAATCCATTCCGCCAGGATAGGAATATATGAGACTTGCTGGCCGGGTGGAATCCTCTCGAAAATTGCCGGATTCCAAACCGAAATACCGGCGATATCATAACGGCCTTCCCGGCCGTATCGCTTTGCCATGTCCACGATGCGGCCACCCTCGAAGGCCACGTCCGTGCCGAGCCCGGTCTCGCGCAAAGCCAGCGTCACGTCATTGCCCGCGCGAAAATGTTCTTCGATCAAGCGAGCGTAATAGATGTCGGAGAGGATATCGCCGCTGCAAAGGATGAAAGGCTCGTTGCGCAGCAATCGCTCGACATTCTTGATTCCGCCGCCCGTCCCGAGGATTTCCGGTTCATGAACAAGCTCCACCGGGCAGCCGCGATAACTGCCTTGCGCGAACAACTCCTGAAACGCGGCGGCGCGATGGTGCGTGTTAATGACGAACGATTGCACCCCGGCCGCGATGAGATGATCGAGCGCGAAGGTGATGAGCGGTTTTTGAAAGATCGGGATGAGCGGCTTCGGGAGGTCCTCCGTGAGCGGACGGAGCCGGGTCCCCAACCCGGCGCCGAGAACAAAGGCCTGCGTAATCATGGGGCCGCGAATACCGCGGTAGGGCGAGCCTCTGTCGAGCCGGGACAGACACAGGCTCGACGGAGTCTCGCCCGACCAGAGCTTGTGCTCTGCCGCGACTTTGCTAAGACTTGATCCATGACGGAAGAAACGATCTGGCGTGGAACGTCTTCGCAACTAAAAAACCTTGGCCTCTTTATTTTGTGCGGGCTGTTTTGCTGGCTCATCGTGCCGATCTTCATCGCGCTGACGCGGTATCTGCAAACGAAATACAAGATCTACGAGCTTACGAACGAACGGTTCAAAATCACGGAGGGCGTCTTCAGCAAAGCGACCGCCACCCTCGAGCTTTATCGTGTGAAAGACATCGAAGTGCGACAGCCATTCATTTATCGCCTGCTGGGCGTGGAAAACATTCAGCTTAATACCTCCGACCTTTCGTCCCCGGTCATCCTGCTCGAAGCGATTCCACAGGCCGCAGGCCTTCCCGACAAACTGCGGTATCAGGTCGAAGTAATTCGCGTGCAAAAGAAGGTGCGCGAGATCGATTTCGAGTAGCGATCGCGGCCCGCCGAGAAGCTCACTGCTTCAGATAAAGCGATTTTGTTCCGAAATCGATGATGGCGTTATAGCGCTGCAACATCTCGGAGCCGAGCAGCCCCGCCACCGGTGGCGACGCGTCCAGCAAGCCGGCGTGAATCAATCCTCCCAGGTTGATCACGCCCACGTCGTGAGTCCGCATATTCATCGAGCCGACTGACAAACGCGAGATAGTGGCAAGCCGCACCTGGCTTTGGGCCAAATTTACCCCGACCGACCTGAACTTCGTTTGGCGCATCGGAATGTTCATACGGCGCAAAAACGGGGAGTGCAGCAGGGTGGCGAACGCTCCGGTGTCCACCATCAGCCTGGCTGCTTTGCCGTTGACGGAGCCATCGACATAGAGGTTGAAACCCTCGCTTTCGTGCATGCGCACGCGGCGGTGACCGCGGAAATCGAACCCCGGCACCGGGCCGGGCACACGCGGATCGATCTTGAGAACGAGCAGCATCCGTTCGTAGTCGAGCACCGCCTTGAGCGGGAACAGAATATCCGTCCCGAGGATGCCGTCACTTTCGCGTTCGCGTTTGCCGTTATCGGCGGCAGAGGGCCGAAGGTAGGAAAAATCGATCAGCACCATTGGTTCGTCGACCAGATTGAGCGCGCCCAGCCGGAGACTGCGCGCGATCGACATCGAATTAAACGCGCCATTGATATTGAGCCGCTGAGGGACCTTGGACTTGGCGGTGACTGGGGACATCTTGAAATGATCGCGCCGGTCGAGGGCCACGGCGCTCAAAGGCGCGCCCGAATCCACCAGGAGCACAGCCGGTTTGCCGTTAATCTCCGCGCGCACCAGCAAATGGTTTTGCGATGAACGCTCCATCGGCAAAGCTTGATATTGCAGCGCTTCCGCCAGGGGCCGCGTTTTCGCGACGGCGAGCGTGGGAAGACCGACAGCCAGCGCGATCAGCAGCGCGGTGAATTTTTTCCGCGAGAAGAGAAGTGGGATGCCGGTAAACACGGGCCGGAGGATAGCACGTGCTGCCCGAGGGCGAAAACGCTTGTTCCCCCTCACGACAGCCGGTATTCGGAGCGGAGGATTCTCTCATGAGCAATTGCATGCGCTTTCGGCATTGGACCTTCGCGTTCCCAAGACTCGGCAGCCTTGCCCTTTGCGGCGCGCTGGCCCTGGCCGGCTGTCACAGAACCAAAGATGCGGATAACCCGGCCGGCAGCGATACGATCAAGATCGGGGAGTTCGCCTGCCTGACCGGGCAAACGGCGAGCTTCGGAACCGCTTCGCACCAGGGCGCGCAAATGGTGATCGATGACGCCAATGCGGCAGGAGGAATTCTGGGCAAGAAAATCGAGCTGATCACGGAAGACGATCAATCGAGGCCCGGCGAAGCAGCTACGGCGGTGCGGAAATTGATTTCGCGTGACCACGTCGTGGCGCTGATCGGCGAAATGGTTTCCTCCCGCTCGCTTGAAGCCGGCCCGATCGCGCAACAAAACAAGATCCCGATGGTTTCCGGCTCCTCGAACCCGAATGTGACGAAGATCGGCAACTATGTGTTCCGCGTCTGCTTCGTCGATTCGTTTCAGGGGAACGCGATGGCGAAATTCGCGCTCGATTCACTCAAAATGACGCGGGTCGCTCTGCTGACCGACGTGCGCCAGGATTACAGCGTCAGCCTCGCGCAATTCTTCAAGGAATATTTCACGAAGAACGGAGGCACGGTGGTGGCCGAGCAAAGTTACAGTTCGGGCGATCAGGATTTCAGAGCGCAGCTCAGGTCGATTAAGGCAGCCAATCCCGAGGCGATTTTTGTTCCCGGTTACTATAATGAGGTCGGCCTGATCGCACTCCAGGCCCGCGAACTCGGGATCACCGTTCCGCTCCTGGGCGGCGACGGTTGGGATTCCCCCGCGTTGACGCAGATTGGCGGGGACGCGTTGGAGGGCAATTTCTTTGCGAACCATTTCTCCGCCGAGGATCAGTCGCCGGTCATTCAGGATTTCATTCGCAAATTCAAAGCCCGTTTCAACCGGGACCCCGATGGAATGGCCGCGCTCGGCTACGACGCCGCCAGCGTCCTGCTCGATGCCATGACGCGCGCCCGCAGTTCGGAACCGGCCAGGGTGCGCGATGCGCTCGCCGTGACCAGGGACTTCCAGGGCGTAACCGGCAAGATTACGATCGACGAGAACCGCAACGCGAATAAGTCGGCGGTGGTGCTCACGATCAGGGACAAGGGCTTCCACTACGTCGAAACGATCTCCCCCTGAGAGGGCCGTGCGCCGTCTTCCTCATGGCCTGCGATCATCAAAGCGGAAGAGAGAGTGTTTTGGCGTTGCGCTGCCGGACTGACTGGTGATTAACTCTCGCGAAATCGAACGGCTCGAACTCAGCAGCGGCATGGCATCTTCATCCGAACCCACCAACGGCAAATTCATTCGCGGGTTGGGATTGCTTGACTCAACGATGCTCGTCGCCGGCTCGATGATCGGCTCCGGCATTTTCATCGTCTCGTCGATTATTGCCCGCCAGGTCGGCGCGCCTGGCTGGCTGCTCGTCGTCTGGCTCGTCACCGGGCTGCTCACCCTGATGGCGGCGCTCTCCTACGGCGAGCTGGCCGCGATGATGCCGAAAGCCGGCGGCCAGTATGTTTATCTGCGCGAAGCATTCTCGCCGCTCTGGGGTTTTCTTTACGGCTGGACGCTCTTCCTTGTCATTCAGACCGGGACGATCGCGGCGGTCGCCGTCGGCTTCGCGCGCTACACCGGGGTGCTCATTCCCTGGGTCTCGGAGTCGAATTATTTGATCGCGCCCATCCGGTTCGGCGGCTACGCGCTCTCGCTCTCAACCGCTCAATTCGTCGGTCTCGCCATGATCGCGCTTCTGACGTTCATGAACACCCGCGGCCTAAGATTGGGCAAGCTCGTGCAGAACGTTTTCACGACGGCGAAGACTGGCGCGCTCATCGCGCTCATCCTGCTCGGCATCATCGTCGGTTGGAAATCGGGAGCAGGCGCGGGGAACTTCAGCGACTTCTGGAGCCTGCGCGGAAATTTGCAGGATGTAGGGGAAGGCCTCACCGCCGCGACGGCGTTCGGCCTCTTCGTCGGCATCTGCGTGGCCCAGACGAATTCGCTCTTTTCCGCGGACGCCTGGAACAACATCACCTTCACCGCCGGCGAGGTCATAAATCCGCGGCGCAACGTTCCACTATCGCTGGCCTTCGGAACCATCCTCGTCATCGGCCTCTATCTGCTCGCGAACGTTGCCTACCTGGCGGCGCTGCCCTTTGAGGCGATTCAGAATGCGCCGAGCGACCGTGTCGCTTCCGAGACGGCCAACGTGATTTTCCCCGGCGCGGGCGCGACGATCATGGCGATCGCGATCATGGTTTCGACGTTCGGCTGCAACAACGGACTGATTCTGGCCGGCGCGCGCGCCTACTACGCGATGGCGCGCGATGGTCTTTTCTTCCGCCGGGTGGGAGAATTGAACGAGCACCATGTTCCGGCGTGGGGCCTCATCATTCAAGGCGTCTGGGCCGGCGTCCTCGTTCTGCCGCGGACCGTGAAGACAGACGCGGCCGGGGCCGTCACCGGCTATGGGAACCTTTACGGCAACCTGCTCGATTACGTCATTTCGGCCGCGCTCATCTTTTACATCCTGACGATCATCGGCATCTTTGTGCTGCGCCGGAAACGGCCTGACGTCGAGCGCCCCTACAAGGCTTTCGGCTATCCGATCGTCCCCGCTCTTTACATAATCGGCGCGTCTGTGATCCTCGTGGTGCTCTTCATCTATCAGACGGCGACGACCTGGCCCGGGCTGGTGATCGTCCTGGCCGGCGTGCCGGTCTATTTTCTCTGGCGGAAATCAAATGCTGGGGCGCCGTCAGGCGGCCAAGCTGGTTAGCGAAACCGAAACTACAACTCAGGTAACTCAAGAAAGAAAGCGAACGTATGGCCAATCTATTCGCAAGAAAGCCTCTCGATAAGTTAATGGCAGAGGCCCAGGAAGTCGGCGAACACAGTCTGAAGCGTTCGCTCGGGCCGGTGAATCTCATCGCTCTCGGCATCGGGGCGATCATCGGCGCCGGCCTCTTTGTGCGGACCGCGGCCGCGATTGCGGACCGCGCGGGTCCTTCTGTCGTGCTGGCCTTCGTGGTCGCCGGCCTGGGCTGCGCCTTCGCGGGTCTGTGTTACGCGGAATTCGCCTCCATGATCCCTCTCGCAGGAAGCGCCTACACTTACTCGTACGCCACCATGGGCGAGCTGGTCGCATGGATCATTGGATGGGATTTGATCCTCGAATACGCCGTGGCGTCAGCGACGGTCGCCATCGCCTGGAGCGAGTATGCGAATCGCGTGCTCGAGTGGTTCGGGATGAAGATACCATACCAATGGACGCATTCCCCGTTCGAGCATGACCCGAGCGGGATGCACGGGATTATGAATATCCCGGCGGTGCTCATCATTCTGGTGCTAACCCTTCTGCTGATCCGTGGCACGAAGGAATCGGCTTTCGTCAATGGCCTGATCGTTATCTTGAAGACAACGATCGTGCTGCTCTTCATCGGAATTGGGTGGAGCTTCATTAGTCCCGCAAACCACACGCCATTGATCCCCGACCCGACTACCTATGTGACTCCCCAAGGGATCACGCACGCCTACGGGGGAATCCTCGGTATTCTCGGCGCAGCCGGCGTGGTCTTCTTTGCCTATATCGGCTTTGACGCGGTCTCGACCGCCGCGCAGGAAGCGAGAAATCCAAAGCGCGACATGCCCATTGGGATTCTTGGATCGCTGGCGATTTGCACGGTTCTCTATGTCTTGTTCGCTTATGTTCTGAGTGGCGTGGCCACGGTGCAGGATTTTCGCTCGGCCGGCCGTGAAGCGTCGGTCGCGTTTGCGATCACCAAATACATGCACGGATACGAGTGGCTCTCCAAGTCGGTAACGATCGCGATCCTCGCTGGATTCTCCTCGGTTATCCTGGTGTTGTTGCTCGGCCAGTCGCGCGTCTTCTATTCGATGAGTCGCGATGGCCTTGTCCCGAGGATTTTCTCGGACGTCCATCCGCGCTTTAGAACGCCCTACAAATCGAACCTGCTCTTCTTTGTCTTCATCGGCCTGATCGCGGCCTTCGTTCCGGCAGACGTCACTGGTGAAATGACCAGCATTGGAACCCTGTTCGCCTTCATTCTCGTCTGTGCCGGCATCTGGATCTTGCGGGTGCGGAGTCCTGAATTGGAAAGAGGATTCCGCGTGCCGGCAGCGCCGCTGGTCGCGGCGCTCGGCATCATTGTGTGTGGCGCGATGATCTACGGTCTCGGGTGGACGAACTGGATGCGATTGATCGTTTGGCTCCTGATCGGGTTCGTTATCTACTTTCTCTACGGGAAGAAACGCAGCCGGCTCAACGCACCACCACCGGAAATGCCGGAGGGAATTAAGCTGAGCAAGTAGCGAACGCCGTCATCCCGAGCGAAGCGAAAGCGGAGTTGACGGATCATCCCGTCATCCGCGCTCGACGCAGCCGCGCCGCATTATGCCGCGGGATGCCGCGGGATGCCGCGGGTCCGCTCGGGCTGACGTTACATTTACATCCTGCTCGAGGCCCCGAAGCCGAGGATCGACTCGATCCGCTGGCGCGTCGCGAAAGTGTCCGCGGCCTTTCTTAAGCGCGTCCGCTGCCTCGAATCGGTCTCGGACAAAGTGCACTCGATTGCGCGAAGGAGTTCGCGATCGGCATCGGTCAGATTGGTTTCTGCTGAATCGTCCGCGCGCTCCTGCAACCGGCCGACGATGTCGACCAAGGCGTCGCCGTCATATCTGGACGCGCGGAAAGCGTCCACCATGCGCTGAAAGTTCAAGTGGAACGGCACGGTGGCAACATCGATGGAGGCGCTGTCAGAAATGTCATCGGGTGGCGTTGCGATGGCGTCGGAAGTCGCCACGCCATTCCAAACTTCCGCCGGTTCGTAATAGCCAAGTTCGATTCGATACGTGCTGCGGGCCTGGGAGACCGCGACGCAATGGTTTCCCGCAAACGGCTCCACGGCCACGCTCGTTTCCTCATTGCCGTCCCCGGAAATCACGCGGAGATGCACCTTGCGGTCCGCCGGTGGTTTGTCCCCAAAAGTGGACGGCCAATCAATTTCCCAATAAACGAAAAGCGTGTGTGGATCGCGCGCGATCCCAAAGAGAACGGGTCGCCCGTAGGACCGCGGGAGCTCTCCGAGGTTTTCATAATCCTGCGACGGACCCCGGGCCGATTGCTCCTGCAATTCCCGCGGGACGATTGGGCGATGCGAAATAACGAAGACGGCGCCGCCGCTTTGTTCGTCGTTTTCTTGGGTCGCTTCGTCATTCGCGACATTCAGGAGATCGTGAGCTTCCATGCCGCGACGATACACAAAATTCCCGGCGGCGATAGCGAGAGCCATTCCGGAGCGTTTGAACGCCGGGGATTAGTTCGAGTTGGGAACGTTGCCCGACGCTGTTTCCCCGTGTAAATGGACTTATGCAACCCCAACAGCGGAGGGTGAACAGATTCCTCCTGGCAGGCTTAATATCGCTGGCGTGGTTTTGCGCCAACGCTTCAGCAGGAGAAGTTCAGCGTGAAATATTGGGGATTCATTTCAAGCTCGCAAAGGATGATGTGCACAAACGGCTCAACGCGCTCGGGAGCTTCGTGCGTGCGGAGAGAAAGGGCCAGGAGGTCTGGCAAATCCGGGACCCGAGTTTTTCGCACCTCATTGTGGCCTTCGGCAAGGACGGAGCACTCCGCTTCATCACGGCCGTCGCTCGCGAAGAGGCGGGGGCGAAGCGAGTTGCCTACGAGGAGATTGGGAATTTGGATAAGGCCCGGCAGGCAGGAGACCCCGGTATCAAGAACTTCAATTATGAGTGGGACCTCCCTTCCCAAAACGGAAGCCCCCGTTTGCTGGTCAACGCTCGCGGGCGCGATCCAACATTCTTGACGACCTACTCATTGAAAAAGGTGGATTGAGGCTTAGTCGAGCGGAGCAAGACAGCCCGCTGAATTCCAATTGCGATTCAAGAGCAGCCTGGATTCTTCCGGCTTTGGAAGAACCCAGGCCAGGCTCAGATCATCACGCGGTTAGGGATCACCCAGCCGGTAGGCTTCAACCACCGCCAGCCCGTTACTAAGGCTGATACCTGCTGCGCGGACAATGACGGTGTATTCGCCCGGACCGAGCGGTCGAAGGACCGCCGACTCGCGGTCATCGGTCGGAGGAATCCCGGTCGCCTCGATCTCCGATTCCTGGTCGCTTCTCCAGTTATCATTCTCCTGGAGCAGCGCTCCGTTCGAATCGCGCAGCTCCAATCGTGTATCGTCCAATGAATTCGGCACCCCCAGGCTCGGCCCGATCGCCCGGACGAGAACGTTTTGCGGGTTACCACCCCGCACGATGATTCCGCCGATCAACGCGTCATCATTCAGGCCTACTTTGCCTCGCGTGGAAATGTTCGCGAGCTCCGAAGCGGTCTCCCCTTCCAGATCGTAAACTTCCACCAGCCCTATCCCTTCGGTGTTTCCCGAACCACGGATGATCGCCGTGTAAGCCCCCGGATCGAGGCGCCGGATAATCGCCGATTCTCTGTCATTGGGCGGCGCTAATCGACTGTTCTTGATTTCCTCTTCGTTAAATGTCCTCCAGTCGTCATTCGAGTCGATCATCACTCCGCTCTGATCGAAAAGTTCCAGCCTGGGATCCTCGAGGTGACCGGGCACCCCGGTCGAGGGTCCCATGGCCCGGAGAATGACTCTCTTTGAGATACTCCCCGGCACAATAAAGCCTCCGATCCCTACCTCATCCCCCGTCCCGACGCGCACGCGAGTAGAGATGTTGTAGAACTTTATGTTGATCGGGGTAGGCGCTGGCGTCGGTGTCGCACTGGGTGTGGGCGTTGGTGAGGGTGGCGGCGTCCCTGTTGGTGTGGCTGTCGGCGGCGGCGGTGTCCCCGTTGGCGTAGCCGTCGGCGGCGGCGGCGTCCCTGTCGGCGTAGGCGTGGCTATCGGCCCGGCCGGCCCGACCAGCGCATAAGTAGCTGCGTTAGCGGTGAAGTCATTAGCTGCCGCATTGGTAGCGGTGTCGATCGCATTGGTGGACCGGATCTCGTTCGTGACCACGTTGTAGGTCCGAACGGCAAAGTTGCCTAACAAGTCTCCCCTTTGCGGACGAGCGACCTTGTCCTTCGAAACGACGATCGTGATCAGTCCCTCAGGCGTGAAACTGCCGAAATCCGCGTCTCCAACCCTTGTCGTCGTTGGAACGCCTACCACCAGGCCGACAACGGTCGTCGCGACCGTGCCATATTCGTACGAAACCACACCGGAAGCATCCTTCGTCTTTCCGACATAAAAATTGCCGTCAGGCGCGTTGGGCGTGTCCCAAATAATTCTCCACATCCGGTTATTCGGAACAGTGGAGAGGTCCACGACCTTGAGATTAAATACGAGCTTGTCGGCGTGCGGACCGGAGCTGGGTTCGGAAATCGAGAGCGTCTCGATATCGAGATCGGGATTGGCCGCCGGCGGGCCCGGTTCGTCCAAGCCGGTCGGATCGACGTACAGGGTGTAACCCGCGTCGGAAAGTGAGTCTCCCACATAGCGAGCCGAGACTTCGTTATTACCGCACGAATCGCCCTGGGCGTTCGTTGCCGTAACTTTGTAGAAATAGATAACGCCTGGGTCCGTGGCCGTTTGGTCGTCGTAGCGCAACTGTGAACCAGGCACGCTGGCGAGGAATGTTTCTCCTCCACTCGTCGTCCCGCGAGAGATGGTGTATCCAGTCACCGGCGAGCCGCCGTTGTTGGAGGTCGACCAGCCCAGATGAACCACGCCGCCGTTCCGGAGCGCGGTGACGTAAGGTGCTCCGGGAACAGTGGGCGCATCTGAAAAGAGCGCGTCGTGGGCCGCGAACAATCCCTTCCCACCGGTCTGGCGCGCGATTGCGGCCAAAGCGGTATAAGAGTTGCCCGTCACGCTGGCCGCGGCCTGCGAGCACTCGGCGCCCGCGCATCCGTCATTGTAACCGATCAGAACCCGGCCGCGCTTGTCCACGTCGATGCCCATGAAGTCGAGCATATTTCGGCAAATGTTCGCGCCGCCGCCGAGCCAGATGCAGCCGCGCTGCATCGGATCGTTCGGTGTGACATCGACCGTGAACCAGGTCAACCCGCCATCGTAGGTATGCGCGACATAGAGGTGCCAGATGCCTTGGAAGTGTGGATCCTGTAAACCGCCTTCTGTCGGCGTGCCGTAGAAGGCATACGCCGCACGGTCGTCATCGCCGGCCACGACCGCCGGGAACGCAACGTTGTTGATTCCGAAAGCTGCTCCGACATCGAGCGGCTGGGTCCAGGTTACCCCGCCATCGTCCGAGGTGGAAATGACCGCTCGGGTATCGCCATCGGCGTAGCCCAGATAAACTCTGCCCCTGCCATTGGTCGCGGGATCATCGCCTCTGCCGATGCCGACCGCCGCATCGCTGTCCGCCGCGGTGCTGCCTGGAACCGCACGGATTTGCCAGGTCACTCCGTTGTCCTCGGAAACCACGACGGCCTGTTCGGTCCCGCAGTCCTTATTTGGAAGATAAGCGGTGCCATCGGGGCCGACCTTGATGTGTCCGTGCAATCCACCACATCCATCTGTATAGGCTGGAACAGCCGGCCCGTAGGTCATGCCACCGTCGAAGCTGATGGCGCAACTGGAGGCGGGAAGTTGCGCGCAATAATAGATCGCATTCGGATATCCGCCGGGCGGGGGAATGAAAGGCGCATGGAACGGACCGCCGCCGCCGATGGTCTGGTGATCGATCCCGGAGCCAAACCCGGCGCCAGTGCTCTCAACCCAAACGTCCCCGTCATCGTTGCTGAAAGCGGATAAGGTGGTCAACGTCCCGGCGGGAAAGAGCAATTGTGAAACGACCGTCCGACCGGTGGTGCGATCAGTGAACAAGATCGGATCGAAGGTGATGGCCGACGTGCTCTGGAAGCTCTTGTCCTCCCACAAGGCGCTGGGGGACGAGGGACACGTATCGTCGAAAGTGACGCGCAGAGTCTGAAGCAGTGCGATGTACATAGCGCGTCCCCCGTTTTGCCCGGCTTCGCTCGTCCAGTTCACTCCGATCGAGGGCTCGCCCGCATCAATCCCCAGCGTTTCCGGGCCCGCGGCGGGCGGAGTGATATTCTGATATCTGGGGGCGACGCCCGAAGCCGGCGGAGCAACCACCGGGGGAGGGGCTGCATCGACAACGGAGGCGACTCCATTGTATTGATCGGCGGAGGAGGCAGCGAAGTAAATAGCGCGAACAAAGAAGACCCCGGTCCCGATGCTGGGGCTGGCTGGATTCAGCACGGCTTCTTCACCCGTGTTCGCAAAGCCTCCAGAAGAGCCGACCAGTGGCCCGTCAATGGCGCCCTTGTGGATGGCCAGGTCGTAGTCGCTGGAATTCAGGAGCCACTGGATCCGCACTTTCACTTGCTTGCCCGACGCGATCCAGTCGGCCGGCGTGCCGGAGATGGTCAGTTCGAAGGTATCGCAGTTGACACCTTCCTCGCAATCAGGCTCACCGCCCGCGGCTGGCGGAATACCGGTACCTGTGCCGTTCCATGTTACCGGGCTGGAGGCGGGAGTGATGCTGCCCGAGGGAGGATCGGCGGCGAAACTGATCATTGCCAAGCCCGCACCAATGGTGCAGAGGATGACGGAAAATAGGACGCGAAGACGGGAGAAGCCGGACTCAGACGGTGGAGATTTTTTCATGGCGCTTTGTTCCTTAGTTGCGAGAAACTATTCCGAGTCCTTGCTTTCCCTTAGCTCGGAAAAGAATGCACGAATTTATGCGTAGACTCTTATTATCGTTCGCCGCGGGGCTTTTGGCCGTCTTTTGGGGCTGTTCAAAACCTGACACTCCTGCGCCGATCGATCCCGGAACGAACGCGGCGGCGCCGAGCCCAATAGCTTCGCCCGGCAGTCCGGCCCTTGACGCGTGCTCCCTGCTGACAAGTGAAGAAATCCAGGCAGTGCAAGGGGAGGCGTTCAAGGAAAAGAAGCCCAGCGCAAACTCCAAGGGCAGTCTCTCCATCTCCCAATGCTACTTTGCGCTGCCGACCTTCAGTAACTCAGTCAGCCTGCAAGTTGTGCAAAGAGGGACTGGCGCCGAGGCGAGCGATCCGAAGCAGGCTTGGAACGAGATGTTTCATAAGGAGCAGCCGTCGCCGGTGGGCGAAGGCCCCAAAAGGAAGGAACCGCCGGAACCGATCGAAGGCCTGGGCGACGAGGCCTTTTGGGCGGGTAATGAAAAGGTCGGCGCCCTCTACGCCCTCAAGGGGAATAGCTACATTAGAGTTAGCGTAGGAGGCGGCGACGACAAGCCGACTAAGATCAAAAAGTCGACAGATCTCGCCCAATTAGTCTTGAAGCGCCTATAGGTCGCTGAGTCGGTAGGCTTCGACCAGCGCAAGCCCGGTGCTGGAACCAGCCCCGCGCACGATCACGGTATATTGTCCCGGTCCCAACCGTCGAAGGACTGCCGCCTCAAGATCATTACTCGGCGCGATTCCTGTCGCCTCAATATCTTCCTCCTGGTCGCTTCTCCAGTTATCGTTGTCCTGAAGCAGCGCACCGTCCTGGTCGCGCAGCTCCAATCGTGGATCTTGCAGGGCATTAGCCACAGTGCCGCCTATGCTGGGCCCGATCCCCCTCACCAGGACGTTTTGTGAGTTACCGCCCCGCAGGATGATCCCGCCGATCAAGGCGTCGTCATTCACGCCTACCTTGCCTCGCGTGGCAATGTTTGCCAGCTCCGAAGCGGTCTCTCCTTCCAGGTCGTAGATTTCCACCAGGCCTATCCCTCCGTTGTCCCCCGCACCGCGAATAATCGCCGTGTAAGACCCCGGATCGAGCCGCCGGATGATCGCCGATTCCAGGTTACTGGGCGGTGCTAGTTGGCTGGCCTTGATTTCATCTTCGTTAAAGGTCCTCCAGTCATCATTCGCGTCGATCATCACGCCGCTCTGGTCGAAAAGTTCGAGCCTGGGATTTGCCAGGGCGCCGGGCACTCCGATTGAGGGTCCCATGGCCCGGACAATAACTCTCTTGGAGATTTTGCCCGGCACGATAAAGCCTCCGATTCCTACCTCATCTCCCGCCCCAACGCGGACTCGCGTAGAGATGTTGTAAAACTTTACGTCGATCGGAGTAGGTGCCGGCGTCGGTGTCGCGCTAGGTGTCGGCGTCGGTGAGGGTGGCGGTGTTCCTGTTGGTGTAGCTGTTGGGGGCGGCGGCGTCCCGGTTGGTGTAGCTGTTGGGGGCGGCGGCGTCCCAGTTGGTGTAGCTGTCGGCGGCGGCGGTGTTCCGGTTGGTGTAGCTGTCGGCGGCGGCGGCGTTCCGGTTGGTGTAGCTGTCGGCGGCGGCGGGGTCGGGGTCGGGGTGGTGCCTTGCGGGGATACTATGATGACCTGCTCCGCCTCGTTGAGGCTCTGCATCCCCCGTGAATCCACCACTCGCACCGTGGCGCGATAGTTGCCCTCGAAGGAGTAGGCGTATTGGATGGTAGGATTCGCCTGCGTAACATCAGCCGACCCATCGCCGAAATTGAATGTGTAAGAAGCAATTGTATCCGGCGGCGGCTCCGTGTCCGGATCAGACGACCCGGAGGCATCGAAGCTAACCACGAGCGGAGCAATACCGCTCGTGGGATTTGCCGTTAGCTCAGCGATCGGGGGGTTATTAGGCCGGCAAAAACTGTTCCCTACGATGGTGTAGCTACCGAGCGGAGCCAAGCTATCGTCCATGTTGTCGGGGGTGACAGAGCCGGCATCGGTTCCGACGCGAACCCTGACGAGAAATCCCACGAGGGTTCCTCCCACTACGGGACTTCCTACTTTGTCGCGTGCCGCCACAATGGTAATGGTGCCGTCCGCATCATAGGCACTGCCGGCATCGGCATCGCCTAGGACCGTATTGGGCGCACCATACGCACCAGTGGTTGTGTTGACGGTGAAGGTGCCATACTTAAAGCTAACTCCCGAGGGCTGCGTCGGGTCGGATCGCATGTCCACCCAACGGCCGAGCGCTGGAGGATCGCCAGGGAGTCTAAATTGGACTGGCCACCGAGTGTTCGCAGGTAGCACCGCAAGATTTTCAACCTTGATGGTGAAGACAAGTTTGTCCGGCGCAAAACCAAACGGTTCGGCGATCGATAGTTTCCGCAGGTCCCAGCCCGCGTTGGTCGTTAGGCCAATGGGCGTCACGATATCACCCGCCTGGTCCTCCAGGATCGTAACTCCCGGGGTAAGGCAGGGGTCATCCCCGCCTATGATCTCTCCTATGGGGAACTCACCGCAGTTGGTGCTTTCGCCCACGGCGTTGAGCGCGGTGACTTTGTAGAAATAGGCCGTGCCAGGGACAGCTGTCGTGTCGTTGTAATCGGTCTTACAGGTCGGACAGCCCTGGGTCACCGTCGCCAACGGCGGGCCATAGGCGCCCGGTTCGGTTCGTCGGTAAACATTATAGCCCGTAAGCGGTAAGCCGCCACTGTGCGGCTCCGACCAATCGATCCGGATGTGTTCTGAAGGAACCTCGCCCACCAGATCGACCCGCGGAGCGCTCGGAACAGCCGGCTCAGCCGGGTTCGGGTCGAACGCCGCGATCATCCGCTTGCCCCCCGATTGCCGACCGATGGTGGCTTTGGCCGCGCGCGAATCGGCTCCAGTCGGGCTGGTGCAACCCAGGCAACCATCGGCATAGGCGATGATGACGCGACCTTCGTGGTCGATTTCAATGTCGTTGAAATCCAGAAGATTTCGGTCTTCGCCGCAGGTAGTGCCACTTGTGCACATTGATCCACGCTGGACAGGATCGTTGTCGGGCGAGACCCGAACGGTTGTCCAGGTCGCGCCGCCATCGAAGGTGTGGGACGCGTAGATGTGCCAGATCCCGTCAAAGACGCCGATTGCTTCGTACGGGCCCGGCGTGTCGGTGGCCAGATACATGACCGTAGCGCGGCCCGCATCTCCGCCTACCGCTCCTGGAAATACAGTGTTCTTAATCCCGAAGGGGGCGCCTACATCGATCGGGGTCGACCAGGTCGAGCCTTTGTCGCTAGAAACCGCGACCCGCGCGTGGCCGTCCCCGTCGGCATAGGCAAAGTAGATTGTGCCGGCGGCATCGATTCCAAGTGAGGGATCGGTGTCGCCAGGAGAACTGCCAGGGACCGTGCGGATGGCGAAAGTGAGACCGTTGTCCTCCGACACGACGACGCCTTGATTAGTCCCGCAGCCCTTGTTCGGCAGGTAGACGGTGCCGGCATGCCCATTGGCGGTGGTTACAGCGTTAGCCGGAGTGACTTTGATGTGGCCGTGCAATCCTCCGCATTGCGTCAGGTTGTACATCGGCACGGAAGGTCCGAAAGTTAGCCCGCCGGTATCGCTGCGAGACATTTGCGCGATCGCGGCGTCCTGCGACGCGTAATAGACGGCGTTCGGATAAAGCGGGTGAGGCGGGGGCGGCGGATTACTATTCGGATTGTAGGGGCCGGCGCCGATGTTCTGATGGTCCACGCTCGAGTTGATCCCGCTGCCTTGGGTCGGGGTATAATCGTTCGAGGTATCCGCGTCCTCGCCGCCATCATTGTCGGTGAATGCGAGGAAGCTTGTCCTCGGGCCGAGTTGCGAGACGAAGGTGCGGCCGGTCACGAAGTCGGTGTGAAGAATGGGATCGAGCGTTACCACGGAAGTGGTCGCGTAACTCTTATCTTCCCATAATGGGAAGTTCGCCTCGGGTGTGCCGGGGAACCCCGGTCCGGAGGCGGGAGACGAGCAATCGTTCCATGTCGTGCGCAACGTTTCCAACCCAGCGATAAACATCGTGCGTCCACCTGGTTGTCCGGCAATGGCCGGTCCCGGGCCGAGCGTCGGTTCGCCCGCGCTGTTCCCCATGCTGCCGGTGGCGGCGAAGTTATGATAACGGGGGGTCCCGGGCCCCGGAGGAACCGGGTCGGGTGATTCTGGCTTGAGAACGAATTCGATTGTCCCGGTGAAAGTGCTGCCCGCGACGGCAAACGGAACAACGCGGACAATGTAAACGCCCGAGATCGCATCGATCAGTGCGATTTCCGGATCGGCCGAGGAGGCCGCCGTCTTAATCACGACGTTGTTTTGGAGAATATAAACGTCGTAATCTTCGGCGGGGACGGGCCACTGGATGCTAATCTTGACGTTGTGCGTTCCCTCGAAACCGGTCGCGTCCACGGTGAGGGTGTACTCGTCACACGGCAGGGCGACATTGCAGACCACGCCCACCTGACCCGAAGGGTTTGATTGTACGTTTGGTCCAGTCTCGTAGGTCAACCTGGGAGTCGCGGCCGACAGCGTGCCGCTGGGTGGATCTGCCGCGAAACTGAAGAACGCCAGGAAGACCGCGCCCGAAAAAAGACAAAGGGCGGCGGCGATTCGGGGAATCAAGAATCCGTGGTTGAAGAGGTGTTTTGTACGCATGGATTTAGGTGGGTGAGGTTGACGGTCCAACGAGACGCAGAGGACCGCAGTGTGGTGCAGCGGTAACAACATTTCGCCTGCGGGAGTTCATTCGGACGGGATTAATGCCAAAACTTTGTCGTTAGGTGCAAGCCTTATTTTTCGCAGAATTACGGAATTATTGGCCAGCCGGGTTTCCGATTTCTTGTTATTGTCCAGTTTGCGCGACCCGGTTGTGACTGGAAGACTGCGGACTAGTCGCCGCCGAGCTAAACCAAATGCCAAACGCCTGTATCATTCTCAATCCAGCCGCAGGCTCCGTTAAAGACGCCGAGGCCTTGATCGAACGGCTTCGTTCTCTGCCAGCGACTACCCTTAAGATCACCTCCAAACGAGGTTCGGCTGGCCGTTTCGCGCGCGCGGCCCTGAAGCGGGGTTGCGATCTTGTCGTAGCGGCGGGCGGCGACGGAACCTTGAACGAAGTAATCAATGGAATCGGCGAACCGTCCGGCAACGTTCGCGTCGGATTGATCCCGCTGGGGACCGGCAACGATTTCGCGCGCACGCTTGGAATCCCGACAGACCTCGACCAATGCATTGACGTGCTCCTGGCCGGCCACACCCGCGCGATCGATCTCGTGCGCGTCACGAGTGATCGCATCTGTTATTTTGTGAATGTTTCCGCCGGCGGGTTCAGCGGCCTCGTGGATGAAAAGTTGACTCCCAAACTGAAGAAGACCTGGGGCCCGCTCGCGTATTTGCGTTGCGCCGCCGCCACGCTGCCGGAGTTGCGCGCGTATCGGACCCAAATCGCGCTGGATGACAAGGAAACGATCTCGGAGAATCTCTACAATGTGATCATCGGAAACGGCCGTTACGTTGCCGGCGGAATTCCCGTCGCGCCCGAAGCGTCGCCCGATGATGGATTGCTCGACCTTGTCCTAATTCCGGAACGCCCCGTGGCGGATCTCGCCCTGCTCGCGCCCCAGATGTTGACGGGCAATCATCTTTCCAGCGCCTCGATTATTTTCCGGCGCGCTGCCCGCATCTCGGTTAACTCAAAGCCTGGAATGTGGTTCAATGTCGATGGCGAACTCGTCGGCAACGAGCCGGCTGTCTTCGAAGTTTTGCCCGGGGCACTCCAATTCGTCACACCCAAGTCATGAGCGGAAAATTTATCAGCGCCGGTGAGCTGGCGCTCGTCTCGGAAAAGCTGCGCGCCCAGGGAAAGCGGCTCGTCCTGACGAATGGGTGCTTCGATCTCTTGCATCCCGGGCACGTCCGTTATCTCCAGGCCGCGCGCGCCCTGGGGGAGGCGCTCGCCGTGGCCATCAATGGCGATGAATCCGTGCGCGCCCTCAAAGGCGAGGGCCGGCCGCTGAATCGCGAAGCGGATCGAGCCGAGGTCGTCGCCGCGCTCGAATGCGTCGACCATGTCGTCGTGTTCCCGGAGATTCGCGCCACGCGTTTGCTCGAAGAAGTGCGCCCCTCCATTTATGTCAAAGGCGGCGATTATACTCGAGCGACCTTGCACCCGGAAGAACAGGCGGCGCTGGGAAAAATCGGCGCCGAGATTCGGATTCTGCCGTTCGAGCCGGGCCATTCGACGTCTCGATTGATCGAGAGAATGAAAAAGCTTTCCTGCGAATGAGGCGCGTCGCGATCGGCATTCTTGGGTCCGGGAAAGGAAGCAATTGTCGCGCGATTCTCGAGCAAATTCGCGCGGAGAAACTCGCGGCCGATGCCCGCGTCGTTGTTTCCGATGTGTTCGACGCGGGGATTTTGGATATCGCGCGCGAATTTAGCGTGCCAAACGCTTACCTTCCGCCAGGAAAATTTCGGACTCGATTCGAGCCGGCAGTGGAAATGGAATTAGTGAAGATGCTCGAGGCCGCCGGAGTGGATCTGGTGGTTCTCGCCGGTTTTATGCGCGTGCTCAAAGAGCCGATGCTCGGGGCTTTTCCGCGCCGCATCATCAACGTGCATCCCTCGCTGCTGCCAAAGTTCCCCGGCATGGAAGCGTGGAAGCAGGCCCTGGCGGCCGGCGAAACGGTGACGGGGTGCACCGTCCACTACGTCGATGCCGGAATCGACAGCGGCGAAATCATCGCGCAGCGAAAAGTGCCCGTCCTGCCTAACGACACTGCGGAATCGCTGCACGCCCGCATTCAGATTGCCGAGCGCGAACTCTACCCGGAAGTGATCGGCAGATTCGGCGCAACCTAGGCTCAAATCCGCTCGGCTTTTTGATCTCGCCCGAGAAGCTCCTGCAGGGCCTGGTCCGGCCGCTTCCCTTCATAAAGAACAGAATAAATCTGATCGATGATTGGCGTATCGATATTCAGTTTCCGCGCGCATTCGTACGCGCTTTTCGTCGTGGGAATCCCCTCCGCCACCATGTGAGTGCCGGAGCGGATTTGTTCCAGCGTCTCGCCGCGCCCGAGCTTTTCGCCCACCCGGCGATTGCGGCTGTGCCGGCTAAAGCAGGTGGCGATTAAATCGCCGGCGCCGCTCAAGCCATAGAAGGTCCTCGGATTTCCGCCCATGGCGGTGCCGAGCCGCAACAGCTCCGCTAGCGATCGGGTCACGAGCGCCGCCTTCGAATTGTCGCCCAGGCCGAAGCCGTCGCTCACCCCGGCCGGAATCGCGAAAACGTTCTTCAACGCGCCGCCCAGCTCGATGCCGATCGTTTCATCGCTCGAATAAATCCGGAACTTCTCGCTGCCCAAATGCCGTTGCAGTTCCTCGGCGCATTCCGGGATTGAGCAACCAAGAACCGTGGCCGTGGGAAGATCGCGCGAAACTTCCACGGCCAGATTGGGACCGGAAATTACCGCGACGGTATTGTCCGGGAAAATCTCTTCCAGGATCTGGCTCATCCTCATCCCGGTGCCGTGTTCGATCCCTTTGGTTCCGCTCAAGAGCACAACCTTGGAACCGGAAAGCGAAGCGCGGAGTTGTGTGGCCACGGACCGCAAGGCGATCGAGGGCGTGACGAATACGATCAGATCCGCCTCCGCGCATTTCACGATATCGCTCGTAACGTCGATGGAGTCAGGAAGCTTGACCCCGGGAAGATAACTTTCGTTTTCGCGGGTTACCCGAATCTTCTCCGTGCGCGCAGGATCGTGGCCCCAAAGCGTAATTTCATTCCCTCGTTTCGACCAGAGGACCGCCAGCGCGGTGCCCCAGCCGCCCGCTCCCACAATTGCCGTTCGCCGAATGTTCATTTGCGGGTAAAGCGTTGTTCCGTTCCCTTTAGAAGACGAGAAAAATTCGAGCGGTGGCTCCACAGCACCAGGATCGCCAGCACCGTGGAAAAGTAGAGCAACACCGTGCCTTCAATCACGTTCCAGTAGATCAACAAGCCCACGGCAACAGGCAAGGCAGAAGCAGCCACGAGCGATGCCACCGAAACGTAGCGGGTGATCTCAAAGACAATCACCCAGACAAGAAAGATGATCACGGCCGCGAGCGGCATCAGGCCGAAAACCGCCCCGGCCGAGGTCGCGACGCCCTTGCCGCCCTTGAATCCCAGCCAGATCGGGAAGGTGTGTCCGACAACGCACATGACCGCCGCGAGGATCGCAAAGTAGACCGCATGGGATCGAGTTGCTTCGAGATGTTCCGCGAGAAACAAGGCCACACGGACGGCCGCAAATCCCTTGAACGCATCCACGAAAAAGACGGCATAACCCCAGCGTTTTCCGAGGACGCGCAGGACATTGGTGGCTCCGATATTGCCGCTCCCAAGTGAGCGAACATCAACTCCCGCGATACGGCCGGCAAAATATCCCGCCGGAAAGGATCCAAACAGATAACCAAGAAAACAAACGGCCAGCGCAAGAAACCACACGGTGATAAATTTGCTTTTAGGAAAACGCGCCGTCTTGGGGACGGTCGGCGTAGGATACTGGATTCTTTTCTAACCAGATAGAAATAATCGAGAGGTCCGCGGGCGTGATTCCGCTCAACCGTCCCGCCTGACCGATGGAATCAGGCCGGGCCGCCGCCAGTTTTTGCCGTGTTTCCAAGCGCAAACCCCTGATTTGATCGTAATCGATGTCGCTCGGAATGGGCCGGGCTCCACCGCGCGCCAGCTTCTCATTCTGACCAGCCTGGCGTCGAACATATCCTTCGTACTTCAGGTCGGTTTCGACAAGTTCCCATAACTCCGGAGAGGCCAACTCTCGAACCTCAGGAGGAAGCGTCGCCAACCGAAAATCGGCCATTTTCAGGAGGGCGGAGACGGATTTGCCCGCCACCTTCACTGTCTCGATCGATTTCCTCAGAGCCTCGAGCGCCACCATTTTTTTAGAGAACACTGCGTGTCTCTCTTGGTCGATCAGCCCAATTTCGAATGCTCGTTGGGTCAACCTCTGATCGGCATTGTCCTGGCGGAGGGAAAGGCGTTCCTCGGCGCGGCTGGTAAACATTCGGTATGGTTCGTCGGTGCCGTTGGTGGTTAAATCATCGATCAACACACCGATATAGGCTTCCCGGCGGGAGATGATGAACGGAGGGCCTTTGCGAACTTTAAGTGCCGCGTTAGCTCCAGCTATAAGTCCCTGGGCTGCAGCCTCTTCATATCCGGAAGTGCCGTTGACTTGGCCAGCAAAGTAAAGTCCTTCCACAAGCTTAGTCTCCAAGGTCAAGTGAAGCTGGGTCGGCGGGAAGAAGTCGTATTCCACGGCGTAACCGGGGCGCATAAGCTCAGCTCTTTCGAGGCCGGGAATAGACTGAATCAGCTCGACTTGGACGTCGTACGGGAGGCTGGTTGAGAGGCCGTTGACATAGAATTCCTCGGTGTGTCTCCCCTCAGGCTCGAGAAAGACCTGGTGTGAGCGTTTGCCGGCGAACTTGACGATCTTGTCTTCGATCGAGGGGCAATACCGGGGACCGGTGCCTTGGATTCTGCCCGAGTAAAGAGGCGAGCGGTGCAGATTTTGGCGGATGATCTCGTGGGTTTGGGCCGTCGTATGGGTAAGCCAGCAGGGCAACTGTTCCATGTGGAACATGTGGCGATTCAACGTGAAGATATCTCCAATAGGTGGATCGGATAACGGCAAGAAACTGAACCGGGGCGGCGGGTCGTCTCCGGTCTGCCTTTCACAACGGCTAAAATCGACCGAGCGACTGCTGATGCGGCAGGGCGTGCCTGTCTTGAACCGCCCTACTTCAAAACCAAGTTCCTTCAATGATCCGCTTAATCCGGAGCTGGTATCCGCCATGCGACCGCCGGGCTTGGAATTCTCCCCCACATGTAACAAGCCTCGCAAAAATGTACCCGACGTGACGACGATCGTGCGCGCCGAGATGGCCAGGCCAATATCGGTCTCCACACCGGCGACGCATCCTTGGTTCGTCCGGATCCTCGAAACTGTGGCTTGCTTGAGGTCCAAGCCCGGCGCCCGCTCGAGCACGGCTTTCATGCGAAATTGATACGCTTTCTTATCACATTGGGCTCGCGGGGCTCGAACGCTTGGGCCTTTGGTTCGGTTCAGCATCCGGAATTGGATACCGGTCGCATCGGCATTCACCCCCATGGCCCCGCCCAAGGCGTCGATTTCTCTCACGATATGACCCTTTGCCAAACCACCGATCGCCGGATTGCACGACATCTGGGCGACCGTGTCCAAGTTTTGGGTGAGAAGCAGGGTCGAACAACCCAGCCGGGTCGCGGCCAGGGCCGCCTCTACTCCGGCGTGACCGCTTCCAATAACGATCAAATCGTATTTCTTGGGAAGTTCGTACATTGGCGTTCCACGTGGAACAATATTAACGCAATTGTTTCGGCGACGGGTTGTCCGACTATGGTCTTTGCATAACGTCCTGTACAGCAGCGTTTTGTCTAGTTGGCATCGGTGCTGCCTCGACGTGAGGCTCAGCCTGGGCTGCATCTCGTTCCGCGTCTTGAAGAAGCCGGAGCGCGATTCGTCCCAGCAAAACGAGAATGATCGCCGCACTCGCGAATCCACCCAGCCAAACCAGATACTCGATCGCTCGCGGGTGCGTCTTGCCACGAGCGAGGTTCAGACCCAACTGACCAAGCGTCCCAAGGTATGAATAGAGAAACAAGCCCGGCGCCTGTCCAATGGCGACCCAAAGCATGCACGTTCGAAACCGAATTCGGGTCAGCCCGTAAAGATAATTGAGCAGACTCGTGGGGAAAAGGGGATGAAGCTGGCTGAGCAGGATGATCTTCCACCCTTCTCTCTCGACCGCCGGTTCCAACGCGACCAACGTCCGATTCCGAAGCAATTTTCGTCTCAGCCATTGCCGTCCGATCCACCGGCTAATGAAAAAGGAGATCGCCGCGCCCGCGACGTTTCCAAGAAGCGCGATGAGGAATCCCCACCAGAGCCCAAAGAAAAACCCGGCGCCGATGCTGAGCACTCCGCCCGGCAGGAGGAGGACGTTGCAGCAGGCATAGAGCAATGGGTAACAGATCGCGCTCCATGCGCCCCATTGCATAACGCGTTGCTGGATCGCCGCCAGAATGTCCACGACAGGGAAAAGCCGTGACAGAACAAAAAGTATGATCGCGACGATCAACAGGCCACTGACCTGAACAATTATCGCGCGGCGAATTTGCACCATCGGGAGACACTCATCGCTTCAAACCCCCCGCGCAAATTCGGCGAGCTCGACTGTTGTCTCGTATTGCAGGAATGGCGTGATCAGATAAACGCCGGGGTAACATCCGAGGGCGGCGCTCGCAATCTCCTTCGCCAGCTTGAGTCCCTGCGCGCGACCCGGGGCGCCCTCGAGGCCAGCCATGTCCGCGCGAACAGAATCCGGGACGATAATGCCAGGGACTTCGTTGTGGAGAAATTCGGCCTGACGCCCGCTCGTGAGCGGCCAGACGCCGGTGAACATCGGGATCGGGACGTGCGCCGTGCGCCGGACCATTTCTTCCAGGAGACGCACATCGAAAATGGGTTGGGTCATGGCGAACTGCGCGCCGGCCGCGACCTTGCGCTCAAGGCGATTCACCTGCGCGTCGAGATTTTTCGCGTTCGGATTAAAGGTGCAGCCGATGACAAACCCGGTCGGTGTCTTGATCGATTTCCCAGCCTGGCTGAATCCTTCATTGAGGCGTTTGATGATCGAAATGAGCTCGACTGAATTCACATCATAAACGGAAGCCGCGCCCGGATGATCGCCGACTTTCGCGGGATCGCCCGTGAGCGGAAGGACGTGGCGCATTCCCAGCGCCGCCATCCCCAGCAGGGCGCTCTGCAATCCGAGAACGTTGCGATCGCGGCAACTCAGATGCAACAGCGGAGTGATGCCGAAGCGCTCCTTGAGTATCGCGCCGACCGCGAGATTACTCACGCGCAGGATGGCGAGCGAATTGTCCGCCAGGGTGATCGCGTCGCAGCCGGCTTGGACGAGGGCCTGCGCGCCGGTGAAAAATTTGTCGAGCGCCAAAGTCTTGGGCGGATCGAGTTCGCAGATGATCACACGTTTTCCCTGCGCGATCCGGTCGAGCAGGCTCTCTTCGCTTGCTGTCTCACGGCGCTGGCGCTCGGGCGGCGGCTCGGCGACCACGCGCACCGGCTTGCTGCGCACCGGCTGCAAAGTCGCTATCGCCGCGGCGATCGCCGCGATGTGCGTCGGATTCGTTCCGCAGCATCCTCCCACCAGGCGCGCCCCTTCGGCGACCATTTCTCGGGCCGCTTGTGCGAAATAGTCCGGCGCGGTGTGATAGATAAAGCGTCCCTCATGATACTTTGGGTAGCCGGCGTTCGGATAGGCTGCGAGCGGGTATTCCGCCGGCACGCGTTGCAGCAATTGCACCATGCCATGGGGCCCGTTCATGCAATTGACGCCCACGATTTGCGCCCCGAGAGCGCGCAGTTTCTCAAACGCCTCGACCAGCAACATGCCCGACGAAATCCGGCCTTCCGGAGCACAGGCGAACGAACAGATCGCCAGCGCGCCGCCCAGGTCCGTATTGACCTTCAGCGCCGTCTCCATTTCTCCGAAATCCATAAACGTCTCGAAGAAAATCAACTGCGCGCCCCCCTCGAGGAGCGCGCCGATTTGTTCCCGAAAACAATGTTCGCGATCTATGCCGCGAGCCGCTGCTTCATCTCCGCCAATGCCGAGCGGGCCGACGCTTCCGGCCACATAAACATTCTTGCCCCGCGCAGTTTTGGCCGCGATTTGCGCCGCGGCGCGATTGATTTCCTCCACGCGCCCCTCGAGCCCAAATCTTTCCAGGCGGACCGCGTTCGCACCAAAGGTGTTCGTTTCAATCACTCGGGCGCCTGCGGATATATATTGCTGATGGATGGCCTCGATCCGCTCAGGCTCCGTCACGCAGAGCTCTTCGAAACAACGCTCGAGCGGGATCCCCGCTTCCAGGAGCAAAGTCCCTATCGCCCCGTCTCCGCACAGGACCCGCGTTTGTAGTTCGTCGAGCAAATCCATCTGTATCACGCGTTGTTAAACGAACACTGAGCAAGACGCCAACAAGTTCGAATAACGCCCAGCAGCTTTCATCTGCTTCAGGGCAAAGGGGATTTGTGACGCTCAGGGCGTGGTGTTATCAACAGGCTGTCTCCGGGTGCGTTCACTCAGGAGAAAATAGGGAAATAAAAGGAGTTATTCGGGACGATAAGATTAAGAACAGTGTCGCTCTCTAAAAATAAATCTTAAAGACGGTGTTAAGAACTTTGCCAACGAACCCATCGCTTGACGCCCGCAGCGTTCAAACGCAGACAGCACCGGCCCTATGAGTGTTGCTTATCGGGTCCTTGATCCGAGCCGTCCAGATCAAGTCCCGAAGGGCCTTTGCGCCCTCGCGGTGATGACCAAAGCTCCGCGGGCAGGCCAGGTGAAAACACGCCTAACCCCTCCGCTCACGCCGGAGGAAGCAGCCGCGCTTAACATTTGCTTTCTGCGTGACACGGCGTCCGCTATTTCGAGCGCGGCCCAGAATGGCCGCGCAGGTGGAATTGCTGTTTATACTCCGCTCGGGGAAGAGAGTGCTTACGAAGGAATTCTGCCGGTTGAATTTCAGCTCGTTCCACAACGCGGCGAGGCGTTTGGCGAAAGACTCGTCTCTGCTTTGGAAGATCTTTTTCGGCTCGGCTTTGAATCAGTCTGCCTGATCGATTCCGACAGCCCGACAGTCCCGCAACGAGCTTTTACTGAAGCCGCCACGCTTTTGGCGGAATCCGACGAAGCAGTGGTCCTGGGCCCATCTGAAGACGGAGGGTACTATCTCATTGGCTTGAAGAAACTGCATCGCTCTCTTTTCGAAGATGTAGCCTGGAGCACGGAACGAGTCCTGGAACAAACCATTGAGCGCTCCCGAAAAATGAATCTGCCGGTCCACCTCCTGCCGACCTGGTACGACGTCGACGATCGTCGAACACTTCAGCGCCTCTGCGAAGAATTTTTCGGTTCCAACGAAAACCGGGCGGCGGGTTATCCGGCTCCAGCGACACGCGGCTATCTCGAAGAACTTCTTAACCGCGAAGGGCGGGAGCGCATTTGGCCGAACGTTTCACGGCGATGACTTCCCATCAAAAACGCGCTCTCGTTACCGGCGGAGCAGGCCTGATCGGTTCGCACGTCGCGGATCTTTTGCAGCGGGAGGGCTGGAGGGTTCGCATTCTCGATAACCTCGAGCCGCAAACGCATCGCAACGGCAAGCCGGCCTGGATCGCAAACGATCTTCAATTCATCGAGGGCGACGTGCGGGATCGAGAGACGATTACGTCGGCGTTGCAGGGAATCGACGTCGTTTTTCACCAGGCGGCTTACGGCGGCTACATGCCCGAGATCGCGAAATACGTGCACGTTAACAGTTTCGCCACCGCGCAGATGCTGGAGGTGATTCGCGAGCAGAAACTCCCGGTCAAAAAAATCGTGGTCGCTTCTTCCCAGGCGGTTTACAGCGAAGGCGCAGCGACGTGTCCCGAGCATGGTCTCGTTTTTCCCGACGTTCGGCCTATTGAGCAGCTGCGGACCGGTGACTGGTCCGTGCATTGCCCGATTTGTCATGCGGTCACGGCAAGCGCGCCAACCCCCGAGAGCGCGCCCATTGGCGGCGAAACCGTTTACGGGCTGACGAAAGTCGACCAGGAAAAGCTGACGCTGCTTTGGGGCAAACAAACCGGAATTCCCACGGTGGCCTTGCGCTACTCCTGCACGTATGGCCCGCGCCAATCGATCTTCAATCCCTACACCGGAGTGATCGCGATCTTCTGCACGCGGCTGCTCAACAATCTTCCTGCCGTGCTCTACGAGGATGGCGAGCAGACCCGGGATTTTTCGTTCGTCGAAGACATCGCTCGCGCGAATTTGCTCGCGGCGGAAACCGACAAGCTCGATGGGCTTCCCGTCAACGTCGGGAGCGGCCAGGGAGTCAGCATTCGCAAAGTGGCCGAACAAATTTCCGACGCGCTTGGGATTCACATCGCGGCCGAAGCAAAAGGTGAATTCCGTCCCGGTGAAATGCGTCATCTCACGAGCGGCACCGACCGCATCCGGGCTGCGGGATACGAGCCGCAGGTTGACCTCGCGGCCGGAATTGAGCGCTACCTCGATTGGATCAGGCAACAAGCCGACGTGCGGGACTATTTCAGCGAAGCCGCCGGTGTCCTTCGCAGTAAAGGGATCGTTCATCGCGTCACAAACACAGATGAGTGAGGCGACGGGCCGGCACCGCATCTCGGTGATCATCCCGGCGCTGAACGAAGAGGAGCCGATCGCGGCGGTGGTGCGAGACTGCCTGGACACTAATCTTCCGGATGAGGTTATCGTGGTCGATAACGGGAGCACCGATGACACCCCCGAACGTGCGCGCTCGGCCGGCGCGAAGGTAGTTGCTGAACCCAGGCCCGGCTATGGGCGCGCGTGCGCCGCCGGCGTTCGTGCGATTTCGCCCGAAAGCGAGATCGTAGTTTTTCTCGATGGCGATGGCAGCGATTGCCCGGAGCTGATGGATCGGCTCGTTCAACCCATCGCCGAAGGAAAACAAGATTTCGTGATCGGTTCGCGAACCCGCGGGAAGCGCGAACCAGGCAGCATGAATTTCCAGCAACTCTTTGCCGGCCGCCTCGCCGGTCTGCTTCTGCGGCTTCTCTACCGTGTTCGCTACACCGACATGTGCCCGTTCCGCGCGATCCGGCGGGAGGCGCTGGATCGACTCCAGATGAAGGAGGAAACGTATGGGTGGAATCTCGAGATGCAGATGCGCGCGGCCCGCGCGGGATTGCGCATTTTGGAAGTGCCGGTGAATCATCGCTGCCGGACCGGCGGAGAATCGAAAGTGTCGGGTACGCTCCGTGGCACGTTCGTTGCCGGAACTCGGATTGTTGCGACACTCGTGCGGATCGCGGTCGAGCGCCGACCCGCGTGATTGAACCATGGTGGGACGCGCGCCGTCGCGTCCCACTATTTTGGGACGGCACAGCGGCCGTCCCTCCAAATCATTTCTGACAGCGCGGGCACCAGGCGGTTGTTCGTCCGCCAATGATTCCCTTAAGCAAAGGCGATCGATGGCGCGGACAGACGCCTTCCCGTTTCCACTTTTGGTGGATCAGCCAATCGGAAGGCGGATCGGAGAAATCGGGACCGACGATGCGCAACGATTCGCTCGCGACAAACCGCGTCTCCCGAAATAATCGAGCGCGCCGCACCGGAGACAACGCGCCGGCCAGAATGGAAGGCGCGATCTTCGCGCGCCAAAGAATCTCATCGGCCATCCAGTTCCCGATCCCCGCGAATCCGTTTTGCATCAGGACGACGGCCTTGATCGGCGCGCGCGCGTGGCGATCGAGGAACGCGTTCAGAAACGCCTGATCGAATTTGTCGGAGGAGATGTCGGGTCCTCCTGCGCGCCACCATTCGGGCTCGGTCTTTCCATGGTGAAATCGCACGCGTCCAAAGAGCCGCGCATCGCGGAGAACAAGGGCTTGCCGCCTTTGTTGCAGGACAAAATGATCGTGTTTCTGCGGGCGGAATCCGAATGGCTCGGTCCGCAGCTTTCCGGTCATTCCCAGATGAATTCCGATCCAGTTGCCGCCGGAAAATTCGAAAAACATCTGCTTGCCCCGCGCGTGAGAACGGAGGAAGCGGCCTCCGGTTAAGTGCGCTACGATCTGGCGTGGATCGCTCCCGCGAAAAATCCTTTTCCGCGGATGAAGTTGCACCGCGATGATCCTCTGGCCGAGGCCGCAGTCCCACTGTTTTCGAAAATATTCCACCTCAGCCAGTTCCGGCATCGGGCAAAGTGCTGTAGCCGCCTCGCTCTGTCGAGGCGCCGGACTTTATCCTCGTGCTCGTGATCGTGATCGAAAGCGTGACAGATCGAGCACGAGCAGGAGCACGAGCACGATTACGAAGAGAGAAGCGCCTCGTTTTCGATCATGCAATGTCCATGCTACTTTTAGCCGAATGGAAAAAGTGATTATTGTCGGAAGCGGTTGTGCTGGGTTGACGGCGGCGATTTATGCCGCTCGCGCGAACCTGAGTCCGCTCGTGCTCGAAGGCCGCCAGCCCGGCGGGCAACTTTCCACGACCACGATGGTCGAAAATTTCCCCGGCTTTCCGGAAGGCATCGAGGGCCCGCAACTGATCCTGAACATGCACGCGCAGGCCGAGAAGTTCGGAGCGCGTTTTGCCTATTCCGAAGTGACCGATTACGAGGGCGTCGATGGCCACGTCCGGATCAAGGCCGACGACGAGTGGCTGGAGACGCGCGCGCTCATCATCGCCAGCGGCGCCGCCGCCCGCTGGCTCAGCCTCGAGAACGAAGAAAAACTGGTTGGTCATGGATTGACCTCCTGCGCGACCTGCGACGGCGCCTTTTATCGCAATGTCCCGGTGTGCGTGATTGGGGGCGGCGATTCCGCGGCGGAAGAAGCGCTTTTCCTCACGCGATTCGCTTCGAAGGTCTATCTCATTCACCGGCGCGACAAGCTGCGCGCTTCCAGGATCATGGCGGACCGGGTGCTCGCGTGCGAACAAATCGAGCCGATCTGGAACACGGTTGTGACCAAATACATCCCCGACGAAAAGGGCGAGATGCGCGCGGTGATGTTGCGCAACGTGGAAACGCACGAGGAGCGCGAGCTTCCCGTGGCCTGCGTCTTTGTCGCGATCGGCCACGATCCGAATACGAAGGCGTTTCAAGGGAAACTCGAAACCGACCCGGACGGATATTTGCTCGTCAAGCATCTCGCTGAAAGCAAACACCCGGGCGTTTTCATCGCCGGGGATGTGGCGGATCGCGTTTACAAGCAGGCCGTGACCGCCGCCGGCTCCGGCTGCGCCGCGGCGATGGAAGCGGAGAAATACCTGAGCGCGCTGGAGAAGTGATTTGGAATTTGCGAATTGCGAATTGCAATTTGCGATCGGGGAGAGGCTATGAACGAGCGTGAAATGATTGCGCGGACGAAACAGTTCGCGCTGCGCGTCATGAAGCTCGTAGGAGCGTTGCCCAAGACGGTGCAGGGGCGAGCCATTGCAAGCCAGTTGATGCGCAGCGGCACGTCAGTCGCGGCTAATTACCGCGCGGCTTGTCGCAAATCGCAAATCTCTTGAAGATCTGCGACCTAACTCAATTTTACTCGCCCCTCAGTGGGGGCGTGAAGCGTTACGTCCACGAAAAAATCAACTACATCCAGGCGAACTCGCCGGATGACGAACACGTCCTCATTATTCCCGGCCCGAAAACGGAGGTAATCGCCGGGGATCGTTCGCGAATTTACTCGATTCATTCGCCGCTTGTTTCCCGGTCGTCGCGTTATCGCGCTCTTCTTAACCTGCGCGCAATCGGAGAAATCCTGGAACGCGAGCGGCCCGATATTATCGAGTCCGGCGATCCCTATCAGGTAGGCTGGAAGGCGGTGTCGGCCGGTCGATCGCTCAGAATTCCGGTCGTAGGGTTTTATCACTCGCATTTCCCCGAGGCCTATTTGCGCGGCCCGGCCAGATGGCTCCGCGCCCCCGCCCAGAAATATGTGCGCGCGCTCTACAACCGCTTCGAGGCGACGCTCGTGCCTTCGCCGCAGCTGGCGCGTGTCCTGGGAAACTGGGGCGTGCGCAACGTGCGCACCGTCAACCTCGGGGTAGATGCCGAGACCTTTTCCCCGGTGCCCGATGACGCGGCCCAAACCCGCAATTCATTAGGGATTGGCCTGGACCGGAAACTTCTCCTCTACGTTGGCAGGCTCGCGCAGGAGAAAAACACCGAAACGCTTTTCGAATCCTTTAAAATGCTGGCGAAGCGCCGCCCCGATGAATTCGAGCTGCTCATCATCGGCGATGGCCCGCACCGCGAACAGTTGCGCCAGCTCCAGGCGCAAAACGGCGGCGTGAAATGGATCCAGTACTGCACCGATTCAACGGAACTCGCGCGCTTCTACCGGGCCGCCGACCTGTTCGTTCACCCGGGCGTGCAAGAGACCTTCGGACTGGTCGCGCTGGAGAGCCAGGCCTGCGGTACGCCTGTGGTCGGAATTCGCGGTTCTTACATGGACCGGATCATTTTTCACGAACAGGAATTGTGGGCCCGGGAAAACGCACCGGAAGCCCTGGCCGATGCGATCGAGGCGTTTTCTCGCAAAGATTTGAAACAGTTGGGCGCGACCGCTGAAAAGGTGGCGGTCGAGCGTTATTCCTGGCCGAGAGTTTTTGACGGACTTCTTTGCATTTACCGCGAGGTCTGCTCAAACTACCGGCACCAATAGGCCAATGAAGGACGAAAAAGCATTTGTGATCCGCAGCTACCGCGCTTCCGACCGCGCGGCCGTGCGACGGCTCTGCTGCCAAACCGGGTTTCTCGGCGAGCCGATCGATCCAGTCTATCAGGACCACGAACTCTTTGCCGATTTCCTGACGACGTATTATACGGACCACGAACCGGAATCATCCTTCGTGCTCGAATTGAATGGTGAGATTTGCGGTTATTTGCTCGGTTCGCGCCGGCCGTTCCTCAATCAGCTTTACTCCTTTCAGCAAAATCTTGTCCTCGGTTTTCGCGCGCTGCTGCGTTATCGCCGTTACAATGAACAATCGCGCCGGTTCGTTCGTTGGGTGCTAAGCCACGGCTGGCGCGAAGTCCCGGCCGCGCCGCGCCGCACGCCGCATTTTCACATCAACCTGCTGCCGGAGGCGCGAAAGATGTCGACCACGCGATCGCTGATGAGCGCGTATTTGAGTTATTTGTATCGGTGTGGCGAAAGGCATGTTTACGGCCAGATCGTTACCTTCTCGAGCCGGCGCGGGGAGAAGATGTTCGAGCGTTACGGCTTCCGCGTCATGAACCGGGCGGAGATCACCAAATACAAAGCGTATTATCCCGAATCGGTTTATCTCAGCACCGTAATCAAGAATCTCGAGACCGCCGAGCCGCTCACGGTCGACATCCGCTCGCGCTCATAGCGGTACGTGTGTTGCAAACGGTCGCTGCGCTACACTGCGCGCGTTATTGATCTGACTAGCCGAATTGGCTTAGCGGCGCAATCTTGCCACGAGGTCTTCCGCTTCCTTCAGGCGACGGTCGCCTGCCTTGAAGGTCAACTTAGATGAAGCCAGAGCTTGTTCTGCATTCACCAGGGCTTGTGCCGCTTCGCCTTTCTCCTCCTGAATCCGCGCCAGCCAATAGTAGCTTCGCGCGGTGGTGGCCGAATTCTTACCGGCAGATCTCAACGCCTCATCCAATGCCTCCTCCACGATTGGCTTCGCCTCATCATAGCGCTTTTGCAGCGCCAAACACGCTGCCAGCGTCCTTTTTGCCTCCGCGATCTCCACATGCGGCGCTTTGCGAACTGTTTTCTGCAAATCAACGAGCTCCCGGGCGACCTGTTCCGCTTCAGGTATCTCGTTGCGATTCAGAAGTAACCCTATGAGCTGATTCATGGGCTTGGCAGTCGCAGGAAAGGGAACGATGTAATTGTCCTTTGTCCTTTGAATTATTTCACGATACCCGGCCTTTGCCTCGTTGTAGAGTTCGGGCGATTGCGTTTCATCCGACCAAAAGTGGAGATTCCGAGTGTAGTAACTTAGAATCTGAGCTAAGTAAGGGTCATCCGGGAGCAGCTTTTGTCGTGCTATCGCGAGTGCCTCGCGAAGAAACGGGTCCGCATCGCTGAAATGGTCCTGCATATAAAGCGTCTGACCGACTAGAGCCTTGCTCGCGGCTGTAAAATAATGGTCCTTACCGTACCGGCTCTCATTGAGGGCCAGTGCTTGGCGAGAGTACTTCTCAGCCTCCGCGTAGTTTTCCTGATCCCAGAGCAACTGCGCCTTGTCTGTAAGTCGATGGGCAGGATTAAGCGTTCGGCTGATGGGGTACCAGGCAATCGGGAACAAGAGCAGTATCAGGACACATAGCGTGCCCCATCGCGTCCTTAGCCAGGATACGTTGCCAACTGCCTGTTGTGACCTGCGGGCGTGCTCGGTTTCGGCAAAATGCTCGCGCAAAGTTCGATGGCCGAACTCAAATCCGCCTCCTGCCGAACGTAGCAGGTTCTTTCGACAACCGGCGATCAGCGGATGGATCAATTGCAAGGGGACTTGATCCGTCAGCCGCAATACTCCGCGCAAAACATAGTGCTTGAGCGGAATATCGATGCCTGAAAACAAGGCAAGGACACAACATCCCACCACCAGGCCGAAAGAAATCGCTAGTCGCAATTGTTCTCCGATCGAGTACAGTGCTTCCGGTCGAGGCGCATCCATGGGAACGCCCCACAATGCGAGCGCAAAAATAACCGAGCTGGTAGCGATAACGGTAGCCAGCGTAAACCAAACCGCGCCGCGCAGGGCGTTCATAACGGCTTCATTGGGCCGGGCAGTGTGTAACTCTCCTCCAGCCAGCATACCCTGATTCCGCTGAATTCCGGTTATTATCCCTCCGAGGAGACCGCCTCCAATTGCGACGACCAGTGCTGCCCAAAGAGCGGACAACTCAATTCTGTTTTGTCCCTCATCTTGGCCCAGAACAAAAGCAGGGAGTAGGACTAAGAACAAGGGGACCGCAAAACCGACGACTCCTCCCAGGGAGATTCTCCACTTGGTGGCGCCCACAGTCACCTTCGTGCCGAGCATCCCAAAGTAAGCAGCAGGAATCATTGTCAGCACTCCAATGAAAATTGCCCCAAGGATGGTCACAAGGTTATACCAGATCGCCTTGCTCTGATCCCACTTGTTGTACGTAATCACCGCCCCGTTCATCATTAACGCGCAGAGCGCAAAACATGCTATTTGATGATTCCGCACTCGCCTTGGGAGGAGGAAAATCATGACCGCGATCGTAAGGACACCCAGTGTGGCCATCCAGGTTCCGGACGTGATTTCGGCTGCGAGGGGAAGGTGTGAGGGTTCTCCCCATTCCTGGACCAATGATTGAAAAGAGGGATTGTTCAGCGGGAGGGTGGGAGAAACGAAGGTAATCCAAATCTTCAGCATATTCCGAGCGCTAATCCAGCGTAACGTACCGATGATGGTTGCCAGAAGGCAGACACAACTCATCATAAGCAGGGCTCCTTGTCGCAAACGCTCCTTCCAGCTCAAGCTCCGCACGACGTCTGTCCATTGTCTGATCGCGGAAGTAACGCCGGCCAGACTGCCAACCCAAATTACAATCAAGGCAATCATGATTACTTGACTGGCGGGACTAAGGGTGCCGTCGGGGCTGTTGCTGAGCGGAATTAACCTAATCGTGATTGCGACGGGAAGCAGCACGACCAACGCGAAGAAGAATTGGCTGAGAAACGAAAACCAGCAACGGCCGCTGCTGGTGCTGATCCAGTCCATCTGCAAATTCTCGAGGTGGAAGCGGCTATGCTTGCGACTTTCCATCTGAAAAGCCAGCCAGCCAAGAAAGCGGCGAAGCTCACTCTCCGGGAGTTGTCTGTCCAGTCTGGACTGGGCAAAGCGCCGGGTGACATATGAATCATAGAGATGCTTTAGCCTGGCCTTGCGTTGGCTAGCCTCATCGGCCTCAGTTGGGAGCCGCAGAGTTGATTCCTCCATGTCCGCATAAGCGAAGGCGGCGAAGCTAAGGAATAGGACGGTGCGCAGGTCGTCGCGGAACCAAGTCTCCTTTTGCAAAAGGGCACGCAAGCCGGCCATGCTTTCGCGCGCGAGGACCGGGTCCACCTGCTCGTCCGAGAGAGGCAGGAGCTGGATCGCAGTCGGCAAGCTAAATTTGGCGTGCAGAGCCTCATAATCCTCGGTGCGGCTACAGACGGCCATCGCGCGCGCAGGATGCTGGATTCGCCACAGCTCGATGGCATCGAGGCAGGCGCGCCGGTGCTCGGGCGCAACCTCGTCCAACCCGTCCAGCAAGGGACAGATCATATTCTCCTCGCACCATCGCCGAACCAGCCTTTCCGGAACGAGATAGCTCAGGTGTGATTCGTGGATCAACCACTCCTCCAGCGGCAACCGTGCGGTCGCCCAGGAACTGAGATTGAGCATCACTGGAATGGGACGCGACGAATCCTGCTCGGCAGCTTCGAGGAGGACTTCAGTCAATTGCAGCAGCAAAATGCTTTTGCCGCTGCCGGGCGCGCCGAGAATCAGCACCGGCCGATCGACCAAGCGTTCGAAGATCTTTTCGAAACTAGCGCCGGTGGAGACAAGAAGACCGTCCAAGTCCGCGTGTTTCACCACCGCATCTGGCGCCAGCTTCCAATCTACCTGGATTTGGTTTGTCTCGCGTATAGCCTCGTGCAGAATTCCCTCAATCTGATAGGTGCGGACAAGGGCCAGCATTCGCCCGCGATTCTTCGTCTTATCTCTTCCCCAGCCAAAAAGCCGCGCCCAGAGAGAGGGACGGACGGGCTGAAGCGCCCGTCTGCGATTTGGAAGAGGCGGCGGCTGGGGCCGTTGTTCGCGCTCTCGTCGTTCGGCGTCGTTTCGCTCGTCAATATGCGAAATCACCTCATCCACCACATACCGGGCTTCGCTCCGGATTTGTCTCTCGGTGCTCCGAAGACCCGCGCGAACATCGTCACGAAAGGCTGCATCCTGCTGCCGGTCGTCACGGTAGGAGCGGTAGAACTCGGCCAAAGTTGTCCGCACCGCGGCCACGTCGGTGAGTAAAGGAGCAAGGTACTTGCGGGTTCGCTGGTCTGCCCGCTCAAAGAGGACGTTGACGCGTTCCACCATGGGCGTCACATCGGGCGGGGTCCCCGCCGGCTGCTGCTCGACCGCGCTCAGAATCTTGGAAAGGTAAAGCAGCTCGATGGCGGCAAAGCCCTGGCCACCTTTTTGCGCGTCGTCCTTGACGATGCCCCAGATCGCCTTGCCCAGTTCGCGACGATGCAGGGCGGAGACAAGCGCCTCGCGCTCAAGCTCACTGACATCGAGCCCGGCCTCGTCCACAAAGCGGGCCCAATCATCTGCCGTCAAGAGATCGACATCCCCCTGCAAATGGACGAATTCGTTGAGGACCTCTGTCACCTGAAATTCGCCAACCTGGGCAAAGGGACTTCCCGGTTGATCCAGCTCCGCGCCGAACCGTTCCTGGAGTTTTGCCGGTGCGTCGCGCAGGCCTTTGGAGATTTCGCCGTGCTGCGCCTTTAGCCGCGCTGCCACGTGCTCGGCCACCACGCGCACCGCCAGCGCGAGCAGGGTGCGAACGTGATTGTTGCGAAAGATCGGCCCCGCTTCAGGCGGATCCTGAAGTAGCGATTTTAGAAAATCGTGGGCCTGATTGGCGCTCAGGTTCACGAGCCATCCCAGGACGCCGGCGAAAGCCCCGACTGTGAGCGAAGGGTCGCCTATGGTTGCCGCACCGCAAATGGCGGCCGCCGCCACGCCACCCAACAAGAAGCACTTGCGAATGGGGGGGACCAACATTCGAAGTTTCTTGGCAGATGGCGAAGCGAAAAGCTAGTCATGTTTGAAGATATCCGCGTTTTGGCCGGACCCGGGAACGAGATGCTCAGTGACATGAGCCTGCAAGTGACGTATTAGAAATGGCGCATACGATGACTCTTGAAAGCGCCGGGAAAGAGAGGAGTTTCCCGCGTCATTGCCGGCATAGCTCAGTTGGTAGAGCAGCTGATTTGTAATCAGCAGGTCGTCGGTTCGAATCCGTCTGCCGGCTTACCCCGCGGAACTCGCGCTTTTTCTGCTGACTGCGGAGGAACTCTGAGAAAGAGCTATACGGGTCGGCAGCAAATTGGTAGTCCTTCGGTTCCGCACTGGCGGTGGATTGCCAGGACCCTTCCATGAACGACACCGAACTCGATCTCGGCCAGACCCTGCGCGGCTTTGCGCCGGGCGAGAAGCTCTTTGGGCGCTACACCTTGAAAGCCATTCTCGGCCGTGGAGGGATGGGAATCGTCTGGCGCGCTTTTGACGAACACCTCGAGCGCGATGTGGCCTTGAAGTTTCTTCCGGAACTGATCGTTCTCGATCACGCCGCGCTCGATGAACTAAAGCGCGAGACGAAACGGAACCTGGAGCTGACGCATCACAACATTGTCCGCATCTACGACTTCGCCCACGAAGATCACACCGCCTGCATCTCCATGGAATATGTGGATGGCGCAACCCTCTCCGCCTTGCGCGTGGAACACGAAACAAAGACCTTCAAGGTGGCGGAGCTGCAGCCCCTGGTAACGCAGTTTTCTCATGCGCTGGATTACGCGCACGTCAAGGCGCGGATAGTTCATCGCGACCTGAAGCCGGCGAACCTGATGGTGAACGCGAGCGGGCAATTGAAGATCACGGACTTCGGCATAGCTCGCAGCCTGAGCGACTCGGTGAGCATGCTCTCGATGCGCTCCACAAGCGGCACGCTCCTTTACATGAGTCCGCAACAATTGGACGGGGAGCGCCCGTCGTCGCTCGACGATATTTACTCCTTCGGCGCGACCCTTTACGAACTGCTCACGAGCAAACCTCCTTTCTTCAGCGGCGCGATCGAGACCCAGATCCGGGAGAAGGCGCCGGCCTCAATCACGGCGCGCCGCAAAGAGTTAAGTGTCGGCACTGAAGAAATCGTTCCTCGTGAATGGGAGGAGACGATCGCGAAATGTCTCGCCAAGGATCCGGCCCAACGGCCCCAGAGCGCCGGCGAACTCGCCGTCCGGTTAGGCCTGGCGCCGGGGTCGATTGAAAGCGCCCCCGTCACCGAGGAATCGTCGAGGCCGCCCAGCGCGCCGGAACGCCCCACGATCGAAATCGTTCAGCCGCCGATTCCCATTATTGCGCCTCCGATTCTACCCCCGGCGCACCGGCCGTTCCCGGCAAGACGGGTGGCTGTTTTGAGTCTCTCGGTCCTCGCCGTGTTCGGTTTCGCCGCGTTGTTGGGGCTGGCCGGGAAGAGCATGCTGAAGTCATTCCAGGAAAGATCCAACCAGGAGCCGACGGCGGAATGGGCGCGAACGGTCCCTCAGGAGAAGATGGCGACATCGTTCGGCCAAGGCGGATTGCTGCGGTTCGAGCCGAAGGAGGTGACGATCGTGCGGGAAAGCAAAGGCCTCGTGCATGTCACATTGAAAGGCGCGGCCGTGACCCGCGGCGCATTGTATGAAGGAGTATCGAGCGAGGATCCCGCCGTGTTACCCCAGTCGAAGCTGGCCGAGTGGCGAAAGGCGCGGGAACGTGCGCAGTTTCTCCAGCAACGCGCCGGCAGCAATGTTGCCGCCATCGACCAAAAGGCGTTTCAGTTTGTAAGAGAAACGACGCCTCTCGGAAAAACGGTCGAGTTCCAGTTCCAGTTCATCGCCCGGCGGGATGGAAGCGACTGGCACCTGGATCGAGTGGTAACCGCGGATTTGTCGCCCGCCGGGGCATTGCTCGGCAAGCCGATCACAGAGTTTTCTTCGCCAGCGATCCTCGGCACGGACAAGGCCAATCGCGATCGCACGCGGCTGATCGAATCGATCGATAAGTATGTTGCCGATGTCGGCAAAGCGAATGCGATCGCAATCAGGCGTTTCACGAAGGAGGGGCGCGACGCGGACGGAAATCTTCTCTTCCCCGCGGATCGGCCAATGCCCGGCGAGCGTTTCGCGCAAACGCGTATGCGAGTTTTGCGAGCCGACGAAGCGCAGAATTGGTCGCCGGACGATCTGCAATACGCGATGAACGAAGTGTTCGCGCGGCACGGCAGGCGATTTGAGGACAACCAAGTCGCGGCCGTTTTTGGTAAGTTGAGCTGGTATCGTCCGCGAGCCGATCTAAGCAACCAACAGATCGAGGAGTCCCTCTCCGAAGTCGAAGTGCAGAATGTCATAATGCTGCATTCGGTTATCGTGGCCCGGAAGGAACAGGCAGAGCGTGCGAGACAGGCAGCTATCGCGCAACGCCAACAGCAGGAAGCCGCGCAACGTTACCAGGAGGAAGTAGCGCGGGCCCAGCGGGAAGCAGCGCAAGCCCAGCAGCGAGCAATTCAAGCCCAGCGGGAGGCGGAGGCGCGAGCCCAGCAGGAAGCAGCTGCGGCAGCCATCGCCGCCGGGCTCATCAACGCAATTATTAACCGCCGGCGATAAGCGAGGCATCCACCCGCTTTTGTGAGATTCCCAATCAGCCAGGCGCGGTAATTCATGGAAGAACTCGACCTGGGCCATACCATCCGCGGCTTTCGCGCTGGGCAGAAGGTGTTTCGGCGCTACACGCTGGTCCGGATTCTTGGTCGCGGCGGCATGGGCGTCGTCTGGCTGGCCCGGGATGAAGAACTGGAGCGGGATGTCGCGCTGAAGTTCCTGCCGGACCTGGTCGTGCACGACCTGGCGGTCCTGGACGAACTAAAGCGTGAGACCAGGCGCAGTCTCCAACTGACGCATCACAATATCGTTCGGATCCATGATTTCGTGCAGGATGCGGAGAGCGCCTGCATCTCGATGGAATACATCGACGGCCCTACTCTCTCGGCTTTGCGGGTGGAGCAACCGAACAGAGTTTTTGAGCCGGAAACGCTCCTGCCCTGGATCCAGCAAATATGCGGCGCGCTCGAATACGCCCATCATCACGCGAAGATCGTGCACCGCGACATCAAGCCCGCGAATCTGATGTTAAACGGCAAAGGCGAATTGAAAGTGGCCGATTTTGGGATCGCGCGCAGCCTGAGCGATTCCGTGAGCATGCTCACCATGGCGCGCGGCAGCAGCGGCACCCTGGCCTACATGAGCCCGCAGCAACTCGACGGCGAGCGGGCCTCCAATCTCGACGACATCTATTCGCTGGGGGCAACGCTTTACGAGCTCTTGACGAGCAAGCCGCCGTTCTACAGCGGCGGGATCGAACGATTAATCCGCGAGAAGGCCCCGCCATCGATTGCCGGACGACGGCAGGACCTGGCGATCGACACCAACCAGGGGATTCCCGAACAATGGGAACAGACGATCGCTGCCTGCCTCGCCAAGGACCCAAGTTCGCGGCCGCAGACTGCCCTCGAAGTCTCGAATCGGCTCCACCGCGCTCCTGTTTCGGCGCCAACTCCGGCGCCTCCGCCTGTTCTTCCGCGTGCGCCATTGCCTCCGAGCCCATCCTTGCCGGCGCCGGCAAGGATTGAAAGCGTGCCTCCGCTCCGAGAAGTATCGCGATACTCAACGAGCCGGGCGTTCCTTTTCGGCGCCGCGGCTGCGTTGGTGATTGGCGGCGCCCTTTTGTGGTTCTTGCTTTACTTGATGGAGGATACGCCGGCCCCCCGGGCTCCGGAGATCGCCCCGGTGAGCGCTCCCTCCCCCGCGACGATGGTTACGGCCGCGCCCCTGGCTCCATCTCCGATAATCAATTCGCCTGTGCCCGCGGAGACTGTCGCCCCGGTCCCCCGCGCCGAGCCGTCGCCCTGGCCGACACCAACCGGCATGGCGGAGCGCGCGGAGATTGCGCTCATGGTTGCGACCCAGATCGATACAGGCACGCGCGGTGATGTGGCTGGTTCCATGGCTCTCTACGCGGACAGTGTCGATTTTTTCGACGAGGGACTGAAAACCCGGGAGGAAATAGCGCGCGATCTCCCGGAGTACTTTGCCCATTGGCCGGTGCGCCGTTCTAAATTGATCGGCGATGTGAGTATTGAAAACCTCTCGGAGAACGAGAGAAGGGTCGATTACACGCTGGACTTCGAAGCAAGTAATCCCGCGACGCGCGAGGTGCGGCAAAACAGGGTGAACGTGACCTGGATCGTCCGCCGCGATGGACCGTTTTCTCCGTTCAAGATCGTCTCGCACAAGCAGAGGAGCACAAAGAAAGAGACGATCACCGACCCATCTCTCGACCCTGCCGTCGAGGCTGTGAAGAGTTACATCGCGGCCGTGAACAACCAGGATGGCACCACCGCCTATCGGCTTTTTGCCGCAGCTTATCGGGGCCGCGTCTCATTCCAGGAATACTTGCGGCGCATGAAGAACACCGGGACCATGACCTTGAACAGCATCCGTCGCACCGCCTCCACGGGCAGCTCTGCGACCGTGGAAGTGACCTTTCGGGAAGTCGAGCCGAACGGCAAAGTGATCCAGTGGCAGGGGCCGATCTTTCTGGTGCTGGAATCGGGCGAGTGGCGTATCGAAACCCTCAGCAAGCTCAAATCGCAACGCTAGCGAGTTGCGAATTCTACCGTCCCACCGAAAGCCGTTCGGCGGTGATGTTCGGCAAGCCGGCTTCCAGAATTTTTCCCTTCGCGCGGTCGAGGTCATAAGGGACCCGCCGGAATTCGACCGTCTGGTGCGCTGCGTCGTAGACAACATAACAAGCGTCAGCACATCGATCGCGCGGCTGGCCTACCGAGCCGGCGTTGATCAAGACCTTTTGGTCTCCAGGCAACGCTATTTGGCCGCTCGAGCCCAATGCGGTTACTTCGTCCGCAGGATTTAGACAGAAGGCCCCCGGAATGTGCGTGTGACCGCAAAAAGAGACAGGGTGCGTTTGGGCCTTGAAGTGCTCCCGGATTTCCGGTTCGCGGCGGAGGTAGGTCCAATCGTCCGGCCGAGCCAGGGACGAATGCACGAATTGCAGATCGCCGTGGGTCGAGACCAGGGGCAGATGCGCCAGGAAATCGCAGCGGGCTGGAGATAGCTGCTCACGGGCGTAACGGATCCCCAGGGCGGCGGGGCCGCTCATTTGCAGCATGGTCGGATCATCCACTACGCCAAAGTCGTGGTTCCCCCGCAAGACCTCAGTGTCGAGTGAGCGAACCAGATCGACGCACTCCTTCGGATTCGCGGCGTAGCCGACGACATCGCCAAGACAGATCATGCGCGAGAAGCGGATCGTGCTCATATCTGCCAGCACGGCCTGAAACGCCTCGAGATTGGAATGAATGTCGCTGAACACGACCCACGTCTCCTCCGCCATGCTTGAGCGATAGAGATTGGGACTCGAAAGGTCAACAAACCTGAGCCGGTCTGCGCCTGGACCGAAAGGCAAGGCGTGACACGATTCACGAAAACTGCCAGCATCCCGGGCGACTTGCCGGGCGAATGCCCGTCCCTGGAACATGGATGAACTCGATCTAGGCCAAACCGTGCGCGGCTTTAGCGCGGGCCAGAAAATCCTGAACCGTTATACCTTTGTCCGCATCCTGGGCCGCGGCGGGATGGGCGTCGTCTGGCTGGCGCGCGATGAAGAGCTGGAACGCGAAGTCGCGCTGAAGTTTCTGCCAGAACTGGTGGTGCACGACCGGGCGGTGCTCGACGAACTAAAACGGGAGACGCGGCGCAGCCTGGCGCTGACGCACCACAATATTGTGCGCATCTACGATTTCGCGCAGGGCGGGGAGTGTGCCTGCATCTCCATGGAGTACGTGGATGGCGCCACGCTTTCTTCGCTCCGGGTCGATCGGCCGGACAAGGTCTTCGAAGTGGAGGAGCTGGGGCCTTTGATGCAACAGATGTGCGATGCGCTCCAATACGCGCACGCCCAGGCGAAGATCGTTCATCGCGATTTGAAGCCGTCGAACCTGATGCTCAATGCCCGGGGTGACGTGAAGGTAACCGACTTTGGTATTGCCCGAAGCCTGACCGATTCCGTCAGCATGTTGACGGGGGCGCGGGGAACGAGCGGCACGCTCGCCTACATGAGCCCGCAGCAGCTCGATGGCGAACGCGTCTCGGAGCTGGACGATATCTACGCGCTTGGCGCAACTCTGTATGAATTGCTGACGGGGAAGCCTCCGTTTTACAGCGGGCAACTCGATCGCCTGGTGCGCGAGAAAGTTCCGCCAACGATCGCGGCACGGCGGGCGGACCTTGCGGTTACGAGCAACGCCGGCATTCCACAGCATTGGGAGGAAACCATTGCCGCTTGCCTGGCGAAAGATCCCGCGGCGCGGCCACCGAGTGCGGCGCAACTAAAGGAACGGCTTCTTTCTCCGGCGCGCCCGTTCGTGGCACCATCGCCGCTCCCACCGGCCCCGCCGGCGCCAGTTCCCAAGCCAAGAGAGGAGGCCGCGCCGGAGGAAATCAGTTGGATACGGCAACATCCTGCGCTGGTTGTCTCGGCCATCGGCGCACTGGCGCTCCTCATCGCCGCTATCGTGTGGCTCGCCGGGCGGACAGGCGCGCGCGAAGTGGCAACGGCAGTCGAGCCGCAACCGTCGCCAGCACCGGCCATCGTTCCGCATCGTTCACCCTCGATAAGCACTCCTGCCGCACCGGTGACTGAATCGACTCCGGTAGCAACGGCGCCCGCGAGCACGACCCCCGCCTTTGAGTTGCCGCCGCCCGCTCCCGCCAGGACGAGTCGAGACGAGATCGAACAAATGGTAGCGACGCACCTCAAGGCTGTTTCGAGCAACGACCCGATCACCGCGGCTTCGCTCTATGGCGACCAGATCGATTTCCTTACCGAAGGAATCAAATCGCATGAGACGCTCGCGCGGGAAATCCAGGAATATTTTGCGCGCTGGCCGGTGCAGACTTTCCGCCGCATCAGCGACGTGACGATTGACGACATCGACGACAATGAAAAGAAGGTTTCGTTTTCAATGGAGTTTAACGGCCTCAGCACGGCCGGGAAAACCAGCGAAGGCTCGGTCGTGGTGACCTGGATCGTCCGCCGCCCCAGCCCGGAGGGTGAATTCAAAATTGTCTCGCAAAAGCAGAAGACAATCAGCCGCACCACTTCGAACCCACCCGGGCAATCCACTGCGGCCACCGAGCAAATCATCCAGTTTGTCGCTGAGCATTTCCGCAAAACGGAACGACGCGATTGCGACGCCGTGCTTTCGGATTATGCGAGCCGCGTCGACTATTTCGAACACGGAATGGTGGGAAAGGATTTTATCGCGCGCGATTGCAGCGCTTACATAAAAGCCTGGCCGGAGATACGCCTTCAACTCACGCGCGCAGTCGACGTCCGGGAAACCGCGACGGGCGAATATGCCGTATCGTTCGGCTACGACTTCGTGGCACTGAACAAAGCGAAAGGGAAAACTTCCCGCGGCCATGCGGAGGATGCGTGGCGGGTGGAGAATAGCGCAACCGGATTCAAGATCGACTATCATCGCCAGACGATCACGAACCGGTCCTCTCGATGAGGTCCGCTCTCGGTTCCAAAGCAGCGCGCCATTGCCAAAACCCGAAACCTCAGCGACTCAATCGGCATCCATGGATGATTGGGTGCAGTTCCTGAAATCGAACGAAGGCAAGCTCGGAGATGAATTGGAGCTTTCACAGCTCCAGCCCGGCGACTTGCTGAGGATCGTCACGCTAAACAGCGAATATTTTCTGACCATCGTGAACGGCCGCGACGCCACGCTGGTTTGCCCACAGCCGGGGCGGCCAGCCGGGCCCGTCTCGATCATGGGCGGCACTTTTGGCCTGTCGTCGTCGATCAAGCCGGACCATTTGTTCTGCGGCGGGAACCTGGAGCTGAGCTATCAGTGTGAGGGCGTGTCGATGACCCACAAGACGACGGCCATCAAAGAAATCCATCTTCAACGCCGGAAGAAGTAAGTGCGCGCGAACGGCTACGGTTCGACCGCGGCCTGAAACGTCACGCCGGCGATGGTGATTTCGGTCCCGTCGACGAGCGGGACGATATCGCGTGGCTTCAGCTCGTAACCATCCACAGCGATCCCGTTCCCGCTTTCGAGGCTTTCGACCCAGAAATTGTCCCGGTAATAGTGAAACCGGCCTTCCACTTCGGCCGCGCCGGGGGCATCGAGAATGATCGCGTTCAGCCGGCTGCATCCGATATTGCCGTCGGTAAAAATCCAGACCGCATTGCGCAGCGCCAGCTCGGAGTTGATCGGCATGAAGCGGACGGCTCCGCGCAACGGCGCCTCATATTCAGGCGGCCCGTCCCACAGGCGCCCGTTGGCGATGCGCAATTCTCCCGTGAGCGTGGAATCGAACGGCGCCACGTCGATGTGATATTCGTGTCCGAGGATCAACGTGCCGCGCTGACCGAGAACGTCATCGTCGTCAAAGGAAAGCGGATGCCCTTCAAAGGTGGAGCGGTTCGCACTGCGGTTATCGCGCAGCATAAGCTTGTCGCCGGCGCGCGTGGCGATGACATGGACCTTGCTGAGGCGCTTGGTGCGCTCATCATTCTGGCGCGAGCGCGGCCAGAACCAGGTCAGAAAATCAGCGTCTTCCCGCGAACGGCCGAGATGAAATTCTTCACGGGCCACCAGGTGAAGCGCGCGGATGTCCGGGGATGTCCCGTCGATTGGTTCCAGCTTTAGCCTGGTGCCGGTTTGGACCCGATCCACAAACTCCCTGGGAATCGTCCAGGCGCTGCTTTTTGGCGCGGCGGATTGTGAGATGGCCACCTGGCTTACTTCATAATCCAACTCCAGGGGCACTCTTCCGTAGGACTCTGGAAAGCTCAGGTTCAACAGATCGTTCAACGAGCGGATGGCGCCCGGCGCCACAAGCTGGCCGATATTCATCGGCTTGAACTCCGGCGCCAGACCCGTGCTGCCCCCGCCTCGAATGCATTGGATGTCGCCGATGTTGAAAACGAAATTCGCCGGGTCCGGTACCACGTTGATCGTGATCGGGACGCCACCACGGAAGGCATAGGCTTGCGCCGCGCGCGCGCTTTTGACGTTGCAACGCAGGACGAAGTTGCCGGCCTTGCTGGGCGTGAGCTCGATTTGCTTTCGGGTCCAATTGCCGGGCCCGATGTGGCGGCAAATCACTTCAATGCTCTCCGCGAGTCCGTTGGATTCGAGAAGCACGCTGAGATTTTCCAGCGATTCCTTCCCGACGTTTTCGATCTTCGCTTCGACGATCGAGCCGTACCCGGCGACCAGCGCGCGCGGGAAGTTTAGCCATATGCTCAAAGCTGGAACCGGAGATCGCTCGAGTTGCTCCGCGATTCTTGCCTTCGCTTCTTCAGCGATCAGCGGCTCGACGTCGATCGCCTCTTCGCGAGCGGCGGCAGTTCGTATTTGGGCCGATCTCTTTAGCGGAGAATCCGCTTTCGGAAGCGCGGTTTTTTCCGGAGCCGTGGCCTGGACTCGATTTTTCACCGGCCGCGCCGCAGCGGGCGGACGATCGACCACGGTGACGGCGTCGGCTGCGTTGGCAATTTTCTTCCCGGCCGGAGTCCTGGCCGGGCCACGCGTCGCCTTAAGAACGGCCCCGCATTTGAGGCAAAACTTCGCGTAGGGCGAATTCTGGCTTTGGCAATGTCCGCAAATCACCATGGCCTCGGAGCATGCCAGATCGAGGCTGGGAAGAGAAGTTTCGAAATCGAAGCAGCCCCGCCGACGTGGCCTGCCCGGGGAAAAGAGCTTGGCCGGCCGGAAACCATTTGTTAGGCAATCCCAATGGACAGTTCCTCCCCTGGCGAACTTGATCTCGGACACACGGTCCGGGGATTCCGACCCGGCCAGAAGGTTTTCCGGCGTTACTCGCTGGTGCGGATTCTCGGTCGCGGTGGCATGGGCGTGGTGTGGCTGGCGCGCGATGAAGAGCTGGAACGCGAAGTCGCGTTGAAGTTCTTACCTGAACTGGTGCTGCACGATCGCGCGCTGCTCGACAACCTGAAGGCGGAAACGCGCCGCAGCCTGGAGCTGACCCATCGCCACATCGTCAGGATTTACGACTTCGTCCAGGACCAGGACGGGGCCTGCATTTCCATGGAATACATCGACGGCCAGACGCTCTCGCAGATGCGCGCGCACCAAGCGAACCTGATCTTGGAGGCAGCAGTCTTGCAGCGCTACGTGGCCGAGCTATGCGAAGCGCTCGAGTACGCCCATAACCGCGCAAAAATCGTCCATCGCGACATCAAGCCGTCGAACTTGATGGTCAACAGCCGGGACGAAATGAAAATCGCGGACTTTGGCATCGCCCGAAGCCTGACGGACTCCGTCAGCATCTTGTCCAAGACGCAGCAGACCAGCGGCACGCTGGTTTACATGAGTCCGCAGCAACTCGACGGCGAGCGCACTTCGCCCCTGGACGATGTCTACTCCGTCGGCGCCGTCCTCTATGAACTTCTCACGAGCAAGCCGCCGTTCTATCGCGGCCAGATCGACCACCAGATCCGGACAAAGCCACCGGTCTCGATCGCCGAACGCCGAAGCGAGCTAGGAATCGAGGCGGGGCCCGTCCCGCTCACCTGGGAGCAAACGATCGCCGCCTGCCTGGCGAAAAATCCTGCCGACCGGCCCCAAAGCGCGCAGGAAATCGTGCGTGCAATTTCTGGAGAGAACCTGCCACCGCCGAACGCGCCGGCGATCCAGCCAGTTGCGCACTACGAATCGTCGCCCGTGACCGCGGAGACTTTTGCTGGATCGGTGAGTGCGAGCAGTCGTCCAGGAATACGATCCATCCCTTCGCTTGATAGGAAAAAAATCGGCTACATCCTCGCTTGCCTCGGAATAGTCATCCTTCCGGTCCTGGCGTTGCTTTATTTCAGCGGTGCCATCACGGACCAAACCCGCGAGGCCTCCCGGCTCGATCAGCCAACCGCTTCGCCCGCGTCTCCCCAGGTTGAAACGGGACGCGTGGTCGTGAATACAGTCCCGGCCAACGTTTCCGTGTATCTGGACGGAAGCGATCGCGGCAGGACGCCGCTCGTCATCGACAGCGTCACGCCGGGAATTCACCACGTCAGCATCGAAGCAAGCGGATACATCGGCAGCAGTCTGATTGCCGATGTGAAAGCTGGCGGGAGTTTCGATTTCGGCACGATTCACCTGGTGGCGGTGCCTGCGCCCGCGCCCGCGCCGTCACCCGCCAGCACGGAGGCGCCCAGATCCTATCCGCCTCCGCTTTCTTCGCTGCCGCCCTCCTTTCCGACACGGGACTTGCGTGCTGAAATTGAAAAATTCGTCTACGAACATTTGCGGAAATCGGTCAATGCCGACATCAGCGGTATGATCGCCGACTACGCCGACCGCGTTGATTATTATGAAAACGGCCTCGTCGACCGGTCATTTATCGTGAAGGACCGGCAAACTTATACCGCCGGTTGGCCGTTTGTGCAGATCGTCCCGCGCGGCGGCGTCCGAATCAGCGAGACGAACAGCGACCGCGTAACCATTTGGTTTGATTACCGGTTCGATGCGCGCAACCGGAAAGGCATCCACTCGTTAGGTGACACCGCGAATATTTGGGTGCTCGATACGTCAGACGGCGGGTTGAAGATTGTTTCGGAGAAACAGACCGTGACGAACCGGAAACGGACTCGATGAGAAGCTGGCTGCTTGCTCTTTTGCTTACCCCAGGTCTGGCGGGAGCGGCCGAACCGGCGCCGGGCGAAACGCGCATCGTGGCGATAGATGTCGGTCACACCCGGGCAAGCCCGGGCGCGATCAGCGTGACCGGCAAACCCGAATACGAATTCAATCTCGAAATCGCGAAGAAGCTGGAAGCGAGATTGCGGGAGACAGGAACGATCAAACCCTTCCTCATCGTATCCGAGAAACCGAGGAGTCTGCCGGAAAGGACGAGGATCGCGGCGAGCCGAAACGCCGACTTGTTCGTCTCGATCCATCACGATTCCGCCCAGGACAAATATCTCGAGGAGCGGGAGACGGAGGATGGCAAAACGCAAAAGTATACCAACAAGTTTTCCGGCTATTCCGTTTTCGTTTCGCGCAAGAACCCGCGGTACGATGAAAGCCTCGATCTCGCCCGCCGGATCGGCCGCGCGATGCGGGCGGATTTCAAATTCGCCACGCACCATAACGAAGCGATCCCGGGCGAGAACCGGCCGATTGTCGATCGGGAAGCGGGCGTCTACGCCTTTGACGACCTCGTCGTTCTCAAGACCGCTTCAATGCCGGCCGTCTTGGTCGAATGCGGTGTCATCGTAAATCCGGCCGAGGAAAAATTGCTTCGGACCGAAGATCGGCAGGTGGTAATCACGGCCGCGCTTGTTCGAGGGATTCGAGACTATCTCGGGCAAGCCCCTGCCATACCTCGAGCCGAGCCGCACGTTCTCATCGAGACAGCCTCCCCGGCGCCGACGCGATATCCAAAACCGGGGACGACCCTCCCGCCGCGCGATAATTAGATGGCGAAAAACTCGTAGGTTCCTTCGAAACCCTTGATCTCGTGCGTTCCGACCGAACGAGTCGTGACGCCATCGCCCAATGCCTCCATCGCCGGCCGGCTCACCATGCGCGGCAGTTTTAGTCCCCCTGCGATTTTCTCCAATCGATAGGTGAAATTTATTTCCTTGCCGATCAGGCTGTCGTTGCCAAAGCGCGAGACGCCCAGTTGCAGGTTTGCGTGGTGCAGGATCCAGCGAAACGGGAGCGATGCCTTCTTTTGCAGGGCGGTGATTTTCTTGAGCGTGTCGGCGAACGGCCCGGCTGCCCCCTTGTCTTCCCAATAAGCCAGGAACCCATCACCCACGTACTTGTCGACACAGCCGCCCGTGCGCTCGACCAGGTCGCTGCACTCGCGGAGCCATGAACCAAGACGGCGCGTCAGCTCTTCCGCTGGCAGCGTCTGCGACATCACGGTGAAGTTCTCGACATCGGTCACCAGCAGCCAGACGTTACTGCTTCGCGTCGATACCATGGTCTCGCCCAGGGCCGATTCCGGAGTGGGAGCACTCGCGCTCGTCCGTTCCATGCGCAGGGTGAACTGCACCGCACCTATTCCGATGGTGTCCCCGTCTCGCAACTGCGTCGGTTGTTTGATCGGCCGGGAATTGCAGAAGGTTCCGTTGCGGCTGCCCAAATCCACCAGCCACAATTCATTTTCGTTCTGGGCATGGATGAGCGCATGCCTCCGCGAAACTTTTCCTCCCGTCACGACCAACACATTTTCCTCGTCCCGGCCAATGCTGCAGGCGGCGCTCAAAGGGATGCGCTCCCCTTTGATCGTCTCGAGCCAGGCTTGGGGGGTGGTTTTCACGAAGCCAGAAACTGCGGAAAAGGCCGGCGCCCTGTCAATTCTTTAGTGGCGGCCGCGTTCACGGCGAATGTCCCGGTCATCTGTTTTCGGACACAGATAAATGTCTCCCGCCGCTTTGCGTGTTGAATCGTGACGGAGTAATCATTTAGGACATGGCGTGGACCATCGCGTGTGCAGATGACAGGCAATAATTCGCACCTCGACGCGCTGGAGAACCATAGCGTTTTCATTCTTCGCGAGGCAAATCATGGCTTCAAGAACATGGCAATGCCCTGGTCGATGGGGAAGGATTCCAACGTGCTCCTTCGGCTGGCGCTGAAAGCGTTCTTTGGTAAGATCCCTTTTCCGCTTCTCCATATCGATACTACCTATGAGTTTCCGGAGATGCTGGAGTTTCGGGAGTGGGCCGTCGCGCAATACGGTTTCCGGTTGATCGTGAAAATAAACACGGAGGCCCGCGCTCGCGGGATCGGCTATGAGACGCACGATCCGGTGACCGTGACGCACGAGCTGAAGACGGTCGCGCTGAAACAGGCGATTTCGGAGAATGGCTGGGATGCGCTCATCACGGGAATCCGGCGTGACGAAGACGCCACGCGGGCGAAGGAGCGTTATTTCTCGCCTCGGAATACCGACTCCGAGTGGAACTACAAGGATCAGCCCCCGCAATTTTGGGGGCAATTCGTGACGGGTAACGCTCCCGGGGAACATGTGCGGGTGCAGCCATTGCTCGATTGGACCGAGGTCGACATCTGGCGCTACATCCAGCGCGAGCAAATTCCCATCCCGAACCTTTACTTTGCCCGAGACGGAAAACGTTTCCGCTCGTTAGGCTGCCACCCGATCACGCACCCGATCCAGAGCAACGCCGCGACCATCGAAGAGATCATCGCCGAGCTGGAGAGCACGCGATCGAGCGAGCGGGCCGGCCGAGCCCAGGATCATCACGAGCCGCACGCCATGCAAAAGTTGCGGGCCAGGGGGTTCATGTGAAAACCGGAAAGTGGGAGCGAAACCGGAAATGGGAAACCGGAAACCGGAAAGTAAAGACATGAGCGATCGGGCGTTTCAGAAAAGGACGTTCGATTTTGGTATCCGATGTGTGCGGCTTGTTGAGGCGCTTCCGAAGTCAATGTCGGCGCAGACGATCGGCAAACAGCTGATTCGAGCGGCCACGAGCGTAGGCGCGAATTATCGTGCAGCGGTGCGTGGCCGGTCCCGTGGCGACTTTCTGTCGAGAATGGGAATCGTCGAGGAAGAGTGCGATGAATCTCTCTATTGGGTCGAGGTCCTGATCGAGCTGGGATTTGTTTCGGGTAAACGCGTGGAGGAATTGCGAAACGAGGCGAACGAAATCATCGCGATCACCGTTTCATCGATCAAAACAGCGCGAAAGAACGCCAGGAAGTAGCCATGTCCGCCTCAGATCCGTCTTCCTTTCCGGTTTCCGGTTCCCGGTCTCCGATTTCCACCGATCCTTCTTCCTTTCCGGTTTCCGGTCTCCGGTCTCCGGTTTCAGACGTTCCACGTCTGAAGATCGTTTTCGTCGGTCATGTTGATCACGGCAAGTCGACGCTCATCGGCCGGATTCTCGAGGACACCGGATCGCTTCCGGAGGGCAAGATCGAAGCGCTTCGCGCGAGTTGCGCGGCGCAAGGCCAGCCGTTCGAATACGCATTCGTGCTCGATGCGCTCTCGGAGGAGCAGGAGCAAAACATCACGATCGATACGACGCAGATTCAATTTCGGAGCGCCCGCCGCGATTACGTCATCATCGACGCGCCTGGCCATCAGGAATTCCTGAAGAACATGATCACCGGGGCGGCCAGCGCGGACGCGGCGGTGGTGGTGATCGCGGCGGATGAAGGCGTGCGCGAGCAAAGCCGCCGGCACGGACAACTGCTCAGTCTCCTGGGCATTCACGACGTGATTGTGGCGGTGAACAAGATGGACCTGGCAGAGTTTTCCGAAGACCGCTTTCGCCAAATCGAGAAAGATTATTTGGCTTTCCTGCAGGATCTTGGGCTTGCGGCGCGCGCCTTCATCCCGCTTGCGGCGAGCAGCGGCGAAAACGTAACTGCTAGTGGCGGGGACGCGATGCCCTGGTTCGGCGGGACCAACCTGCTGGCGGCACTGGACCAATTGGATGACGCCGGCTCAGCCGCCGATCTCCCCCTGCGCTTCCCCATCCAGGATGTTTACCGGCTGGAGAACCGCCGCATCTTCGCGGGCCGGATTGAATCCGGGACACTGCGAGTCGGCGACCAACTCCTGTTTTCGCCTCACCACAAAACGGCGCGCGTGGCTGCGATCGAGCGATGGCCGGCGGCGTCCGCGCAGGCCGCGTGCGCGGGAGACTCGATCGGGATCACCCTGAGCGACCACATCTTCATCGAGCGCGGGCACATTGCTTCGCACGAAACCGACGCGCCGGTTGAGTCGAACCGGGTGCGCGCGAAGGTTTTTTGGATCGGACGCGAGCCGCTTCTGGCCGGCGCGCGGTATCGGCTCAAGCTGGTGACGCAGGATGTCGAATGCCAGGTGGTGGCGGTCGCGAACGTCATCGATGCCGCGACGCTCGATTCAGCTCCCGCCGGGCGTTCCGAACTGCGAACGAACGAAGTCGGTGAACTGACTCTGCAAACCCGGGCGCCGCTCGTCTTCGATAATCACGATCGCGTTCCAAGTCTGGGCCGGTTCGTCCTCGCCGACGCCGGCCGCATCGTGGGTGGCGGAATCATTTCCGGCGCCGTTTACACGACGCGCAAACAGATCAAGAGCGAGAACATTTTCTGGAGCGAAAGCGACATCACGGCGGGCCGGCGAGCGGCGCGAAATGGTCATCGCGGCGCCGTCGTCTGGCTCACCGGACTCTCCGGCGCCGGGAAGTCGACGATTGCGGGAGCGCTCGAGAAAGAGCTCTTTCAGCGTTCGATGCAGACCTACGTGCTCGATGGCGATAATTTGCGCCACGGCTTGAACTCGAATCTTGGCTTCGCGCCGGAGGATCGAGCGGAGAATATTCGGCGGGTCAGCGAAGTGGCGAAGCTGATGGCCGACGCCGGCACGGTCGTGATCACGTCGTTCATTTCACCCTATCGAATCGATCGCAGACTGGCGCGCGAGATCGCTTTGCAAGCCGGCGCCGAGTTCGTGGAAATCTTCGTCAACGCGCCGCTGGCCGTGTGCGAAGAGCGCGATCCGAAGGGCCTCTACGAAAAGGCGCGCGCGGGGCAACTCAAAGGGTTCACTGGAATCGACGCCCCCTACGAAGCGCCGGAGGACCCGGAAATTGTCGTGCACACGCACCAGCAATCCCCGCGGGAATCCGTGGATCAGATCCTCGAGGAGCTTTTGCCGCGCCTGCGTTTGAAGTAATTGGTGCACAACCCCGAAGGGACGTGTAAGCAAATCGGCGTCTATGAGGAGCGAGTTCGAAGGAGCCAAAGTCTTGATCACGGGAGGCCTGGGCTTCATCGGCTCCAACCTGGCGCGGCGGCTCGCCGGCCTCGGAGCCGACCTTACTCTCATCGATAGCCTGATCCCCGAGTACGGCGGCAATCCTTTCAACATCGAAGGTTTTCGCGATCGAGTGCACGTCAATATCTCCGACGTGCGCGACACCTACAGTCTGGAGCCTCTCGTTCGCGGGAAAGACTACCTCTTCAATCTGGCCGGGCAGACAAGTCACCTCGATTCCATGGTCAATCCCATCCCTGACCTTGAAATCAATTGCCGTGCGCAGCTTTCAATCCTGGAGGCGTGCCGGACCTGCAATCCAGGGATCAAGATAGTCTTTGCCAGCACACGGCAGATCTACGGGCGGCCCGACTCACTGCCCGTCAACGAAGCGCATCCGTTGAACCCGGTCGATATCAACGGGATCAACAAAATGGCGGCCGAGAAATATCACCTGCTCTACAGCGAGGTTTACGGGATTCACGCGACCGCGCTGCGCCTGACGAACACGATCGGACCCCGGATGCGGATCAAGGATGCGCGGCAAACGTTCGTCGGCCTTTGGATCCGGCAATTGCTCGAGCGTAAGCCGATCGAAGTTTGGGGCGGAAAGCAACTGCGCGACTTCACGGACGTGGAAGACGCGGTGGAGGCTTTTCTCCTGGTGGCGGCGAGCTCCGAAACGAAAGGCCAGGTCTACAATCTCGGTGGGAGTGAAACAATCGCGCTGGAAGACCTGGCAAAACGGATGGTGGAAGCCAATGGGGGCGGCGAATATTCCATTCGCGAGTTCCCGGCCGACCGCCGCGCCATCGACATCGGGGATTATTACGCAGACTTCTCCAAGATCCGCTCGCAACTGGGCTGGGCCCCGAAAAAGTCGCTTCGCGCAACCATCGACTCCACGCTCAATTATTATCGCGAGTCTATCTCGCACTATGTGTAAACCCGGCATTCGCGTTCGCCGACTGGCGAGATTTGCCGAGGCCCGTTGGCCGCGCCCGGGATCATTGAACTTCCTCGAACAGGGTAGCGAATGATAGGCCTGAACGATTTCAAACGGCAATGGGCGGAGATCGGCCCGGCTGCGCTGGCGGCTGTCGAGCGGGTCGGCGCAAGTGGTCGCTACATCCTCGGCCGGGAAGTCGAAGCTTTCGAAAGCAAGCTCGCGGAGTTCTGGCGCGTCTCGCACGCAGTCGGTGTCGCAAACGGAATGGACGCGATCGAGATCGCTTTGCGCGCCCTCGATCTGGAGCCGGGGCAGAAGGTTCTCACAACGCCGTTCTCCGCCTTCGCGACGACGCTGGCGATTCTGCGTGCCGGCGGCGTGCCAGTCTTCGTCGACGTCGATGACAACGGGAACATCGATCTCGAGCAATGCCGGGACGTCTTCGCGCGGGACCATGCCATCCGCTTCTTCGTGCCGGTGCACCTCTATGGCAATCCGCTCGACTTGGAGGAACTCGCCGGCCTGCGGCGGGATTTTGATCTGGCGATCGTGGAAGACTGCGCCCAGGCGATTGGCGCCAAACACGGCGGGCGGAATGTTGGGACGGTGGGCCAGGCGGCCGCGACCAGTTTCTATCCCACGAAAAATCTCGGCGCGTTCGGCGACGGCGGGGCTTTGCTCACAAACGATCCGTCCATCGCCGGCCGCGCCCGGGCGCTGCGCAATTACGGGCAATCAGACCTGTATTTGCATGACGAACTCGGCCTGAACAGCCGGCTCGACGAGCTTCACGCGGCGGTGCTCTCCGACGCATTGCTGCCGAATCTGCAACGCTGGACCGAGGCGCGCCGCCAGGTCGCCGAGCGATATCTGCGCGACATTCAGCACGTTCGGACAATCAAACCTGTGCCGTCAGCGGAGCCGGTGTGGCACCTGTTCCCGATTTTCGTTGAAGCGGGGGAGCGAGACAACGTCCGCGAACGCCTGCTCGGCGGCGGCATTGCCAGCGGCGTTCATTATCCGCGTCTTATTCCCGAGCAGCCCGCGATGCAGTTATCGGTGAGCTACGAAGTCGCCACCGAGCCGGCAAACGCCCGCCGTCTCGCTGCCTCGGAGCTTTCGTTGCCTATCCACCCGTTCCTTCGCAACAACGAGGCCCAGTTGGTGGTGGCGTCGTGCAGTGCGCGTTGAGGACTCATTGCTTTGCTCTGATCGCAGCAAGGAGCTCCCTGACAACGAACACGGAACCGGCCAGAAGAATAGCGTACGCGCAGATGAGACCCAGGCTGGTCGCGACCGGCACCTTGATCGTTACGAGAACGATCCACACAATGATGAAACAAAAATAACTCAGCAGGGCGGCCAATTGTAGAAACAAAACGCGCAGCTTCACCACGGCGACGACGGCTATGACGTGCCAGGCGAGAATCACGAAATAAGGATAATGATAGACGAAGTGAGGCGCCATCATGACCAGGAACTGCCCTGCGAAACAGAGTGCACTCGACCAGACCAATCCCCATAAAACGCCGCCCTGCGCGCCTTCCGCCTCTTTCAATTTGTTCCTTTTCAATAACAGCCAGAGGAGAGGAACGATTAGAGCTCCAAGACAGGGAACCAGGAAAAACAATTGGTAAAGACGGATCGAATGGAAGTCCCAGGAAAGGTGCCTGAGCAGCGCGCCGGGAACAGCTGTTAATTCGAAACCCCCGAGGGTAGCAAGGTCGACTAACTTCTTTTGGAACCAGGTGGAAAGCGACATGGAGCGATAGAGTTGGAGGGTCGCATCCAGGAGCGATACCGGCGGACCGGAAAACCCGAAATCTCCCGTGAGGAAGTATTTGGGCAACGGACCTCTACTGGGGGAATAGAGGCGGCTCCAAACGATCCAGGGCACTACCACACAAGCAGAGGCCGCTCCCGAAACGCCCAGACGCCACCACTCCTTGATCCGTGTGCTCCTAGCTCCAAAGGCGAATATTGCCAGAGCCGCCAAACCTGAGGCGGTATGTGCCATGATCGCCAAAGCCGCCGCCATGCCACAAATCGAGGCATCAAACGCAGCTGCCCGCCCTGAGGCGTCTTCCCGGCGACCTGTGGGAAGAAACAGATACTGAACAAAGCAGAAGGTGGCCCCCAAAATCTTAGGCGATATGTAAGTCGTGTTAAGGAAAAGAAACGGTGTAAACGCCAGCAGCAATACGGTTAGGACAGACTCGCGGCGATTCATCCCCGCGCGCGCACAAATTGCCCAGACCACCAACACCCATGAGTTCTGAAACAGGAACCCGGTAACGTGAAATATCATCGCTTCGGCGCCGCTGCCTATCCCGGGCAATAGATCTCGCAGCACGACCGCCGCCGGATAAAACATGCTTGAAAGCAGCGGGGGACGGTCGGAAATCGTCCAGGAGCCGAACCCCCACTCCGTATCCGCCGTGCCCTTCACCAGCAGCTTTGCCAGCGTAGGCGGTATCTGGTTGTCAACCGACCAGACAGCGGGAAAGAACACGTAATTGGTCGTGTAGGGTGTTGAGACGAGGTGGAATGAAAAGACGAAGAGCGCCTGAAAGGCGGTGATGCACGCGATGAGTTTCAAGCAATCCCATTCACTTTGAGAAAAACTGGGGCGCGAGCGAAAGAGATAGATCAGAAGGCCGAGTGAAAGTAGAAGCCAGCATCGCCCCGCCCATCGGCCAAGCGCGTGATTAAAGTAGGCGAGATAGAACAATGAGAGCGAGGCCAGGCCCACCAAGACGAGACAAATCAGGAGCCGGCGGACCCCATCGGTATCCTGCCATCTCCTCACCAGCACGAATGCCGGAACAAAAAGAAGCGCTGCGTAGGCGAACGCTGCGAGGGTTGAGTCAAATAGGGTTGAGAATCGGACCCCCGGAAGAGACCAGTTGGTCTCATAATAAGGAGTTCCTACTCCCAAATAAGCACTGTTGGACTGTGCGTAAGCGACAATGTGAAAGGCAGAGCCCACCAGGTTCTTAGGAAGCGTTACCGTAAAGGGCTGCCATTCGTTGTGCGTAGCGCCTGGACCGACGAAAAACCGGTGACCACCGCTTTCCGATTCCAGATACACTCCGGTAAACCGCGAGCTGGGAAACCCCACCACCGGAATAATCAGGTCTCGAACCGGCACGGTAAATGGTTTGCTCCGCAATTCACCTACCGACATGCCCCTTTCGGGAGTGTAGTTCCGCCAAAACTTGCTCTCGGGCGAACTGATAATCTGCTTCGGCAAATCGCCGACTCTCGGTTCGCCATTAGCAACAAACGTTACACTTGGCTCCCACTCGGAGCTTTTGAGACAGAGCTGATAGACAGGCCGGTCTAGAATCGCCGGGAGAACCAGGCACAAGGATAGTCCGGCCGTGGCCCAGACTATGATCGAAGGCCGGCGTCGAAAACCGGCTTGTATTTGACGATACCGACTACCCATCCTGAGACGATCGGCTCCACGTATAGTAGCGACCTACACCGTCCCGGAGCGGAACCTGCGCCTGAAAACCAAGTTCACGACCGATAGCCCCGATGTCAGCCACGCTGTCGCGAACTTCGCCGACTCGAGCCGGCTGAAAGACAGTGGTGAAGTCAGGCCGCAACTCCCGCAAAATGGCCAACAGGTCCAGTAAGGATGACCGCACGCCAGTGCCGACATTGTAATCGCCCGCGGTTGCCGAGGATTCCGCCGCGAGGAGGTTCGCGCGGGCGATGTCCGAGACATGGACGAAGTCGCGCGTCTGCCCGCCATCGCCGTAAACTATGAGTGGTTCGCCAGCGAGCAGGCGTTCAACGAAAATGGGAATGACGTTTGAATAAGGGTTAAAGAGCTGGCCTTCGCCGTAGGCGTTGAAATAACGCAAGCAAACGTAGGCCATCCCATGCAGTCGTCCATAGAGGTGGACATAGCTTTCGCCCGTTAGTTTGCTTAAACCATAGGGCGACATCGGACGCAGCGGATGTTTCTCGTCGATCGGCAGGTAGGCCGATTCACCGTAGATCGCACTCGAGGAAGAGTAGATAACCTTCGCTCCGATCTCGCGGGCGAGATCGCAAACGCGGATGGTTCCGAGAATGTTGGTCGCAGCGTCCTCGTGGGTTTTTTCGATTGAGTTAATGTTTCCGACTTCTGCGGCCAGATGGTAGATCGTCGTGACATCGCGGAGTCGGGGATGGGCAGCGATGTTCGTGACTGAATCGCGAAGCAATTCGAAGCGGCCTTCGCGGAAGCGCCGCAGATTGCTCTCCTGTCCGGTGCGAAAATTATCAAGGACGTAGACGAATCGGCCTGAGGAGATCAGCTGTTCGACCAGATGCGAACCGATGAAGCCGGCCCCGCCGGTAACTAATACCTTTTCCATCACCAATCGATGTAAGGCCAGCTCTTTGTGAAACGGGCAATGAAGGCCTTGGTCATCATTTTCCCATAGCCCGGGCCAGCCTTGAGAAAGCTAAACTTCGACTGCCCCCGCGTGCGCTTGAGGTGGCGGGCATCCACCTCCGTGACGGCCTTGTTCAAATGCCAGGACTTGAAGGTGATTTCCGGGGAAATCTCGAAGCCGGTGCCTTCCAAACCAATGTGCTGGAGTTTCTTCCAGTTGAAGGCGCGGTACGCGTTCGTAAAATCGGTCAGCGGAATGCCCAGCACTGTTCGGGAAAGAAAGCGGAACAGCGCGGAAAAGAATTTATAAGTCGGCGGAATGTTTTCCGAGTTACGCCGGTCCCGGTATCGGCTGCCGATGGCGAGATCGTAACCTTCCTGTTTGATTTTCAGATAAAGGTCGCGCAGCACACTCAGATCGTCCGAACCATCAGCCATGGTGACTATGACGATGTCCGCGGTCACATAATTGAGGCCGAACCGGATGGCGTTTCCCATGCCGCGCGGAAAACCTTTGGTCACCATTTTCACGTTCGGATACCGCCAGGCCAGGTCGGCGCCCACGGCGTAGGTTTCATCCAATGAATTATCGTCTACCAGAATAATCTCCGCGCTCAGACCTGCGGCCCTGGTGGCCTCGACGAGGTGCTGGACAATCTCAGCGACGTTTTTTTCCTCGTTGTAGCACGGGACAACGATCGACAATTCAGAAAGGCGGGAAGGCAGATGGCCCTGAAGGAAGTCGCCGATCGTCTCGCGAATTCTCTGCGCGCTCTCGCCGACGCCGTAGGGCTTCGATTGGACAATCTTGTTCAAGTGGCCTGGCTTGAGGCCTTCGGCCAGCTCGGTGAATTTGCTTCGCAAGAGCGCGGAGTCATGGCCCACCAAGTACCCCACGCCGGCGTCGACTACTTCCCCCCGCTCGGTGTTTTCTCTTAGGATCAGGATCGGCTTTTGCAAGGCCAGCGCCTCTTCCTGGATTCCGCCGGAGTCGCTCACAATGAAATCCACGTCCTTCAAGACGTTTACGAAATCGACGTAATCGATCGGCTCGCAAAGTTTCACGTTCGGCGACTCGGCAAAGTAGGCGTACGCTTTTTCCTTCACCACGGGCGCGTAGTGCACGGGGTACAAAATCGCCACGTCATCCTCGTGCTTTCGGGCAAGTTCTACCAGCGCCCGCAAGATGTCGTCCAGCCGCTCAGACTGGTTCTCGCGTCGATGGAGTGTGAGCAGGACTTTTTTCTTCGGGCCGTTTGCCACAAAGAACTCGCGCAACTCGGTCGACTCAATGCCGGGCGATTGCTCGATCATCTGGTTGAGCGAATCGATGATCGTGTTGCCCACGAGAAAAATATCCGACGCGGCAATTCCGGCGCGGACGAGGTTGCTCACGCTCTCGCGCGTTGGAGCGAAATGAAGGGTCGCCATCTCGGCGATGAGAATCCGGTTCAACTCTTCCGGAAAAGGCGACAACAGGTTGAACGTTCGCAAACCTGCTTCGATGTGCGCCACGGGGATCACATTAAGAAACCCGACGAGCGCACCGGCAGCGGCGGTGGTCGTGTCCCCCTGCACCAGAATTACATCCGGCATATCCGCCACCACAATTTCGTTGAGCTTCTCGATCGCCTTCGAATACAGGGACGCCAGCGGCTGGCCCTTCCGAAGAAGCTCGCATTCGCAATCGACTTTGATCTGGAGGCGGTCGATCAGGCTTTCGAGCAGCTCAACGTGCTGGCCGGTGTTGATCACCTTTGTCTGGAACAATTCGCTCGCGCGAAATTGCCGGATCACTGGAGCCAGTTTGATCAACTCGGGCCGCGTCCCGAAGATAATGTGGACGCCGAGTTTTGATCCGGCGACGTGCGGTTTAAGCTTGGCCTGGTGTAAATCCAGCAACGTCCGCCGGCGCAATTCGCCGGCTTCCGCGAAGACGGGCTCGAACTTCTTAAACCCGATGTTCTTGATCATTTCGCGCCAGGATCAAAAGGTAAGTAGGACCGAGTGGTTGAGACGCAGGAGCAGCTCGTCTCGCTGGTCCCGCAAAACCGGCAGAATCGGAGTGTGTTCAACCAGGACTACCAGCGCATCCTTTCCGGAGGCAAAAGCAAAGATGTCCCGGTCGGCGCCGATTCCGGCGATCGGATCCTGCACGTCAGTTCGGTATCCATCCTCCTGGATCTGGCGGATAATTTCCCAAGCGGGACTTTCCCGCTGGTCGTTGACATCTGGCTTGTAGGTTACCCCGTAAAAGCCAATCATGGGATCAACCAGGTGAGCGACAGCGCGCCGGATTTTCCCAGCGATAGCAGCGGGGCGCGCGTCATTCACCCGGCGAGCGGTGGGAATGAGCGCGGTGTCGGCCACTTCGGCGATAAACCACGGATCGATCGGGATGCAATGGCCACCGACCCCAATTCCCGGCTTCAAGAGGTTTACCCGTGGGTGACGATTCGCGAACTCAATGGCGGTGGCGATCGAGATGCCCAATTTGTCAGCCACGCCCGCGAGCTCGTTGGATAAGGCGATATTGACGTCGCGATAAGTGTTCTCGATCAGCTTGCAGAACTCCGCCGTCAGATCGTCCGTCACCAGGCATTCGCCCTGGGCGAACGTTTGGTAGATCTCCAGCGTTCGCCGAGTGGACTCGGCGCAAAATCCGCCGATGACGCGCGAGTTATGAATCAGCTCGTGGATGGTGTTGCCGGGGAAGAGACGTTCCGGGCAGTGAGAGAGATAGATATCCTCGCCGACGCGCAAGCCCGACAACTCCAGAATTTGTTTGACGACTTCGCGACAGGTCAACGGCGGCGTCGTGGATTCCACGATTACGAGCGCGCCCCGTTGCAAGACCGGCAGCAAACCATGGGTGGCCGCTTTCAATGCGCTCAGGTCCGCGACCTTGCGACGATGGTCTAGCGGCGTCGGGACCGCAATAATGTATGCGGCTGCTTTAGGCGGCGTCGTGAAGGCCGAGAAGTTACTGCGGGTCGTTTCCCGGTTGAACAACTCTATCACCGCTTCTTCGTTGAGCGTGCAGGCTCCGCTTTGGAGTTTCGCGATCTGGGCTCCATCGATATCGACCCCTGCCGTTTTCAAGCCTGAGCTGGCCAGCATGAGGGCCGTAGGCAATCCCACGTAACCCAGACCTATAACGGCAACGTCGAAGTCAGCCCCGGGGACATAAGGCTTTGGCATATAAGACCTACAAACCGTAGTAACTCTTCTGCCACGCGATCGTTTTCGCGATACCGTCTTCCAGGCTAATCGATTCGCGCATGCCCAGGTCTCGGACGGCCTTGCTCGCATCTGTTCGCTTATCGAGCGTGTTATGCTTTTCCTTGGTCAGGTACCGCACGTTCGAGTCATCCAGGCGCAATTGCTTCAGGATCATGTCGGATGCGGCCTTGATGTCGTAATAGGACGTCCCGGCGATATTATAAACTTCGCCGGGCCTAAAATTGGTCGCGATCCTGGACAGGGCACTAGCGCAATCGTCAATCCAGGTAAAGGTCCGATGGTGGTCGAGGTAAACCGTATAAGGTATTCCGACGAGCGCGCGATAGATAAAGAGGCACACCACGCTGCGATAATCACTATAAGTCTCGCCGGGTCCATAAGTGTTGAACAGCCGAACGCGCACCGTTTCCGTCCCGTGCGTTGATTGCGAGTTCATGATCTGCATTTCGTTTACCCATTTCGAGATGGCGTAATCGTTCATCTGCTTGATGGGAACCGTGTCCGTCACTTCCTCTGCCATGACCCCTTCGAAATCGCCGTAGACCTCAGAGCTGGAAAAGTGGACGAGCCGGAAACCGTGTTTTTCCTGCAAGCGAATGATGTTTTTGGTTCCAATGGCATTGCTCTGCCACATTGTTTCGTAAAAATCCTCGCCATTGATGCGTCCGAACTCAGCCGCCAGATTGTAAACCAGATCAAATTTCTGTTCGTCGAAAAGGCGTTCAAGCTGACGGTAATGGCCAATATCGGCCCGGAAGTAGTATTTGCCATTGAGGCCGTGATGATGAGGCCGGTCGAGGACCCAGACTTCGTTCCCTTTTTGGCGAAGCAGACCCACCAAAGGGGCACCGACAGCGCCCAAACCGCCTGTGGCTAGAATCTTCATTGGGGAATTTGAAGGCGCAGCCGCCGAGTTACAAGTTCTGAATCATATGCGGCCTGTTCCCATAACAACAGGTGACCGCGGTTATGAAAGAAATAACGGTCGCGGGGCAGAGCGCTCGCTTTCTTATTTTGCAGTGGCGCTGCTCACCTCAATCGAATAACCGCAGACACCCAGAATTCTCTCATCCGTGTTCATTCCCAGGCTCTTTGGTGAAGCTGCCTTGGGAATTCGCAGTTCGAGATTGAGCGTCCCACCAGCGCTCTTCGTTAGTTCTGCCGGTATTTCGGCGGTGAAAACCGCGCTATCAGCAACCTGCCAGTCGGCAACTTTCTGGTTGCTGGCGTAGACTTCCACCGGCTGGGAGGGAAGAGCCGGAGGCTGAATAAGTCCCCGCAACGTCATCTTGACGGTGAGCGCTCCAGCATTCGCTGGAACGGGCAAAGTGAGTCTGGCGGATCTGCCTTCAGACCACGCATAGTTGCCTTCGGTTTTGTTCCAGCCAGAGATGCGATAGCGATCCGAATCCGCGGTGAAGTTGATAACCTTTCCAACCACGCTTTCCAAAGCGGCCTTGGCCGGCGAACTTGCGGTCGCGGGAGTCGCGGGCTGATTCGCAGCGGGAGAGGTTTTTTCGCAGAAAGCTTGCGTGCCGAAGAGGAAAAAGCCGGCGCCGAGGAGTGCGCACTTCCGGCGGCATGCCAATGGCATTTGAATGAGGCGAGAACGGAATGGGTGCATGGTGCGGTTGAATAACACGCGATCCAATTGCGGTCAAAGGCAGCCGGTGGGGGCGCAGGCAGAATTTCCTCGGCGTTTTGATCTAGTGGATTGGACAGCGACCTGCGACGGTGGCATGAATCGATGCCCGAGAACATGCCACACGACGAACCGCCCATTCACGCCGACACGTCGATCGCACGCAATGGCGCAAATCAAGCCAAGCGACCAGGCGCCATGGTGGCGCTTTGCGCAAGCGCCATCCCGATCCTTTATCTGGCCTATTACATCTATGCCTTCAGCTCCGCGCTTCCCGTCAAGGATCAGTGGGATGAAGCTCCCTTCATCGTGTCCGTGAAAGAAGGCCATCTGAATCTGTCGCAGCTGTTCCATTTTCGCGGCGAGCACTGCATTGTCGTCCCGCGACTCTTGTTCGCGGGCTTGGCATTGCTTTTTAACTGGGATAATCGGGCTGAGTGCTGGCTTACTTTTGTGTTTACTGCGGTGACCTTCGGTCTTCTTTGTCGTCTTGTGCTTAAAGACCGAGAAAGAGGGGAGATAGTTGGCCTCGTTGCGCTTGTCGTGGCTGCGATCTTCCTGTTTAGCACGACCCAGTGGCAGAACTGGCTTTGGGGGTTTCAGCTTGCCTGGCCGATTCCTGTTCTCGTCCTCACGGTGGCCATATCATCGCTTTATCGATGGCGGGAGAGCATCATAACCGGGATAGTCATTACTGCGGCCACAATCACCGCCGTCTTATCGATGGGAACCGGATTCATCGTCCCGTTGATCTTGCTTGTTGTCCTTGGCGGCCGATACCTGCGCAGCCGGGACCGGCGCATGCTGCCTTGTGTGGCCCTTTGCGCTTGTCTGGCTGCGTTGTCCCTAGGATTTTTTTTCACCAACCAGTCGCCGGGAGCAGGGGCAACCCATTTTGGGATAAATTCCCTGCAAGGAATTGCAGTCCTGCTCGCAAACCCGTTTCTCGACTATACGAGATCCGTGCCAGGATCGCTTTTAGGGTTTCTTTTGTTTGCATTTGTCGTCTCGATCGTCCTGATTGTGCTGTTCATCTGGTTTTCTGTCCGTGGTTTTCGGGCGAACGCCTTTGAATCCCCGCTCTTCTCGATCGGTTTTGCTCTTGCCGCTTGGGCACTTCTCAGCGTGATGGCGATTACCCTCGCCCGATCGCATTTGGGTTTCGAAGGTCTGGCTCAATCACGCTATATAAGCTATGCCGTGCTTTTGCCGGTAGGTGTATCTTTTATGGCGGTTGCCCTATTGCGAAGAAGGGATATGCCAGCAAGAGGTGTCACCCTCTGTAGGACGTGGATATTCCTTTCCATTGGACTGGCGGTTATGCCGCTGCGTGGCGAACCGTCGCGCCTACAATGGGGCCGTGACATGCACGAAGTCTATATCACGTTGACGGAGTTTGTGAAAGTGGCGCCGGTCTTTCCGATCGAGTCGGAGTTGCAAAGAATCTGCCCGCAAGCTAATAGACTTGCGGTAATCCATGCGGTGGCGCGAAGCCGGTTGATTCGAGGCATGGTGCCACCGGGCAAAGACCTTCCAGCGCCGATGGTGCAAATGCACGAGCCGGTGGGAAACATCGACGCAATCGTGCGGACCGAGTCTGGCAGCGAACTGAATGGCTGGTGTGCGTTCCTCGACGCACGGGGAATCCCAGACGCCGTGTTTCTGGGCACACCCAATCCCGATGGCTCGGTAGAGCTTCTCGCTCCTATCGTGGAGCGTAAGGGACATCGACCTGATGTCGCCGCCAAAGGAGGCCCACTGGAAAGCGGCTGGCATCTCCGGCTGCCGCCAGAGTATGCCGGCAAGACGGTCACGCTTTTTGCTTACGATTGGTCGAGCAATAAGTTTTACCGAAGCCAGGGAGAGTGGCAACTGTAAGACTTCCTCTAGCCCCATCTGCCCTAGAAGTAGTCCGAGATAACTAGGCCCTATCTTGGCCGGCAGCGCCAGTTTGTCGCCTCACCTAATAGGGGTGATTACTAGGTAACGCGCTCCATCCAAAAATTTCCTCCTCCATTTCGAAAACAGTTCGGCATGTGCTGATGGAAGAAGTCCGGATGCTTGAGCAGCATATGCCCGGTAAACAATTTGATCCGGAAATGCGCATTGAACTGCAGAAAAGCCCGGAGCATATACTGCTCGTTCCAGCCTCGCCCTTCCCGCAACCAACTGGGTGGGTATTCAAAGCCGGCAAAGATGTCGTGGAGGTGCACGACTACACCGGGTGACAGCGCCGGTAAGATGTTGGAAAAGAGCGCCTGGACATCGCTTCCCGCTTTCGCCACGTGGCTCGAGTCGATAAAGAGAATATCGTTTGGCCCAAGGCTGGCAAAAATCGCGGGGTCGGTATCCTGAAGCTTCCGGGCGATGATGTCGGTCTGCTCGACCTCCTGGGGCCGTAACAGCTGGAGAAGAAGCTCCGGGTAGGGTTCGATAAAGGTGCACTCGATGCCTCCGCCAAAAAATAGCTCATTGGTATCGAGGATGAGACAAGAGGTGTGGCCGGAACCGATCTCGATAATGCGTCGAGGCTGCAGCTCGCGAATCATACAAAAGAGCATGATCGCGTCGCACCAGGAGTAGGAAGGGTTGTCGAACGCAAACCGGAACCCCTTGGACCGGTCATTGGCAAAAGGTATTTCAGGATAAAATTTCGCCAGCCGCCGGAGTAACCGCATTTGCTCTTCTTCGCGCAAATCGATTCCCAAAAGGGAATCTGCCGGTTGTCGCGCGGCAATAGCGCGATCGATGTCCTCAGCGCTCGGGACAGGCGAATAAAAATGCCCAGGGGCGACGTACTGAGGCGGTCCGTCGCCCGGGGTGTTAGAGGACGGCACGGCGAGGGTGGCTTGCGATCATGCTTTTTGGTGAAAAGCGATCAGGTCAGCGAAAGCGCGGACGGGCAGGCCGGCTTTCCGGGTAAATTCACACACGCTATGATGCTCGGTGTAGGAGTTGGCCGGGCCGGCCTGGTTGTGATGAATGAAGTCCTCCGACCATTGGGACTTGCTAGACACAAAATCGTTCGTGGCGGGATCGACCGCGTGTCTGGCACCGGCCCGGTAAAGATCGGCATTGATCAGATAACAGGACCCGACGGAGTCCAGTTGGTAGACCGGCCCAAGCTGATCGAAGTAAGGTTGAGCAAAGCGCGCCCATCGTCCTTTTTCGACGAAGCCCGCTATGTCGTAGAACCTGCCGGGACCAAACCCGGCCGGATAGGCCGGTTCGCTCGAATCCCCCTCCATCAGAACAAGCGGAGCCGCGATGCCGCCCTCGGCGCGACTGATTAATTCCTCCACCAGGTTGGCCGGATACGCGACCAGATCGGCATCGACCCAAAAAACCCACCGTTCGTCACGCAAATGACGATCTATCATGTTCTGTCGTATCTCAGCCATGGCCGTTTGCCGGTGTGGATGGGGCTGGCCTCGAAGCGGCGCTTCACCTGTTTCGTCGTAAACAATTCGACATCCGCGCATGCCGCTGATCGCACGCTCTGCCAGTTCGCGTCCCCGCCGAAGGACGGCCGGCTCGAGCGCGGGATTGATCGGAGACAGCACAAGGACGGACCCTGCCGAAGTCTGCGGCCACGCCTCCAGCATCTCCTGCTCTGAGCGCTTCAACCGTGTGGTGTGCGGCCTGGCCCAAGATACTTTGGGTGCGGCGGTGACCTCCCTCTCGTCATCAAGAAACTTCTCGACCGTCTCGACGAAGGAGTGGTTCAGGCCGGAGGTCAGGCAAGCCTGGTCCCCCCGCAAACAGACGTTCCGGCCGGGCCGTCCGAAACGTTCGTGGCAACCCAGACAGCTTAAGGCGGAGTCGAAAAATGCGTGGGCCGAGCTGAAGTTCCAAATGACGGCGCCGGCGGAGGTGGAGCCGAGCCAGACAATTGTCTTCTTGTTTAAGAGTTGGCCGAGTTCCGCGGCCCAGCCATCGGAAGTAACCAGGGCCTCGGCTGAAGCTAGATCAGCAAGCAAGTCCAAACCATTCGAGCAGGCGACATATTTCCAATTACGCCGCTCATCCGGAGAGACCGCGGGAACTTCCATCGTCCCGTATTCCGAATAATATTGGATTTCGAAACCCCTCTGAAGCAGAGCGCCTTGGGCTGCCCGCAGGCTCTCGGCTTCTGGTTGCTTGCCTTCGAAGAGAATTTGCGGGCGTGCTAGGTAGATCACTGCTTTCCTGGCCGGCTCACGCTCCAAGGCATCGCGACGTAGGAGCGACTCGAGGTGGAGGCGGGCCGGTTGGAACGCGGGATCCACCAGCATCTGCTCAGCGATCCTGACCGCGAAAGGTGACGGGTTCGTGGCCTCGAGCGACAATTCGTACCACCTCGAGTAATCCTCCTCCTGCGGCGTCCGCCACCACGCCATCAATCGAATTCGTGGATGCTGAAAAAGTGGAACCAGTTGCTCGTGCACTCCCCAAAGATCAAGGACCGCAGTCGGATGCTCGGCCAGCAGCCCAAGAATTGCGGGGAGGCTGGCGCATTGAAGTTGGCGATCGGCTTCTCGAAAACGTATTCCGAGCTGGTTCATGAGACACCGAGTCGTTAGGTATTTTCCCCACCGCTCGAAGAAGCGGGCTCGATTTTGATTCAGGACGCTCTCAACCGCAAACTTTGGCAGCAACTGAGTGCTCGAACTCCGTTCATGGAGGCATGGTATATCCAGCGTCTCGATGCGAAAGCCCATTTGCCGATATCGCAAATTCAGATCGACATCCTCGAAATAGAAATAGTCAAAGGAAGGAGAGAAGAGACCGAATTGCTTGGCAAGATCGGACCGGATAGCCAGGACGGAGCCATCGACAAAATCAAAGTCCGCTCCAG
>DASZDO010000064.1:0-21360 GCA_035941955.1 Chthoniobacterales bacterium
CTATCACTTCCGCGACGATCAGTTGATTTCGCTTTCGCTCGAGGGTTTGCGCGGTTGCATTCGGATGCGGTTGCGGGATTACGGCAAACAAACCGCCGCCCACGCGATGCAGGGACGGTCGCATGAGCTGATCAAGCCCGGCGGACTTGGGTTGCACCTGATCCGGCACGCGTTCGACAAAGTGGATTATATCTTGAAGGCGCGCGGCACTGAGCTGGTCATGACCAAGAATTTGGCTGCCAAACAATTTCATGAAGCCGCCTGAGCCCGATCCCGCTTTCGAGGTCTCGCTCCGGCCGCCGATGTTCAGCGAGTTCACCGGCCAGGTGAAAGTGTGCGAACGGCTCGAGCTTCTGGTGGAAGCCGCGAAAAAGCGTGGCGACGTCCTCGAGCATATCCTGCTCAGCGGTCCCCCCGGCCTCGGAAAAACCACCCTGGCCAACATCATTGCCAACGCGATGGGAGTGAACGTAAAAAACACCAGCGGACCGGTGATTGAAAAGGCCGGGGAGCTCGCCGGTCTCCTCACCAGTCTCGAAAAAGGCGACGTTCTTTTCATCGACGAGATCCATCGGCTGCAACCAACGATCGAGGAATATCTTTACCCGGCGATGGAAGATTACCGGCTCGATATCATCATCGACCAAGGGCCGCAGGCGCGCAGTCTCCGGCTGCAATTGCCGAAGTTCACGCTCATCGGAGCGACCACGCGCGCGGGGATGGTGAGCGCGCCGTTGCGTTCGCGCTTTGGGATGACGGCGCGGCTGGATTACTACAGCGCGGAAGAGATGCACAAAATCATCACCCGCAGCGCCGGGCTGCTGGGCGTGCCGATCGACCCCGACGGCGCCGCCGAGATCGCCGCCCGCACCCGCGGCACGCCGCGCACCGCGAACAATCTGCTCCGCTGGGTGCGCGATTACGTCCAGGTGAAGGCCGATGGAAAGATCACCGCCGAGCTGGCCGACCGCGCCCTGACCATGCTCGAGATCGATCGGGACGGGTTCGATCAGTGGGACAAACGGATCATCGAAACCTTGATCCATAAATTCAACGGGGGCCCGGTGGGACTGAGCTCGCTCGCCGTCGCGATTGGTGAGGAGGCAGGAACGCTCGAGGAAGTGAACGAGCCGTACCTGATCATGGAAGGTTACATCAAGAGGACGCCGCAGGGACGTGTGGCCATGCCGAATGCCTACCGCAAGCTCGGTCTCAAACCGCCCATTGGCGCGCAGAACGAGTTGTTCGGCAACTAACGAATTGCGAACCTCGACTTCGCTCGGCATGACAAATATGGGCGATCTCTTCGGGGCGGCGGCAAAAGTTTTCACCGTCGCCGAACTGACGCGGCAAATCCGCGGGACGCTCGAGACAAGATTCGGCGCGGTCTGGGTGCAGGGAGAAATCTCGAACTACAAACTGCATCCGTCCGGACATCAATATTTCACGCTGAAAGACCAGCGAGCCGCGATCGCTTGCGTCATTTTTCGCAACACTTTGCCGCCGAACGCCCAGCCGATTTCCGACGGCGCGCAGGTGCAGGTTTACGGCAACGTTTCCGTCTTCGAGGCGCGCGGTCAGTACCAGCTCAGCGTCCAAATTATTCAAACCCGCGGGGCCGGACTTCTCCAGGCGAAGTTCGAAGCGCTCAAGCGGAAGCTGGAAGCGGAAGGACTCTTCGACCCGGCGCGCAAGAGACCGTTGCCGAAATTTCCGAAGCGCATCGGTATCGTCACTTCGCCGAGCGGCGCGGCGATTCGCGACATCTTGAACGTCCTGCGCCGGCGCGCGCCGAACGTCGCCGTGATCATTAGCCCGGTCCGCGTTCAGGGCATCGGCGCCGCGGCGGAAATCGCCACCGCGATCAATGAGCTGGCCGCGCCAAATGACGCGTGGGAGCCGATCGACCTGATTGTCGTCACGCGGGGCGGCGGCAGTATCGAGGACCTCTGGGAGTTCAACGAGGAAATCGTGGCGCGGGCCATTTTCCATTCGGCGATTCCAGTGGTGAGCGCAGTCGGCCACGAGATCGATTTCACCATCTCCGACTTCGTCGCGGACCTGCGCGCGCCGACGCCAAGTGCAGCGGCGGAGTTGATCGTCGCGGATTCGGCGGAGTTAGGCCGCCGCGTCAACGATTTGGCAAACTGCCTGCAAAGATGTGTGCGCAACTTCCTCGGGCAAAGCCGGACGCGTCTTAGCTTCCTGTCCGAGCGCACGCTCGCGCGCGAGCTGATGCAGCGCATGCGCGACAGCCAGCAGCGGCTGGACTTGACGGCGGAATCGCTGCGGCGCCGGCTAAAGCAATCGGTCGTCGAGGCCCGCGCCGCGCTCGCTGAGCGCGCGCAATCCTTAAAGGCCTTCGATCCGAAGCGCGAGCTCGTCGCCCGGCGCAACGGCCTGGTGGATCTCCAGCGGCGTTTTTCCGCCCACGCGCCGAGATTATTGCAGAATGCTCAGCAGCGTTTCGAACGGGTGGAAGGAATCCTGCGCGTCCTTGGCCCGGAAGCGACGCTTGGTCGCGGTTACAGCATCACGACTGACGCGGCTGGCAACGTGATTCGCGCCGTGGCAGCGGCGCGCGTCGGGTCGCGGATCAAGACCCGCGTCGTTGACGGCACCTTTGATTCCGAAGTGGTCGAATAACGCGGCGCTGTTAAATTACGGCGACGTGAGAACAACCGAACCATCCCCAGGGGTGACGGCGCCGTCGGCATCGCCCGGCCGCCGGCCGATGGCCGTCTGAAACTTGTCGTTGTCATTATTCCACCCGGCCGTGGTCGCCTGATTTTTTCGATAAACCCCGGCATCCCCACCCTTTCGCATCACGACAAAGCCCTTGTCGCCGTAAGGAGCAGCCGTCGCGAGCGGGGTGGTGTCGTAAACGTAATTAGCCGTGACGGAGAAGATGGTGTTTGCCGGATCCGCCTCCTTAACTTTGTAAACCTTCAGCGCACTCGTTCCCGTGAGAGTGACTGACGCTGGTGGCCCGGGGACGCCGGTCACGTTGCAATTCGAACCGGGGGCGTTCAGGATTTTCTGAAGATCGCCGGCCTTGAGATAATCGTTCTGGACCAATTTGGTGCAGTAACTCTGTAAGTCCGTCAGGGCCGGATCGTCGCCGGGCCAGGACAAATTCGGGTCCGAATTCGTCCCGCCGTCGGTGGCCATCTGAAAGCCGGCGAGGTACAACTGGCGAGCGTTGTTCATCGTTCCGGTCATCTGCCCTTTCGATAAGGCCTGGGTTAGGGCAGGGCCCGCGAGCAGGGCAAGAACGGCGATGATCGCAATAACAACTAGGAGTTCGATTAAGGTAAACGCAGGGGTAGACGTCTTGTTCATAGGGGGGCTCAAAGGCTGCCGGAAAATAGCAGCGCGGGTCAAGGAGAATGACGGAAATACCAGGCGCCCTGAATTGGCCTTCTCGCCAGACTGTCCATCGTTTGTTCTTCTCAAGCCCAGCGGGCTGTCGGAAATTAGCCGGTGGCGCCAACCACCGGTTTCGATGCAAGAAGAATCAGCCCCGAAGGGGCGTCGGAAAGAAACGGGAACGAACACGATGCCGGTTTAAACGCACCGGCCTCGAATTCGATCAGCGCAACTTGCAAGGCCTTCGCCCAGCCCCTGCCGGGGCTGTTGGGTGGGGGGACGCGGTTCCCGGTCCGGTGGCTTACGCCACCGGCTAATTCCGGGAGCCCTCCGGGCCTAGTTCCGAGATCGACGCAATCGGCTAATTTTCAGCCGTCCGGGCTATTTTGGAGCTTCCGGAAAAGCGCAAGGAGAGAGCGCTACCCTTTCACGTCCAGCTTGAAGGCGACGACCGCCAGCGGAGGAAGGCTGACCATGAGTGAGTGCGTCCGGCCTTGCCAGGGGAAATCCTCGGCCTCGAAGCCGCCCATGTTGCCGACGTTACTGCCGCCATACGTTTCCGCGTCGGTGTTGATGATCTCGCGATAGAATCCGGCTTCGGGAACACCGAGCCGATAACCCTGCCGCACCAGCGGCGTCGCGTTCACGGCGAAGACAATGATCTCGCCCTCGCGCGATCGCCGCATGAAAGCGACGACGCTGTTGTCCGCATCATGGAAATCGATCCACTCGAAACCTTCATGCGTGTCGTCGAGCTCCCAAAGCGCGGGCTCGGTTTTGTAAACATGATTGAGATGCTGCACGAGCCGGCGCAGGCCGTCGTGGCGGGGCAGGCCGAGCAGCTCCCAATCCAGCTCGCCATCATGGTTCCACTCGCGCACCTGCCCGAACTCGCTCCCCATGAAGAGCAGCTTCTTGCCCGGATGCCCGTACATCCATGCGTAAAACATCCGGAGATTCGCGAACTTTTGCCATTCGTCGCCCGGCATTTTGTTGATGAGCGACTTTTTGCCGTGCACCACCTCGTCGTGGCTGAGGACCAGAACGAAATACTCCTGGAACGCATACATCAGCGAGAAGGTGATGTTGTTGTGATGGAACCGCCGAAAGATCGGATCGAGCGACATGTAATGGAGGAAGTCGTGCATCCAGCCCATGTTCCATTTGAACCCGAAGCCGAGCCCGCCCAGGTGGGTCGGGCGCGAGACGCCGGGCCACGCAGTTGATTCCTCCGCGATGGTCATGATGCCGGGAAATTGGTCGTAACAAACTTCGTTGAACCGCTTCAGGAAAAAGACCGCCTCCAGATTCTCGCGGCCGCCGAACGCGTTCGGGACCCACTCGCCCGCCTTGCGTGAGTAATCGAGGTAGAGCATCGACGCGACGGCGTCCACGCGCAGACCGTCGATGTGATACTTGTCGAGCCAGAAGAGCGCGTTGCCGATGAGGAAATTGCGCACTTCGTTGCGGCCGAAGTTGAAAATCAGCGTGCCCCAATCCTGGTGCTCGCCCTGGCGCGGATCGAGGTGTTCGTAGAGATCGGTGCCGTCGAATTCCGCGAGTCCGTGCGTGTCCTTGGGGAAATGGGCCGGCACCCAATCCATGATCACGCCGATGCCAGCCTGGTGGAATTTGTCGACGAAATGCCGGAACTCATCGGGCGTTCCAAACCGGCTCGTCGGCGCGTAGTAATTCGTGACCTGATATCCCCACGAACCTTCAAACGGATGTTCCGCCACCGGCATCAGCTCGATGTGGGTGTAGCCCATTTCGACCACGTAAGGGAGGAGCGTTGCCGCGAGCTCGAGATAACTCAGCGACCGATTGTCTTCGTCGGCCTTTCGCCGCCAGGACCCGAGATGCACTTCGTAGATGCTGAGCGCGCTGGTCTGCCAGCGCCGGGCCGGCCGCGCCTCCATCCACTCGCGGTCGTTCCACTGATAGCGGTCGAGATTGTAAACGAGCGACGACGTCTGGACGCCGTGTTGATTGAAAAGCGCGAACGGATCGCTCTTGAGCAACAGCACCCCCGTCGGCGTCCTGATCTCGAACTTGTAATGCACGCCTTCGCCGATCTCCGGCAGGAACAATTCCCACACGCCGCTGCCGAGAAGCCGGCGCATCGGGTTCGTCCGCCCGTCCCAGCCATTGAAGTCGCCGACGACGCTGACCCGCTGCGCGTTCGGCGCCCAGACAGCAAAATAAACGCCTTCCACTCCGCTGATCGTGCGCAGGTGCGCGCCGAACTTTTCGTAAATCTGCAAATGATTCCCCTCGGAGAAAAGATGCAGATCGACCTCGCCCATGATCGGGCCGTAAGCGTACGGATCGTGCACGATCGCGGTCGAACCATCCCACCCGGTCAGGTGAATTCGATAATCCACGTCGCGGTCCAATCCCGGGAGGGTCGACTGGAAAAATCCTTCGCGCTGGAGCCGTTCGGCCGGGAAACGCTGCTCTTTTTTCCCGGCAAGCACCACGCTGACCTCCTTCGCGTCCGGGCGGAAGACACGGATGGTCAGGTCGTCGCCGATGCGATGCGGGCCGAGGATCCGGAAGGGGTCGGGATGCGCCCCGGCCATGAATATTTTCAATTCATCGATGGGCACGCCGGTGACTTCGAAGGAGCTCATATTAACGAACTCAAATTTAGCCATAAGATCGCTGCCGTCGCGAAAACATTGTCATCTCGAACGTAGCCGAAAACGCCGGGACACGTCGTTTGCTCGGAGGGACGTGCTTCGGCACGTCCCATTATTCGATCATCCTTCGATCAACCGAGCGAATTCTTGTTTGGGACGTGCAGAAGCACGTCCCTCCGAGTTGAGCGAATGCCGTAGTCTCCCCCTTTCGTCTCTCAGCCGAGAGTTTCCGTTTCCCTTGCGTGCGCAGCCGTCGCATAGTTTTCCGCAATGGAACCGCCAGTGAACGACGCAGCAGCTGAGCTTCTCCGCACCTACACGGAGAGCGGCGGGATAAATTATCTCGACGCCGCGGCCATGCTGCCCTCCCGCCCCGCGATCGAGTCGGCCTGCGTGGATTTGATGAGCCTGATGTTTCCCGGGTTTCATGGGGCGCCGTTGGCTGATTCGAGCGATTTGCCGGATGTAACGCGGAGCAGAATCAAGAGCTTGCACGCGCGGATGAAGCCGGAAATCTCGAAGAGCTTCGGCCAGCTCGATCGCAGCACGGCTGACGCCAAGGCGGAGGAAATTCTAGCCTGGTTCATGTCGGACCTTGCGCGTTTGCGGCAGGTCCTTTGGACCGACGTCGACGCGGCCTACGAAGGCGATCCGGCTGCCACCAGCTACGAGGAAGTAATTGTCGCTTATCCCGCGATAGAAGCGATCGCCATTCAGCGCATGGCGCATCTCCTTTACGAAAGAAAGGTTCCGTTGATTCCACGCCTCATGACGGAATGGGCCCACACGCGCACCGGCATCGACATCCATCCTGGGGCAAAGATCGGGCCGTATTTTTTCATCGATCACGGAACCGGCGTAGTGGTCGGCGAGACCTGCGAGATCGGTGCTCGTGTAAAATTATACCACGCCGTGACGTTAGGCGCGCGCAGCTTCCTCAAAGACGAGCTCGGCAAGATCATAAAAGGCGGGAAACGTCATCCCACTTTGGAAGACGACGTGACCATCTATCCGAACTCGACCGTCCTCGGCGGCGAAACTGTCATCGGCGCGCGCAGCACGATCGGCGGGAACGTGTTCCTGATCCAGAGCGTGCCTCCGGATTCGCTCGTTTATTATGAGGAGACACAGCTCCAAATCGTCCCCAAACGCCGCGCGGGCGCGCGGGACTTCACCGCGTAGCTGAGGCACCGCATGATCTATCTCGATTACAACGCGACCTCTCCGCTTTGCGCGCCGGCCCTGGCCGCGATGCAGCCGTTCCTCGAGCAGCAGTTTGGGAATCCATCCAGCGTGCACGCCGCCGGACGCGAGGCCCGCGCCGGAGTGGACGACGCGCGCGACCGGCTCGCCGGCCTGCTCGGCGCCAAGCCGCACGAACTCATCTTTACGAGCAGCGGCACGGAGTCGAATAATCTGGCTGTGCTCGGCCTGGCCCGTGCGCACGCGAGGCGCGGCCGGCATTTGATCTGCGCCAGCACCGAGCATCACGCTGTCCTTAACGCATTCGAACATCTGGGAAAAAGGGAAGAGTTCGAAGTGACTTTTCTGCCAGTCGACGGGTGCGGCCGGATTGATCCGGATGAGCTCCGGCGCGCCATTCGAGACGACACGACTTTGGTTTCGATCATGTCCGCCAACAATGAAACCGGTGTGCTCCAACCGATGGAAACACTCTCGGAGCTTTGCCACGAGCGCGGCGTCCTGCTGCACAGCGATATGGTTCAGTCGTTTGGAAAAGTCGAAACGGATCTGGGCGAGAGTGGATTGGCCGCCGCCAGTTTCGCCGCGCACAAGTTTCATGGACCGAAAGGCGCGGGCCTTCTTTATCTGCGCGCGGGCTTGCCGATCGAACCGGTCCAGTTCGGCGGCGCCCATGAGAACCAGCGCCGGCCGGGGACCGAAAATGTGCCCGCCATCGTGGGAATGGTGGCGGCGGCGGAATGGATCTTGCGCGATCGCGCGCAGGAGGAGGTGCGCCAGAGTGAGTTGCGAGATCGGTTGTGGAAACAGATCGAGGAATCTTTCCCTTCAGCCACGCAAAACGGCGATACCACTCACCGGCTCGCCAATACCCTGAATGTAAGTTTCGCCGGATTGAGCTCGGAAACGATCTTGATGGCGCTGGATTTGGAAGGGGTCTGCGCCTCGAGCGGGTCTGCCTGCATGGTTGGCTCCGTCGTCGCTTCGCACGTCCTGCTGGCGATGGGCTTGCCGGCCTCGCTCGCCAGTTCGGCAGTTCGCTTTTCGTTAGGCCATGAGACGACTGGGAAAGAGATCGACCGCGCCGGGGAAATCATCGCGCGAGTTATGAGGCGCATTTCATCGGCAAGCGCCGGAAGGCGGCAAGAGCTTCAAGGAGCGGCGATTTGAAATCGCCGACCAGAAAACCGGCGGTTTCAAACCGCCGCTCCTTGATGCCGAACGGCCGGCTCGGCCACAGCCAGCTCGATTTCGTTTTCCCGTCGACGCCCTCGCTCGTCGTCCTGGGACGCGACGCCGCCCTCGAAGCGAAAGCCCGGGAAATATTGTGCAGTCTCGATGCAGCGGAACTGGCGCGCGCCGTGCATGTCGAATGGAACGCGCGACTTTTCAGCGCCGCGGGACGCGCGGATTTTCGCCGCAATCTCGTTTCGCTAAATCCGCGCCTGCGCGAGCACGACGTGGCCGAGGTTGACCGCACCCTGCGGCACGAGCTGGCCCATTTGCTCGCACAATTCCGTGCCGGCCGCCGCCGCGTCCCTCCGCACGGGGCCGAATGGCGAAAGGCGTGCCGTGACCTTGGAATCGGCGATGAGTCGCGCACGCATGCGCTGCCGTTTCCCGTCCAACGCCGCTCGCGCCGCCTGCTCTATGAATGCCCACGCTGTGGGAAAGAGTTTCCGCGAGTCCGGCCAATCAAACGAGCCGTGGCGTGTCTGGATTGCTGCCGGAAATTCAATCGCGGAAAGTTCGATGGGAGCGCGCAACTTCGGCTTGTGCAACGCGGGCAGGCCACCTAGCTTTCACGCTTCTTGCGTAGAAGACTCCGATGAGAAACCGACCCTTTCTGGCGGCCACCGCCCTGTTTTTGCTCGCCAGCGTCCTGCCGAGTTTCGGTTTCATCGTGACGGGCCAGTCGTGGACCCGGAATCGCACGGTGGTGATGCATCTTTCCTTGCCTCCGGGGTCTGGAACATTCCAGGACGGCTTCAACTCGTTAGGCGAATCGGCCGAGGACGCGCTCAATATCTGGAACCAGCACCTCGCTCACATGCACTTCGGCGTCGATCGGAATTCAATTCTGCCACCCGAAAGTCTGGACGGTGACACGTCGGTCTTCATGTCGAACACGGTCTATGGCGACCCCTTCGGCGGCAACACGCTCGCGGTAACCCTGATCTCCGCCCGCGGCTCCATGTTCGAGGCGGACGTCATTTTTAACAACGCGTTTGCCTTTGATTCCTATCGCGGAAACCTGCAGCCCGGCCTGCAGGATTTTCATCGCGTCGCCCTTCATGAGTTCGGGCACGTCCTCGGTCTCGGTCATCCCAATCAAGGGCCTCCGCCGCAGACCGTCATGGCGATCATGAATTCAACCATCGGCAACATCGACTCGCTCCAGCCGGATGACATCGCGGGCGCCCAAAGCATTTACTCGAACGGTCCGCCTTATCTGACGGCGAACCCCTCGTCGAATCTGGTCAACTTATCCACGCGCGCCTTCGTCAGCACGGGCGAGAACGCGCTCATCGGCGGTTTCATCATTCAGGGCTCGCAACCGGCCACGGTGATTTTGCGCGCGATCGGCCATTCCTTGCGCGCGTTCGGCATCAACAATCCGTTGACGGATCCGATCATGGAACTGCATGGCTCGAGCGGGATCATCGCGACCAGCGACGATTGGATCGACAGCTCCAACGCGACGACGATCGCCAGCTACGGCCTCGATCCGGCGAACAGCCTCGAATCCGCGATCATCGCCACGCTGAATCCGGGAAATTATACCGTGATCGTTCGAGCCTTCGACAATCAGGACGGCGACCTGACTGGAGTGGGTTTGGTTGAGCTTTACGACCTTCACACGAACAACGGGCGGGCTGGAAACATTTCCACGCGCGCACAGGTGCAGACCGGAGAGAACGTCTTGATCGGCGGTTTCATTGTCGGAGGGAGCCAGGGAAAAGAAGTGGTCGTGCGTGGGATAGGGCCGTCCCTTGCCGGAGCCGGCATCGCCAACCCGCTCGGCGATCCAACGCTGGAACTTTACAATGGCGCCGGAACCTTGATCTCCTCGAACAACGACTGGGCGAATGGACCCGACGCCGGAACTATCCAGGCGAGAGGCCTGGCGCCGACCCAACCAGCCGAATCAGCTTTGCTGGCCACGCTCAATCCCGGCAACTACACGGCGATCGTCCGCGGAGTTAATAACACAACCGGTGTCGCCGTGGTTGAAGCTTACGACCTTAGTCCGCCGCCGTAGTCGGCGTATCAAAGAAGACTTGGAGTTCCCCGGGCATTCGCGGTCTGCCCGTTCCGATCGGTCAGAAAGCTCCTCCTATCTCCACCACATGCCATGGATCCCACATAAACCCGTGAGCTAAATATCGCGTTCGTTCCCCTCGCCCTTTTTCGCTTTTTGTCCGCGCAATTTCGCCTGGATGAAGAGATCGATTCCGCCGTCCATGACCGCTTGGACGTCGCTGGTCTCCGCGCCGGTCCGGTGGTCCTTCACCATCTGGTACGGCTGAAAAACGTAGGACCGAATCTGGCTGCCCCACGCCACGTCGCCCTTCTCTCCATATTGTCGATCGATCTCGGCCCGTTTTTTGTCCTGCTCGATTTCGTAAAGTTTTGCCCGTAACATTTTCAGCGCCAGCTCGCGGTTGCGCCCCTGGCTTCGCTCCGCCTGGCAGGCCACCACGATCCCGGTTGGCTTGTGGACGATCCGCACCGCCGTCTCGACCTTGTTTACGTTCTGTCCGCCCTTGCCGCCGGCGCGAAAGGTGTCCACCTGAATATCGGCGGGATTGATATCGATCGGCGCCGAATCGGCGATCTCCGGGACCACATCCACACTGGCGAAAGAGGTGTGCCGGCGCTTGTTCGAATCAAAAGGCGATATGCGCACGAGCCGGTGCACCCCGCGCTCGGTATTGAGATAACCGTAGGCGTATTCGCCCTGCACCAGCAACGTCGTGGACTTGATGCCGACTTCTTCACCGACCTGCACGTCGATCGTCTGAGAAGTGAAACCGCTGCGTTCAATCCAGCGCTGGTACATCCGGAGCAACATGTCCGCCCAGTCGCACGACTCCGTTCCGCCCGCGCCGGAATGAATGGTGAGGAACGCATGGGCCCGATCGTTCTCGCCGGAGAGAAATTGCCGCAGCTCGAACTCTTCGAGCTGATGGATGAGCCGGGCCTGCTCTCCCGCGACTTCCTTCTCGGCCTGCGCGCGCCGCCCGGCGTCCGATTCTTCGGCGGCCAGTTGCCGCAGCGCTTCGAAATCTTCCACCGCGCGTTCAAGCTCGCGGAGCGGATTCAGAAGCGAACGCACGCGGGAGACTTCCTCCACATCGGCCTGGGCGCGCTCGCGGTTCGACCAGAAATCCGCGGCGCTCATTCGTTCTTCGAGCGCGCCGAGCTGACTCTCTAGCTTCGGAACGTCAAAGAAACCTCCGCAATTCGCGCACGCGTGATTGGAGAGCTTCTGCGTCGATCACCGGAACGTCCGTAGCCATGAAAGAATCTAAACAAGGAGCGGCGGTTTACAAACCGCCGTCGTTTCAATTCGGCGGTTTGTAAGCCGCCGCTCCGTGTTTATTGACTCTCCGCGCCTAATTCCGCTTCGGCGCGGGCGTTTGCTCGAGGCGAAAAATTGTTTCGCCCTCTTTCATCAAGTCGAGCCGATCGCGCGCCATGGTCTCGAGATACGTCGGGTCCGTCTTCAGGAGATTCACCTCACGCGTTTGCCGGGCGAGCAGAACTTTTTGCTCGGTCACCTGTCCCTGAAGCCGATCGATTTCCGCGCGGCTTTGCGTCAGCTTTTTCGACTGCGGCAAAAAGAGACTGACAATGACGAGCCCAAGCGCGAGCACGAGAAGCACGCGCAGAACGCTGTTCAGACGCTGCCAAACCGTGGCCTCGCGCCGCGCGCGGAAATCGCCGTAGCCTGGATGGTCCACTAGCGCATCTTACCGCCGTAAGCCGCGTTGTCACCAAGTTCCTCGGCAATTCGCAGGAGCTGATTGTACTTGGCCACCCGGTCCGTCCGGCAAAGCGATCCCGTCTTGATCTGCCCGGCGTTTGTGGCCACCGCTATGTCGGCGATCGTGGTGTCTTCGGTCTCGCCGGAGCGATGGCTGATCACGGCGGTGTAGTTGTTTTTCGTGGCCAGATCGATCGCGGCAAAAGTCTCCGTCAACGTGCCGATCTGATTCACCTTGATCAAAATGGAATTGGCCACGCCTTGCTGGATGCCTTTGCGCAGGAACTCCACGTTCGTCACGAAAAGATCGTCACCGACCAGTTGGATCTTGTCGCCCAGGCGACCGGTTAATTTTTTCCACCCATCCCAGTCATTCTCCGCGCACCCATCCTCGATCGAGATAATGGGAAAACGGCGCGTGAGCGATTCATAATAATCGACCAGTTCCTCGGCGGAACGCTTCGAGCCGTCGGATTTCTTGAAAACGTAAGCATTCTGTTCCCGATCGAAAAACTCGGAGGCCGCGGGATCGAGCGCGACGAAAATTTGTTCGCCAAATTTATAACCGGCTTTCTCGACCGCGAGCGCGATGCATTCCAACGCGTCCTCCGCCGACTCTAATTTCGGCGCGAAACCCCCTTCGTCGCCGATGGCCGTCGAAAGCCCCCGGTCATGCAACACGCTCTTCAACGCGTGAAACACTTCCGCGCCGTAGCGAAGCGCTTCGGCAAAAGTAGGCGCACCCTTCGGCATGATCATGAATTCCTGGAAATCGATCGGGGCGTCCGAGTGGGCGCCGCCGTTCAGGATATTCATCATCGGCACCGGCAAGACCGTGGCTGAGTTCCCGCCGAGATAACGGAAAAGCGAAACCTTGCTGGCGGCCGCGGCGGCGTGGGCGGTCGCGAGCGAAACTCCAAGAAGCGCGTTGGCCCCCAGGTTCTTTTTGTTGGGAGTGCCATCGAGCGCGATGATTTTTTCATCGATCTTCGCCTGCTCGAGCGCGTCGAAGCCGGCCAGCGCAGGCGCGATCACGTCAATGACGCTGCGCACCGCCTTCGTCACCCCTTTGCCGCCGAAGCGCGTCTTGTCGCCATCGCGCAGTTCCCACGCTTCATGCTCTCCGGTGCTGGCGCCGCTCGGGACGGCCGCGCGCCCCTTGGCGCCGTTCTCCAGTTGGACATCGACTTCGATGGTGGGATTGCCGCGCGAATCCAGGATTTCGCGCGCGTTGATTTTTGCGATGCTCGTGGGCGCCATGACTGCGACGCATTACACTACTTTAAGCGTGGCGCGCAATGCTGTTTTCTGCGGCCGTTCCCCACAATCGACATTCCCATTGGCAATCTCAAGCGGCAGGGATAGGCTGCCTCATGATTTTTCGGAAGCGGTTCGGCACGGTCGTTTGCCTGATGGGCGCGACGGTTGCCTTCGCCGCGGAACCAACGCCGGTAGCATCCACGCCTCCTTCGTCCACGCCTCTCCCGCCGGATCAATTGGCCAAGGCGATCAAGACCGATTCGCTCACGATCCCGACTCCGGGAGAGCTTTTCGCCGCGTTCGAGAAGCCCGGGAAACCTGATTGGGCCGGTCAATATCGCACACCGATTCCGGTGACCTATCGGAATCGAGCGCAGATTGCCCTCAATTTAGGCGGTTTGATCGCGGACGGATTCATCGCGGTCGAAGCGCAGGACAGCCAGCAGGTCAAGAACATCGGCACCGACATTATCAAGCTGGCGAAGGCGCTCGGGGTAAGTGAGAACGTGCTCAGCCGCGGCAATAGCATCAATGAATTCGCCGAAAACAGCGAATGGGATTCGCTGCAGGAGGAACTCGAGGCGACGCAAAACGAAGTGAAAACCTCGATGCAATCGCATAGCGACCAGGATCTGGTGATCCTCGTCAGTCTTGGAGGCTGGATTCGTGGAACCCAGGTGGTGAGCGCATCCATCATAAAGAATTACGATGAGCGCAGCGCCAGGGTCTTGCGGCAGCCGGCAGTCGTGGACTTCATCCATGCCAAAATTGCCGAGATCGGGATGGAATTGCGCAACGAGGCGCTGGTGAAGGAAGTGAATGGCCAGCTCCCCGCGCTGGAAAAACTCGTCACCTTTCCGTCAGGCAAAGCCCCCACGCTCGAGGAAGTGCGCAAGATCAACCAGGCCGTGACGAAACTGATGGAGGCCATTCAAAACAAGACGGAGGCGAAATGACGAACCGAATCGCGATTTTTGCCGGACTGATGGCCTTCGCCGCCGCGGCGCCGCTCCCTGCTCAAACGGACGAAGAAGTGGAAGCGCACAAGCTGGTGCTCGATCTCACGGGGGCCTTCTCGAACGACGGGTTTAAGGTGCGCGACGGTCATTGGACCGGCACGATCAAGCCGCAGGAGCGCGCGCTCGTTGCGGTAAACCTCTACGCCGGAAATCAGTATTGGTTTTCGGCCGCCGCCAGCACCAAGGCCAAGAAGATCTCAGTGGATGTGTATGACGAAAGCGGGAAACCGGTGGTGGCCGAAACCTACAATTCTGGCGACAGGGCGTCCGCCGGATTTTCCCCCACGAATAGCGGGCAATATTTTGTCTCGCTCGGTTTGCTGGAAGGTGAAGCCACCGCCTTCTGTCTTGTCTATTCCTATAAGTGAAATGGCGCGAAGCGTGCTTAATAACCGGCATGCCGTCCTCTCGTCGAGCTGCCGCAGCGTTAGCCTGCGCCCTGGCTGTATTCACAGGCTGCAAGAGCGCCGACAAACCGGCCCAAAACTCCACTAAAGCCACCAGACTTTTCGCGATCTCGGTTGATTCCGCCGCGTTTTTTCGCCACGGGCCGCAGGCCGGTCGCGATCCTGACCTCAGGCTGCCCAAGGACACGGCGGTCAAACTGATCCGGCCCTCCTTTGGCTACAGCAAGATTCAGGTCGTGGAGTCGGGGTTGAAAGGTTATGTCGCCAGCGAAGAAATAAGGCCCGCCTCTTCCGCGCTGCTCGCGGCCGCCTCGGTTCACTCGGTTCAACCTGCTGATTCCGGGGCCTTGCCCCCCAACGAGACCGAAAGCGCCCGATTCAATCTCAACTCGGATGATCCGCGCCTTGTCCCCCCGCCAGAAGCTTTGCCGGATCCCGATCTACCCGCAGTGGCCCCCACACCGTAACAAAATCCCGCGGTCGGTGGTTGCTGCCGGTGGAATGCGGGATCAATCTTCGCGTAGCGTGACTACCTCGATCCAGGTTTTCTACGAAGGAAACGTCCAGGGAGTTGGTTTTCGCTATTCCGTCAGGCAAATAGCGAAGGGGTTCGATATCACCGGTTCCGTGCGGAATCTGCGCGATGGCCGCGTCGAGCTCCTGGCCACGGGCGGAGAAGACGAAGTCCGCGCCTTCCTGGAAGCGATCGGCCAAAGCGAGTTGCGCGCTCATATTAAGAAGCAGTCCGAAGCGCCCCTGGCCGATGCTCCTGTGTTCCGAGGCTTCGAGATCCGACATGAATGAACCCGCTGTCGCCGTTACCGGCGTCACCAAGGTTTTTCCCATCCCCTTCCGGAAGCGATCCATCCTGGCGGTGCGGGACCTGACCCTGCAAGTTCCTCCCGGCCAAATCTATGGATTGCTCGGACCGAACGGTTCGGGCAAAAGCACCACGCTAAAAATCATTCTCGGCCTGGTCTTCCCGACACGGGGCAAGACGGAAATTTTCGGGCGGGACAGCAACCTGGTCGAGAGTCGCGAGGCCGTGGGATTTTTGCCGGAGAACCCCTACTTCTACAAATATCTTACCGGGAGGGAAACGTTGCGGTTCTACGGAAAGCTTTGCGGGTTGCGGGGGGCGCGTTTGAAGAGCCGCGTCGAGGAACTGCTCTCGCTCGTTGGCCTAACGAGTGCGGGGGAGCGCCGCCTGGGCGGTTACTCCAAAGGCATGTTACAACGAATCGGCCTCGCCCAAGCGCTTGTTCAGGAACCGAGACTGGTGGTCCTGGACGAACCCACCGCCGGCGTCGATCCGGCCGGAGCGCGCGAGATCCGGGACCTCATTCTCGACCTCAAGCAACGCGGCATAACGGTGCTGCTTTCATCGCATCTGCTTGAACAGGTGCAGGAGATTTGCGATCGCGTGGGCATCCTCGCGAACGGCGTCCTGGTCCGCGAAGGCCCCCTGGCCGATCTGCTCGCGATCGAAAATCGAACCGATGTCGTTTTTGAAAATGCTTCGCCGGCGCTGCTGGGCGAAATCGAAACGCTGGCCGCAAAGTCGGGCGCGCGCTTGCTCGAACACAGCCGGTCCCAAACCTCGCTCGAACGTCTCTTTCTCGAAGCCACGCGGCCGTCAGAAGACTCCAAACGTCAAAAACCGCGATGACCACGTCCATCCACCGGGCCTTTTCCATCGGACGAATTGCGGCGATCACCGGAAATACGTTCACCGAGCTGACCCGGCTGAAAATTTTTTACGTCGTGCTCCTTTTCGCGCTGCTGTTGATCGGCAACTCGATCTTCATGGCGCAGTTCACCTTTCAACAGGAATTTCAGGTCCTGAAAGATATCGCGCTCGGCTCGATGAGTATTTTGACGTCGGTGCTCGCGGTCGTGGCGACGGCGCGTTTGATTCCCCAGGACATCGAGGACCGCACCATCTACACGATCCTGGCGAAACCTGTCGCCCGAGTTGAGTATCTGCTCGGAAAACTGGCGGGCGTGCTGCTGCTTCTTGCCATCAGCGTGATCATCATGAGCGCCCTTTTCTTTGTCGTGCTAAAGGTTCGCGAACAAACGGTTATCCATGAAACGCTGCGGCAAATGCGCGCTTCGCCGCCGGAGCAAATGGCGGAGGCTTTGGGCGCCGTGCGAGCATCAGCCTTCCAGGCAAATTTGTTCTCGGGCATCGCCATCATCTATGTGAAGGCGTCCGTGCTGGCGGCGCTCACTCTTTTTGTCTCCACTTTCGCCACGACCACCATTTTTACGACGGTGGTGATGGTGTTCGTCTATTTCATCGGCCACCTGCAATCGACCGCCCGCGCCTACTGGCTCCAGACCAATGGGGGCGGAGGAATCACGAAGTTCTTTCTCGCCTTCGTCGCGCTGTTTTTTCCCGATCTGCAACTCTTCAACCTGCTGGACGACATTGTCGCCGGGACCGCCATCCCGCCGACGCTTTTCGCCAAAACAGCCACGCTCGGTTTCTTCTACACCGGCTTCTATCTGCTCCTCGCCTGGTCGGTTTTTCATCGTAAAGAGTTATGATGCGGATTCTTCTTGTGATTCTGGGCGCGGCGCTTTTCGGCGCGGTGAAATTGCCGGCGGAGCACGCGATCTCCCAGACACATCGTGAACTGCATTTCCGCGCGGTGGATTTCGATCCGGCGTTGCGCGACCAAATTGGGCAGCTTGGATTTATCGCGGGGTTGAGCGGGTTTCGGTCGCTGGTCGCGGATGTTCTGTTCGTCCAGGCCCACGTGGCCTGGGAGCGAACGGAATGGGGTCGCGTTCTGCTGCTTTTCCGGCAGGTCACCACGCTGCAACCCCGCGCGATTCTCTTTTGGGATACGGCGGCCTGGCACATGGCCTGGAATGCGAGTGCCGCGGCCCTGCGGGATTCCACCCAGCCGCGCCTCGCCCTGCGGATCAAAGCTCAGCGCGAATATTTCCGGCTCGGGAAGGATTTCCTGGAACGCGGAATCAAATACAATCCGGATCGCCCCCAACTCTACGAGGCGCTGGCCCGCCTCTATCGCGACAAATACAACGATCACGAACATGCCGCCGAGTTTTTTGCCAAGGCCGCCAGCCTGCCGGGCGCGCCGAGTTACGCAAAACGCTTCGCGGCCTACGAACTTTCATATTGTGAGGGCCGGGAAAAGGAAGCATATGACCGGTTGCATGCTCTTTATGCCGCCGGCGAGAGCGAGCGCCTTCCCACCTTGATTCGGCTCTTGAAGCAACTGGAGATCAAATTGGCCATTCCACCGGATCAACGAATTCCGGATTCGATACCTCAATGAGCAATCCCCTCATTCGCGTCGCGATCCTTAGCGACCTTCACGCCAATCTCGAAGCGACGGAAGCCGTCCGCGAGGATGCGCGCGAACGCGAGTGCACGCATTTCATCTGTCTCGGCGACGTCGTTGGCTACAACGCGAACCCCCACGAATGCGTCGAGATCGTGCAGAAAATGGAGTGTCCGGTCGTGAAGGGAAATCACGACGAGCAGGCGTCGCTCACGGCATCATCCCGCGACTTCAACGCGCTGGCGGAAGCAGCGATCAATTGGACCCGTGAGCATCTGACGGATGAAGACAAGGAATGGCTTCGCCAGTTGCGGCTATCGCAGCAAGAACACGGTTTCACCATCGTCCACGCGACCCTCGATGAGCCCGGCCAGTGGGGTTACGTTTTTAATAATCTCGATGCCGTGGCGAGCTTCGCCTTTCAGGAGACGACGGTCTGTTTTTTCGGACATACCCACGTGCCGGGTGCGTTCGTGCGCGACGATGGCGTGAAGCGGGTAAAGGTCGATCAGCTCACGATCGAGTCCTCGAAAAAATATTTCATCAACGTCGGCAGCGTCGGCCAGCCGCGCGACGGCGATTGGCGCGCGGCTTACTGCATTTACCACCTGGACAAAAACGTCGTAGAACAGAGGCGGGTAAGATACGACCTGGCGAACACGCAAAAGAAAATCATTCAGGCAGGCTTGCCTCGCATGCTGGCGGACCGTCTCAAGCTTGGACGATAGAAAAGTTTGGATTGCAGATTGCGGTTAGCAGATTGATCAGCGCATCCTCCAATCTGAGGCCCGAAATCTGAAACCTGAAATCCGTTCCATTCTGATCATCAAGCCGAGTTCGCTCGGCGACGTGGTCCACACCTTGCCGGCGGTGGCCGCGATCCGCGAAGCCCACCCGAAGGCGGAGATCACGTGGGTAATCAATCCGGAATGGACCACGCTTCTGCGTGGGAATCCCGACGTCGATCACGTCCATATTTTTCCTCGCGGCCAGTTTCGCGGCTTAAGCGCACCGCGGAGTTTATTGCCCTGGCTGAAAAAAACGAAAGCGCTGCGGCCCGACCTCGCGCTCGATTTCCAGGGCCTGCTCAGGAGCGCGTTAATCGGCCGCGTGAGCAAGCCGGGCGAATTCTGGGGGATGAGCGACGGCCGTGAGGGCTCGCGTTTGTTTTACCATCGGGTGGCGAAGGTCGACCGCCGCGCCCACGCCGTCGATCGCTACCTGGCGCTGGCGGAAGCCTTTGGCGTCGCGATTCCCGAACAGCTTCGTTTTCCCTTGCCGACGGGGGACGCCTTGCCGCGCTTCGACGCCTATCCGCCCTTCATTTTGTTGCATCCCTTCGCGCGCGGAGCACGGAAATCGTTGAGCAATGCGGTGATCGAAGAGTTTTGCCGCGCGTTCGACCCGATCCGGGTGGTGATCGTCGGCAAGACCGTCCGGAAGATCGATGTGCCGGACAACTGCGTAAATCTGTCGAATCAAACCACTCTGCTTCAGCTCGTCTGGCTCATTCGCGCGGCGCGTTTCACCATCAGCGTGGATAGCGGACCGATGCATATCGCCGCCGCGGTAACGTCTCAATTACTTTCCATCCACACCTGGTCGGATCCGCGCCGGGTCGGGCCTTATAATTCCGACGCCTGGATTTGGAAAAATGGCGAGCTGCTCCGAGTGGCGGCGCTCCCAAACGCCGGGCGCCTGAAAAAAGGCCGCGCATTCGCTGCGCGAGATGTTGGGCCCGTGGTTGAACTCGTTCGCCAATCCTGGGAGCAGGCTTCTACGATGAAGGCGGTCGATTAAGGAAGGCCTGAGCAAGCAACAGGTCGCGCGGATAAGTGATCTTGGGATTGAACTCGTCGTTCGGCACGAGAAGCACCTTCGCGCCTGACAGCTCGACCGCCGAAACCTCGTCTGTGATCGAAAGTTTCCTGGCGGCCACGGCCTCGTAAGCCTCGACTAAAAGATCCCGCGAAAAGATCTGTGGAGTTTGCATGGCATAAAGCCCTGCGCGATCGACCCCGCCGCTGACGAAACATTCCTGGTTCGCGCGCTTGATCGTGTCGGTAATTGGTTCCGCCAAAGCTGCGGCGCCGTGGATCCGGCAAGCCGCAAACACGCGTCCGATCTGCTCGGAGGTGATGAGGGGCCGCGCGGCATCATGCACCGCGACGTAGCGTGCCTGAGGAGCGAGCGCGTTCAGTCCGGCTCGGACCGAATCCTGGCGATGTTCGCCGCCTGGAATGACGTGGCGCACCTTTTTCAATTCACCCCGTTCCACGAGTTCCTGCAATTCAGCCAGACGATCCTCGCGGCCAACCAAAACGATTTCATCGACGCATTCCGCGCGCTCGAACGCGGCGAGCGTGTGAGCAACGACCGGTTTGTTCCCCAGCAGGGCGAAGAGCTTGTCGAAGCCCATGCGCTGGCTGCTGCCTGCGGCGACGAGGATGGCGGTGAGCACGGTGAGAGGTTAAAGCGTTGAAGGGGTGGAGTCATGCAAGGTTGGGCAAGGAACGGCTGCAAAATTTCTTACCGCTTCAACCCTTCAACGCTCCAACCCTGTAACGAACCCTCATCCCAATTGCCGTTGCACTTCCTGGCTCAGCGTCTTGCCATCGGCGCGTCCGGCTACCTTGCCCTGCAGCGCCTTCATCACCGCGCCCATCGGCGCTCTCGAAGTAGCCCCAAGCTCTTTGATCGTTTCTCCGACGATCTTCGCCAGCTCTTCGGCACTCAGGCCCTGAGGCAAATAGGCCTGGAGAATCGCCAGCTCGTCCTTCTCCTTTGCCGCCAGCTCCGGGCGTCCGCCCTTCTCGAAGCTCTCGATCGAATCCTGCCGTTGCTTCACCTGCTTGCGAATGACCTGCGCAGCTTCCGCGTCATCCAACTGCGCCTCGGCGCCTGATTTTTCGATCGCCGAATACTTCAGCGCGGACTTAAGCATGCGGAGAACGCCCAGCTTGGCGGCGTCCTTCGCGCGCATGGCATCTTTCAAATCGGAATCGACGCGCTCCGGCAAAGTCATGCGTTGAAACTAGAGCAGCCGAGAGGCACGGCAAGCGAATGTAAGCACTGGCCTTTTCAAGGAGCGGGGGGGGGGGGGGTGGGGGGGGGGTGTTTTGTGAGGTGTTGAAAACACCAACACGAAGTGGT
>DASZDO010000065.1:0-16822 GCA_035941955.1 Chthoniobacterales bacterium
GACATCGTTATGATGCGGACCCCAGATGGGCACGGGCGGCTTGAGCTGACGAAGTTTCGCAATCCAAAACTGGTCGAGATCGAACCGGCGATCGCACCGCCGAACACGCTGGGCCTCCGGAGCGTCATGTTTACAGTCGAAAGCGTCGACGACACCGTGGCCCGCCTGCTCGCCCACGGCGCCGAACTCGTCGGCGAGGTGGCCCAGTACGAGGACAAGTACAGGCTGTGCTACATGCGGGGCCCTGCGGGTATCATCGTCGCGCTGGCCGAGGAACTCGTCTGACGCGCAAGGCGCACGTGCTTAATTCGGGACGTCGTGATTCGAACTGCTACACCTGGGCATGCATCGAAATCAGCTCGCGCCGGCAGGCCTCGCTGAATGCTTTGAGCGGATCAACGTGTCCGTTGTGCACGCGTTGATGAAACTCTTCGATCGAAACATTCGGGGAGAAGTATTGTTCCATGATGAACTTCACGAGCTCCACCGCTTGGGTGAGGACGGCGTCGGTCGCGCAAAGCCGGATCCGATTAAGCAACGCGTAGATGGACAACAGCGTTTCCGGCTTGTCGAGATTTCGCTCGAATGAATCCATAACTCGCGTCGAGCATTCGTTGATGAATTCGCCGTAAAGCGCTTCTCGCTTGGCGAGTTCCGTCCGCCGTGCTTCGCGCTTGTTCCGCGTGTTTTGCGCAATCCAGGTGGCAGCCACACTTGCTGACCCACCGGACAGCGATCCGAAAATACCTGCCACTGCGGTAACAATCGTCGCGTCCATGGTTAGGCCGGGTTGAGCCGGTCTCGTTCGGCGCGTCTGCCTGGCACCGACTTGCAACGGCTGAGATTCTTCAACGTGCCGACATCCCCGGCGATAAGTGCTTCCTTTTTCGCGCGCGACCATCTTTTTAGCTGGATCTCGCGCTTTCTCGCCGACCCAAGTGTTGGATATGATTCCGAGTACACAATCTCAGCGCCAGAGTGAACTTTTGTCCAGCTCGCGCCTCGAGCGCGGTTGTGCGCGCCAATACGCTGATCTAGAGCCTGAGTGACTCCGATATAAAGTGTATTCGACCGCGTTCGCAGAATGTAAACGAAATACATAGGACAGGTTATCAAACTAACGAAGATTCAAAGCCCCTTCGACTCGCTTTGCTCGCTCAGGACCATTCGACTCGTCAATTTCATCCAGAAATCGCGTTGATCTGTTGAAAATGATTGCGCGAAGCGTCATGAGCGAGGCTCTCGCCGAGTCGAATGGCCAGTGCACTAACGATCGCCGTGTCCATGGCTACGCGACGTTCAGTTGTTTTCGTTCGGCGCGAATCCGAGCCCACCGCTCCGTCAGCTCTTCGACGTCGCGCAATGTGATCATCTGTTCGATGTCGCGCCCGAAGAGGAGATCAAGCGTCCACCCGACCATGACGCGCAGTTTCTTCACGAGGCGCGGCAGCTTCGCGAGATAAACGCTCCGCCACATCCACCAGGCGATGAACCCGGAGAACTTGAATCCGAAGAAACTCGCCACGCCGGTGTGGTGGCCGATGCTCGCCAGCATTCCCATGGTTCGATATCGAAACGGCTGGAGCGGTTGCCCTAATATTGCCCGCTCGATGTTTTTCGCCGCGACAACTGCTTCACGCATGCCATGCTGCGCCGTGGGCGGGAAATAGGTTCCGGTTTCATATCCATCCGGAACCGCCGCACAATCGCCCGCGGTCCATAGCCCGCTGAATCCTCGAACCTGGAGATACTGATCTGCCACAATCCGTCCTTTCTCCTTCGGGCAGGGCAAAGCGGCGACGACGGGACTGGGCTTTACGCCTGCGGTCCAGATGAGCGTCGCCGAGGGGATCGACAGGCCATTGTTGAGCGTAACGACCCATCCATCGTAATTCGCCACGCGCGCGCCTTTGATGACTTCCACTTTGCGCTCGCGCATTTTGCGTTCCGCATAACGCCCGAGCTCTTCGCCTAACTCGGGCAGTAAATAATCGCCGGGATGAATGACCACGACACGGATCTCCTCGTCGGCCAGGTTGGGATAAAACTTCGCTGTCTCCCGAACGAAATCGTTCACCGCGCCGGCCGTCTCCGCGCCGGCAAATCCGCCGCCGGCGATGACGAAGGTGAGCCACTGCCGGCGGGCTGCCGCGTCTGTTTCGAGGCTCGCCTCTTCCAGGAACGCGACGACGCGATTTCGCAGCAGAGCGGCGTCGCTCAGATTCTTCATAGTCACCGCCCAATCGCGGATCCCGGCGTTATCAAAGAAGTTTGTCTCGGAACCGAGCGCGAGCAGCAAGTGATCGAACTCGAACTCGAGCTCGCCGCGCTCGAGTCCATGCACGCATCGAATTTTCCGCGCGCTCAGATCGAGATCAGTCACGTCGGCTTCGATCACATTGACGTGACGCAGAATCCGGCGCAGCGGATTCACGATGTCGCCAGGGGCAAGATCGCCCGCCGCCACTTCATGCAACATCGGCGTAAACAGAATGAAATTCTCCCGCGCGATCAGCGTCACCTCGACGTCCGGCCGACGCGCGAGATGCTTGTCCAAATATTTTGCGGCGTAGAGGCCGGCAAAGCCGCCGCCTGCGATTACGATTCTGGTCTTTTTCATGTCAAAAGTCTTCGCGCCGCGCGGTGCTCTTGTGAAAGACGATGTTTCTCTACTCAGCATAGCCAGCGAGCATGGTCGCAGGCGCGCGTTTCGGAGCAGGGCTGCGGTGCAGTTCTTCCCGCAGAACCCGGATCACTTCGTTGCGTGCCTCGGGATTGTTGAAAGCGTTGTGTCCGCTTCGGACGATTAGCTCTGAGTTTGCCCCGTCGAGATGCGAGCTGGCATAACGAACGACGCCATCGCTTCCGGCACCGCTGTGCTTTTCGCCCATGATGCTGTGAAAGGGGACCGCGATCGGCAAACGGGCGAGCGCGAGCAGTATCGGATCGTGGGGCGAAAGCATGTGCACGGAGGTGAAGTTCAACTCCTTGAAGAAAGTCGCTGCCTCCGCCGTCCTTACTTCCACGTTTTTCTCGGCGATATCCGTCAAGTCAGTCTGTAACTTGTGAGGCAACCGAATCAGCGCCTTTCCCAAGCCGCCGATCCAGGAATCCGCCATGGCCGAGCCGCGATGCGGAGTGGCGACGAAGATGGCGCGCACGACTCTGGGATTGCGCCGGAAGAAGAACGCGCGTTGCAAGCGCTGCGCCGTCTCCGGGTTTCCCCGCAATTGGTCCGGCGGAACAACAAAGAGACTCCTCCACAAACGATCGCCACTCGAACTAACGAGCGTGTGCGCGATCAGTCCACCCATGCTGTGGCCGAGCACGACGATGTGGTGTGTCGCAAAATCGGCATCCTCCGGATCGACAACTTGAACCGTCCGCTCAAGCTCCTCGCGCAGCCTGAGCGCGTTGAGCAGGACGGGTGTGCCGGTACTATAATAGCAGTGCCAGAACTGAAAGCGCCGCGCGATCTCGGGATCGCTTTCCAGGGCGTTCACCAATTGCAAAAACGTGAACGGCGTCGTTTGCAGACCGTGCACGAGCAAAATCGGGATCTTGTTCGGATCGTATGGCTGGGTGAGAACAATCTGACCTTTCGCGCGCATTTCCGGATGCAACAGGTTGGTCAAGCCGCTCTGGGCGACGCGACGCGCCCGGCGGGCGAGCATCGAAGCGGCCGCGGTTTTGTCGGTAACGAGCGGATAGCTTTTTCGACCCAGCGTGACCCTGTTATCGGCGGCGATAAAGGAAAGGTGTGGCTGGTCCTGTACCCGCTGGTAAATCGCCGTCGCCGGGAGAAACATCCCTTCGCGCGGGTAAATCGGGGCGCGACTAGTATCGTACTCAAGTAAGACCGGGGCGCCGATCGCTGGAGACTGCTTCGGCTGCGGCGGTGTCTGAACCGCGTGATACCGAACCAGCGGCAACTCCACGGCTGGCTCGTCAACCTTTACCTGGGCGGGATCGAGCTCAGTCCGTAGCTCGGCAGGCGTCTTGCCGTCGATCTCTCGAGCGATGGCGGCAACGGCATTGTTGTACATCATGACGTGACTGGCGTCCAAAGTTCGGCAGGCCGCGTCCGCGCGCGGGATTTGCTCATCCAGCCGATTCGACGATGTCGATCTTGGCGACGCGCAACTACTGAGGAGAACGAGCGCAAGCAAACTCCCACTCGTTTTTGTCAGTCGCGCGCGAAACCGGCGTCGCGATTTCTTCTGATATTCGTTCGGTTGCTCGGTCTTGGTAACGAACAGCGCGAACACGAGCGCCCAAAAGATCGACATGGTGATCATGGCTGATCCTCCTAGCGGGCCGCGTTCGCGGTGACCAAGGATTGCGGCGGCGCAAGGGTCAATCGCAATTTTCCAACGACATGTCCCGAAAATGTCTCTGGTCCATGTTGCTGCCATTCGCCGAACAGCTTTGAGGTCGGGGCTAGCGGCCCGAGCAGGACTCGCGAAATCGCGGATGCCGGAATCGTGTGACGGTTTGAATTTTTCATGCCGCTACCATGCGACCGCACCACGCTGCTTGGGAAAGACCTTGTTTCTGTTCTCAGGATGCCCGCGAGGTATGCTGATGTCCGCGGTTGTTACGATGCCGTAACGTCTACGCGTTGCGTAAAGAGGGCTTTAAGGTTGCGCTAAGACGTTTGCGCTTTTTGCTGGACGCTTCCGACAATCAGCGCCACCGCATCTCCAAACTCATGGGCGATTGCGTCCGGCGCTTCCCGAAGCGACTCGCGATAGCCGCGGTCGATGAAGATGGCGCGGCAGCCGGCGGCGCGCGCGCAATCGATGTCGCGCCAGCGATCGCCAATCAAATAGCTGCGACGAAGATCGATTTGCAACGCGGCGGCCGCGGCGAGGAGCATTCCGGGCTGCGGCTTTCGGCACAGGCACGGTTCGCCATGCTCAGCGCCCGCATGAAAACAAACTTCGATGCGGTCGATCATCGGGAGAGCCGACAAAAGTTTGTCGTGCATCGCGTCCACTGCGGCGCGCGTCTGCGTACCTCGGCCGACGTCCGGCTGGTTCGTGACCACGACGAGAAGATATCCCGCCGCCTTCAGCCACACGCATCCGTCCGCCACGTCGTCATACAGCTCAAACTCTGCAACGGACAAGGGTGGACAAGGAAAGCCGTCGCGCACCCGCGGACGGTTGAGCACTCCGTCGCGATCGAGAAAAACCGCGCGCCGTTCTACCGGGTGCTTTCCCATTTTGTCTGCGCCACCTTTAACTTCGGATGACTAACTAGGAGGTGCCAGACGATGGCTTGAAACGCTTCCGTATGCGGCGTGGTGTTATCCGGATTGACGGTCGGGATGAGAATGGTCACGTCCGCGACTTGCGCGGTGTACCCGCCATCGCGCCCCACAATTCCGAGCACGCTGGCGCCGCGCTCTTTCGCCAGTTGCAAAGCCGCCACGAGGTTCGCGCTGATGTTTTTCTCGAGGTCGCCGCCGCCCACCGAGAAGATGAGAAGCGCGTCCTTTTCGTTCAAGCGGCTGCCTTGGAGCCATTCGGCGAAGACCGTGTTCCATCCTTCGTCGTTGGTGCGAGCGGTCAGCTCGGACACGTTGTCGGTCGGCGCATAACATTCCAGGCCGGCGATTTTGCGGAAATCGTTCACGGCATGTGATGCGTTGGCGGCGCCGCCGCCCACCCCCAGAATGAAAATGCGGCCGCAGCGCGCGCGCACCTCAGCGAGCAGATCGACGGCCTTTTCGCACAGCGCGGGATCGAGCTGGGAAAGAATTTTCTCGGTTTCCTGCAGGTGTTGTTCGGAATAGTTCACGGGATGGAAAACGCGGGTTGATTGGTCAGAAGAGCGTCGAGCTCCGCCAGGCCTGCAGGCGAACCGATTTCATAAAAACGCTGGGTCACCTCGTAACCGGCAAGTTCGTTCCTGGCGAGGATTAGGCGATAAAGGCTGGCCAGGTCGAAAACCTCAGGCGCCTTCCATTCGTTCAGCGCTTCCCTGCTCAAAATGCCGAGGCCGTAATCGATATGCCGCATCTTAGCCGTTCGCGAGGCCTTGTCGTAAAGGCGAATCCGGCCCTCTTCAAACCAGACATTGCTGGTGTCCCAGCGCCCATCGTTCTCGAACACGGTCATGAGCGCCGGCTTGCCCGCATCGAGGAAAGCGCGCGCCACGCGGCCGTAATCAATGGGCAAATAAGAGTCGCCATACAAAACGAAGAAGCGTTCGCCGAGCAAGGGGAGCGCTTGTTTCAAGGCGCCGCCGGTTCCAAGCAAGCGCGGACCATCGAAGGAATAGGCGATCTGCATATCGAAGCGCCCGCCGTCCCCGAATTCCGCCTCGATCATTTCCCCGAGGTATCCTGCGCAAATGACCACCTGGCGAAGCCCGGCCGAATGCAGCAATCGCAATTGATGCGCGAGAAACGGTTCGTCCGCCACCGTCACGAGCGCTTTCGGAATTTTTTCGGTCGCCGGTCTGAGGCGGGTGGCCAGGCCGCCCGCGAGAATCGCCACGGGCCAGCGGGCAAGATCGCCAGGTTCAAGCTGCGCGCTCATTGGTGAAGCACTTTGGTCCCCTCGAAATCGAAACGGAAGCGGACCTCGGTCAGGCCCTTCTCTTGCATGGCGTGGCGCAAGCGCGTTTTGTCGCCGGCGTAAAACATCAGGAACCCGCCGCCGCCGGCGCCGACCAGTTTGCCGCCGAGCGCGCCATGGGCCAGGGCCGCTCGATACCAGTTATCGATCTCGGAATTGCTCATGCCGGCGGAACGCTCTTTCTTCCGCTGCCAATGCACATCCATCAAGCGCGCGAACTCGCCCAGATCGCCGCTCTCCAGCGCGCCCCGGCTTTGCCGGCCTAGCCCCTTCACGAAATGCAGGTTCTCGATCATCGCCTTGTCGGACTTTTTGCTCTTATCGTTCTGCTCCTGCAAGATCGCGGAAGCCGAACGCGAGTAGCCAGTAAAAAAGAGCAATAGATTATCCACCAGATTGAGGAGCGTCTCTTTCGAAATCTCGAGAGGAAACGCTTCCACGCTCCCATCGGCCCGGAACTCGAAACAAGTGATCCCGCCATAAGCGGCGATGTATTGGTCCTGTTTGCCGATCGGCTCACTCAGCTTTTCCAGCTCGATGCGGCACGCCTGCTCCGCCAGTTCCGCCGGATGGACCGCGCTCTTCTTGAGCACATGCAACGCCTGCAAGAGCGCCGTGGTGAAGCTGCCCGACGATCCGAGCCCAGTGCCGGCTGGAATGTCCGCCATGCTGGTGATCTCAAGGTTGCGTTCCTGGATTCCAGCCAGCTTGAGAGCTTCGCGGATGATCGGATGCTTGATCTCATCGATCGTTGCCGCTTCCTCGAGTTGAGAATATTTGAGGAGAAAACCATCGACGAAGCGGCGGTGGACGTTGATGTAAATGTACTTGTCGATCGCCGCCGCTATGAGAAAACCGCCATGGCGCGAATAGTAGGAAGGAAGATCGGTGCCGCCGCCGCCCAATGAGATTCGCAATGGCGCGCGCGTGACAATCATCCAGGGCTCCCAGTGATAGGCAGGATTAGCGCTCCTTGCTGGCGACGGCGAGCAGATTCAAGCCGAACTTGTGATAGCGGAGCCGGATTTGACTGGGCTTGAAACCAGCCCGCACCAGCAAGGGCCACAAATCACGTTTGTCGTAATACATTTTGTGATCGTCCATCTCGATTTTTGGACTCAGCCCCAGACGGAAGGCCGATAATTCCAGGAAGGCCTTTCCCCGCCACGTCGGCACGTTGACGAGCAAGACTCCCGCAGGCTTTAGCATTTCCCGCGCGGATTCAAGGATGGCGTCCGGGGCGCTCAAGTGCTCCAGGACCGAGATCAGCATTACCACATCAAACTTCTCCTCTTTCAGCTTGGGCAGCGCGTCCTCGATTGAGCCTTCATGAAAACTGTAGCGGGCGAGTCCCTGCAACTCGGGCGCGAGCTGAAAATCGACACCGATACCCCGCTTTAAGAACGGCTCGAGCCTGAGAAGCTCTGCGGCATGGTAACCGCACCCCAGGTCTAACACTTCGAGATTAGATCGCTTCGGCAAATGGCATCGAATCGCCCGTTGCGAGAGCCATGCGCCCAGGCGGTCGATGAACGTAAGGCCGTGCTGGCCATAGCTCTGGTCTGTTCGGCCACTCATTCGCGAGTCCTTGGCGCAACGCGTTGCGCCATTTCCATCAGGAGCGTAAAGCAGAAGGTCTGAAACCCCAGCATGATCAGCAGAAGACCCAGGATCGCCGGGTGCGAAACCGACTCCAGGTGCAGGCCTTGTTTCAACCAGCGGTAAACCAGCGTCCCCAGGAGTATGCCTCCGATCAGAAACAACCCGCCAGAAATGAGCATTCCGCGATCGTAGGTGAGATGATTTCGCACGCGATCGACTATCCCTGGCCGGAATCCATGCATGAGGCGAGCGAGCAACCCGATTTGAATGAAGCTATAACCCAGGGTGGTGCATGTCACCCCCAGAAGCATCCAATAAAGGCTGAAACCAATCTGGCCGATCACGAGAGGCCCGCGGGCCAGTGTGAGAGACAACAGCAGTCCCAGGAGAGTCAGGGCCATGCCTGGTTTCAGCAAAAAGGAATCTGGGGTATAGACCAGCATCACCTTTAGGTTTCGCCAACCGGCCAGCCACGGCGAAGACCAACCCGTGCGCCGGTGATGACTCAGGCGTCCCTCGCGGTCCTTGTAGAACTTTACCGGCACCTCGGCGCTAACCAGGCCCAGACGGGCCGACTTCAACACCATCTCACTGGCATATTCCCATGACTGGGACTTGAGGTCGATCTTTTCGAGGGCGGCCCGCGTAAGGCCGCGCATGCCGCAATGGATATCGGAGTAACGGCCGTGATAGATGCGGTTTGCGATCCAGGTGGTAAAGGGCGTTCCGAAATACCGATGGAGACCCGGCATGGCGCCTTTTTCTATGTTCCCGCGAAAGCGGCTGCCGATAACGAACTCCGTGCCTTTCCGAAACTCCTCGACGAACGGACCCAACTCGCGAAAATCATAAGTCAGGTCGGCGTCACCCATGATAACCCATTGGCCCCGGATGTAAGGGATCGCATCAAGGTAAGCGCGGCCAAGCCCGCGCCTCGGTGTGCGGAGCACTTCACCGCCATGCTCTAGAACAATCTTCGCCGTGTTATCGGTTGAGCTATCGACGATAAGGATCTGGCCCTTCAACCCGACGCGTCGCAAACCTTCTTTGCACCAATCCACGAATTCGCCCACCGTGATTTCCTCATTCAGGGCCGGTACCACGATGCTTAGCTCGACTTCCGGCAAAGCATCTTCCGGAGTTATGTGACGAACTTCGGACGGTCCGGCCAAAGGTTCACTCGCCATCCAGCTCCTTCCGCATGGCTGCCAGGGCCGCGCTTACGGCCTCCGCGGAGTTGCGGCGGCACTGCCAGCCCAATGCTTTGATCCTGGAGCAATCGAGACGAACCACCGGCACGTCACCTTTCCAGCCGCGGTCGCCGCCTTTGAATTCATACTGGACGCTATCCGGCTCCAGCTCGCTTGTCCGGACCGCCATATCGGCAATGGCGCGGACAGTAATGTCGTCGTCCGTTGCCACATTGAAGACGTCATAGCGTGCGTCGGTAGCGGCGTCGGCGATCGCGATGGCCGTGAGCACGTCATCGATGTGGATGTAACTCTTGCGCTGGGAACCATCGCCCAGGATTACAAGACGCGTGGGATCGAGCCTTAGACGACGCATGAAATCATGGCCCACTCCATGGGTTTGCCGGGGGCCCACCACGTTGGCAAAACGGAACGAGCGGCCGGAGAGGTCGAACATGTGACAATAGGAAGCGATAAGTGCTTCGCAGGCCAGCTTGCTCGCGCCATAAGTTGAGATAGGCAGGCATGGTCCGTACTCTTCGCGAAAGGCCACCTCGGGGTTCTCGCCATACACCCCGCTCCCTGAAGCGTAGAGTATCTTTTTCGCACCGGCCGCACGCATCGCTTCCAGGATGTTGAGCGTGAGGTAAGTGCCTTCCCAGAAGTCGATGTCGGGCTGGCTCGCGGCTTTGGCGATGTCGGGGTTTGCGGCTAAGTGAAAAACAGTCTGGCAACCTGCCATGGCTCGTTTGACTGCGTCGATCTCCTTCAAATCCGCTTCGATTATTTGCAAACGCCGGTCGCCGGCCACCTCGTCCAGGTGCGATCGCTTGCCCGAGCTGAAGCTATCGAAGATGACGACGCGTTCCACGTTTCCTTCGCTCAGCAAACGCGCCACAAGGTGGCTGCCGATGAAGCCGGCGCCGCCACTGACGAATACGTTCGCCGCTCCTTGGGTGAGTGCTGCCACAGATTTGACCGTAACCATGATTGCTCATCTCGTCGAGACGCGCTCGGCGCGTAAGGAAATGGCGCCTTCTGACGTCCAGACGGGTCAATCCGAAGGATTGCGTGGGCCGGGCCAATTCGGCAATCTCCATTTGGAATGACGAGCAATCCCAGCGGACCATCACGGTTTTCATCGGCGGCGGCGTGGTTCGCGGCGGGATTGGTTCTCCTCGTCCTCTTCAAGTTGTGGCTCGTTCACACGGAAGAGATTTACGGCAGTGCCACTGAATACGACGCACTTTGGTACCTCAACGCGGCGAAGAACTGGTATTGGGGTTCCGAATACAGTTCTATTGCCTTCACCCGTCCTCCGGCCTATCCGTTGTTCATCGCCTCCGGTCACCTGTGTGGAATCCCGCTAAGGATCGGGATCGAACTCATGCAAGCGAGCGGATACCTGGCGCTGGTTGCGGGACTCCGGAAAGCCGGCGTGCCCAGAGGGGTGTGCCTTGCGAGCTACGCCGTGATGGTCATGCACCCGGCCAGTTTCCACCTTAACAGCGTTACGATGGCGGATGGTTTCTATGCCGCCGTCCTGCCTCTGGCCTTGGGAGGTCTTCTCCTAACTCTTTTTACCGCCTGGCTACCGCATGCCATCTGGACGGGGATAGCTCTGGCCGTGCTCTGGAACACGCGCGAAGAAGGCTTTCTTATCCCAGCCATGCTCGTCGTCTTCTTCGGACTCGCGTTACTTCGGCAACGTTCCGCGACCGGGTCCTGGAAGAAAGCTGCACGCTCCTGGCTTTGGCCGGCGACCGTAATGCTGGGAATATTGGCCGTGTTAGTTCTCGCCGTCCATGCGGCTAACTACCGCGCTTTCCAGAGCTTTGCCAAATCGGACCTGACCTCCTCCAGTTTCCAAGCTGCCTACAAAGCGCTGCTTCGAATCAAGCCGAGTCGCGATCAGCGTTTTGTTTCGGTTTCGACCGAGGCACTGGAAACAGCCTACAAGGTCAGTCCGACCTTTGCGAAGCTGCGACCGCAATTCGAAGGCGACTTGGGACGCGTTTGGCAGGTCCCGGCTCGCGAAGCGCTGGGCATTGAAGAAATCGGCGCGCCATGGTTCTTGTGGGCCTTGCGCAGCGTAGCGAATAGCGAAGGCGTGCACGAGACCTCCGCGTCGGCAAAACGCTTCTACCGCGAGGCCGCCAGGGAAATCAATCGCGCCTGCGACGAAGGCCGCGTCCCGAGCCGCTTCGTTCTCTCCAGCTTTCTCGATCCGGGAGCGCTCGCGAGCATTTGTTATATGCCGGAATCGTTTCCGAGGATCGCCGGCTTATTTCTGGCGCGCTTCCAAGGAATCGTGGGCCGCGACGACGCCATCCTCACGGAATCTCAACGCGCGCTTTACGATGAGATGACGCGCCGGGGTCCCGCCGCGAGCTCGCGAGAGGGCGTGTCGGCCGCCGCGGAAGAGATTATGAGAAGTTGCCATCGGTTCTTTGTCGCCGCTCTCTCCGTGGCGGGGCTCGGGGGGGTTTTGCTCCTTGCCTGGCGTTTCCGTCAGCTTCGCCTCAGCGACTCGATCAACGCCGCTCTTATTCTGCTGGCGACCGCGATTCTCCTGCGAGTCATCCTTTTTACCTTTCTCGACGCGACATGGTGGATAGGCGGTTACGAACGCTACCTCTTCCCGGTTATGCCGCTCTATTCCTGTTTCCTTATCGTGCTCATCTCTCGATCGATGGCGCTCTGGCGCAGCACTGAAACGCCGCCGCGCTCTTAATCAGATTTGGCCGCGGCAATTTCAATATCACCATTCGTGGCCCGAAGAGTGATCTCGGGACGAGGTTCCGAGCCGATGGACATATTGACCCTGGTTGCTCGTTCGGCCTTCCGCCCTTCCGATTCTCTGAAGCGATTGGAAACGTTTCCATTTGGGGCCTCGGCGAGAAGGTGGAACGAGCCCGTCCCAGGAAGAAAGACCCGCGCGTTGCCACTAATGATTTTGGCCTCCACGGTAAATCGTTGGGCCCACCTCTCGTAGAAGAGATCCAAACCGCCCTGTGCGACTGAAAGCTGGACGTTTCCGAAGCAGTTGCGCGCGGCCAGCACTCCATTCACGACATCGGCGCGGACATCGCCGCGCATTCCTTCGATCAATACGTCTCCATTGCCCAGCTCCAATCGCGCTATCTTCAGCGCCCGCGGAAGAATGATCTCATAATCGACGCTCCCGGACCGATCGGAAAACCGCCACGTCTTCTGCGGTGGGAAGCTTGTTTCGATCGAAACGGATTTCGTCTGCACCGAAACCCTGACCGCGATCCCACTGAGTTGCTCAGCACTCCACGCCTTCTTGATTGTTTTGAGCTTCATGGACATGGACGCATCGTCCGAGCCTTGGATGCGGACAGAGCCGGCGGAATTGCGGAGGCCGAAGATTCCCGTTGAATCAATTTCGTAGGTCTGCTCGACCGTTTGCTCCACCGGCCGGTCAGTCGATCTCCCGCAACCGGCCGAGAACAAACCAGACGCGATAAACGCAAGTGCGAGCAGTTTCCCCAAGGTCGAGAAGATGGATTGGTTGGGCATCGGTTCGAGTTTCAGCGAGCCGCGACGGCGCGCCTAGTGGACTTTGGTCCAATGCCGATCCGTCCGAACTATCGCCGATGCGGATTCGGAAAACGCCAGGTGCGCTCCCCCGGAATGAGCACGCTATCACTCGCGCGCCGGTGAAATGGCGAAATGAGTCCGAATGCGCTCCGAGAAATCAGGGGCGTCGTTGGCGGCACGGGCCCGCGCGTTGATATGGGCGCGGCGCTTTAGTTCCGCGAAGGGAAGGCCAAATCGCTCGATCGCCTCTCGTTCGTAGAGCATTTCGTCGGCGTAGCCGTTTGCCAGCATGCGCCAGTCCCAGGGCGCGCGTTCGGCGGCGGTGCGCTGTTGACGAATAGCCGTGGTGCAATTGTTGACGATGGCGTTATACCAGCGCGGCCGCTCGTGCAGGTCGTTCAAGGTGCGGATGTATTCGAGAAAGGCGGCGCGCGCTGCCTGCGGCGGGGCGACGAATCGATAGAGATACACGTCCTCGCCCTGGCGAAAGTTAGAACGCAGCCGAATGACGTCGCGCTCGTCGGCCGCGATGTAGATCTGCTCGAATTGCCGGTAAAGGCCGCCAATGGCGGAGTAGCTTTGGCCCCGCTGCGAGCGCGTCTCGATGCTGAAGCAGACGCGGCCATCCTCGCCGAAGTCGAACGAAAAGATGGGATGCGCGATGGACGGCGACCCCCAGTAGGTCACGAACAAATCGACGCCCCGAAGATTTTGCAAATTGTAGCTGCGGGTGTCGTAGCGGGGGGTGAAATCGGTCTCGGATCGGTAGTCGATGTTGCGGACGTTATGAATGGTCACGCGTTCGCCTTCGATCGTCGCATGTCCGAGCACGGCAACTTCGGGTTTCCAATCGCGATCCTGGCTTGGCTTCAAGGTGAACCACCACGCGACTACGAGAACGATTGCCGTCGCGACGGCGATTTTCGCGCGAGAGCGGGGACGGACGAAGATGAGGAGGGCCATCGCGACGACGCCGAAACTCACGGCGAGCACATGGCGCATAGCAGCTATCGGAAAGTCGAACCAGAGCGCACCGATCGTCCACAACGTGCCGATGAGCAGCGCCAGCCAAACGATGGCACCAACTACGTAGCGAAAAATTGTCTGCAAGAGGCCCATCGAATTACTCGATCAGCACGAAGCCCAAGGCAGCGTCATCGTTGGTGTTTGCTTCCCTGGAGGGACGCGCGCCGTCGCGTCCTGCTTTTTCGCGTTGGACGACACGGCGGTCGTCCCTCCAAGGGGTCTTGCGCAGCTCTGGTTCCTTTCAAAACTTGCGGCCAGCCGATGCGTCTTCTCCCGGCTCCGTTGGCGCCGGCGATGATTCGTCGTCGGCATTCGATTCGTCGGAATCCCCCTCGCCGGAGTCAGGATCAAAAGGCGTTGCGGACGGTTTCGGCACGGCAACGCCCGGAGGGGGCGGGTGTGGTGGCGCTACTGCGACGATGGCCCACATCAGCGGCAAGGCGAACACACCGAGGGTGAGAAAGCAGAGCGCACTGACAAGAAGCTTCGTTCTCATTTTGCGCCTCTGGCGGATGAGTGCTGACCCGTCTGCGTCATGGTGTGTTCGGTTTCGACGGCTCGCCGAGCACGCCGGTCGCGAGGTCGATCTTGCGGTTTTTCAATTCCTGCGCCGCGCGATCGGAAACCTTCCCGTCGACCCACAACGCGAGTCCTTTGATCTCAGGCCGGCTTTGCGGGAGTTGGCTGAAGGCCTCGACCCGGGCGGCCGCGTGCTCGTTCCAGATCGCATAATCACACGAAAGGGGAAAAACCAGGACTCCCGCCGAGTCGATCGCGCAAATCCTCCCGTCCTCGGAGCGGATCGAACTCAGTGGCGCCTTGGTCTTGTGATAGCGCGCCATGATCTGCGCGAGACTTTGAAAATAGTTCGCATCCTGCTCGGTCAGCGCCCGGCATGCTCTTTCGAGAAACTGGCTCGGGTCGCGGCCAATCGTGGCCAGCGCATCCACGATGATGGTCTCATGCCACGGCGAGTACCAGGGATGCATCAGAAACTCATCCGCGTTTTCGCGCGTGACCCCGAGCGCGAAGAGTTTCTTGCGATTAATAATTCGCAAATCCTCGGGCGTCGAATTTACGAGCGTTTGTTGCAGGGTCTGGTTCGTATTGAGAACCGTATTCACCGCACCGAGCGGCATCAGTGCGGCGCTGATGACAAGCCCACCGCCAGCCATGGCCTGCGCAGTATTGGTGAGCTGCTCCTGGAGTTGCTGATTGGTCGAGTAAGGGCTGACGCCCAGCTTGGCCGCGAGGGCGACCTTCGCTTTTTGCACCCCGCTGATGTTCTGCAGCGCCTTGCCTTCGCCTTCGGAACCTCCGCCTTTCATGCCTTCACCGATTCGGCCGAAAAAGCGCGAAGCGCCCTGCGGCACGCGTTTGATGGTTCCAATCGGATCCTTTACCAGTCCAACGACGCTATCTACTTTTTGCTTGCCTGCAGTCTTGAGCGCTTTGGTGAATTCATCCGTCTTGCTCATCCCCTGCAGCTTGTCGATCGCGTAGAGCTCGCGAATCCGGATGCGCAGAGCGATGCCGGTGGTCACCTCAAAGGTCCTGCTTCCTGAGTCGAGGAAATAGGTATTCAGCAATCCATCATTCTCAGCCTGCGGATTGACCGTGTGGAGTCCGCCCTTCATCAAATCCTCGGGCAGGAACATCTTTGTCTCGACCAGTCCAGGGGACTCGAAGGTGGTTTCCAATGGAGCAGGAGAAGGTGTGCTGCCGGTTTGGGCGAACGCCGTCGCTGCAAGCAAGCTGAGGACGATGGCAAGGTGTTTCGTTAGCATGGGATGTGGTGTGGCCTTCAGTTATTCGGATCGGGCGTTTAGTTTGAGAATGCGGCGGACTTCACCGATCGCCTCCGGATTGAGCGGCGTGCTGTGATTCGATGGAACGATCCGTTCACTGGCAGCGTCGGGGAGATGACTGCTCCAATACGCAACGACGCTATCGCTGCTGTTGGGAGTATCGCCGCGGCCCCGGTCGCCCACGATCGAGTGATAGGGAATGCCCGGCGCGATCGGAATTTTGTTGATCGCGACCACGAAACGATTGTTCGGCGCCAGCGTATCGACGCTATTTGGGAACCGTTTCCACTGCAGCGCGGCGGGATCGGGGGTCAGCGCCTCATTGATTGTCTTGCCGATCGTCAGCATCTTAATAGGCGCCCGCACCAGCATCGATCCGATGCGGCCGATCCAGTTTTTCGCCAGATCGCTCCCACGATGCGGAGCCGACAGAAAAACGACGCGCCCGATTTCACGTCGAGGCTTGAAGATAAGCGCTTCTTTCAGAAGGCGTTTGCTCTCCTCAGGCAGCTCGGTTTGCTCCGGTGGTTTTCCAAAAGCTTCGACCCAGAGTTTCGTGCCGGGGTCGGTGATCAGTGTTCGGGTGATGCATCCGCCCATGCTGTGTCCGATGACTACCATCGGCCTGCGTAGTGGATACTTTTTTTCGATGGCGTCGAGCTCGTGGCGAAGGATAAGCGCGCTATAGGGATAAGGGTAACCGCTCGGGTAGCTGTAGAACCAAAATTGATAATTAGCCCGGATATACGGGTCACCCCGCAACTCGTTCAGCATTGGCACCCACGTGGCAGGTGTGTCCATCAGGCCATGGATGACCAGCACGACCGCTTTGTTCGGGTTGTAAGGCTCCATTCGGGTGACCCGCGCCGTGTCGGCGTATTCCTCCGGCTTCAAGAGGCGGACAAGGCCGAGCTTTTGCGGCTTTTCCTTAGCCAAGCCCATCGCCAGGGAGGCGGTGAAATTCGCGGCCAGCGGATAAGTGTGGTCTTCCACCCGCGCGGTTTCAGTGGCCAATGGATCCTGGATCGAGATGACGCAACGCGAC
>DASZDO010000066.1:0-39334 GCA_035941955.1 Chthoniobacterales bacterium
TTCCTCGGTGTGGCCGCCGCCTCCGCAGGTGGCATCGACGATCAAAGCTCCGGGCCGTGGCGCCAGCAGCTCGACCGCTTCGGCCACGAGCACCGGACGATGATAAGTGATGTCCTCCATTTCCTCCGCCTTCTCTTCGACCTCTAACGGACCGGTCGCGAACCAGATGGGCCGCTCAAACAGCAACGCGTTCATGACTTTTGGGCACCGATTCCTACAGTCCGATCATGTCTGCGACGCGCTGGTAGGTCGGCGTTTCCTCCTCCTCCGCGCGCTTCCAATTTTGCAGATTCCAAATTTCAAAACGGCCCTGCCCGCCGACGAATGCGACCTCCCCTTTCAAGCCAAGCTCCGTGCACATATCCTCCGGGAGGACCAGACGGCCCTGGCGATCGGATGACCCGTGCTCGGCTTGCGCATGCAAGTGACGGGAGAAACTGCGGCGCTCGCGCGCCGGGATCGTGCCGTCCGCATCGGCTCGCGCGTTCATGCGGGCAAACTCCTCGGGCGACATGACCAGGAGATACCGATTGCTCGGGTGCGGAAGGATGATGAAATCCTCACCCTTGTCCTTGCGCCAGCCGGCTGGGATGGTGATGCGGTTTTTCTCGTCGATGACATGACGAAATTCGCCGGCGAAGAATTTTTGGGGTTGAGAGTCGGAGTCCATACGCCAGCGGATGATTGTGCCATTTTAATCCACTACCCCCCACTTCTAACCACTTCTCGTACCCAGGGTCAATAAAAATTAATGCCTCTTTACGGGGCCTTATCGACCGGCACTCGCCAGCCCCTCCACCCAGCTTCCTCGCTTGCCACGGGCGGCAAAGGCGGCTAAGACAATCTCGCATGATCGACTACATCCAGAAGGGTGGCTTGCTGATGTGGCCCATTCTGGCTTGCAGCGTCATTGCCATCGCGGTCTTCGCGGAGCGCCTCTTCTATTTGCACCGCGCCACTATCCACGTGGGGGAGTTCCTCCAGGGGCTCTCGAACCTCCTCCAGCGGCGGAACTTCGCCGAGGCCCTCCATGAATCCGCCGGCACCCCGGGACCCGTGGCCCGCGTCATTCACGCCGCGATCATTCACCACGAGGCCCCTCGCGCGGAACTCCGCGAGATCGTGCAGGAGGCGGGACAACTGGAAGTGCCGAAGCTCGAGCGCTTCCTCGGTGTCCTGGCCACCCTCGCCTATCTGGCGCCTCTCCTTGGCCTGCTCGGCACCGTCGCCGGGATGATCGACGCGTTTGGGACACTCTCCTCGAATGGCGGGTACGCCACGGTCACGGAGCTTTCGAATGGCGTTTACAAGAGTTTGCTCACGACCGCGGCCGGACTGGTCGTCGCGACGCCTACTTTCGTCGCCTACAGTTACTTGTCCTCCCGGGTAAACACGTTGCTGCACGAAATGGAGCGGGCCGGGATCGAAGTGGTCCACATGTTGACGGACCGTGAGCCGATGCGCGACATCATTACCTTCCAGGCCCCGGTTGAAGAACAGGGGCGCTAGATTTCACCGGCCCCGCCGGCCAGGCACCGCATGAAGCTCTCCCGCACGAAGGAATATCAATTCGGCTGGCTCGGCGTGATTCCGATGCTGGATGTAGTTTTTCTTTTGATCTTCTTTCTCCTGCTTAGTTCGAACTTCATCCTGCAGCCGGGCATCTCGGTTTCGATGCCTTTGTCCCGGTTCACCCTCGGTCCCCAGATTAATCCCCAGATCATCAGCATCACCGGCGGTGCGGTGCCGGCGATTTATTTTCGCGATCAGAAAGTCGCCCTCGAACAACTCGGACCGTTGCTGGACGCCGCGAAAAAAGATGGCCGGCCGATCATTATCAAAGCCGATCGCCTGACTCCCTACACGCTTGTGGTCGAAGTCACGAACCTGGCGCTCGAACACGGCATTCCGTCCGTGGCCCTGGCCACAGCTCCCGCAAAGTGAGCGCTCCTCTAGCGTCCGGGAACGACGTAGATCTGGTCTTTGCCTGGGATTCGCCCAGGCGCCGAAAGGTGGCGATCACGGGATTTCTTCTTGGGTCTCTGCTGCTGCACGCCTTGTGTTTCTACGCCTTTCAGGTCATCTATCCGCCCGCGGTCGCGCTTCTGCCGCCTCCGGGACGCGTGACCTTGATCGCACCCAACACTCCCGAAGAACGCGTATTGTTGCGCTGGCTGGAAGCCGAAGATCCAGCGCTGGCGTCCACCACGCAGCCGTTGAACGAAAAGTCGCTCTCCTTTCCCACGATCCAGCACGCGCCCTCCTACCTGATGCGGCAACCCGCGCTAAAAGAGGCTCCGCCATTTCCTCTGGAGCCAGGAATTCCCAGTGCGCAGCCCCCGGGGCCCGCTGAAGCGCCACCCCGGTCGATCCCAACCGTGGCCAGGACCTCGCCCACGGTTTTGCGTTTTTCCCCGGAGCTCGAGGCGGCGGGCCCGGCAGCAGACCCCGAAATGAAATTTAGCGCCTCCAGGCGTGAAGCGCCGCAGGTGGCGCAGTTTCGCCTTGCCGTGAATGAAAATGGAGAAGTGCGTTATTGCTTTCTCGAGAATTCCTCGGGCGACGGGACGCTCGATGAACAAGCGAGAAAATTTCTGGCGCTCTGCCGGTTCTCCGCAATCCGCAGTCCGCAAGCCTCCCCCGCCAAAGTGGCTACGGCGGCCGGGTCCGAAATCCCCCATGATCTGGTTTGGGGGACGGCGGCCCTGGAATGGGGAAATGACGTCGCCGCGCCGCCCGCGGCCGCAACCGAAAGCGTTGCGCCGTGATTCGGGTCAGCCTTTCCGCGTTGGTCACGATCTATTTGCTGGTTTTTCTTGCGGCAGTTTTTCTCCTCTGGATAGTTGGTGAGTGGAATCGTCGCCGACGCGAGCGTCGCGCTTTGCGCTATCGGCTGCGATGCGTGATTTGCGCGTTTGAGTTTGAAGATCGAACGCCCGCTTTGCTTCCGCGGTGTCCACGCTGCGGAAGTTTGAACGAAAGATTTAAACCGGAGCAAATTTAATCATGGGAATGTGGATTGGCCGAAATCGAAAAGCGCGCGTGACCTATGGATTTGACGAAATCGCGCTGGTCCCGGGCCGCGTGACCATCAATCCCAACGAAGTCGACATCGCCTGGCGCTTGCCAAGGCGAACCGCGGAACCGCTCGATTTCAAGATCCCCATCCTGGCCAGCGCGATGGATGGCGTGGTGGATGTGCGCTTCGCCATCGAGATGAGCAAGCTCGGCGGCCTGGCCGTTCTCAATCTGGAAGGCGTGCAGACGCGCTACAAAAATCCCCAGGAGGTTCTCCAGAAAATCGTCGAAGCCGACAAGGCGGAGATCACGGGGCTGCTCCAAAAAATCTACCAGGAACCGGTGCAAGAAGATTTGATTGCGGCGCGCATCCGGCAAATCAAAGACAGCGGCGCGACCGCGGCGGTCAGTTCCATTCCCCAACGGGCCGCGGAATTTGGAGCGATCGCGCAGGAAGCGGGCGCGGATGTTTTCGTCGTCCAAAGCACCGTCTCCACCGTTCGCCATATTTCCACGGAATATAAATCGCTCGAGCTCGAAAAATTCTGCCGGGAGATGAGGATTCCGGTCATCGTCGGGAACACTGTCGGGTACGACGTTACACTTGAGATAATGGAATGCGGCCCTGCCGCGGTCCTGATCGGAGTGGGGCCCGGAGCGGCCTGCACCTCACGCGGCGTCCTCGGTCTCGGTGTGCCGCAAGTGACCGCCACCGTCGATTGCGCCGCGGCGCGCGATGCCTATTTCAAGAAAACGTCGCGTTACGTCCCGATCATCACCGACGGCGGAATGAGCAAAGGGGGCGATGTTTGCAAGGCGCTCGCTTGCGGCGCGGACGCGGTCATGGTCGGTAGCGCCTTCGCCAAGGCCCACGAAGCGCCGGGGTGCGGCTACCATTGGGGGATGGCGACGCCGCACGCGAATCTGCCGCGCGGCACACGCATCAAAGTCGGCGCCACCGGTCCTCTGAACCAGATTCTCTTTGGTCCCGCCGAGGTGGATGATGGCAGTCAAAACCTCGTCGGAGCGATCACCACCTGCATGGGCAACGTCGGCGCGCGCACCATTGCCGAGTTTCAACAAACCGAAATCATCATCGCCCCTTCCATCAAGACGGAGGGCAAACTGTTCCAGACAGTGCAAAGCGTTGGAATGGGTTCGCGCTGATGAACGGTCGCAGAGTTGTTATTACGGGCCTCGGCGTGATCACGCCTGTCGGCAATGACGTCGACACTTTTTGGAGAAATCTCAAAAATGGCGTCAGCGGCATTGAACGCGTTCAAGCCTTCGATACCACGAACTACGATTGCCAGATCGGCGGCGAGATTCGCAACTTCGATCCAAAAAATTTCTTCAAGAATCCGAAGGACGCCCGGCGGACGGACCGTTTTTCGCAATTGGCCATGGCGGCCGCGAAAATGGCGATGGCCGATTGCGGCGTGGATATGGAGAAGGTCGATCGCACCCGCTTCGGCGCGATCGTGAGCAGCGGCATCGGTGGACTGAAAACTCTGGAGGATCAGCACGCCATCCTGCTCGCCAAAGGTCCCTCGCGCGTGTCCCCCTTCACCATCCCGGCGCTGATTAGCAACATGGGAAGCGGCCTCATTTCCATGGAGTTTGGATTGAAGGGGCCGAACCTTTGCATCGTCACGGCGTGCGCCACTTCGAGTAACGCGATTGGCGAATCGTGGCGCATGATCAAGTTTGGCGACGCGGACATATTTCTGGCCGGCGGCTCCGAGGCGTCGATCGTCACCGTCGGCATGGCCGCTTTCTCGGCCATGAAAGCGCTCAGCACGCGCAACGACGATCCGCATCGAGCTTCACGCCCCTGGGATCGCGATCGCGATGGATTTGTCATGAGCGAGGGCGCCGGTGTCGTCGTAGTGGAAGAGCTCGAACACGCCAGGGCCCGCGGCGCGAAAATCTATTGCGAACTGACCGGCTACGGGCTTTCCGCCGACGCCCACCACATGACCGCCCCGCCGCCAGACGGCGAAGGAGCGGTGCGTGCGATGCAGATGGCGCTTAATCACGCGAAGATAAACGCGGACCAGGTCGATTACGTGAATGCGCACGCCACGTCGACCGGCCTCGGCGATGTCTGCGAGACGCGGGCCATCAAAACGGTTTTCGGCGAGCACGCCCGAACGGTTTCCATCAGCTCGACGAAATCGATGACCGGCCACTTGTTAGGCGGGGCCGGCGCGGTCGAGATGGCGGCTTGTGCGCTGGCGATTCGCGATTCGGTGATTCCACCGACGATCAATCTCGAGAACCCGGATGAAGAGTGCGATCTCGATTACACGCCAAAGGTCGCCAGGGAAAAGAAGGTGCGGGTGGTGCTCAACAATTCCTTTGGCTTCGGCGGCCACAACGCGACGCTCGTCGCCACGGAATTTAACGGGTAGCCAGGTGTAGAGGCTACTGCCCGGCAAAAATCGGCGTGGCGGTAATGTCCGACGCGTCGAAGGAAAAACCGTGGCCGGTATTCGAGAGCGATTTTAAGAGCGCGGCTACGCTTTGCGCGGTGCTGGCGGAATAAAATCGCACCAGGCCAACCGTTGTCCGGCGTCCAAAAACCGTGATCATGATCGTGTCGTCGTCGACCGAATTCATGAAAATATGATTTCCATTCCCCTGGTGATAGAGCGCGTTGAATTCCACCTCGCCGATGCGCCGGGCGAGCTCCTTCGTGGCGGCGAACGAACCAGCGGCGAGCGCGGCGATGATCGTCACGTCCATGACGGTCATGTCGCCAAATTGCGAAATCACATTTCCCCCGCGATCGATCACGACGGTCAATTCCGCTTCCGCCTTAGTTAGGAAATTACTGAGGACGCCGTCGAGGTTCGCGACGTCTTCGATGGTCAGGCAGGGGATCGCGTTCATACCGCGGCACTCTGTTTCTGCGCGACCGGTGGCTCGACCGGAATGGCGACAGGGGCCGGCGCCGTCTTCGGCACATCGCTTTGCTTGCTGAACTTGTGCAGGAGGATCTGCGAGACCGCGTTCAGCGACGCGAAAACATTTTGTCCCGTGCTCGAGACGACTTCGAAACTCTGCACGCGCCGCTTCCGGTTGTTCAGGACGTATTCGAGATAATTGACCGGCGCGGTGTTTTCGAGGTCACGTTTGTTGTATTGCAGGACGTACGGAATCTCGTCGATCGAAATGTTTTGCTTCGCCAGATTGTCCTCGAGGTTCTTGAAGCTCTCGACGTTCTCTTCCATTTTTTCCCATTGGGAATCGGCGACAAAAATGCACCCATCCACGCTGCGCAACACAAGCTGCCGCGTCGCGTTATAGATCACCTGGCCCGGCACGGTATAGAGCTGGAATTTGGTCACGAAGCCCTTGATCACCACCGCATTTAGCGGCAGGAAATCGAAGAACAACGTGCGGTCCGCCGCGGTGGCGAGGGAGACGAGGTCTCCGCGATTCTCCGGATTAATCCGCTGGTGGATGTAAGCCAGGTTCGTCGTCTTCCCGCAAAGCGCGGGCCCGTAATAGACGATTTTAAATTGAATCTCGCGGCTCGCGTAATTGATGATCGACATACAAACCTCCTAGACCGGATGGGAATACTTTCGTGAAAGCTCGTGCACGATGCGCGCGAGTTTTTCTCGCACCTCCGCCCCCAGCTCGTCGCTCGCATGAAGCGCGGCGAGGCAAAGATTTTCGTGCATAAAAAATGTGATGGCACCCTTGGCGCAGGCCAGCGTCATCCCCCGGAGCGCGCCGAGCTTGGTCTCGACCATGTGGTTCTCGATGCGCTGCATCAAGGAAGGCGCCATGGCGCAAAGGCCGTCAGTCTCGTACTCGGCCGGCAAACTTCCCGCGAGGCTCAAGCCATCGCCGAACATGAACGCGCAGGCCTTTACTCCGGAAAGCTTGTTAATCTGCGCGACCACGCCCTTCGCATCCAGCTTCTCATCGGTTTCGAGCGCGACCTGCAAGGGCGTGCGCAGCTGTAGATCGAACGGCGTTCGGACCGGCGCCGCAGGAGCCGGCGTTTCGAGCGGCACGGCGGGCGGCGTTGCGAGCGGTGGCACCGCCATCGGCGTCACGGCCGGTTTCGCCACGGCCGGCCCGGCGACATTGAAACGTTTCGCATCTTCTTCCGCCTTCGCGGAAAACGGCGTGGCAAAATTTGCTCCGGCGTCCTGTTCGACCTGGTCGTCGCGCATGCGCAAGGAAGCCATCGGGAGATTGTGGAGAACGTCGTGCAACGGAAGAATAACATCTCCAGCTCCTTCACCCGACTTAAGGAGGCCCCGATACTCCGCGGGAAGTGCCGACGCAAAAGCCGCCGGGGTCAGACTGATTCGTCCGGATGCGAGCTGCGGTTCGATGAGCGAAAACGGCAGCTCGACCACTGTTTCAGGCGGGACGCTGCCGGGGTCGCCATTCAATTGAAAGGGCGTGAGGCCCTGCAAGATCGGTCTGAGCGCGAGAGTGATTTTCACCTCGGGCTTGCTCTCCGGGACCAGCTCAACTGGTGCCTCGGTCTCGCTCTCCGGCGCCGGCGCGACCGGTGTCTCGGCCGAAGCTGCCAGGCTCTCCGCGGTGAGCCACGGCTCATCCTTGGGCCGCAGGTCGTCCGAGGGCGCGGTGATCTTGAACGGAATCCGCGTCGGCTCCGGCGCGGCTGGGAAACGAGTCGGAACGGACGGCCCGCTTGAGGCTGGAACACTCTCAGGTGCGGAGCCGCCCGTTCCATTCGGTGAAAGTTTGAAGGGGATGCGCGTGGGTGGGGTTGATGCTTTTTCGGCGGCCGGGCGCTGAATAAAGCCGTTCGTGGCGGCCTCTGGCTCCGCGGCGGCAAACGCTTCCGCCGTGGGCGGCTCGACCCGCACCGGCGGCAGGTCGGCGGTCTCGACCGCCTCGATCGTCGTGCCGAACCGCGAATTGTCCTCGAGGGTGACCTGCAAAAACGGGGTCTCGACTTGCGGCACGGCCTGATGCCGTTCCTGGTCGCTGCGGACTTGCATCTTCGTGAATTGCTCGAGCACTTTCTCGAATGGAAGACGCACTTGCGCGCCATCCGTCGGGGCGATGGAGCGCAGGAAAATTTCCGGCACCTGCTGATAAATGGTCGCGAGCGAGACGGCCGGCTTGCCCGTGGCCATTCCTCTTTCAACCTCCGAGGCTTTCACCAGAATCCGGCGGGTTCCGTCGATGCTTTCGATCGGCTTGATGTAATCTCCGGGAATTTGGGCGGCGACATCCGCGAGATCGAGGGAGATCACGCGTTCGACTCTTGGCTCGAGCGCCAGCGCGACGGCTGGCGGCAAATCGCGTTGGCGTGGCGCCGCGGGCCCGAATGGAATCATGCCCGAGGTTGGGGCGGCGGGAGCAGTCCCGGACGGCCCCGGCATCTGGCCGCCCAAAGCCGACGAACGTGCCGCCATCTCGAATGGATCCTGGGGAGGCAAGGTGCGCGTCGCGTTTGGCATCACCGTCTTGCTGAAGCGTTCGCTGCTTGGCTTCTCGAGCGGCGCAATCGGTTTCGCCGGCGCGGCGGGCCCCTCCTTCCGGGCCATGGCCTGGTCCTTGACCTTCTTGAAAAAACTCAGAAATGGAATCGTCATGGTCATTTAGTGGTCCTCTCCGGTGACGCGCCAGATTTCCTCGAGGGTCGTGACGCCTTCGAGCGCCTTGTCGATCCCAACCATGCGCAGGGTTCTCATTCCCTCGGCGATTGCCTGATTTTTCACCACCGCGGACGAGGCCCGCTTGATGATGAGGCGGCGGATTGCCTCGCTCACGGGGAGCGCCTCGATAATCGCCACCCGGCCGAGATACCCCCGGCCCTTGCATCGCTCGCAACCGCTTCCGTGATAGAAAACGGCGCCCTCCGGCTCTTTCATCGATAGGCGTTCGAAGATTTCCGGCTCCGGCACGAACTCCTCGCGGCAATTTGTGCAAATGCGCCGGATGAGCCGCTGCGCGCAGGCCATGATGACAGAGCTGGAAATCAGGAACGGCTCGATCCCCATGTCGTCCAGACGCGTGATCGCGCCGGCGGCGTCGTTCGTGTGGAGCGTGCTCAGGACCTGGTGGCCGGTCAGAGCCGCTTTCACTGCGATGTCGGCTGTTTCGTTATCACGAATTTCACCCACCATCACGATGTCCGGATCCTGGCGAAGGATCGAGCGGAGCGCCGAAGCGAAATCGAGCCCGATGTCGTTGCGGACCGAGACCTGATTGATGCCGGTGAGCTCGTACTCGATCGGGTCTTCGACCGTCACGATGTTGTACTGCGGATTGTTCAACTCCTGCAGCACAGAGTAGAGCGTCGTGGTTTTGCCGGACCCGGTCGGTCCGGTCACGAGAATCATTCCGTGCGGGGCATCGATCGCCTTCTTGAATTTGTCGAGCGTGCCCTGGTCCATGCCCATCTGGTCGATGCTGCCGGTGAGGGCCGCCTTATCGAGAATACGGATCACGATCTTCTCGCCATAGGCGGTCGGCAGAATCGAGACACGCAAGTCCACTTCCTTGTTCATCACCTTGATGCGGAAGCGCCCGTCCTGCGGCACGCGCCGTTCGGCAATGTTCAGGCCCGAGAGAATCTTGATGCGCGACGTAATGGCTAGCTGGAGCGCTTTCGGGGGGGACTCGGCCATGACTAATTCCCCGTCGATGCGGTAACGCAGCTTGAGCGTGCGCTGGAAAGGTTCGATGTGAATGTCTGAAGCCTTTTCCTTCACCGCCTGGACTAGAATCAAATTGACGATTTTGATGACGGGCGCGTCCTCGCTATCCGTCGCGAGCCGGTCGAGATCGATCTCGTCGCGTTGCGCCGACTGCACTTCCACGTCCCCCGCGTTGGCGACATCTTCGGCGACTTGCTTGAGCACCTGGCTCATGTTCGAGGCGCCATGCACTCCCGCGAGCGCGTCGCTGACCGCTTTCTCCGTCGCGATCATCGGAACGATTTCGAGTTGCACCCGCCGCTTCACGTCGTCGACCGCGAGCACGTTTGTCGGATCGGCCATCGCGACGAAAAGTTTGCCGTTGAGGCGCGCGATCGGGATGAGCTTGTTCGCCTTCGCCATGTCGCGCGGCACCAGTTCCATCACTTCCTCGGGAACGCGCAGCTTCGAGAGATTGATGAGCGGCGTATTGAGACAACGGCCCATGCTCACCGTCATGTCCTGGTCCGTCACGAACTGGCGGTCCGTCAAGATCTTGAGGAGGCGGCCGCCCTCTTTTTGTTGAATGCCGACCGCTTCCTCGAGCTGATTGGGCAGGAGGAGACCGTCGTCGATCAAGACATCGGCGATGCGTTCGGCGAAAGATTTGCTTCTCATCGTCGTCGCAATCACTAGACCCGGCTCTCTAACCGGTAGATATCCTGCAAAGCTTTTATGATCGCGTCGGGCCGCGCCAGGTACCAGGTTACGGTGTAATCGAGCGATTGCTGCACTGCTTCCCGGCCCGCGGCATCGAACGGGTTGCAGCACGCCACCATGATCGTGCGGCTGATCAAATCGAACGGCACATATAGACGGCCCAGTGTCAAATGATCCGGCAACATCCGCGCGATCTGCCGGTCGATGTCGTAATACTCGAGCGGCACGTAGGCGAACTTGGTCCGGTCGATCAAGCCGGAAAGGGCCTGGTCCACTTTGTCGGTGTCCTGCCGGCAGAGTTTGTCCAAAAGCGATGCCGCGAGCGATTGTCCGCTCAAGTCCTTGTTCAGGTGCCGGACGGTTTCGACCGCCTTGGTCACCTGCTCCTCGCTAAAGAGCTGCTGCATCACCAGGAATTTGGCGAGGTGCTCGTCTCCGCGATCCTGTGCATGCTGGGTGTTGCGACCCTGCTGGATATCCACGAGCCCGCCGTCATTCGTCCCATTCGGACTGGCCGGCGCGATCAATCCATTTTTCGAGCCGGTCGTGACAATGGCATGCCCGGCGGCCTGCAAACGCGTTTCGATATCGCCGAGCATCGCGAGGACTTCCGGCGCGTTGGGTTCCTTGAGCAGAATGACTTCGCACTCCTGCATCGCCAGTGTGTAGGAACCGACGTTGAAATAAGCCTCGGCCAAGCGGCGGGAGGTCTTGAGGGAATCGTCCGCGCGCCCGACCTTTTGGTAGGCTTCCTTGAGGATTTCGAGCGACTGATAATCGTCAGGCTGTGTTTGAGTTATGACCTCAAACATCTCGATCGTCTGAACGATCTGACTATGCTCCTCCTCTGATAACGTGTGTTCCAGCACGGCGTCCCCATAAAAGCTAGAACCATGCCCCCGTGGAGCCCGCTCCCCGACGAGGGTCTAAAAGTTCAAGAGCCCATCGCCAAGGCGGCTTTGCGAGTGGCCTTTTGTCTTCCGTTGCAGCCCGCGATTCGCTATCAATTTATCGACGCTGTTCCCCACCAGTTTCGTGCCCTCCGAACCCCCATCCGAACGACCCCGCGGCTTTACGCTGATCGAACTCGTTGGCGTTATCGCGATAATCATCGCTTTGACCGCCCTGCTCGTTTCGGCTTTCACCAGTTTAAAAGGCGCCGGAGACATTACCCACGCCGCTCACACCATAGCCGCCGTGTTCGACCAGGCCCGGACGCATGCTGTGGCCAATAACACTTACGTCTGGGTTGGGATCTACGAGGAAAACACGACAGCGGCTGCACCCACCAACGCAACGCCTCCCTACCCGGGAAAAGGACGCGTCCTTCTCGCCATGGTGGCCGCAAACGACGGGACGACAAGTTGCCAGGACCCCGCCTCCAACACAAGCAGCCGCATTCCGCTTATTCCAAGCCAGATCACTCAGGTCGGCAAGCTCGTGAAGATCGAAAACATTCACATCACGGATATCGGCCCGCCTCCGCCGGCGGCTTCTTCCCCTGCCCCGGATCCCAACTCCATCGCGGGCCGGCCGGACCTCCCGTACGCCTCCGGGAGCCCAACCTTCGATTACCAAAATCGCATTAGCAGCGACGACAACCACAGCTCGTTCAATCAAACCCTGTATCCGTTTGTCGCGCAGGGCTACACGTTCCATAAGACAGTTCGTTTTAGTCCGCGCGGAGAGGCCAGCATCAATGGCACCTACCTCCTGAGGCGCGTGGCCGAGCTGGGATTGAAGCCCACCCACGGGACCGTGGTCGATCCTGGCAGCGCCAATGTGGTCGCCATCCAGTTCAGCGGTGTGACGGGCAAGTGCAAAGTGTATCGCCAATGAAAAGGGCCGTCGCAGTTCTTTGCGGCTTTTCGCTGGTGGAGGTGACGCTGGCGCTGGGGGTGGCGTCGGTTTGCCTGATTGCTATTTTCGGCCTTCTCCCCGTCGGCTTGCGGACAAACTAGGATGCCATCCAGCAGGTTGCCTCCGCGGATATCCTTGGGGCGGTCATCACCGATTTACGCGCCACGCCAGCGACAACGCTTCGGGGAGAAGCGGCCGCCTCGCGACAGTTCGCGATAAATATTCCAGCAAATCCGGTGAGCCAAGCGACCACCTCGACCCTTTTCTTCACTGGCGAAGGTCAATTCTCGGCATCGGTCGATTCGGAGTCGCGGTATCGCCTTACCATCACCTTCCTGCCAAACGCAGGCTCGCGGGCCGCAACCCTCGCCCATCTGAAAATGACCTGGCCCGCGGCAGCGTCGCCAGTCAATGCAACCAGCTCGACGGAGATGTTTCTCGGCCTGGATCGCAACTAGCAATCTCGAAGTTATGCGACGATCGGACGCGGCATTTACCCTCGTTGAAATGCTCGTGTCGATCGCGGTGTTGACCTTGATCGTGCTTGCGGTCGCCCGCCTGTTTGATAACGCCGCAACGCTCACCACCGCTGGCACCAAACGGATGGAGGCCGACGGCCAAGCGCGGCCGTTCCTGGATCGACTCGCGATCGACTTCGCCCAAATGCTGCGGAGATCCGACGTCGACTATTACGTAAAGACGTCGGCTAACGCTCAACCCGGCAACGACCAGATCGCGTTCTACAGCGAAGTTCCTGGCTACTATCCGGCCACCGGTTCGCAGAGTCCGATTTCGCTCGTGAGCTATCGAATCAACGCGCAGCTCAAGATGGAGCGACTCGGAAAAGGCTTACTCTGGAACGGAGCTTCGCCCGGCAGCACGCCGATAACCTTCCTGCCGCTAACTATCGCCGCCACCTGGCCGGCCGCCACAGACGCCGCCGCCGACTCAGACTACGAGATCGCGACGGCCAACATTTTTCGCCTGGAGTATTTCTACTGCCTAACGAGCGGCAATTTCTCCGTCACCCCCTGGGACACGAACGCGGGGCACACCGCGATCAATGGAATGCAGGACGTTGCCGCCATCTCGGTCGCAATCGCCGCCATTGATCCCCAAAGCAGAGTTCTGCTCTCGGACACACAACTTGCGACGGTGACCGCGAGGATGAACGACTTCGCTCTCTCGATGGGGCCCGGAGCTTTGCTGGCTCAATGGCAGGAGGCGCTGAACGCCACCAACGATATGCCTCGCCCCGCGATCTCCGGGATCAGAATCTATCAGCGTTCCTTTCAACTGCCGCGAAAGCTTTGAATGATTTTCCCCCGACGGCCTAAGGCAATCGAACACCGCACCGGTGCGGCGCTTGTCATCGTCCTCGCCTTCGTCGTTCTACTTGCGGGAGTGGTCACGGCCTATCTCGCGCGCACGAGTATCGAGCGCCCGCTCGCACATGGCAGTTTCAATCAAAGTAAGGCCGACCAATTGGCTCGGAGCGCCTTGGACATCGTTGTCGGAGACTTGAAGCAGGAAATCGTCAACGGGTCGACGTCGACCACCGTCAACCAGATCACTCTCTACACGCCTACGGCCGCTGCCAACGTTATGCCGCAACGCAGCGGAGTGCCGGCCGGTGCGCCGGACCCAATTCCGAACCTGGTCCGGCGCAGCATCCAATCCGATCCAATAGCTCCGCCCGGAATTGGAAGCCGCGCGTCTCCTCTTAGCTCGGCCCCTGTTCCATCCTCATCGCCGGTGAGGACAATGAAGGGTGAGATCAATCTTGCTCGTTGGAACAAACACTATCTGATCCCGCGTCCCCCTGGGACCGATCCAAAAGACACCAGCCCTATCTCTGCCTTTACCGCTCCGGATTGGGTCTTCGTCTGCGAGCAGGGACCGATGATTCTTTCTTCACCTACTCGCTCGGTCCTTGGCCGGTACGCGTATGCCATTTACGATGAGGGCGGCTTGCTTGACGTAAACGTAGCGGGGTATCCTCCCGCCCCCAGCAGCGTCCCGACCCAGTTCGGATTCAAAGGCTTCTTGTCCTTTGCCGACCTGACTGTCCCTGGCCTGTCCAGCTCGGCCGTAAGTGACTTGGTGGGATGGAGGAACTACGCTTCAGCCAAGCCAACCGGAAACTTCGGGAGCTTTATCTTCAATGCCACGTCTGCGGCCAGCTACTTCAATTTCGTCTTGTCGAATTCCAACGGCTTTCTGGGCACCGGAGGTGTGGTCTGGAATGGAAGGACCGACCAGATGTTTACATCCCGGCAAATGCTTATCGCATACAGAGTATCCACCGGCTTCTCCGCCGACGCGCTGCAATACCTTGGCAATTTTTCCCGCGACTCGAACCTTGCCACTTGGGGACCCGCGTCCACCCAACGCGTGACCGCCAACTTTGCCCGCCCCGACGGCTCGATCGCCCGGCAAGGCGAGCCTCTCTTTCGCCGGTTCCTGCTTTCGAAGTTGGCGTGGTTAGGCCAAAACGGTCCTGTCCCGGCTTCGAAAGCGCCCGATATTCGTCGCGACTTTGGATTGGTTTGGAACGTTGATCATTGGGATTACTACGGCGCCAATGGGACTTCGCTGGCCGAAGCAATTCCTGCGATTGACGGGACGCGGGAGCCCGACTTTTTTCAACTCCTCGATTTTGCCTGGCAGACGGTGAATCCGAGGCCATCGATCGGCGAGATTCTAGCGCTCGGTGCTTCGATCATCGATCAATTTGACAGCGGCGGAGGCGACGCTCCTACAGTAATTGGGTATGCAGGACCTCCCGCTCCCAGCCCGGCCCCTCCGAATCCCCGGGCCTACGGTCGGGAAACTGCGGCCCCCAGTCCGGTGCCTAGCCCGGCACCGATTGTCTTGAACCGAGCGCTCAGAAACCCTGGCGAACTTGGATACGCTTACAATGAACGCCACGACGACACTCGACTTCTTTACGTCAAGCAGCGCCGATGCCTCGATGCTCGATCTCTTCACCATAGCTCCGGCAAACATGCGGGCCGGTGTGATCAACCTGAACACTCGCAATTCTGTCGCCCTGGCCGCGATGATAGCCGGCACCATCAAAAATGATGGATCGGACGCAGTTGTCTCCACGACGAACGGTCGGAACGCCGCCCTCGACATCGTCGCGGCAACAAACCCGGCGAGCGGGTTACCCGCGCTGGGCCGTCACGAATTGGGTAGGCTCACCGCGGCCGTTAGAAGCAGCGCCACCGGCGCCGGAGAAGAAGCTCGAGAGCTGATCGCCCGGTCGCTTGCGGAGGTAACGCAAACGCGAACCTGGAATCTATTGATCGACTTGATCGCACAGTCCGGCCGCTATCCGGCAGCGGCCACGAACCTGTCGCAATTCATCGTCGAAGGAGAAAAACGGTACTGGCTGCACTTTGCCGTCGATCGCTTTACCGGAGAGGTGATCGATTGGCAACTCGAAGCGGTCTACGAATAAGCCAACACCCCGCGATCCTATTCGGCGCGATTGCACCATCAGTCGCAGGCGATCGTCGCATTTGCTGCGCTACCAAGAACGACAGCCGGAGGCAGGCGCATCCTGATGTGTTCGCTGTACAGAAAATGGCGCCGTCGAGCCGAGCGCCGGCCAGATAGTTGCCTCTTATCCGGCAAACTCATGCCGCATACCGAGCGGCCTCTACCTGCGCCGAAGAACTTCCGGAACTTCCTTGTGATGATAGACCCCCCTCCTGCTCAATGACGCGGCAGTCCAACTCATTGCGATGGCCGCGTAGTTGATAGCCACAGATGTTGGGCAGCCAAAGACTAACCCCTCCGCACCCTACTCCACCCAACATTCCGCGTTCGGCCTCTTGAATGAGATCTTCATTCTTGCCCATTAGCTCCGACTTGTAGCGGTCGGCGATGAGCCGTTCACGCAAGTGCACCAGGCTCATGCCGATCTCTTCATTCAGTGCCCAGATGGCAGAGCGACGTTCCACTAAGAAATAGAATGATCGCTTTATTAGGCACGCTCCCGCAGTGCGCGAGCCGATTATTCAAATGGGCCCAGGAATCCACATAATTTGTTTTTCCTCGCCAATTCGTACAGCAAATGCTAGAAAATATGGCCTTTCATGTTTTTTCACACCTTGGGCCATGAGCGGGCACTTTTTTTTAAAAATCTTCTTGCGCTTGGTTTCGCGACGTGCCCACCGTCGAGCGTGCTTAACCCCCCCCGCATGAGAGCCTGGGATTATAGCCCTGGGCTTTTCCATTGGCGTTGGCGTTTCCCCGTACTAGGATCCCATGCGGTAGGGCGGGGAGGCTCGTTCGCTGCCGTTCGCTGCCAGCATTTCTTTCTTCCGGCTCCTGAATTCCAACCACTGTGCGAAGGATCACCGAAAATAGTTAAGAAGTCCGTGCGATGAAAACTTGGTTTCTGCGCTGTTTCCTCTTGTTCACGCTCCTAGCTCCAAATCCCGTAACCGCCGCAGCAGAACAACCTTCACCGAACGCGGAGCAGACGCGTTTCATGGAGGATGCGGAGAAGGATAAGGCGACCCCTAGGCCCGTTTTTCCTTCGTGATGAACGGTTTGGCGACCATAGTGTGTTTGATCGGCGCTGTGTGCGTTTCCTCAAATACGTATGCCGAAGGTCAGAGGGTTTGGTCACGGATGATTTCGTCCGAACCGGTGAATAGCATTGATCGGGCTCGTGAGTTCATCTTGTATTCGGTTGATCAGGGGGAGCTTAATCTTGTTGGTACGTGGTCCTATACAAACGGCGCCGTCGGCAACGAGCCCCCTCCGCGTGTTGTAATTGAAGGAATCAAGACAGCAGATGGGAGTTTTTGGCCCGACGTAAGCCTGGGAGTCAGGAAAGGACGAACAGGCAAATGGAAAAGAATAGCCGCATCGCCTCATCTTGGTGAGCGCGCAACGGTGACGATCGAACCGAACGCGATTGGCTTCGACCTAATGGTTACTTTGGATCCCTTCAAGCCATTGTTGGATAAGTACAAATTTGGAAGGATACTTTTGAACACAGGCCGGACGTCGGAGTTCGAACTGAAAGATCTTTCCCCCCCGGAACGAGAGCGGGAGTCAACCGCCGACTCTGCCGAGCGCCGGCAAATAATATCAACTAGCGGTCGAGGGTCTTTGGTCCAGGCGAATCTTGAGGAGAAGGCGCTAATCCGGCGAGGGGGAACACGTGCGGGCAACGATTATTTTGTGCTTTATTCCTGGAAAGTCGCTCAACGCGAATACGATTTTGCGTTGGTGCCGATTGATCGCGAAAAGGGTTTTCTTACTGGCTTCAAGCCGGCGCGTTCGGGGGTAGGTGGCACCTCCCGTCTCAAAGCGCTCGTAGCAACATTGCCAAGTAGATCGCTCATCGTCTGGGAGGAGGCAAATGAAGTCGGCCTGGAATTGCCGTCTCCGGAAAACATTGATGACGTTGTAAGCTTTGCGCGTACAAAAAACATTCGGGTGGAACTTAATCCCACCCTCTCTGAGTAGAGTCTAGCGTCGCAATTCCCACGAAAAGACATGCGCACGTCACAAAAACTTAGCTTTCTGGCGGTAGCCCTTTTGCTTCCCTGCCTTTTTGCGTCTGCCAAACATGGCGATGTGAAGAACGCCAGCCGTCCTATTTCCGGGGTCACTTCCACCTTCCAACTCCTCAATGCTGTTATTCGTTCAGGAGAGCCTATCAACATTCGCGTCACTCTTCATAATGAATCGGCGTCACCAGTAGAGTTTCGTTACGTTAACGGTTCTTTTATCGAACACATTCGTATCTATGACACGCGTCATCGTCAGGTTCCCGTTCGGCTGAACGCGCCGTTCTTGGAATCCGGAGCCGAGAAGGTAATTCTTCAACCCGGCGAACAATTTACGAACGTTGTAAACGCCGATTTGTGGCAAATGTATGATCTGGAGCCGGGAACATATGAGTTGCGCTTTTACTATGATTTGCGGTTGATCGCTGATGAAACATTGGCTGCTAAGTCAATGAAGCGTTATCACAGTAGAGACTGGATATTGTGGGATATGAAAAGATATCCGCTGACCGTGATTGACGCAGAAGTCAGTGATGCATCTCGAAATGGTCTAGAACACGGAGAGAGAGCTTCGACCACAATTGCCTTCACGACATCGGAAGACTCTGAAGTGAGCAAGAACGTCGCGCGATTGGGCGCAACTATCGATAATTTTCTCTTTGCCTGGGGTACTCCTTCTCATGAAGAGCGCCTCGTCCGTACGGCCAGTCTCAAATGGAATCAGTGGCCAGCAAGTTTTGCCTCAATTGTCCCGGACGTTTTCGCGGCCGAAGTCGCATTCCTCGATGGAATCGCTTGTGAAATTGTATTGCGATCCAAGCAGCGGATAACGCCGGACGAGATGGTCCGGCTTGCCAAGCCCATATTACCGCACTTTCGCCCGGCGGATTTTGCGAAGCCGAGATCGGATGTTAACGGGATTCGAATATATGCCTTGGAAGATGGAACCTCTGTGTCAGTGAACGAACATAAAGGCTACTTCGTTATTGTAATTAGGGGACAGTGCTATTGGGGAAACGAGGAGGTCTTTGATCGGGAAGCAGCAAAGGTCCGGCCTCCTACCTCCAATCACTAGATAATTCGTGCCTTCGCAGGATCTCGGGGTCGATCGTTCGAAATTTCGGCGGCAAGTTGAGGGAAAGGGTCAGCCGCAACGTGTCTGACAATCTCCCCTGGCAGTCTCGATATTGGGTTTAACACGATATCCGGGGACCGATCTCGATGTTTGAATGGAGACGGCTGTGCCCGTGGCGGCACAATGCCGTCGCATCGCGTGACAGCTCAGAGCGGAACAAGCCTTATCGTGGGTTCATCTCTATAATCTACTTGGGGAGTCAGCCGATATACGCGCGTCGGATTCGATTCTTTCAGCTTGTATACCGGAATACCGGGACGGTCTGCTGCGCCTCGGGCCGTTTCACGGTCCGCGTCCGAAAAATTCGAGTCCGCTTTGCCAGCTGGTCCATGTGGGCATGTCCTACTCCTGCCGGATTAGATCCATTATCAACTACGGCACCTTCCTCTTGGAGGTGGTAATTCTTAAATCCTCCGGGCACGGATTTCTTGATTGTCTGATCCTCATTCTTCCCCCGACGTTAACAGAGCCAAAACGGTTGCTACCACGATCCACAATCGCATAATGTTATTATTTACTCTTAAGGATGCTTACCTTTTTCCAACTCGCGCCGGAACAATTTTTGAAACTCTCTGGCGCGATCCTCTTCTTGTTTTGATCCCGGTAACCGTTCTCCTTTGTCGTTAGCTGCAGCGTGGCGACCTTCGTGCACAATGCCTTCAATTGGCTCTCGCTTGTTACCTGCCGAATCCTTCGAATTGTTGGGGTCAAACTCTACTCTGCTACCACTACCTTTTCCGTTTTCAGCATCTGCTTCATTTTGCGGAGTGGTTCTGTTTGTATGGTCCCCTTCTGCGCGTGGCGGCACGTTCCACTTTGTTTGACCCTCCAGCGTGTTTTGAATGGGGATAACTACGATCCGGTTTGGCGAGTTGCTGAGTTGTCTAAACGTCTCCCCAAGCGGCCCGGGCATTTTTTCCACCTTCGAAATCATCTGCCATATCTTCCAGTTATCGGCATGGTTAAAGTCTTGTACGTCCCAGTATAATCCGGTTGGGTCGCTCTTGTTCACCGGATCATTGTGACAATAACGGTAGAGATTGTAGTCGCCGGCACCAAAGTGCAGCGGATCGGGCTGGAGAAAGCGGCCGAGCTCCGGTTGATACATCCGGTGGCGGTAATCGTAGACGCGCAGGTCCTTCAACCATTCCCGGCCCGTAAACAGAAACCGATTTCCAAGCTGGGCGGACAGCCCGAGAGAAGTCCCCGCCGCATTGTAAAAATACGGCATCCCGAACGCGTCATAATCATACTGCTCCCGGATGGTGCCGTTGCTGTCGGTGAGCAGGATGCAGTGGCCTCGTGCATCATAATGATGATTGTACCATTGCCCCCCTATCTGGCTCGCTACCACCTCGTCCACCCGGCCTCCGTGCACATAGAGGCGGTCCGCGGTTGACGGATTCGGCCCTTCCTGCACCAGGTTCCATCCATCGTAATAGAAATAGGTGATCGGACCTGTCGGGACTTGATTGCTGTTGCCCAGCCACCGCTTCACACACCGCCCGAGCGGATCGTGCCAGAACCAGATGAAATTACTCCCCAACCCCTGGCTCCCCATCGCCACAGGCTGGTTCAGCGCGTTATAGCTCGCCGTGATATACCCGTCCGCCATCATCACTCCATTCCCTGGCGGCACCCACGGCGAAAACCAGTTGTCGTCGTAATAGAGAGGCGAAAAGGGCCACCACATCTGATATTGGTTCAATCCATTATCCCGCCGGGTGAAGTTCATTGGCCCCCGGCTCGCCACCTGGGCCGCGCCGTAGCGGTTGCCCAGCGCATCATACTGGAAGCTGTCGCTCCGCTTCGGATCGCTCAGGGTCAACCACGGCTCCGGGTTCACCGCCCGATAAGCTGCCTGGGTCAACTGGCCTTCCGCGTCGTAGGCATAACGGTCCCCACGCCCGTTCTCCATCCCGTTCGGACCACCCGCCGGGCCCCGCTTCCAGGCCACGATCCGGTCCCGATTGTCCCGCCAATATTCCCGGAACGCGAGACTTTGATTGCTCTTCTCGTGCAACACTGAGTTGATCATCCCCCGCTCTTCATATCCATATCTCGTCGTCACGCCATTGGTCCGAGCCTGATAGTCCACTTTCCCGTCCGGCCAATAGGCGTAGCTCGTGCTCCCCACGCCCCAGCCCACACCCTGCAATTGCCCCCGGCCCGTGTAATTGCGGTCCACCACCGTCCCATTCGGATACGTCAGGCGGGCGACTTCTCCGTTCGGATAGCGGCAGTACTTCACCTCCTTGCGCGCACCGCTCCCGGTCACCAGGCTCCCTTCCCACTTCGCCTGCCCCGCATCGTCATACCCGTAATCGATGACAGAAAAGCTGTTGGAAATGCTCGTCAGCCGGTTGGCCGCGTCCCAAACCCGGTCGACCCGCGGCGCCGCGCCTCCATCCCAGGTTTGCGACGTTTCCCGGCCCCGCGCGTCATACTGCATGTGCCTGGTCTGGTTCCGCCGTGTCTTCCAAGCCGCCACCTGCCCGCATCCGTAATCGGTCTGTTCGAAGGTTCCATCGTGAAAATTCGTTCGCCGGGGCCGCCCCATTCCGTCAGGGAAAAACTCGGTCAACTGATTCTCCGGCTGCCCATTGTCCTGGATCCGATGAGTAATGACCTGGCCCAATATCTTCATCGGCCCCCACGGCCAATAAGTCAGATCGGTCATGTTGTTGCGTTCATCGAAAAACCGCCACGCCTGACCAAACGCATCGTAGTTTTCCCAGCGCTGGGTCGTGGTGTCGGGGAATTTCACCAAAGTCTTGTTCCCGGTCTCGTCGTAGCTAATTTCCGTGATCCGATTGAGCGGCTCAATCGTTTTCTTGAGCCGGTTGCGCAGGTCGTACTCGTAGGTGGTGACACGGCTGCGCGGGTCGGTAAAGGTCTTCTTCTGCCCGTTTTCATCGTAGGTATAGCTATGGGTCTCGAGGTCCGGGCCCGGATACCAGGGATTGCCTGGACCGATTATTCCCGCCGGCTGAATCCAGCCGGTTTGCTCCACCATGATGCGGTTTTGGAGGTCATGTTCACGCGCGGTCATCCGGCGCTGGCCGGCCGCATTGAAAGCCGGCTCGACCTGGACGCGCCACTCCTTCGAGGTGTGGCTGGTGGCGGCATAGGTAACGCCAGCGATCTTGCGATCGTAAAACCAGTCCCACCGGCGCGAGGCCACGTTGCCATTGCAATCCGCACCGGTGGCGTTAAGCGGCTCGGTGTAAGAGGTGCAGCGCCCGTAGCTATCGTAGCTGTAATAACTGGTATGGCCCAGCTCATTCGTGATCGAAGTGCAGTTGCCGTAGGGATCGTAATTGTAACTGACGGAAGACTCGGCCCCACCCGAGACGGCGGGGGGATAAATCACTTTGGTGATCTGATGCCGCCCATTGTATTCCATTTTCGCGCTGAACTGCATTCCGTTCTGACGGGCCCGGCAGTTCTGGACCGTTTTTACCAGGTCGGTCCATTCGGGGTGATCGCCAGGGTGATAGTAGGTGTAGCTGGTGTACTCCCCTTCGCCGTCCGCTGTGTTCCATTCCAGTTGGAGGAGGCCGCGGCCATCATAGACGTACGTCTTGATCGCCTGGCTCGGCAGCTTGTGCGTCGTCACCTGGTTCAAATCGTTGTAGGTAAACTCTTCCGTGCTCCCGTCCGGATGGGTGATCAGGTCGATGCGTCGGCGGGAGTCGCGCCGGTAGGTGGTCGTCTGGAAGCGCTCGTCGGTCTTGCTGAAGAGCCAGCGAGAAAACGTGTTGGGCACCCGCGTTGTATCCCGCTGCGCCGAATTGCCTGGATTGGAGCGGTTATACCGGTAGGTGCTGTTATCCGAGCCGACACGCTTGATCTCGCTGGGAAAACCGGTGTCGTCGGTGTGCACGAATTGGGTGGCAATCCCCCGCCCATCCCAGGATTGCTTCGGATGGCCACCCAGGTAACTTTGCCGCCTCGAGTGCGCGCCAGCGCCATTGTTGGGAGGGTAAAAATCAGTCAATTTTGCCAACTGATAGCCCATCGCTCCCGATTGGGGCCAGGTCGCGGAGTGGCCATAGTAGAACTTGCGCTCAAGATCAAAGCCATTGTGCTCTTTGCGTGTTCCCTCAAAACAGCTGATCGCAAATCGGGAGACAAATGCGCCCGTTTTGCCGGCTCGCTCAGCGGCGATCGCCGTGGGACTGGCATAGAAATAATCATGTTCGCCGTTGTCATATTGAGGCGGCGGCATTCCTACCCACCCTCTGCAACCAGTCCCCGAGTAGTCATAGCGGATATACTTCATCGGCCCGTCGAAGCGCGGATCATCCGCCGTGGCCAGCAAGGGGCCGGCAAAGAAAAAATACCCTTCCTCCGGCGTGTAGTCTCCCCAGTAGGTATAACGGGCCTTAATCTCACCATGGACCGGATCGTTTTGATAGATGACGGAGGTGAGCGTCAGCCAGCTGCCGTTCTGGGGGTGGTCGAACCGGGTATAGCGATAGTCAACTGCCTGCGTGCCACCACTCCCCTCGCTTTTAACCTGCCCGATGACCTTGGACCAGCATTGGCCCGTCCCTTCACAGTAATCATCCCACCGGAAGGTTAGCCGCCTGCCACCATCCTGTTCCACCCACTGGAGATTTCGATCGCCGTCGTAATGAAGAACGGTCCGCAAACCATGCGGGTCGAAGACCTCGGTGGCTCGATAGTCTCCATTGACATCCTCAAAATGGACGGCGCCGCCATCAGCGCGGTAGAGCCAGAAACTTTCACCCCAGTAAGACATATCCTGCAACTCGTCGCCCACGCCCCCGCCGGGACCCTGCCAGTCGTCTTCGTGACGATCGGCATGATAAGGTGGGCCACAACGAGGATCCGCGAGCCAGGGCTGCCCAACAGGCCGCACGTTGGTGCGGCTGATCTTATACTTGCTCGCGTGTCCATCCGGGAAGGTGATCGTTATGGAGGTCGTATAGATTTGCTGAGTGCCATCGCCATTCAGCTCCTGGATGTCCGTGGCATAGACGGCGCTCCAGCTCCAGGAATGCGACCACCCAGGGGCGCCAAAGTCAGTCCGCTGGTCGGGCTCGTAGGTGCTATTGGCCTCATAGCGATCGTTCCGCAACGAATTCCAATATCGGACAAGGTTCAGTCCATAATCTCCCACGGCGCCAGGCACACTGAGATCGGTGATCGACCGGGTGGCATTTCCACTGTGAGCATCGTAACTTCCGCCCGTCAGAACTTGCGCCTTGAGTGCGCCCGTATCTCCTGTCGGGTTCCGATCTGGCTCCGGGGCCTGCGCCAGCAAGCCTCCCGTTCCGATGGGCAGGAAGAAGGAGAAAAACGCCAGGGCAGGAACAAGTCGATTTCTCATTCTCTGCCCTCCGTCAGTGCTTCGTGGGCTTCCACGACCGCGAGCGGCGCTCGCGACAACGGCAGCGCGGTCCGGAATCCATCGCAATAAACGTTGACCCGGCTCATGCGACAATTCGCCGCGAGCGCGACCGAGATAATGCATTCTCCCGTGGGCCCGATCTGAAATTTGGTCCCGGGCGGAATTACGGCTGCGCCCGGATCTGGCCGGACAATCACGATTTTTCCCGCGGCCAGCGGGTCGAATTGGAGCCGCACCACCACCGGCTCGGTTCCGGTGACGTAGGTCTCATGGAATTGAGCGCCGTGCTTGGCCGGCATCTGAGGAGATTCCGATTCCTCGCGCCAGACTTCGATCTCCTCGGTGCCTTTTTCCAATGGTTCACCCGAGGCCCCGGGAACAAAGGACAGGGCCGCAGCAACTGGCGGCGGCGCCAACTCGACCTCCGGTTCCGGCGGCGGAACATCCAAGGCCTGCGGGGCGACATCCGGTGGTTGCGCCGGGGCCGGCGGCGTCACCGGCTCCCACTCCAGCGCGGGCGGCGGTGGCAGCGTCTCCGGGTCAGGCGGTGGTGCCGTCCCGAAGTCCGGCAGCGGCGGCGCAATCATCTGGGGCTCTTGCGCCGGGATCCTTGCCGCCCAAAGACAGAAAACGAGCGGGAGCAGAAGGTATCGGAAAGAAAATCTTAACATAGGGGAACAGGTTGGTTGTTAGCTTGTGGTTAGGGCGGCTCTGAGAAAACCATGGAGCCGTGGTGAACTTGCCCGGGAAAGGCAAGCGCGGCTCGCGCACAGGCCGCTCTCTGTCCAAACCAAAGAGCGGGCGACCGCCAAGATGAGTCCCAGGGGGGGAATTTCACGAACCGGAGTTAATCCAAATTCGCGATAGCCTGGCAAGTACTTTTTTGAATGCTGATTCCTATTTGCCGGAACCGGACGATTCGCAAGAGAGGCGATGCCTATGTGAGCGGTTGGCCGTCATGGCGTGCTACGCGTCCCTTGGTATGAAGGGTGAATCCGCGTTATTCTAACTAGACTTGTTGGCAGCAACACCAGCTCCAAAGAGAGATTTGTTCGCTCCCAGTTACCTCGCTGTCTCCATGAGGAGGTGTTTTCCGAGAGCGGGCAGCAGCGTCTTATCATCAGCCGCGCCTCGAGTCAGGATCACTATTATTAACTTCCTTCCATCGGGCAGTTCGACGTAGGCGGCGTCGTGCCGCACTTCGCTGGTATCGCCTTCTTTCGACCAAAGGCGCGAGCCTTCCGGCAGCGATTCCCCAAAAAACTCGCGGACCTGGTTCTCGGTCGCACGCGGCGGCGCGAGCGGACGTTCGAGCAAAGTGAGCATAGCTTCGCTGGCTGGCGATGAGATGGCGTGCCGCCGGACAATCCAGAAGAGAAGCGACGCGAAAGAGTTCGCACTCGCGCGGTTCCGGTTGATCGATTTCTCCCCCATGATCTGCTTGTCGCGCCCGAAGGGGCCAAAGCTCCAGGGCTTGAGCATCGCGCTAATGTCGTAACCCAGAGAAGTGAAGTAGCGGTTCAGTTGCCGCCGGCGATTGACGAACTCGTCGAGAGCTTTTCCCTCCAGTTCGGGGCCGCTCGTTGTCTCGGTAATGACATCGACCAGGAAAGCCGCGGCGTCATTATCCGAGACCTGGATCATTTCGCGCAGCGCGCGCTCAATCTCCGGGGTGAGATGCCCCTGGTGAAAGGCCTCGACCATAAAGAAAAGCTTAACCAGGGAAGCAGGATAAAAAGAAACATCTCCGTGATAATCCGCCCGGACGATACTCTCCGGCTTGGTCAGATCGATCACGCTAAGGGCGAGATTGTCAGCGGTCATCTTCGGGAATTCTTTCAGGATCGCGTCGGCCACCCGGCTCAAGGCGGCGTTCAGGTCTTTATCCACTGGCACGGCGCGGAATTCGCGGTAATCCGCGTACGAGATCACGGGCGCGACCAAAAGAAGCCCGGCGAGAACCAACCCTTTCATTTGGGGCGCGCGTCGATCTGCTTCTGCGCCCGCGTCAGATTGTCCTGGGCAATCGCGAGGTCCGGCTTCAAGCGCAGCGCCTCGGAAAAATGCGGAAGGCTCTTTTCGGGTTGCCCCGTCATGAGAAGAAGGAGTCCGAGATTGTTGTGGACTTCGGCGCTATCGGGCCTGAGGCGCACCGCCTCATTCAGTTCGGCGATTGCTTCTAAATGTTTGCCCTGACGCGCCAGCATTTCGCCGAGGCGGACGTGGAGATCAAAATCGTTTGGCGCGGGCTGTTTTCCCTGATCGGCCAGGAGCCGGCCGAGCTGCATGCGCGCCTGGGCGGAGTCGGGTCTCACCTTTAAGGCTCGCTGGTAAAAGTCGATGGCTTCCGCAGTCTTGCCCTGTTGTTGAAGGGCCAGGGCCATATTCGCCAGCGCATGAAAATAATCGGGTTTGATTCGCAGCGCTTCAGCGAAATGCCCAAACGCTTCTGCCCGTTTTCCCTGCTGATTCAGAACGACCCCCAGCTGGTTTTGAATCAGCGCGTTGTTGGAAGTGACGGACAAGGTCCGCCTAAACAAGGTTTCACTGTCACGCCAGAAGTGGACCTGCATCCCACTCAGCGTGCCAAAGATCAGAAGCACAATCCCGGTGAACGCGGCGATGGCGACACGCCCAATGCGCCATGCGATCGCAACGTCGGCAAGGCCGAAAACGATCGCCACAAAAAGGCCAATGGAGGGAACATAGTGATAACGATCCGCCCACGCCAGACCGATCCCGATCCGCATCAGCCCGATCACCGGAACCAGTGTTCCCAGGAACCAGAGCCACCCCGTGATGAGGTAGGGTCTCTTCTTCGCCTCTCGAATCGCAAATGCGGTTATGGCCAGGAGGAGAACGGCGGCGCCTGCGACTTGCCAGGCAGACACCCCTTCGGCAGAAAACGGATAGTAGACGCCCAGGCCAGCCGGCCAGAAGGTCAGGAGCACGTACTTGGCATACGAGACGAGCGCGTTAGCCAGGCGCAAAGGAAATGGCGGTTCGACAAATGGCAGGGTTCCTCCCGCCGATTGCGCCAGGTAAGTCATGACCATCGAACCCGCGACCAGGCAAACGAGCGGCAGCTTTTCGCGAATCAACGGCGCCCAGGCCCTTGCGAATCGCCCGAGCCCATCCGCCCGTTGCCAGGCGACGCGCCTGAGCGGCCAGTAATCCAACAAGAGCAAGACGAAAGGCCACGTCACCAGCATCGGTTTCGACATCAGTCCCAGGGCCAGCCAAAGCGCAACCAACGCGTACCGCTTCCACGAAGGCGCCTCGGCATAGCGGGTGTAAGCCAGCAGGCTCAGCAACCCGAAGAAGGTCGACAAGTTGTCCTTGCGTTCGACCGCCCACGCGACCGATTCGACGTGCAATGGATGCAGAGCGAAAAGGGCCGCCACGATTGCACTTCTCCAACTGGCCCCCGTGAGTCGCTTGAGCAATACAAAAACGAGCAGGGTGTTGGCCACATGGATCAGCGCGCTGACGAGCAAGTGTCCACCTGCATTTAGACCAAAGATCTGACTGTCCACCTGGTGCGAGAGCCAGGTGAGTGGATGCCAATTCGAGTCATGAAAGGTAGTGAAGGCCCACACGAGCCCTTTCAGAGTCAAGCCCCCGATCACCATCGGGTTGTTCTGGATGGAGAGGTCGTCGTCGAGCTTGATGAACTGGTGATTGATCACCTGCCCGTAAACGGCCAGCGTGGCCATGGCCAACGCCGCCGCCATCATTAACTCACGCCGGCCAAAGCTGGCCGGCGCCTGTGCGAGACGGGCCACGCGTTGCTTTCTCATGGTTTCCCGAGCCACACGGTCCAACGTATCCGCGGACTAGACGATTGAACCAGCTTTTCCTGCCGACAACGCGGGCGATGCAATGCCCCAAAATTAGCGAAACGCTAAACTGCCGTGTCCGTTGTTTTCAGCAGCTTGATCGCGTCGCGCAGTTCGGCGGCGCGCTCGTAGAGCTCGCTCGCAATCGCGACTTCCATCTCACGCTGCATAATCTCCAGCTTTGAGAGCGGACGTTTCGAGCTGACCTCTTCCAGCCATTCTTCCAGGAAGGCAAGCTCGGAACTTTTCGTGGCCAGCTCGGGGAAATTTGATTGCTGGAAGAATTCCTGGATGGCGTCCCGTCCTCGCTCGATCTCCCGCATGGCGTCGCCGAACCGGCCGTCCCCGAGCAGGATCGAAGCTTTGGCCCGCGTGTTCATCATCAGGACGTAGGGACGAAATTGCTGAAAGCTCCAGACGACCTCGTCGCGGTCGGCATGTTCGGCCACAAAGGCGAAGAGGTCGAGGTTGCGTTGCGTGTCACGAATCACACCAGGGAAATCGTTGATCTGAAAAAGGCTCAGGTAACGGTGATAGTATTGAATGCCTTCCTGCTGGAGCTCGTTGCATTGTTCGGGGGTAAGCTCGTAGGTCTCCCCGCGCGCTTCGGCCCGCTCGGCGCGGCGCTGATGATAAACCAGCAACGACTCGCAATTGTGCGGCCGCTGGCCATCGGGCCGGCCGGTCAATTCCATCTGAAGAATGCCGAGGTCGATCCGGAGCTGCAATTTTTCGTTGCCGTCCACGCCGATAATCTTGCGCACTTTGATCGCGCCGGTTTCATGCGGCCAATCTTTCAGGAGCGAATTGAGATCAAGACTCATTATGTAAACAACGTCGGAACTCCGGCTCTCTTTGTCAATGGCCGCTAGGTAACGAAAGCGACAGATACGTTTGGACGGCGGCGCCGGTTTTTAATTCGCCACATCGTCTAATCGCCGGCAGATTTCCCTTGTCACTCGCCCCTCGCCACTCGTCACTTCCCTTGCCGTGGAACAGGAGATCGACTCGTTTATCCGTTTTCTCGCAACGGAGCGCGGTCTCTCGGATAATTATCAACTCTCCACCCGGCGTTCCCTGACGGAGTTCGCCGCCTGGTGTTCGGCCGCGCGCAAAATCACAGACGTGCGGGCGGTGACGCAGCCGATGATCAGCGAGTATCTCTCGACGCGAAAAAAAGGCGGGCTGTCCGCGTCCTCAATCAAACTAGTCGTGGTGGCCTTGAAGATTTTTTTTCGATTCCTGAGCGGAAAGAAAGGCGCGCTCGAACGCGACCCGACCGAGACGCTCACGCTGCCGCGGATCGAACGTTACCTGCCGGAGACGCTGAACGAGCTTCAAGTCGAGCGCCTGATTGAGAGTATTGAGACCAGGCATCCGCTCGGGTTGCGCGATCGCGCGATGGTGGAACTGCTCTATGCCAGCGGTTTGCGCATTTCCGAATTGGCCGGCGCGCGCCTTGAGAACATGAATTTCGAGGAGCGCATCCTCCGTGTGACCGGCAAGGGAAACAAAATGCGTCTCGTGCCCGTGGGGCGGAGGGCTTGCGACGCGCTCGCCTCCTATATCTCAACGGAACGGCCGAAGCTGGTGAAGCGCCGCAGCGGGAGCGAGATATTCCTTTCCAACCGCGGGACAAAACTGACGACCGTCCGCCTTTGGCAAATCGTAAAGGCACGGGCGCGGCACTCGGGAATTGAGACGAACATCTATCCGCACCTGCTTCGCCATAGTTTCGCGACGCACCTGTTAAGCAATGGCGCGGACCTGCGGATCATCCAGGAAATGCTCGGCCACGCGGATATTTCGACCACGCAGGTTTACACCCATGTCGACCAGCAAAGGTTGAAAGCCGTGCACCGGAAATTTCATCCCAGGGCGTAACTCGGAGGGACGTGCTTCCGCACGTCCAAATTTCAAACTGTCGCGCCAGCGGAAAATGGGACGTGCGGAAGCACGTCCCTCCGAGTGAGGAAGGCTCCAGAAAAAGTCGCGACGAGTAAGGAGTGCGCTAGAATCTCCGCCTATGAAACGATTTCAGCTGCTCGTCATGGTGGCAGCCATCGCAGCGGCCTTGATCTGGTGGGGTTTCTACCGTTCCCACCACACTTCGAGCGCCGCGGTCAGCTCGCTTCTCCCGAAAGAGACGCTCGCGCTGATCCACCTGCCGGACTTCAACCGGTCGCGCGCGGAACTGCATCAGACCGATATCTACAAAATTTGGACCGAACCGGCCGTGCAGGATTTTCTGCAAAAGCCGCGTGCAAGAATTCCGGCGAACCGTGGCCTTGGATCGGCCATTCAGGAATGTGAATCCCTTCAAATGAAGGACGCATTTCTCGCTGTAATCGCGATCGAACACAGCGCGTGGAAAATAGTGGGCGGTTTCCGCTTCAAGGGAGACCCAGGGAACGCGGAAAAGATCGTGGCGAACTGGAAGGCCCAGTTGCTCGGAAAGGCGCCGGATTTCAAACAGGAGATCGTGAATTACCAGGGACACCAAATCCAGGCCGATACCGCGGGCATCGTTCGTCTCTCCACCGTCCGCCACGGTCAATGGTTCTTTGTCGCGAACGATCCCGAGCAGTTGAAGCCGCTCCTCGATCGCGTGGACGGCCGCCTCCAGGACTCCCACCCCGCGCTGGCGGAAGACGATGTGTTTGCCGCCGCGTCCAAGCGCATGCCCTCGAGCTACACCGCGCTCGCCTTCGCCCGCGTTAATCAATTAGTCGAGAAACTGATGCCGCGCGGGGAGACAGGCGCGGAGGATTCAACCGATCAAATGGCGGCGATCCGGCAAATTCGCAGCGTGTGCGGTGCGACCTCGTTTGAAGGCGGGAAAATTCGCGATGTCATTTTCATCGGCATGCCACAATTATTGGACGCGGGCATCCTCACGCGCGCGTCGCTCCCGATTGCGACAAAAGACGCCTTTCTCTACGCCGCCGGTTTCTTGAACTTGACTAATCCGGCGCCGCTTTCGAGTTCGCACACCGCCCTGGGCTGGATGGCTGGCTTGCAGAAAATTACCAGCGCTCTTTCATCCCATGGCCTAACCCTCGAGGATTGGAACCGCGCCTTCGGGCCGGAATTCAGTTGGATAGGCAACTGGCCCTCGAACTCTCATTGGCCGTCGTTCTTCGCCGCTCTTCCAGTGAAAGATCTGGCGCAGGCAAACAAGATCCTGATCGCAATGACGACGGCGAATGCGGACTCGCCAGCCTGGACGCGCCAGGAGAAGGACGGCGTGCAATATTTTTCCACGCGCACCGGCGGGCAATTATTCTCTTTTTCGCCCACGCTCGGATTGTCGGACCGGATGTTGGTGGCGGGCGCGGACGCGGCATCGGTGGAAGCCGCCATGAAGCGCTCGACCGGAAGCTCCGAGCTGGCCGCTTCAAAAAATTTCACCCATGCCGAGCGCGTTGTTCCGGCCGCCCAGCAAGCGTTCGCCTACATCGACCCGGCGCTGATCTACACGCGCGTCGATGCGACTCTGCGACCGATGCTTTTCATGGGCGCGGCTTTCTTGCCGGGCATCGCCGACACGGTTGACTTAAACAAGCTGCCCGCTCCCGAGACCATTACGAAGCACCTTAGCCCGATTGTAATGTCGCAACGTTACGATGGCGACGGGTACATTTCCGAATCGGTCGGACCTGTCACTGTCTACCAAACAATCGTCGGAGTGGCCGGGCTGGGCGGCACTGCGGCGGCGCTTTATCGCAGGCAAACGAGTGGGGCATCCAACTCTTCGAGACCGCCCGCCATTTGGTCCCCGCCTTCCTCACCGCTTCCTGCTCCGTCGCCCCTGGCATCTCCTTCGCCCGTCTCGAGCCCGGATGCCTCGCCGGAATAAGCAACTTGGGCGCGCACTCTATGTGCGTATCATCCTATCGTTGTTGATGTTATATGGACGATCGACCCTAAGTCCCTTGGAGAGAGACTCTAAACCACGGCACGGTAGAAATCTGCTGCGTAATTGGCAAAACGTGGTATCATTTGCGCCTTATGGCTATTCTCAAGAAAAATGCATTCTCGCGTCGCGTTCCCGATCTGGTGACCGAGGAACTGGTTGCGGTGCTCTCCCGGCGTGCATCGTTCGAATTCAAGCAGCTCTTTGATATCGTGCACGAAAATCTGCGCGCACGGAATGCGGCCAGTGGCGGCGAAGAGATGCTTCGCTTGCGAGCTTATGAGAAGCTACAGAACCTTGTGGCCCGCGGGGCCGTAAGGAAGACTGGCAAGAAATACAAAGGCCTCCCCGCCGCGCTCGCCGCGGCCATCGCTCCGCAGAATGGGCATATCCCCGCTGCGGCTGCCGCGGCCGCCAGCGCCAGGAACGCCGCCATCGCCAGGGCAGCAGCGGCCGCCGCCAAGTAGCCCGGCTCTTCCATCAGGCGGCGCGGGTTCCTGAGCCATCATGATTCGCGATTACCTTCCACTGTTACTCCACATCGGGGTGGCAATCGGCTTTGCTGTCTCGGCGTTGCTCGTCAGCGTGATCCTGGGCAAGGCCGGCCGGCGCACGCGCGTAAAAGATACCGCTTACGAATGCGGGATGGTCCCGGAGGGCGAAACGCAACCGCGCTTTAGCGTAAAGTTTTACCTGGTCGCCATGCTCTTCATTCTTTTCGACCTCGAAATCGTGTTCATGTATCCGTGGGCCGTCGTTTACCGGGAGATGATCGTGGAAAGCAAACTGGTCCTCTGGAGCATGCTCAGTTTCATCACAATCCTGATGGTGGGATACGTCTACGCGCTGAAAAAGGGCGCGCTCGACTGGAAGAAGTAAGTCCTCAACCGGCGGTTTCCCGCTTGCCTGCCAGCCACCCTCCGCCTAAAGCTAGACCCCCATGGTTCACCACATTGTCCTCTACAAGCTCAAGCCGGAGGTTACGCCCGCCCGGGTCGAGGAAATGATGATGAACACCCGCATGCAGCTCCTGAAGATCCCCGAGGTCTTAAACATCAAATGCGGAAAACGGATCGATCCGGAATTACCCTGGCCGTTTTTTATCGCGATCGATTTCGAGTCGATGGACCGGTACGAGATCTTCCGGGAAGACCCGATCCACGTGAAATTCATGGAGGAAGTGATCAAGCCAAACACAGCCGATTCTCTTGCCCTCGACTTTGAGATGGATCCGGGCAAGGACGTGCGATTCTCCTGACTTCGGATTGCTGATACCGGATTTCGGAAAGAATTCCGGGTGATGGCCGAACGATGTTCGATGTTCTACTTTCCGGTATCCGGTTTCCGGTTTCCGAAATCTTAAGATGCGCCTCGGCTACCTCTATTCCCGCTATCCGGTCCTGTCGCAGACCTTTTGCGACATGGAGATGCTCGCGCTCGAACGGCAGGGGTTCGCTCTCACCGTCGGATCGATTCATCCGCCGCTGACGAGCATTCGGCATCCGCATGCCGGCCAGTTGCGAGCGCCCGTCCATTACGCGCCGCCGCCGGCGATCGTGCGGTTAGGGGAGGAAAAAGCGCGAAAGGAGGCACGATGGCCCCAGGCCCTGATTGATTCGCACAATCAAAAATATGGGACCGGTGTCAAAGCGCCAACGCGCGCGCGCAACGCCGGCTATTTCGCGGAACTCTTCCAGCGCCATCAGGTCGAGCATTTTCATGTTCACTTCGCCAACCGCGCTGCCCACACCGCGCTTTTCTTGAAAGCGATGGCGAACATCCCCTTCAGCATCACGGCGCACGGCCAGGATTTCATGGCCGATCTCGGCAATGACGATCTGTTGCGCGAGATATGTGACGAAGCGGAATTCGTGGCGGTCGAGACGGAATACAGCCGCGGGTTGATGGCGGCGCGGTGCCCGAATGCGGCGAGCAAGATTCATCGGGTCTACAACGGAATGGATCTGGGCAATTTTCTCGATCCCAGCGCGAACGACTCGGAGGCCGGGCCGGTCCAAATCCTGAGCGTCGGCCGGCTGGTCTCGTTCAAGGGGTTCGAATACCTGATCGAGGCGTGCGAGCAATTGCGCCAGCGCAGCATCCAGTTTCGGTGCGAGATCGTCGGCGACGGCCCGCTGCGGAAAAACCTGCAACAGCAGATCGATGAACTGCGGCTGGGCCCTTTCATCACCCTCGCCGGCGCGCTGCCGCAGGATTGCGTGCTCGAGAAGATGCAGCGCTCCCATATTTTCGCTCTCGCCGCGACTACCGATGATCACGGCGCGAGCGACATTTTTCCGACCGTGATTCTGGAGGCCATGGCCTCCGCGCGTCCCGTGGTTTCCACCACCCTGGCCGGCATTCCGGAAGCGGTCGTCGACAAGGAAACCGGATTGCTCGTCCCAGCGGGTGAAAGCGGGCTATTCGCCGATGCGCTGGAAACACTCTGCCGAAATGCGCCGTTGCGGACACGTTACGGCGCCGCCGGCCGGGCCCGCGTCGAGCAACATTTTCAGATAGAGATAACGGTCGGCCCGCTCGTGGATTTGCTGGGAAAGGGACGGCCCGCGGGAGGCACAGCGCCTGCGAAATCTCCGGGCGCTCCCGACTCGCCCCGCATCGCTTACCTGATCGACCAGTGGCCGGACGATGCGCTTCCCTCGCTCGAAACAGAGCTGCGTGAAGTGGCAAAACGAACGCCGGAAGTGCAGGCCTTCGTCTGCGAATTCCAGATGGGAGCGCGGCTGGGCAGCGCTGCGAAACAGCTCGCTCTCCAGTTCGAATTTCTTCCGGACGCGATGGCAGTCGAGGCTGAATGGCAGGCAAACCGCGAGCTCGTTCTCGCGCTGGAGGACGACCGCGCCAATGAATCGCATCGTGCGCCCGTCGATCTCTTTTTGCGGCAGGCCCGTTTTGCGCTCACCTTGCGGCGCATGTTTGCCCAGCGAAAAATCCGCCATGTCCACGCGACCAGCTCACGGGCGTTGATTTGCGGCGTGCTCCTGAAGAAAATGCTCGGCGTCAGCTTAAGCGCCTCGATCGAAGCGAAGCCGGCGATGTCACGCGAAGCGATCGAGAATGCACTTAACCACGCCGTCGGTGGACGGATCGCCGACCGGAAGCTGAGCGAACAAATCGGGGCCCCTTTCTTCTTCGACCGCGCCGCGTCGAACCAGCCTTTGGTGCGCGGGCTGCGCTGGTTGAAACCGGTCAGCCGGATCGATTTGACGCGGCCGGCAAGTTTCTGGCAGGAATGGGTCAACCGGCTCGACCACTGGAGCGCCGCAACCTGATGCTCCTTTTCGCATGAACAAAAAAGCCATTCTTCTCGCGGGCGGCGCCGGCACCCGCCTCTATCCGCTGACCAAGATCGTCTGCAAACAACTGCTGCCTGTTTACGACAAGCCGATGATCTGCTATCCGCTCGCCACCTTGATGCTGGGCGGGCTGCGGGAAGTGTTGATCATTTCCACGCCAAAGGATTTGCCGATGCTTCAGGATTATCTGGGCGACGGCTCACGGCTCGGGGTCCGGATCGAGTACGCCGCGCAGCCAAAGCCGGAAGGAATCGCCCAGGCGTTCTTGATTGGCGCCGACTTTCTCGCCGGTTCCGGCGCGTCGCTCATCCTGGGCGACAACATTTTCTACGGGAAACTCGACTTCTATCGCGAAGCTCTCGCGATCGAACGGGGCGCGTGCATTTTTGGATATCAGGTGCGAGACCCCGAGCGTTACGGCGTCGTTGAGTTCGGGCCGGACGGACGGGCGGTGAGTCTGGAGGAAAAACCGAAGCATCCCAAAAGCAATTTCGCGATTCCCGGGCTCTACGTTTACGACGGGCGTGTGGTGGAATTCTGCCGGCAACTTCGGCCGTCGGCGCGCGGCGAACTCGAGATCACGGATCTGAATTTAGTTTATCTCCAGGAAAACGAGCTGCATGTGAAACCGCTGGGACGAGGGATGGCGTGGCTCGACACGGGAACGCAAGCCAGCTTGCTCGAAGCCGGCAATTACATTGCGACCATCGAACACCGGCAGGGCTTAAAGATCGCGTGCTTAGAGGAGGTCGCTTACCGGATGGAATTCATCGATCAGGCCCAGCTGGAACGCATTGTCGACGGGTTGCCGAAAGGCGAATACCGCGAGTATCTGCGGCTCGTCTGCGCGGAAGGCACGAGCGCGCATCACCCCGAGCCGAGAACGTAATCTTCGCGCTCTGCGGAACACAGGCATATTGCCTGTGTTCCAATCACCTCGGTGATTGAGGCCAGTTTTCCAACACCGAAGTGAAGGCCTCGGGCGGAAGCCTCAGGGCCCCCGAAAACGGTCCCTCCAAGGCGGCGATGAGAAAGAGGCCCAGACCGATGGAAGCCGCGAGAAAGATAGTGATCACGGTATGGGCGATCGCATTCCTTATCCCAAAGAGATAACTGAACCCGATGGTCAACACGGCCCCGGCGATCAGGACGAACCAAAGCGGCGTGGGCAAGGAAGAGCGCGCGGCGAGAAGACGGTCCCGCCGCGCATCGTCGAAATTGGTCAGGGTGTCCACGATTTTGCCCAGGATAATCTTCTCCCGCTCCGTGGCTGGATCGAACGCTTGCCCCTTTCGCCAGATGTCCAAAAGCTGCTCATGCGTCTTTGCACTCGGCTTTCGCTGGTCCATCAGCGGCCATTCTTCATCCACCACCAGTCTGCAATATTTTTCCAGGGACAAACTGAAGGGAGTTTGCTGATCCGCGGGAAGCGCCTGGGCCAGACGATGAAGGTTGGAAAGTTGCGACGCCTCGCGGTCAGCCACGGTCTCGGCATCGTGATATTGCTCCCAGAGGAAAATGACGGAAAAACCGAGAATGACGGCGTAAATCGTCCCCAGGATTCCGTAGATGAAGCCGGCTATTTCCTTGTGGCCCTCCATGATCTCGTAGGAGGCAAACTTTCGCACCAGCCCCAGGCCGAGCAGCGAAATAAGGACGCTTCCCCCGATATAGAGCAATCCAGTGAACAGAAGTTGCATCGCCTTAGTGGCCAGTGCTGTGTCCGGAGGTCAGGATTTGCTGGCCGACCTTTTCGCCGGGTCGCTCCTGAATTCCCTGTAGGCCTTCTGGATATATTTCATCAGGTCCTTTAAGTCGTCGGGCGCGGGTTTCCCGGTTGTGCATTCGAGGACCTCGGCAATCAACCGGTGCAGGTCGTTTACGTGCGCCGGTTTGGACGAGGCAGCGCACGGCAGGGGTTGCACCGCTGGGATATCGCTCTGGCGGGGAACGTCCAGCGTGAGCAAACCCGAAAGATCCGGGGCCGCCTTGTCCCTCTCGGTCAGGTGGCCCTGAAGCTGGAAGCAGTTCTGCACGGTCTTGATAACCGAGGTGTGGTCGAAGGGAACATAGCCGGCCGGCCTCGCGATGAGTCCTTTCTTTATATGGGGATTGATCACCACGCAGGGCACCCGCACACCGAAACGGTTGAAGAGAAAACCGTCCTGGCCGGGCGGGTTCGTGGGGTCCGGATTCTTGGCGCCGCCGGGAGGCGGGACGTGGTCGTAACAGCCGCCATGCTCGTCGTAGGTGATGACAAACAGGATGTTCTCGAAGGCCGGCGACGATTTCACCATGTTGTAAATGTCGGCCATGAGCTGCTCGCCCATCCGGATGTCAGACGGGGGATGCTGGTCGTTCTGAGTGGGGCCGCCATAGTTCGGCTCGAGGAACGCATAGCTCGGCAAAGCTCCGCTCTGACACTTCGCCTCGAAATCGTCGAGCGTGCCGAAATTCCCGTCGAAGCGCGGATCGTGCAATTGCGTCATGATGAGCCGGGTGAGTGAAAAATGGTCCTTGCCGAATTTCCCGGCCGCGTCCTTCCCGTTGGCGAACGCGTTATTGCCGAAAATCCCCCAGCTCAGATCCTTTCTTCCTCCGTCGATGGCGTCCTGGATCTGATTGAAGATGGTTTTCGCATCGCACTGGACTTCCGGACCGTTGTTCACATGGCCGGTGGAAGTGGCCGCATGAATGAAGTCGCGATTCGGAATGGTCTGGCTCGGGATCGAGCAGTGATAGTGATCGCAGACCGCGAAACTGCGGGCGAGTTCGCTTAGCACCGGCGTCTGTTCCGGCGTGTAGCACTTCATGATCGCGCGCGGGTTGCCCGGATCGTCGCCGAAACTGTAGGTCCCATACAGCATCGCGTTCTGGTAGTTCTGCACGAAGCCCATGTTCGTGGGTGGCGGGGGGTACTGGAGCGCCACGTTGTACTGTTGAAACAACTGGTGATTGGTGTCCTTGAAGCCCTCGCCCGGGTCCGGCTTCGGCAGGGTGAAATCGACCGGGTTCGGAATCGCCTTGCCGAACCTCGTTTTGGGCTGGCCGTTTTTTTCGATCGGCACTTTCTCGGTGAACGGGAGGCCGTCGGCATCGAGATTATCGAGCGGGTTCCACAAGTCGCGCGTCAGCCCTTCGAAATGCTGGCCGTCCGGCGGCGCCTGGCCGGCATAGAGCCAGCCCAGCAGGTTATCAAACGACCGGTTCTCGAGCATCAAGACAACCACGTGCTTGATGGTCGTCTGGAGCTTTTGAACGTTAGGTTGCAAGGGTGCCTGCATCTGTTCCGCCTCGGATCCGGCCAGCTCTTAACCGGGGATTATTTGTTTCGCTTCCTGTCCCCCCGCGCGATCGGTTTCGCCGCCGCCTTGTACTGGCTCGCCCAGCTCCCCTGCTGGTTGATATTTTTCACATTGAAAAAGTTCTGCAAGGCGATCGCTACCTGGAAGGAAAAATCCGTCGAGTAGGTGTTTGGATCCATCGTAGTCCCGCACTCGATATTCTGGAACCACTTCATCCATTCCGCCGATCCTCCCTGCGGGGGAGGCGTCGGCCCGCCATCGGGCGCGGCGCCGTCGGGGATAAGGGAAGTAGCCTGGGGATATTGCGCCGTGTTGTGACACGACATGCAGGAAACCGTGTTCAGGTCGGCCGGGCCATCCAACCGGCCATTCCAACCAAGATGCTGCGGCGGAAGCGTCTTGCTTTCGAAGATCACGGTTTCCTTGAGGTCCTTGTTCACCATGGTCTTGGTGGGGGGGTAGGGATTCGTCTTGTTGACCTTGTTATCGGGATCATTGCCCCACATCAGGCCGACCGGGACGAGGTTCATGAACTTGTTTGGGTTATTGATCTGCCCGTTATAAACAAACGTTCCAAAGACCCAGCCGGTGCCCTGAGGGTTCTCCGGGCTTCGATCCGCTCTCGGATCACGAACGGAAATGTCCATTTGCAACAGGTTCACC
>DASZDO010000067.1:0-19180 GCA_035941955.1 Chthoniobacterales bacterium
ACGCCCACCGTTTATCGCGGCCCTTACGAGTACAGTCTCCCCGGCCGTGAGACCGACTTTACGATGCAAAGCGAACCGATGCGCGAGAGCGACCGAAAAGCCTACGAAGGCGCGGCCGCCGTTCACCATTAGACACCACGACTCGCGCCATGGATATTCCCTACACAGTCACGGCCCGGCCCGATACCGGGCTTTGGAACGCAAAGGTCGGCATCTGGCTTTTTCTCGCCTCGGAAGTCATGCTCTTCGGCGGGCTCTTCTCCGCCTACGTTTTTCTTCGTCTGGACGCGCCTCCGGGGCGTTGGCCCCACGGATTGTTGAACGTGCCCGTCGGGACCATGAACACGGCGATCCTGATCGCTTCGTCGGTCACGGTGGTGATGGCCTGGGCTTCGCTCAAGATGCGAAGGTTCGCTCGCTACAAATTGTACATGGGGATCACCATCCTCTGCGGCGTCATCTTTCTCGCGGTCAAGCTGGCCTACGAGTGGCCGGAAAAGTTCGTCCACTTCGGCGCGCACATTAAGACGGAGGCGCTGGAGAAGTACGAGCCGTACCTTGGAAACAAGCATTTGCTGGCGACAGGGCACGAGCCTCGCAACAAGATCACGGGTCATCTGCACAACCACGAGGCCCTGCACGATCCAAACGTCCACGAATACGAAATCGCGCTCGATAAGGTGAACGCCGATCCCACCAATCCCGAGTCGGACCGGCCGCATTTTTGGCCCGTCCACGCCACCGACAAGGTCGCGCACGTCGACAAGAAGGACGTGAAATTCGCGGGAATGTTCTTGCCGAACTTCAACACCTATTTCGCCACTTACTTTACGATTACGGGATTGCACGGCTTGCACGTGCTCGGCGGCGTCCTGGTCTTTGTTTATCTTTGGCTGCCGGTGGGCGCGAATCTCTACAAGCGGAATCCCGAGCATCTCGCGAACCGGGTTGAGGTGGCCGGTCTCTTCTGGCATTTTGTCGACCTGGTCTGGATCTTCGTTTTCCCGCTCTTTTACCTGCTCTAAATCGATGGACGAAACACACGAACCAATTGGCGCCGACGCGGCGGTGGTCCCGGACGATGGACACGCGCCGGATGAGCATGCCGCCCATGACGTCGCGAAACACATCCGCGCTTATCTCATGGTCGGGCTGACGCTGCTCGTCTTCACGGCCATCACCGTGGCCCTTTCCTACATCAATTTCGGAACGCAGAAGGCGAACGTCGCGGTCGCCATGCTCGTGGCCACCTTCAAGGCCGGCCTGGTCGCGGCGATCTTCATGCATCTCTCGAACGAAAAGCGCATGATTTATCGCATCCTGATCTTTACCGCTTTCTTCGTCCTCGGACTTTTCTTCCTTACTTATCTCGCCTGGTACGACCCGATCGTTCGATAAATGTCTCTGAAAGGCTTCCACATCCTCTTCATCACGGTGTGCACCCTGCTTTCACTCGGGCTGGGCGCCTGGTGCATCCGAGTCAATCTCGCCGCCGGCGCGCCGGTGTATCTCGCGGGCGCGATCGGCTCGTTTATCGCGGCCATAGCCCTGATAATTTACGGCGTTTGGTTTTACCGGAAGATGAAGCGGCTTCGAATCATCACATGAAAGCGAAGTTGATTTTGGCGTTGATGCTTTTCCTCGGCTCGCAGACCGGCCAGGCGCTCGCCTGCTCCGTTTGTTTCGGCGCCCGGGACGCCAAATCGACCGAGCATATGGCGATCGCGATTTGGGTCCTGATGGGGGTCGTCATGTCCGTCCTCGGCGGAGTCGGCGCTTTCAGTTTCCATCTTTGGCGGCACGCAAATATGCCGCTCGAACCGCATCAGGAATTGACGGACGAAGATCTGGAGAAATATGAATAGGCTTGCCCTCCTCAACGAACTAATCGGCCTGCCGCCAAACTTTTCCGAGCACGGCTACCAGATCGATCACATCATCGAGTTCTGCCACTGGTTCATGGCGGCGCTGTTCGTCGGTTGGTCCGCCTATTTCATTTACGTCCTCGTGCGCTTCCGCAAAGGACGTAATCCGGTCGCGGACCATGAGGGCGTTAAGAGCGGCATTTCCACGCACCTGGAATTTGCCGTCGTGCTGATCGAAGCCGTCTTGCTCATCGGTTTTGCGATTCCGCTTTGGGCCAAGCGCGTAAATCAATTTCCGGAGGACAAGGACGCGGTCGTGATCCATGCCGTCGGCCAGCAGTTTGGCTGGAATTTCCATCTGCCCGGCCCGGACGGCCAGTTCGGCAAACGAGACGTCGGGCTTCTGACCAATTCGAATCCAGTCGGACTGGATTCAACCGATCCCGCGGCGAAGGACGACATTGTCACGCTCGGCGAATTGCATGTGCCGGTGGATCGGCCGGTGATCATCGAGCTTTCCTCGAAGGACGTGATCCACAATTTCGCCGTCCACCCCATGCGGATCGCGCAGGACGCCATTCCCGGCCAGATCGTTCCGATGTGGTTCAAACCGATCAAGAAAGGCAGCTTCGAAGTGGTTTGCGGCCAGCTTTGCGGCCTCGGTCATTACAGCATGAAAGGGATGCTCGTGGTGGACGACCCGGCCGAATACCAGGCCTGGCTGAAGGAACGGGCGGAACTTGCCGGAACCCAAACGGCGCCAGCGCCGGCGGACCGGCCGCCTGGTGAACCTCCCGTCGGTCCCACACCGGGAACCATCGCGCCGCCCGGCGCGCCTAAAACGGCAAACCCGAGCGGCGAGCCCGACGGCAAAGCGCCCGCACCTCCGCCCGCGGCGAGTCCACACGGACATTGAGTTTCTCTCTGCCGCTGTAGGAATTGGCGCTTCAAGGAAGGGCTGTTTATAAACCGCCCACGTCTGTCTTGGCGCGGTGGGCGGTTTGGAAACCGCCCCTCCTGGAAGCTTATCTGCGGCACGAGCCCTACTCTGAAATCGCGGCGCGTGCCTTGCGCATCCGTTTTCCGCGAGGTCTAGTTCCTCCCCGTGAGCCGTCCATCACCAATGCCCACTCCATGGCTCCATCGTTTTGCGTTATTTACCGCCTTCGCGACGCTCGTCCTCATCTGGAGCGGCGGTAATGTGACCAGCAAAGGCGCCGGCCTCGCCGTGCCGGATTGGCCGAACACGTTTGGCTATAACATGTTTCTTTTTCCCGTCTCAAGATGGGTCGGTGGGATTTTCTCCGAGCACATCCATCGCCTGATAGCTTCCACGATCGGGTTTCTCACCATTATCCTCGCGGTCTGGCTCTGGCGCGCGGAAGGCCGCCGGTGGCTCCGCCATCTCGGTTATGCGGCGCTCGCCGTCGTTGTTTTGCAGGGGGTGCTCGGCGGGTTGCGCGTGACCTTGCTGAAAGATGAGATCGGAATTTTTCACGCCTGCCTGGCCCAGGGGTTTTTTGGAATGTTGGTCGTCATTGCGCTCGCCACCTCCCGATTGTGGCAGCGAATATCCGCGAACGAGTCTTCCGGTCCCACCGCGCGAAATCTGGCGCGTCTGGCTATCGTGGCCACGAGTCTCATTTATCTTCAACTGGCGCTTGGCGCGACGATGCGGCACCAGCATCGTGACCTGGCGATCCTCGATTTTCCCATGGCCTACGGCAGTATTATCCCCGATATGACGCCCGCGAAGCTGGCTGAAATCAACGATTGGCGAAACGCCCGCGCGTTGTCGGAGGTCACGCCTGCTCAGATCTGGCTGCAAATGGCTCACCGTTTTCTCGCGCTCCTGATCGCCGCCGGCGTCATCGCGTGTTTGATCCGGGCCCGCGCGGCGGAACTGCGCGCCCAACCGCTCGCGCGATTGTCGGACGGGTGGTTCCTGCTTCTGGCCGCTCAAATCACCCTGGGCGCGTCGGTTATCTGGAGCAATAAGGCTGCTGACATTGCGACGGCCCACGTCGCCATAGGCGCGATCATGCTCGCCTTTGGCATCGTCATTTCAGCAATCTCCCTGCGACTCTCGCAAGGCTCAAAGGCGGTGATAACTCATCCCAGCTATCTCGCCTCCGAAAAGCTGCACGCGTCATGAAAACCGCCGCGAATCCTCCGGCAAACGTTGAGTTGGCAGCCGGTAAGGCTGAAACGATCCGGCGCCTGGGTTCGGATTTCGCGGAGCTGGTCAAAGCACGACTGACTCTTCTGGTTCTGCTCACCACCGCCGTCGGCTTTTATTTGGGCTCGGCTGGCTCCGTCAATTACGCCGCGCTTTTCCACGCCGTCTTCGGGACCGCGCTGGCCGCGGCCGGCGCTGCCGCGCTGAATCAATGGTGGGAGCGCCGGCTCGACGCGCTCATGCAGCGCACAAAAACGAGACCGATTCCAGCCGGCCGAATGCTCCCCCGGGATGCGCTTATGGCCGGCAGTTTGCTCGCCATCGCCGGGGTGGGTTATCTCACGATCGCATGCCACTGGCTCAGCGCCGCTCTCGCCGCCACCACGATCCTCATCTACATCTTCGCCTACACGCCGCTAAAACGCATTAGCACCGCTAACACTTTGGTCGGTGCAATCCCGGGCGCCTTGCCGCCCATGATCGGCTGGGCTGCCGCCAGCGGCCGACTGGATCCCGGCGCGTGGAGTCTCTTCGCCATTCTTTTCTTCTGGCAATTGCCCCACTTTTTCGCCATCGCCTGGATGTACCGGGAAGATTATGCACGGGCCGATTTTCAAATGGTTTCGAGGGACGACGAAACGGGGACGCGCAGCGCAAGCCAGAGCGTTTTCTTTTGCATCGTTCTCCTTCTCGTTAGCGGGATTCCCGCTTTCCTCGGTGTCGTCACTTCCCCCTACGTCTTGGTCGAGCTCATCCTCAACGGATTATTCATTTTCGTTGCCATGCGCTTTCTCCGCACCCAGGTCGTGGCCGATGCGCGCAAGCTCTTCGTGGCGTCGATCGTCTATCTCCCTTTGCTTCTCCTTGCCCTCGTCCTGACCAAAGCATGAAATCAGAAACGGCCGCCATTCCCCTGACGCCCAGGGCTCGGAAAAGTTCCACCGCATGGAAGGCGACCTTGATTCTCATCCCAATCGTGACCGCCGGCCTGCTCTTCTGGCTGCGGCAAGTCCAAGTCAATCATCTCTCGAACCGGCCCCTGCCTTCCTTGGGAACGGCTCCGAAATTCGAGCTGGTGAACCAGGACGCCCAGCCGTTTGGCTCGGAACAATTAGCCGGCAAAATCTGGATCGCCGATTTCATCTTCACCACGTGTCCCGGCCCGTGCCCGATCATCAGCACGCGCATGAGCGAGCTGCAACGGCCGCTCGAAAAGAGCGACGTCCATCTCATTTCCTTCACGGTCGATCCGGAAAAAGATACGCCAGAAGTCCTGCGCGCTTATGCGGACAAATTGCGCAGGGAACCGCTTCGCTGGGATTTTCTCACCGGTCCGCGCGATGCGATTCATTCGGTTTCCCGAGACGGTTTCAAGCTCGGTCTGTCGGATGGCGCCGAGGAAGATGGCGGCCCAATCCACACCACCCGGTTCGTCCTGGTGGATCGCCGCGGCACCATCCGCGGTTATTACGACGCGCTCGCGCCGGACGGCGTCACGAAGGTGCTCGCGGACGCAAATCATCTCCTGCGCGAACAGCCAACGGAACACAGGCCTTAGGCCTGTGCGTCCAGCGGATATTCTATCCGCTGTCTTTGTTCGCTTTGCAGCGGAGTACAACTCCGCTGGCTGCACAGACTGAGAGCTGAGAGTCTGTGTTCCGACCACTTGGCACCGAAGAAATAAAGGCGCTTGCCAACAGATTGTAAGACTTGGTTAACTCCGGTCGTGAAGTTCCCCGACGCCCGAGGCTGGTTCGGGCAATCAGCGATTGTCCTATCGCCTTCCTGCCGCTGCCGGGCGGCTTCATTCCATGAGGAGAGACACACCCGGGGGAAAGCACCGGCGCGCATCCGTTCCATGCCGCCTGTTGCCTTGGGTATTATCGTCGCTTTTTTTCCGAAATGCACGGTCTGCTGGGCTGCTTATCTGAGCGTCTTTGGAATTCTTGGGGCCGCGTGGATACCCTACCTGGGCTGGCTGTACCCCTTGCTGGCAGCCACGCTGGGCATCCATCTCCTCTGGGCGTTGCGACGGGCTCCGCAAACCGGTTACGGGCCCTTCGCCCTCGGCATGGGAGGCGCGCTCATCGTTCTGGCGGGACGCCACTTTGCCCCATTTGCCGAATGGATCCTGATCCCCGGAATCCTGCTGATCGCGGCGGGTTCACTCTGGGAGAGCCTTTCGGTGAACCGCCTGCACTCACGGCTCCAGCACTGAAGGAATAATAATCATGCCCGACACCAAAACGATCACCCGCTACGAAAAGGTCAAACAGGTCCTCGACCGTGCAGCCGCTGGTAGCAACGTCGACTATGATGGCCAGGGCCAATTCTGGCATTTGCCGCTTCCCAAGCTCCTCGAAGCCGAGATCGGTGGCGTCCGGATGATTGCGCCCGCGGAAGCGGCGGCGCCTTCGTGTTGTCATCCCGTGGCCGACACCGAAGTCGAGAGCCGCGGAGCCCGATCCGGTCTCATCCGCGGATTGCGCGGCCAGGCCCCGTTCGATGGCACAAAGTTTCCGCCGCTTCCTTGGGGAGGTAAACCCGTTCCAGAGTCCGAGATCGGCTTCATCTCCGATTGGATCGACGATGGCTGCCCCGCGAGCGATCGTCAGAATTCATTCGAGGCCAAAGGGACGGCCGAAACGACCATGGAGGAGGTCGCCCCTGACAACGTCGAGGCTGAAGTACGCAGCTTCGAGGTCTACACCGGCTCGCCGAACGAATTCGGCCACAAATATGGGGAGCTCAAACAGCGCGGCAATCTCGACTGCATGTCCGAAGCGCAACTCGAGAAGTTTCGCTGGGCCTTCCGCGAACTTTACCGTCTCAACAAGTGGCCCGAGGACCGCCGCAGCTACAACAATATGGCGCTGGTCCACCAGAACCACTGCCAGCACGGCTGGGAGCGCTTCCTGCCCTGGCATCGGGCCTATCTCTATGAATTCGAGCAGGCGCTTCAGGACGTCTGCCCTGGCCTCACGATGCCTTACTGGGATTGGACGATGCCCCAGTACTGCCCGGAGCACCCGGAGAAAGGGTCGATCATCCCGCATGCGTACAAGGCATACCTGACCGAAGGATCCATCCATTTTCTCGTGCACGAGGCTCACCCGCGGCTGCCGGAAGCGGTTGGGAAAAAACTGCTCGCCGAGATGGTCAAGAAGGGTTGCCGCTACACTTCGCAGACCACGTTCTTCGCCGCGGTCGCCAAAATCACGAACAAGAAGTACACGGAAGGCGACTATCGCCACCGGTTCATCGACGCTTTGCTGGCGAGCAATTCCCTGTGGTATCCGCTGCGTTACCCGGGCGAGTACCACGACCCAAAGACGCACAAGCCGAAAAAGATCAATACGTCGATCTTTCACTACCACTATCCCACGGCGGCGGACATGGAGCAGATTTTCGCGCTGCGCACGTTTCGCGATTTCGGCGGCGGCAGCTTTTACGACGATTCCTTCGGGTTTCTCGATCAGAATCCGCACAACACCATGCACATCTGGACCGGAGGCCAGAATCCGCAGCCGCCGCCGGCTTCGACCGAGGCCGCTGCCGGCGCGATCAAGGATCGAGACCGCAATCGCGGTGTGCGCGTGGCGGGGCGGCGCCCCCACACCCGGGACGACCTCTACTCTCAGCCGGAGTTTGGCGACATGTTGAGCAACCTGACCGCATCGTACGATCCGGTTTTCTGGCCGATTCACGTGAACATCGATCGCGTGTGGCACGAGTGGCAGCAGCTCAACCCGCATGCGCTGCCCAAGGATCTCGATGCAGTGCTCACACCGTGGAGTTACACCATCGACGACACGCTCGATATTTCCCGGTTTGGGTACGAATACGTCAAATGCGCCTTCCTCGTGCCGGTGGGGTTGGGGACGCCGGTGGGCCGCTTCGTCTCAAAGCCGATCGATCTGCCGAAACCGGTGCGCAACTCTTTCCAGCGCGCGGAGGTTCGGCTGCATCGGGTGCCGCAGTTGCCGCGTTCCTGCTTCATCCGCGTCTTCCTGAATCTGCCCGACGCCAACGCGTCCACCCCGATCACGCACAAGAACTACGCCGGCTACCTCGCGATCTTCGGCCATGCGGACTGCATCGGCGGCCCCGGCCATTGCGACCTGCCGCCGGGCCGGCCGCGGCCGTACGACCAGCGGCCGCGCCATCACAATATGCCGCGCAACCACCGCATCAACGTCACCGAAACCGCCGGGCGGCTTCTCGGCGCAAAGGCGACATCATTGCAGATCACCCTGGTGGTGATCGGCGCCGACTACCGCGAAGACAACGAACTGCTGCGCATGGAGGGCGTTTCCCTCGATTTCCTGGACTGATTCGCCTCACTTTTAGACAAACGATATGCCTACCACCTACCGCATTCATCCAGGCATCGGTATCGCCCGCCTGGGCAATAGTCCGGACATCTTTTGCATCTCGCCCGAACGGCCGGCGGCACTGCCGATCGATTGCGACCAGCATGGCAACACCTCGCTCTCGGCCGACGGCGTGACCGAATTGCCGATCAAAACTTTCAAGGACGAAGAAGGCCGGATCAAACGCCAGGCGGCCCGGTTTCAGATCTTCGCTTATGATGAGAAGCATCCCAAGGGACGTCCGCTGAAAATTGGGGATCAGATCGAGGGCGGGGGGAACGCCGGCACCCTCGTCGATATTCAGTGGCGCGTATACCTGGCGAACAAAAAGGCGGCCTGGTACGAATTCCGCCAGCTCGAAGGGGAGCATGGCTATGATCCAAGCCATCCGCCGCGCAATGCCGCCATCACGGATGAAGGCGCACGGCAGCGTCTGATCATCGACCCGGGTCCCCGCACCGTCACCAAAACGGAACCCACGGCGCAATTTGACCGCGACGGCGGCGATAGCTACGCGACGACGTTTCCGCCGCCGCTGGAGCCTAACTCCATCGACACGCTCGGCGATCTAGTGCTCGACAAGCAGGGCCGGCTGTTGGTCCTCGGCGGCCATGGGAATTCAGGCTCGTATCTGTTTGATGACTTCGGGCAGCCGCGCATCACTGACTACGCCAACAACGATGGCTGGTTCGATGACACTTCCGATGGTTCGGTCATGGCCAGGCTCGTCATGCACTCCGCCCTGGTCGACCGTCTCCGCTACGTCGATGTAGAATATCCGGCCTGGGTCGTGTGCGCCTATCCCGCTTATGTCCCGGAAATTCTCGACGTGGTGACGATGGACGATGTGATTGGGGACATGGCCATCCGGAAGTTCGCCGAGCGGACCGATCTCTACGGCACCGCGGGCACGTTCCATGATCCGCAGCACATCGATCCCACCAATGAGGAGGCCTTGATCCATTGGCGCGCCGGGCGCGTGCGCTGGAACCCGGAGTACAAGCCGTGGTTCTACCGCGACATCTGGAGCATCCTCTACCGGCCGGATCAATATAGCTATCTCTGCGACGCTCTCGGCCAATCGAACTTCCCGCATAACCAGTCGACCCGCGGCACCTTCGACCCCGAGAAACTGGGGGAGCCGCCGGTGATCCATCGCGACGCACTCGCCCGCTGTGAGAAGAAATGCCTGGAGGATCATCAATCGGGAAAGCTTTTCATCGAGGAGCTCGAAGCGGCCATCGCTCCGCTGGAGGCCGGCGCAAGTCGAATGCGCGCCGGCGCTGAAGCCCTGGGCCAGGCGCTCTTGCCTGAAGGCCGCAAACGCGGTCTCCGTGAAGCCCTGCGCGACTTTGCTGCATCGCTGGCCGCGGAACCTGGCCATGACTTCGACGGATATATGCAGGGCTGGCTCGCCGCCTCCGAAACTCCGCCGGGCGTGGAGGCCAAGGAGCAACTCAAGCAGGCCGTGAACGAGATCGTCGGCGCCGATTCGGCCTACCCCGATCAGATCACCGACCAGCTCTCCACGCGGGTGCACCAGCACCTGAAAGATTACCTCTCGGGCAAGCTTCTCCGGGACTGCCGGCGCAAATGCCTGAAGGCCAACACCTCCGACCCGAACGGCCCGATGCGCAAATTTCTCTTCGATTTGCTTCGGACGCCCGGTGCGGAAAACCAGTTCATGGTGGGCGGCCGGCCCGACAGCCGCGTCCACAATCTGCCGCTCATGCCCTTGCTCTGCGGAGACAATCCGATCACAAATACGCTCCCGGCAAAGTTTTTCCGGCTCACCGATTACCAGTACTATCTGCTGCGCCAGTGGGCGCTCGGGCATTTCTACAATGAGAAGCTGGAAGGATGGGCCGACCCCGATCCGCTGCATCCATATGCGGATTGGGTCAACCGCACGGCGCGCGATCTCGACCGCGGCGTAATCAGCAACATCCTGGGTGGATCGTTCTGCCCCGGCGCAGAGATCGGATGGGTTATGCGCAACCCGTCAATCTGGCGCGAGCCGTACCGCATCAAAGCCGATCCTGCTTTTTACAACTTTGGACAGACGCCGGCGCAGGCCAATACCGGCGCGCTGCCAGATAGCAACTTCGCCTTCTATGCGGGGAACGATCTTAGCCAGAGCAACGATTTCACCGTCGGCCTGCAGCCCGGCGATCTTACCAAATACATGTCGGTCCCCTGGCAGGCGGACTTCAATGAATGCTCCACGCAGCCAGTCGACGTGACCTATGAAAAGTGGAACGTGGTCTATCCCAAGAGCGACAACGACAAGCTGATGGCCCGCGAACAGAGACTCTGGGAGACGCTCTGGTGGCCGGCGCATCGGCCCATGCAGACTTTCGAGGTTTCCGCACTTGGGGATCCGCCGGTCTGGATGGATTGGACGCCCGGCGTGCCTCAGACCAACGCCGGGGACCTGAAAATGGTGACGGAGTGGTGGCGGCTGCCGTTCGTTCGGCGCAATCCTGGCGGCGACATCAACCCGAGCACCGTCCCACCGCCATCTTCGAACCCTCCGTACGTCAGTATTGAGCGCACCAAGCGAACGAGCGGTAGCGCTCCGGCGTGACGTCCGTTTCCTTCGACGTTGCCATCGCCGGCGGCGGACCCGGTGGCGCCTCGACCGCCCTGTCGCTGCGAGCACACGCCCCGGCGCTTTCTGTTGTCCTGATTGAGGCGTCCCATTACGAAGCAGTGCGTATCGGCGAGACGCTGCCGCCCCCGGTCCGGTCGATCCTGGCGCATCTCGGCGTGTGGGACGCTTTCCAGGCGCAGGGACACCGCGAAGTGTACGGGACGACTGCCGCCTGGGGTGGCGCTGCGCTCATCGACAATGATTTCATCTTTATGCCGGCCAATACCGGCTGGCACCTCGACCGAGCCGCGTTCGATGCCATGCTGGCCGGCGCGGCCCAACGCCAGGGCGTAACTCTCCTCCTCGACACGCGAGTTTCCGATTCCAGGCGGGCGGGGAACGAGTGGCGATTGACGCTTTCCACCGGCCAAAGCCTGGCCGCGCGCTTTCTGGTCGATGCCACCGGCGGCACTGCCGCTCTGGCTCGGCGTTGCAGCGCGCGATTTGTTGAAGCCGACAATCTGGTCGGCATCGCCGGCTGCTTCGAGTGCTGCGACGGGAATCCGGCAACCATGATCGAAGCCTTCGAGGAGGGCTGGTGGTACACCGCAGGCCTCCCGGACGGCCGGAGGATCGTAGCCTGCATGACTGACGCGGACCTCGTCAAACGGATGAGGCTCCACGATTCGCAAGAGTGGCGGCGGCAGCTCGATACAATGCCTAACATTTCGGCAACAGTGCAGAGAGGCAAACTCTCCGGTCAGATTGCCGTTCGCCCCGCTTCGTCACGCCGGCTGGAACCGGCGGCAGGGGGCGACTGGCTGGCTGTTGGTGATTGCGCCTCGCGGTTCGATCCGCTTTCCTCCCAAGGCATCTTCAAGGCACTGCGGTCCGGGATCTTTGCTTCCTATGCGATCGGCGATCTGCTTACCCGGCACGACGAGTCAGGCCTGGAGCGATACCGCCGCTTCGTGCTCGATGAATTCAAAAGTTACGCCGGGGTTCGGACGAAATTCTACCGCGAGGAGCAGCGCTGGCCCGAAAGTGAGTTCTGGCTTCGAAGGCATGCCAGCGCGGACGATTGGAAAACCACACCGCCAGTCTGAGCCTGTCCGTCACGAAGCATTTCCTGCGCGAACAGCCAACGGAACACAGGCCTTGGGCCTGTGCATCCAGCGGATATTCTATCCGCTGTCTCTGTTCCTATCATACTCGGCATCGAAAAAATAAAACGCGCTTGCCAACAGATTGTAAGACTTGCTTAACTCCGGTTCGTGAAGTTCCCCGTCGCCCGAGGCAATCAGCGATTGCCACTACGCGACCGAAGAAGGCTGCTCAACTCACGGTCCCGGCCGCACAATAGAAACCCATCATGAATATTTCCCCACTCGATGAAAACGGCAAGACGGTGGACTGGTGGTTCGCCTACAAAGTTCCGAAACTCGCGAAGAGCGCGGACAGCCCCACCGCCACCGGCTACGAATACATTTATTACGACCCGAATGTCGGCAAGGTGGCGAGATCGCCTTATTTGTTTACCGACGGCAAAGGCGCGCTCGACCTGACGCTCAAATCCGTCTTCGACAAGCCCGACGCCACTACCGGCTGGATTCTCTACAACGACGAGATGCCCACGGATGCCAAGCGCCTGGACAGCAGCAGCTTTGGCCACACCAAAGGCGTGATCGCGTTCGACACCGCCTCGAAAACCGCGCTCTGGCTGTTGCACTCGTGGCCAAAGTTTGCGGATCCCATGGCTGCCGGAATGCCCACACCTATTTACGGGCAGACCTATCTTTGCCTGTCACTCGACATCGCCACCGCGAGCCAGATCGCCGCCCAGATGGCCGATCATCAGGAACCGCAGGTTTACGTTCCGCGCATTCCCGCGTCGCTCGACAAGAAAGATCCGCTTTATCTTCTCACCCAGCCCCTGGACACCAATGCCAAGGGCGATGCAGATGTCATCGATTGCAAATCGCGCGGCGGATTGGCGTTCAAGGTCATCGCCAAGAACCGCAAGTGGAACAAGGATTTCTGGAACGACCTCGTGGGCCCGACGCTGAAGTCCGACATGGACGTCGAAACCTGGATCCGGGGCAAGATCCCGCCCACGCTCGATAGCGACGGCATTCACAAGACGTTCGATGTAAAATATATCGACTTGAGCCCGCTCGGCATTCCGTGGACCTGGCCCGAGACGCACGATCACGCCAAATGGGGGATCACGGTCGATTCGGACTGGGTCTGTGTGGGCGACATCAACCGGATGGTCTCGCAAGAGAAACGGGGCGGTGGCACTATCGCGTTCCAGGACGAGAAACTGTGGGCGGCGTTGTCGAAAACCGATCTGCTGGTCGCGCCGCCCGGCCACACCCGGGTGGAAGCGCGTGCGCTGATCAAGGAAACGCACAAGACGATCCACGAGCGTCTTCCCAAGCCTGCGGCCAAGCCCACCAAGAAAAAGGCGGCCCGCAAGCCGGCAGCCAGGAAAACTACGGCGCGCAAGCACGCGCCAGCCAAGAAGAAGACAAAACACAAGGCGAAGCGTCGTTAAGACAACATCCCTCTATTCAATATGAGCAAAGGCGTTTCATTTTATCTGAACGGGAAGGTGGTTTCGATCGATGACCCCGCGCCCGATTTGTTGCTGATCGATTACCTGCGCTCGCCGGAGGTGGCGCTTGCGGGTCCCAAAAAGCCGTGCGGCCAGGGGGGCTGCGGAGGTTGCACCGTGATCCTTTCGCGGTGGGACGAAAAGAAAAACAAGCCCGAGCACCGTGCGATCAACTCCTGCCTGCGGCCGGTCTGCGCGCTAGGCGGGCTCGTCGTCACGACCGTGGAGGGCACCGGCGCGGCGCGCCCACCCGATTCGCCGTTTTTGCAACATACGCTCATTGGGTCGCGGTCCGCCGCGCCGATTGACATGCAGCATTCACCGGTGCTTACCACCGCCACGGAAGCCGCCAAAGGCAAACGCAAGTCAGTGCTTGCCGCCGTTTCGGCGAGCCGCGGAAAAAAAAACGGCCCGGCGGCGATGAAGCTCGTCGAGCAGGTTGCCGATCATCCCTCCGAGCACTCGCACGAGGGCATGAATCCCGTGGCCCACCGGCTTGCCATGAACAACGGGAGCCAGTGCGGCTATTGCAGCGTTGGCTTCGTGATGAACATGTCCGAATTCATCACCAACAACCCGAAGGCCACGAAAAAGGAGATCGAGGATGCGTTCGACGGCAACCTCTGCCGCTGCACCGGCTACCGGGCGATCCTGACCGGGATGAAGACATTCGCCTCCGACTGGAGCAAGGCGGACGAGGCGGACCGGATGCCGTGCCGCGAGGACCACGTGAGCGAGGCGCAGCTCCCGGCGTCCGTTGCGATTCCTTTCCCGAATGAGGCGCGCGGCCCGGCCGAACCCGTCTCAGTCCACGGCGACGGCCAGGAATGGCGCACACCGATTTCGCTGAACGAACTTGCGGAGATTCTAATGAGCCACCGCGACCAGAAGATCAGGCTCGTCCACGGCAACACCTCGTACGGCGTTTACAAGGAGGAGTATCCCGGGACGAAACTGTTCGTCGACATCCGGCTGATCCCCGAGCTGCACGGCGCCGGCGGAGTGACGAACAATGAACTCGTCGTGGCGGCGGGCACGACCTACAGCGATCTCATCGACCTGATCGCGCGGCGGAAGCCCGGCGAGACGACGGCGCTTGGTGCGCTGGACTTCATGGCCCGCCGCACCGCCGGACGCATCGTCCGCAATGCCGCCTCGCTCGGTGGCAACACGATGATGGTCCTGAAGCATATCCCGAAGGGCACGGGCGAACCGTTTCCGTCGGATCTTTTCACCGCGTTGGTCGCGGTCGAAGCCAGGCTTAGTTATCTCGTGCTGAAGGAGAGCGGCGAGTTCGAGCAGGGCACTGAAACTGCAGCCGCCCTCGTTGCCGCGGTGCTGAAGGACGCTTCGCTCGCCGACCGGATCGTGCTTACCTCTTATGCGTTGCCCCTGGGCGACTCGAAGGAACCGGTGCTCGCGCAAAAGGTCGCGCTCCGCGAAGTCAACGCGCACAGCATCGTCAACGCGACCACGCGCTTCACCTTCAGCAAGAAGACCACCGTCGATTCCGCAACGCTCGTGTTCGGAGGCATCGCGCCCTATCCGTGGCGCGCCAGCAAGACCGAGAAGGAGATGGCCGGGAAGGAACTATCGCTCGCGAGCTTCGGCCCGCTCGCGAAGATCCTGGCGAATGAGGTCGATGCCGAACTGAAACGTTGGGCCGACCGAATGAAAGAAGTGCCTGACGAAGGCTTTACCGCGGAATACCGCAGGCAGCTCGCCGTTTCCTTCCTCTACAAGGCGATCGTTAATACGCTAGTGGGCAAAGGCGTCGCGGTGCCCGATAACGTGAAATCCAGCGGTGAAATCACGTGGGGCAACTGGCCGGAGAGCACCGGGATACAGAAATACCAGAGACAGGAGTTCAAGGCGCCGGTCGCGCAACCTTACATAAAGGTGACGGCGATGTATCAGACGTCGGGTCAGCTCCACTACACGCAGGAGCTCGCCGTGCCGCCGCTCACAGCGAATGGCGCGTTCGTGCAAAGCCGGCGGGCGCTCATGAATTACCGCTTCGTGATCCCGGACAGCAATAGGGGCGTTTCGGCGGAAGTTCTGCGCAAGCACCTGAAAGAGTACGCGCATTCCTTCATCGACCTCATCACGTGCGAGAACATCAAGAACGGCGGCATCAATTTGCAGGGCATGGGTATGGATCAGCCGCTCTTCGCGATCGACCTGGTCAGCTACGTCGGCCAATCGATCGCCATGGTCCTCGCCACCACCGAAATGGAGGCGATCCGCATTGCCGCGTACGTGTCGGCGAAATGTGTCGCCTATGAGAAGCCGGGAAAACCGTGGACCGGAAATTGGAGCGAGCCCATCCTCGATCTGTTCGACGCGATCGAGAGGGGCAGCATTTTTCCCGATGCGCCAGCGTCGGCTTCCTTTTCTTCGCATATTTGGAAGATCACGCGGCCCGGCAGCAAGTTTGATTGGGTGCTGGAAAGAGGGGCTCCCGATCGGCACATCCGCACGCGCAAGGCGACCGTGAGTAACGCCCCCTGCCTCGTGGTCGAAAACTCGCAGCTCTGCGGCGGCCAGGTGCATTTCTACATGGAGACGCAGGCGTGCATCGCCATTCCCACTGACGAAGGCCGGATTTTGATGCTGCCCTCAACCCAGAGCCCGATGGGAATGCACGCGACGACCGCGATGGCGCTCGGCCTGCAATACCATCAGGTGGAGCTCGATGTTCCTCCGGTCGGTGGAGGTTTCGGGGGCAAGACCGAACAGACGCGCTTCGTCACCGGCCCGACGGCCGTCGCCGCGAAAGCCACCAAGGGTCCCGTGCGCGTCGCCGTTCCGCGCGACGAAGACACGGCGATGATCGGCAAGCGCCATGGCTACTTCGGCCAATACCAAATCGCGGTCGATGCCGGCGGCATCATCCATGGCCTCGAGCTAAAAATGTGGGGCGATGGCGGCGCGTTCTACGACTGCTCGTTCATCGTTTCGAATTGCATCCAGTTGCGGACGGACAACGCGTATCGCGTGGCGAACTTCCAGAGCCAGATCGACGTCTGCCGGACGAACACCGCGCCGAGCACGGCGATGCGCGCCTTCGGCGACGTCCAGGGCAAGAACATGCTGGAAAACGCGATCGACGACGCGGCTGTCGCTATCGGGATGCGCGCGGAGGATTTGCGCGAGAAGAATCTCTATGACCGCGGTGACGTCACGCCGTTCGGCCAGGCCCTTTCCTACTGCTACATGAAAGAGGTCTGGAAGTACGTGAAGGACGTTTCCAAGTTCGAAGAGAAGTATAAGGACGTCGAAAAATTCAACAGGGAGAACAAATGGCGCAAGCGAGGCATCGCCATCATTCCGGTGAAGTACGGCTCCGGTTACAATCTGACCCTGCTCGAGCAATCCGCCGCGATCGTCGTGGTGAACCAGGCCGACGGCACCGTCGTGATCCACCAGGGCGGGGTTGAGATTGGGCAGGGCCTTGTCACCCAGGCGCAGCAGGTCGCCGCATATGTCCTGGGCATTCCGATGGAGATGATCTTCATCGACAACGTCAACACGAGCATCACCCCGAACCCAACCAGCACCGGCGGCTCAACCGGCACGCCCTACGCCTGCGAGGCGGTGAAGCAAACCTGCCAGCAATTGCGCGCGCGGTTGATGGAGTTCGGCTATGAGTTGCTGAAGGACAATGGAGAAGATTGGTGTAAGGCCCACGGCATCGACTTCTGGAACTACGGTGCCGAGGGCGGCTGGGCCGCGACGGTCAAGTTACCTAACAAACCCCCAGGAATGATCTGGCAGTACCTGATCCAGATTGCCTACGCGAAGCGCGTCAACCTCGTCGCTTCCTTCACTGCTAAAATCCACGGCGGTGAGGTTCAAGTGCCGGCGATGACGTTCAAAACCGAGGCGGACCAGCCGGATGTTCCCGGCATCGATCGAATCAAGGACGCGAAGCTCGGCGGCGGCGTGGATTCGTTCGTCGGTTTTACTTATTCCGCGGCCTGCTCCGTGGCGGAGGTCGACGTGCTGACCGGTGAGGTAAAAATCCTCAGCTCGGACATTGTTTACGACATGGGTTGTAGCATCAACCCGGCGCTCGACATCGGGCAGGTTGAAGGGGCATTCGTTCAAGGCATCGGCTACCTGTTGACCGAGAAACTGGTGTTTGAACCGAGCGGCGACGAGAAAGGTCGGCTCAATACCACCAACACCTGGCGTTACAAAATCCCGGCTGTTACGACGATTCCGCTGGAGATGAACACCTACCTGTTCCCCAGGGACTCGGTGAAGTACATTCCCGAGGATCCAAACGATATCTTCTCCGCGAAGGAAGTGGGCGAGCCTCCGCTCGTGCTGGCCAACAGCGTTTTCTTCGCCATCAAGGGGGCCATCCGTGCCTCGCGCACCGAGCGCGGGCTTGATCCGCTCTTCCGCTTCGACGCGCCCGCCACGGTCCAGGAAGTGCGGCGGGCTTGCGAGGTGACGGAGAAAGATTTCGCGAACAATTTACAGGGGGCGAAAGCAAAGGGGCGATAGCCAGACAACCAAAAAAACAAGCACAAACAGCCAGACAATTCTTATGAAACGGATCTTCTTCTTCTCAGCTCTCTTAAGTTATCTGTGTCTCTGGAACCTCGAGGTCTCCGCCCAAACGGCCGCCCCGGTTTCCGCTCAAACGCCCGCCACGGCAGCTGCTCCAGCGACCGCCCCGGCAGCGGCCGCCCCGGCAGCAGCCGCTCCGGCAGCCGCTCTGGCATTGCAGAAAATGAACCACGAAAAACAGGGTTTTCCTGATTTCGGCTTCATGGTCAGTTCGTCGGAGTACTTTGCCAAGTATGCCGACCAGCCGGTCTTTCGTTTGAAAGCGGACTTTCCCACCCAGGAACCAAAGGAAATGCCGAAGTTCCTCGAGATCGATTTCAAGAAGGAACCTCTGAAGTATATCGAAGCCGTCCGCGATTACGCTTTCGAAGGGAACTTGCCAGAATGGGATCCGTTCAAGAACACGATTCGTCCATGGTACCATATTCCCTGGCTGCACCCCACTACCACCGGTCCAGGCGCTTATCCTCCGAACGGCGGAACCGAAGGCTTTCGCGGTCTCATCAAGGAGGCGCCCCTGGGCCCCAAGCAACTGGGGCCAAATCTTCTGGGAGTCACGGGCGATTACTCCGTCTATGCCATTACCCTGGTCAACGACATGGCCGGTTACGCGATGCACCGGATGTGGAAAGACCCGCAGAATCCTGATCCTCGAGTTCTGGATAAACGATTTCCCAATGGCGGCTTTCCGCGCGGAACCGTCTTCGCGAAACTATTGTTCACCGATGCCCCGAAAGCGCCCGATAAGGTGGACTACCTGGTGAATCCCCTGCAATGGAAAGCCTACATCACCGAAAATTTCTGGATTTCGACGACCCGCGTCGTCGGCACGGTGAACCTGTTGCAAATGGACATTTCCGTTCGTGATCCGAGAGCGGATCGAAGCCCGGAGAACCCTCAGGGCACCGGCTGGGTCTTTGGAACGTTTGTTTATAACGGGCAGATCAATAACCCAAACAAGTTCATGAACCT
>DASZDO010000068.1:0-34216 GCA_035941955.1 Chthoniobacterales bacterium
TTCTCGTTAGACCCATGTTCCTCGCGATGTTCAATCATGTGGCGCCGACCGCGTGAATCGGATTCGCTCTGGCAATCGCGTTTGGACTATGGTGGTTGCTCACACCACTTTCGGTCTTGCGGTTCTATTCACGGCTTGCAAAGCGTGATCTGACCGCGGCGAAACCTTTAGCCGTCAGGCTGGTTGGCTTCTGCTGGATCGTCATGCTAGTAGCAGTGTTTTGGTAGCGTACGATTGTAACATCACGCCAATGGTCTAACCAATCGCTCGAGCCAACCGCTGAGAAAATTTCCACATGACAGCTTCAACACGAAAACTGGCAGCACAGCTCGGTGCTGTCAGCGGTGGCTGAGCTTGTTCTCGTTAGATGGCGAAGCTTTAACGCGGAGGCCCAAAGGTGAGAAATTCCGGGCGGGTGAGCCCGGACGCGAAAACGATCCGCTGGCCGTCGGTGGTAAACTCCAAGATATCGCCCCCGCCGTCGCGGATGGTTTCGGCGACGAAGAGATTGCCGGCCGCGTCAAAGGCCATGCCATGAGGATTGTTCAGAGTATTGGTGAAGGTGCTCCCCATGCCGCTGGGCGTGAAGACAAGAATGGCATCGTTTGGCCGGTTGCCTAGCGTCGTGACATAGAGATTGCCGCTGGCGTCAAAAGCCAGGCCGCAAGGAACCTGGGTCGCGGTGAAGGCGCTGGGTCCAACGAAGACGGTGCGCGTTCCATCCGGCGCGAATTTATAGATCGCCACATCAATAGCATCAGCGGCGTAGAGATTCCCCGCACTGTCGAAAGCCAGGCCGAAAGTCTGGCCTGGAGTCGTGCCAAAGATGGTGCGCGTTCCATTCGGTGCGAATTTGTAGATGGTAGCCGCAAAATTGGGGTCTTTGTCGTCCAGGGCGACCACGTAAACGTTGCCGGCGGCGTCGACGGCCAACCCCTCAAGAAAACTCTGCGCGGCATTACCAACAACAGTTTGATGTCCGGTGGCAGGGAATTTATAGACCCGGCCGTGGTCCCAGCGTTTGGCAGCGGTGCTGGCGACAAAGAAATTGCCGCTGTTGTCGAAGGCGATTCCCCGAGGGAAGGGAGCAGTGGCAAAAGTTTGCGGCGCTCCCGCGGGCGTATATTGGATGATTGAACCGGCGTCATTGTTCAGGTCACCCTGCAGGGAAACATACAGGTTCTGGGCATGAGCGGTTATGGCCAAGCCAACGATCAGGCCAAGGTTCAGGAATGTATTTCGGAGGATTTTTGTTTTCATGAGATATTTTCCTTTCGTGGTTTTCGGCTGTTTTTTGAAGGGAGCTTCTCACTAGTTCTACAGGAAAGAAAGGGCGCGCCGCTTACGCCACGCGCCCGCAGCAGTTCTTGAATTTTTTTCCGCTGCCGCACGGGCAGGGTTCGTTGCGGCCGACTTTCGGGACTTCGCGGCGCACAGGCGCGAGATCGAGTTTCAATTCGGAGCCGTCGCCGTTGTCCGAGATGTCGGCGCTCGCCGTCATCCGTTCGCCGTGGCGCCCGGGGACCGGGCCCGTCGCCGTGGGCGCGCTCGGCGCATGTTCCCGGAGGAGAAATTGGGGCAAGGTGGACAGGAAGTTTTCGAACGCCTGCAAATTCGACGTGCTCCGGAAAAGATTATGCAGCACTTCGTTTTTTATGTTCGCCATCAGCTCGACGAACATTTCGTAAGCTTCCGTCTTATATTCGATGAGGGGATCTTTCTGCGCATAACTGCGGAGGTAGACGCCCTCCCGCAGCGCGTCCATCGCATAGAGATGCTCCTGCCAGAGCCGATCGATCGCGTTTAGAATGATGTAGCGCTCGAGGCTCTTGACTGCGGTCGGTTCTTCGTGGCTCGATTTGCGTTCGTAGGCGTCCTTGATTCTATCTATGAGAAATTGCGCGTTTTCGTCCACACTGCGCGTCTCGAACTGCGCCCTTTCTCTCGTGAGACCGAGAGGAAACGTGACATTCACCCAGTTCAGAAGCGGGCCGTAGTTCGTCTCTTCACCGGGCGCGCTCGTCCCAAGCAGCTCCCTCACCTTTCCGGGAACGGCTTCCTCGATGACTTCGTAAACCAGCTTGCGCGGATCCTCGGAATCGATGGTCTCGTTGCGGTAGGTGTAGACCACCTCGCGCTGGTTGTTCATCACGTCGTCGAAATCGAGCGTCCGTTTCCGGGCAAGATAATTGCGTTGCTCGACCCGTTTCTGAGCGGTCTCGACCGATTTGTTCAACCAGGGATGCTCCAGTTCCTGCCCCTCTTCGAGGCCGAAACGCTCCATGATTTTCGTCATGCGATCGGCGGCGCCGAAGTTGCGCATGAGATCGTCCTCGAAGCTGACATAGAAACGCGATCCGCCCGGATCGCCCTGGCGCGCGCAACGTCCGCGCAGCTGCCGGTCGATGCGGCGGGACTCGTGCCGCTCCGTGCCGATCACGAAAAGCCCCCCTCGGTCGGCTACGCCGTCGCCGAGCTTAATGTCGGTGCCGCGGCCGGCCATGTTAGTGGAAATGGTTACGGTGCCCGGCTGGCCCGCGCGCTGCACGATCTCGGCCTCCTGCATGTGGTACTTGGCGTTGAGCACGTTGTGCGGAATTTTTTCCCGCTTCAACATCCGGCTGAGCAGCTCGGACGCCTCCACGCTCACCGTGCCAACCAGGACCGGCTGCGATCGCGCGTGGCATTCTTTGATTTCGTTGATGACCGCGTTGTATTTTTCGCGGCGCGTCTTGTAGATGCGATCGTTCGCGTCCGCCCGCGCCACCGGCCGGTTGGTCGGGATGACGTTGACGTCCAGCTTGTAAATGTCGTGAAACTCGGCGGCTTCGGTATCGGCGGTGCCGGTCATGCCGGCGAGCTTGTGATAGAGCCGGAAATAATTCTGGATCGTGATCGTCGCCAGGGTCTGCGTTTCGCGGTCGATCTGCACGCCTTCCTTCGCTTCGACCGCCTGATGCAAGCCGTCGCTCCAGCGGCGGCCCGGCATTTTGCGGCCGGTGTATTCGTCGACAATGACGACTTTGTTTTCCTCGATGACGTAGGCCACCTCCTTTTCGAAGAGGCAATAGGCGCGCAACAATTGCGAGATGTTGTGAATCCGCTCCGCCTGCGCGTCGCAATGCTGCTGGCGCTCGACTTTCGCTTTCTCCTTCTCCTCGTCGGAAAGCGCCGGGTCCAGGTCGATCTCGGTGAATTCGCTGATCAAATCCGGGAGGACGAATGAATCCGGCTCGTCGGGATTGAGGAAGGCGCGCCCCTGCTCGGAAAGGTCGGACTCGTTCGATTTTTCATCGATGGTGAAGAAGAGCTCTTCCTTCAGGGCGAAGAGTTCTTCCTTGCGCGTGTCCTGGAAAAATTGGAGCTCGGCCTTGTCCATCGCCTTGCGTTTCTCCGGGTCCTCCATCATGCGGAGGAGCGGTTTGTTCCGTGGCTGGCCGAGTTTCACTTTGAAGAGCATGAGGCCGGCCTCTTCGGTGTTCCCTTGCTCGAAGAGCTCCTTGGCCTCGCTCGCGATGCGGTTGCACAACATGTTTTGCTTGCGCACGAGCTGGTCCACCAGCGGCTTCCACTTATCGTATTGATGGGTCGAAACCGTCGAAGGCCCGCTGATGATGAGTGGCGTGCGCGCCTCGTCGATCAGGATGGAATCGACCTCATCGACGATCGCGTAATTGTAGCCGCGCTGGACCTGCTGCTCGCGCGTGGTGGCCATGCCGTTGTCGCGCAAATAATCGAACCCGAACTCGCTGTTCGTGCCGTAGGTGATGTCCATCGCGTATTGCTCGCGGCGAACGTCCGGCGGTTGATCGTGCTGAATGCAGCCGCAGGTGAGCCCAAGGAAGCGATAGAGTTCCCCCATCCACTCGGCGTCGCGGCGTGCGAGGTAATCGTTCACCGTCACGAGATGCGCGCCCTTGCCCGTGAGGGCGTTTAGGTAAAGAGGTAGCGTCGCGACCAGGGTCTTGCCTTCACCGGTCGCCATTTCCGAGATGCGGCCCCGATGCAAAACCATGCCGCCCACGAGCTGCACATCGAAGTGGACCATGTTCCAGGTCATCGGCTGATCGCAGACGGTGAAGGTGTGCTGGCGTTCCGTCAGGCGGCGCGCCGCGTTTTTTACCACGGCGAACGCTTCCGGCAGGATCTCGTCGAGCTTGGTCCATTGGTCCGCCAGTTCGGGAATGGCCGCCAGCTCCGCCTGCCAGGCGGCGGTTTTGGCGCGGAGTTCGTCGTCGGAGAGGGCCTTGAACTGCTCGTCCAGCTCGTTAATGCGACGGACGGCCGGCATCAGGCGCTTGATCTCGCGCTGATTTTTCGATCCGAGTATTTTCTTTAATATCCAGCCAACCATGATGAGGGAAGTAATATTGACGGATTTCGGTCAGAAACAACCGTTGAAGCCCTCGCACAAAGGGCGCAACGGATCACAAAGGAAGTTGGATTGCGGACGCGCCCCCGTGAAACACCCGGTTCGCATGCCATTTGGGCCGCCGCTGGGCTTAGGCAAAATTTTCGCTTTGTGTCCTTTGTGTCCGTTGTGCGAGGTAGTTTTCCCGCTAAGCTCGCCGGATGAAGAAGATCATTTCCACCACCGAGGCTCCAGCGGCGATTGGGCCGTATTCTCAAGCGGTCCGCGTCGGTTCGATGATATTTTGCGCCGGGCAGGTCCCGCTCGATCCCGCGAGCGGCAACATCGTTTCGGAAGATATCGCCGAGCAAACCCGGAGGGTGCTCGACAATGTCACGGCCATCTTGAAATCCGAGCAACTGACCCTCGCCCACGTGGTCAAGACGACGGTCTTCCTGGCCGACTTCGGCGACTTCCAGAAAATGAACGAAGTCTACGCCACGTACTTTAGGGACCAGCCCCCCGCCCGCTCGACCGTAGGAGTGTCAACGCTGCCCAAAAACGCTCGCGTCGAGATCGAGGCCATCGCCATCGCGGACGAAAGCGATCCGCGCAGCGGCAAATCCGTCAGCGACACTTCCGGTTAGGATCCCCGCACCGCATGAGCGACGATCTGCTTGCGCTTTTCCGCCAGACGGGCGCGCTGCTCGATGGGCATTTCGTGCTGCGATCGGGTTTGCACAGCCGGCAATTTTTTCAGTGCGCTTTGCTCCTTCAGCACACCAGAATCGCGGCTGATATTTGCACTCGGCTCGCGAACAAATTGGGTGAAATCGATTGCGACGCGGTGATTTCGCCCGCCCTGGGTGGAATCATCGTCGGTCAGGAACTCGGGCGGGCCCTGGGGAAGCGACACATTTTCGCGGAGAAAGAAGCGGGGGGGCTGGTGCTGCGGCGAGGATTCAAGATCGGGCCCAGGGAAAGGTTTATCGTGGCCGAAGACGTGGTCACCCGGGGCGGGCGCGTGCAGCAAACCGTCGATATTGTCCGGGCGCACGGGGGAGATGTCGCAGCCGTCGGAGTGATCGTCGACCGGAGCGGCGGGAAACGGCCTGACTTTGGCTGCCCGTTTGTCAGTTTGATCGAAATGAACGTCGAAACCTTCGAGGCCGAAAATTTGCCGCCCGATCTGGCCCGAGTTCCTGCCGTTAAACCCGGCAGCAAATAAATGCAGCATGGAATCGACGACGCGTTCGCTGCTTTTCGGAGGGACATGCTTCCGCATGTCCGGGAGTTTTGCGATTTCGGCGTGTCAACCTGCTGGACGTGCAGAAGCACGTCCCTCCGAATGAAGGCCTGACTTACGATGAAAATTCTCGTCTCAGGCATCTGCGGTTTCGTCGGAAGCAGTGTCGCTCACGGTCTGCTCGACCACGATTCCACGCTCGAGATCATCGGGCTCGATAATCTCAGCCGTCCCGGCAGCCAACTGAACATCGAGCCGCTCCGGAAACGCGGAATCAAACTCATCCACGGCGATCTCCGCGCGCCGAGCGACCTCGAATCGATCGCGGCAGTCGATTGGATCGTGGACGCCGCGGCGAATCCGAGCGTGCTCGCCGGCATCGATGGGACGACCAGCAGCCGGCAGCTGGTCGAGCATAACCTCTACGGCACGGTCAACCTGCTGGAATTGGCCAAGCGGCATCGCGCGGGATTCATTCTCTTGAGCACGAGCCGCGTCTATTCGGTCCGGTCGCTGACGGCTATTCCCGTGGTGGCTAGGGACGACAAGTTCGAACCGGATGACAACAGCCCGCTTCCGCAGGGGGTAAGCTCCCACGGGATCGCGGAAAATTTTTCGACGGCGCCGCCGCTCTCGCTCTACGGAAGCTCGAAGCTGGCCTCGGAATGCCTCGCGCTGGAATATGGGGAAACATTCGAGTTCCCGGTCTGGATCAACCGTTGTGGCGTGCTGGCCGGCGCGGGGCAATTTGGCCGGGCGGACCAGGGGATTTTTTCCTATTGGATCAACGCCTACCTGAGACGCGCCCCCTTGCGCTATATCGGATTCGACGGCGCCGGGCATCAAACCCGGGATTGCCTTCACCCGCACGATCTGCTTCCGGCGTTACAAAAACAAATGGCCGCCCCCGCAACGGAAAAACCGCGCGTCGCGAATTTCGGCGGGGGAACGGAAAACAGCATGTCGCTCGCGCAATTGAGCAACTGGTGTGCGAAACGTTTCGGGCCTCACCAGATCGCCGGCGATTCCGAGCCGCGGCCGTTTGACGTTCCCTGGCTGGTGCTGGACTCGCGCCTGGCTGAGCGGACCTGGAATTGGCAACCCGCCATGCCGCTGGAGGCGATCCTGCAAGAAATCGCCGGGCACGCGGAGGCGCATCCGCGCTGGCTGGAGACGTCCGCCGCGCTATGAGTGGCGAGGATCTCAGTGCCACTGGGCTGAAACTGCTTTCGGTTGTCATTCCAGCTCGCGACGAAGAAGGGTGCATCGCCTCCACCGTGGAGCATTTGCACATCGAACTCCGCCTCCAAAACATCCCACACGAGATCATCGTGGTGGATGACGGGAGCACTGACCGCACCTGGGAGATTCTTCAGGACTTGCGCGCGAGGATTGCCACTTTATCCCCAACCCAAAACCCGGGTCCAAATGGTTTTGGAAGGGCCGTCACCTGGGGTCTCGACCGAATGAACGGCGACGCAGTTGTCATCATGATGGCGGATGAATCGGACGATTGCCGCGATGTCGTGCGTTACTGGAATCGATTGAACGAGGGCTACGACTGCGTCTTTGGCAGCAGGTTCATCAAGGGCGGCGGCGTGATCGACTATCCCAAGATCAAATTGTTCCTGAATCGCCTCGCCAATTTTTTCCTAAGAGTCCTTTTCCGGATCAAACTCAACGACACGACCAACGCCTTCAAAGCCTACCGCTGGGAAGTGATCCAAGGCTGCCGTCCGCTCATTGCGCCGCATTTCAACATCACGGTGGAGCTGCCGCTTAAAGCGATCGTGCGCGGGTTTAGTTGGACCACACTTCCGATCACGTGGCGCAACCGGCGCACCGGCACGCCGAAATTGAAAATCAAGGAGATGGGCAGCCGCTACCTCTTCATTTGTCTCTACATCTGGTTGGAAAAATACTTCAGCAAGGGAGATTACAAACGCAGCGATCGCCGCTCGCTTCCCGCCCCGGCGCCTTCGGCGCGCAGCGAAGGGTAAGCCTGACGGCGTGGCTTCCCTCGATGCGCCGGCCCGGATGATGAAGCCCCCTTCTCGAGGCGCGGTTGGGTGGAGTCGCGGCCTGATACTTGTCGCTTTCTTGCCGCCGCTCCTGCTGGCGGTATTGATCGTCCAGTCCTGGGTCAACGTCCCGGTCTGGGACGACTGGGACATGCCGGGCCTGCTCTTTAGGGAATATTTCGTCGAGGGCCGCTTCAGTTGGCGCCAATTGTTCGCGCAACACAACGAGAGCCGGATGGTCGTTCCGAAGCTGCTCATGTGGGGCGCGGCCCTGTTCACGGGTTGGGACACCCGCGTGCCCATGGCGCTGAGTTGGACAGCAGCGGTCGCAACATTTGTCCATTTAGGGTGGCTGCTGCGCAAAACGGTTCCCGCCTCCGCCGCCGGCCGATGGTGCTTCGCCGCGGCGCTTTCCGCCGTCCTTTTCTCGCCAAACCAGTGGGAGAACTGGCTCCTGAGCGTCCAGCTCGTGGTTTTCCTGCCGCCACTCTGCCTGACCGGTTGCCTTGTCGTCCAACGTTCCGCTCTGGCGTATCGCACCAAAGTCATCGTCTGCGCCTTGCTTTCCCTGATCAGCACCTTTTCGAACTCGAACGGCATGTTGTGCTGGATACTTGGGGCACCGCTTCCCTGGCTCTCGCATCCCGAGGGCGACCGGAAGCCGGCCAAGTCTGCGGCGCCAGGGACCGCCTCCAAAACTTGGATGACGATCTACGTGCTTGGCTTGATCGCGACCGTCGTTGTTTATTTCCGGGACTATACGCCTCCCGCGGGTCATCCTTCGCTCAGCTTCGCTCTCGAACATCCGGTCGCTGTTGCCCAATATTTCATCGTCTGGCTGGGCAACCCATTCTGCCGCGGAATTGGCTTCGAGCCGCTCAAGTCAGCCTTCGTCCTCGGATTGCTGGTCTTCGCCGCCGTGGCATTTTTCGTCCTCGCAGCCTGGCGCCGTCGACAATCGATCCTGTCCCGCTCCGGATGGATTCAACTTCATCCATGGACAATGCTGACCCTTTACAGCCTCGTCTCCGGTCTCGTGGCCGCATTCGGCCGCGCTGGCTTTGGAATCGATCAGGCCCTTTCGGCGCGTTACATCGGCTTCTCCTGTTACGTTTACCTCGGGTTAATCGGACTGACTGCCTGCCTGGCGAATCCGGACGATGAGGGGCCGCCACCCCGAAAGCGGCTGGGTCTCGCCTGGATCGCCGCCGCCGCTCTCTTCTTCGCCATCTTTATTCCGAATTGGCTCAACGGCCGGTCGGCCTTCAAAGGGCGCCGGGGCGAAACAGAAGAGATGAAGCTGGCGATCCGGTTGCTTCCTCTCATCCCGATGAATCCAGCGCTCTCGCGGGTTTACCCAAACCCGGACCATCTGCGCCAAATCGCCTTTCCCCTGATCGAAAAAGGCGTTTTACGGCCAGGGGTAATCGGACCCTGGCCGTTGCAAAAAATTCAACAACCGGATGGCGCTGATTTTGGATGGTTTACCGCGAAGAGAGGAGCGGCCGGCTTCGAGATTTCGGGGTGGTCCATTGTATCCGACCGAGCCTTCTCTCCTACTTGTGTCCTTGTCGCGACGGTGAACGCGGAACAGGTTCAGCAGTTCACCACTGCGGCGAGATTGACGTCGCCGGTTCGCGGAAGCGGCGCCGGCTATCTGCGCGTTTCGGGATTCGCGATCGATTTGCCATTCGCCGCCCTTCCGCAGACAACAGCAATAAAACTTTATTCGGCCGACCTAAAACGCCAGCGGCTATTCCGGTTGATGGAACGAGTTCAGGAATCCAAAGCCGACTAGTTCACGTCGGGACCGTAGAGGCACGTAGCCAGCACCTGCTTTGATCCAGCGACGACCAATTTCGCCAGCGTGCCCCGCGCGAACGGCGTGGGGAAAACCAAGGGCAGACTGAATCCTTTCCTCCCATCGCCGTAACCCGCGTCCTTCAGGTCCTGGCGGAAAACGTCGGCTGTCAGCGTAGCCTGCAACCGATCGTCGATGAAGAGATCGACGCTGATTGGCGCGGCGGGTGTCGTCGTGTCAGCCGCCCAGCCGGCGATGGTGTGCGCATCGAACAAATCGATGTACCCAGCGAACCGGCGCTCTCGCGCGGACAGGCGCGCTTGCGCTTCTTCCGGGGTTTCTCGCAGTTCCTTGCTGCGACAAATCGCGAAGATGAAATCCGATGAGAGGACTTGGGCGCGAATCAAGAAATCTTCGATCCATAAGATCATTCGCACGATGCTGTCGAAGTCCGGCTCGTTCGCATTGGTCCGGCGCGCATCGAGCAATGGATAAAGCGGGTGAATGATTGTGCCGTTGAAATTGCGCAGGTATTCGACCGTGAAGTATTCGGGCAGAAGCCGCAATATGTCCTCCGAGCGCACCGCTTCCGAAGGGTCGATGGCCAGAAAGTCCGCCAAGGGCGGGCGGCCGAGCTCGATGCGGCGATTCTCTTTGAGAAACCGGGGGTCGAGCTGCGCGAGAATGCCGTTAATAACGTTCAGCTGAGCATCTCGCCACTGGAAGCGGTTCGGGCCCACGTACTCCAGCACCACAAAATAACCGTGCGGATCGAGCATTCGGCTCAGCCGCGAGAGCAGCGTCTCCAACTGCGTGACGTGATGCAGCGCGCTGGTGGACAACAACAAATCGAACTTGCCGTCGATCTGGAGATCGTCGGCGTCAGCGACCTCGAAGCGGTAGGTGTCTTTGGAAATGCCCGCAGTAGCAAAAGTCGCCTTGGCTTGCTCAATCGCTCCGGTGGAGAGGTCAAAGGCGTGGATGAACTTGACGCGGCGCGAGTGCGCTAGCGCCAGCTCGTGGGCGCCGTCGCCGCAGCAGACGCTGAAGGAACGCTCGAAGATGACGTCGCTCGGGAGATACTGGTTCAGGAACCAGGGCAGCCAGTGCTCTTCGCTCCCGCCGGAAATCAAGCGGTAGATGTGGCGCACGACGATGAGGTTATTCGTCCAGAGGGAAGGATCGGCGCGATCCTTCTCGAACTGCTGTTCCCAATACTCCGAGACCAGCGATGACTGCGACGGGGAGGCTTCCTCTATCGACATGGGGGAGAGATGACACGCACGCTAAATCCTTGGGAGAAAAGTTGATTACACGCTAACCGCAGTGCTTGCACGCAGTGTTTGAGGAACGTCACGAAATTCCAAACTTTAATGGGAGCATTGCGTAGCTGGTCCATTCCTCTCGACCTGAATGCAAACAGCACAGGGTTCGACCAGGAAAATTGATGTCAAGACTCCCCCCGCCGGCCCTTGACGCTCCGGGCGTGGAGGGTAGATTTTACGCGGAAACAGGTTTTTCAAATGAATGGCAGTATCCGCCTCGAGCTGTCACCTTCCAACGCCCGATAAAAAGGGCGTGTCCCTTGAGAAGAAGGTCGTGATTTTGGCGGTGGACTTGCTCCGACAAGCCCTATGTTTCACAGGCAACCCCGTCGACGCGCGTTATCACGCACAGCTTTACAAATTTGCGTCGCGGCAACCCTGCTGATTCCAGCTGCATCGCGAGCGCAGCAAATCGTTCGCGTCCCCGCCGAGCAACCGACGTTGGAAGGCGCGATCGCAGCCGTCCCCAACCACGGAATTATCGAGCTGGCGGCGGGCACTTATCCCGCGCCGCCAAGCGGATGGAGCATCTATTCGGCGGCTTTCGGCAAGGGTTTCACTATCCGCGCGGCCCTCGGCGCAACCGTCGTCCTCAGCGGCCAGGAAACACATGATATCATTCGTTTCGCCAATCCGGCGACCGGCGGACCGCCCGTGACATTCGAAGGCCTCACCTTTGCCGACGGTGTATCAACCGAGAATTTTATCGGCGGCGGGCTGACCGTCGTCCACGCCGACGCGACGTTTGTATCGTGCATCTTTCGCAATAATGCGGCGAACGCTTCCACCACCGGCGGGGGCGCTCTCTGGCTTTTTTCAGCCACCGTTTCATTCCAACAGTGCAGCTGGACGAACAATAGTTCGCGCCATTACGGCGCGGCAATGAGTGCCTCGGAGTCCCGGGTCTTTCTGCGCGATTCCACCTTTAGCAACAATCGCACGGACCTTCCTAATCATTCGGCGAACGCGCACGGAGGCGCGATCGCCAATGCAAATTCCGCCCTTCGGATTGATAATTGCCGGTTCGAAAACAACCAGGCTGGCTACGTGGGCGGAGCAATTCATTGCATCGGCGCGTGGCGGAGTCCCGAAAATGTGCCAAGCGTCAATTTGCAGGTCAGTAACTCACTCTTTATCGGCAACCTCGCCTTTTCCCATCCATCCGTTATCCCGGCCGATGTGCCCCTCGGCGGGGCTATTCACGTGGAAGATCAAACCACGGCACGTTTCGTTAACTGCCGTTTCCTCAACAACTCCGCCCGCCAGGGTGGAGCGATCAGCTCGTACCGGGCGATCACCGAATTCAACGGGTGCACTTTTCAGGGCAACACCGCCACCGGGTCGAGTGGAGCGGAAGGGATAGGCGGCTCCATCTTCGCGCTCTCCGACGACGTAGTTGACCCCAGTACGGGGAACGGAACGATCAACCGGCGCTCGCTCGTCTTATCTGTCAAAGACTCGCTGTTTCGTGGCCCCGAAAGCGGCGCGAGCAGCGCCAGGCACGGCGGTGGCATCTTCGTCACAGGCGATCTGAACTCAGCCTATGGCCGGCGCGGAATCACCCAAAACGGCACGGAAGCGAGTAATCGCGGGACAGTCGCTCTCTCGAATGTTGCCTTTGAAAATATTTTCACGACCGCGACAGGCGCTGCGATTAGCGGATCTTTCGCCGCAGTCACGATAGATCGCTCGATCATTGAAAATTGCCGGACCGCTGGTGATGGGGCGGGTCTCCGATTGGTGGAGGCATCGACGGCCCTGGTGACAAATTCCATTATCGCCCGATGCCGCGCCGGGACCATGGGGGGCGGGCTCCTGTTCTTTGGCGGAACACTAAACCTGGTTAACACCAGCCTGGTCGAGAACCAGATCACCGGCACAGGCATAGGCTCGGCCATGGTCACCGCGCCGGCCACGGACAATGATGGAGTGCCTGGACGGCCCGTAAGCGGCCTGATTCAGCAGTGCATTTTCAGCAATAATTCCGGTGGGCCCACCATCTATGATGGCGACCTGGCCGCTCCGCCTTTTAACCTCCTGCAATACAGCGGCAACACCATTTTCTCCGCCACTGGCAGCGTCGCCTATGACGGCGACGATGTGAACGCGAGCACGGTGGCCGAGCTAAATCAGCTCGTAATGCATCGATCGGATGGAACAACCACAATCAAGGCGCCCCCTCCAGCGAATGTGGCTCCGGCCTCTGCCGCGGCGGTTGGCGCCTTGTTGATGATCCCTCCCACCGTTTTGCAGAGCGGCGCGCCGGGAGAAACCCTGCCCATCCCTTCCAACCTGGCGTATGCGGCAAGCGGCGGGCCCGTGGCTCTCGATGGAACGCCGCAAGGCAGCAGCTCCGGGATTGTGCCTACCACCGTCAATGGGGTCCATACTCTCCAGGTTGGATCGACTTCGGTCTCAACCGTGCCGCCTCCAGGCGCGGCCCTAAATATTTCCACGCGCCTTCCAGTCGGCACAGACCAGAGCGTCTTGATTGGCGGGTTTATCATTCAGGGGCCAAATCCGAAAAACGTAGTCATACGCGCAATCGGCCCCTCGTTGCCGTTGGCCGGAGCGTTGCAGAACCCGTTCCTGCAATTGCACGATGGGACTGGCGCCCTCATCGCGACGAACGATAACTGGCGCTCAACGCAGATCGGCGGGATCCTCGCCTCGGACCAGAGCATCGAAATTCACGCCAGCGGGGTGGCCCCGTTGAACGATGCGGAATCGGCTATCGCCGCCACCCTCAATCCCGGCGCTTACACGGCCGTGGTCCGCGGCGCCGGCAACACCACCGGCATCGCAGTGGTCGAAGGCTATGACCTCGATGCCGATCCGAGCTCGAAGCTGGCCAACATCAGCACCCGTGGGTTCATCCAAACAGGTGACAATGTCATGATCGGAGGATTCATCATGGGCGGAGGCACCGGGGCGACAAGGGTGGTCCTGCGCGGCATCGGTCCTTCCCTCGGAGCTTTCGGCATATTAAATCCTTTGGCCGACCCAATGATCGAGTTGCACGACACCAATGGCGCGCTCATCGATTCGAACGATGACTGGAGAACGAACCAGGCCGTTATCCTATCCACGGGCCTGGCGCCAACGAACGACGCCGAATCCGCCCTCCTGCTCCCGAATCCCGCACCCGGCGCATACACCGCGGTTTTGCGCGGCAAGAATAGTGGAACGGGGGTTGGGGTAGTCGAGGTTTACGTTTTCCAATAAACGCCGGCGCGCAACCGCACCGGGGCGTCTCGACGGCACGAGCAATCATGTTACGCTCGACCTGTGATCCCAGCCGTAATGCACCACGGTGGCAGCCTCCCAGCGCTGGCCATCGGACCAAACAGACTCAACGTTTCCCCTCGTGCCTGACGAAGACGATCATTTTCGGGACCTGAACGCGGAGCTGGATCAGCTCCGGGCGTCGCTCATCGAATTGCGCCAGCTCCTCGCCGCGCACAGCGCTCGTGAACCATCTCTGCCTACGGCGCTCGAGTCAGCGAACAAGCGGCTCCACTCGATCAAGACCTTGGTTCGCCTTCTGCAAACGGAAGCCTCGGCACTGGAAGCGCGCCTCGAACGCGCCGTGCGCGAAACGTGGGAGCAAAAGGCCCGGCGCGCCGAAGCAACGGCGCGGCTGAAAAGCCGCGAGCGGTTGCTCGAGGAAATGCAGCGCTCGGCCGCGTGGAAGACCATCAAGCCGCTCTGGAAGCTTTTCCATCGCCCGAAAAAAACAGCGGGCCAGATAGCGCATGGCGATCTCGACTTTGGCCTCGATTTGCCGGCTCACTGGAAAACGACCCGCGAAATCCTTCTCATCAAAGGCTGGTGCTATTCCCGCAGCGGGAAACAGATCGCCGGGGTGCGGGCCAAGATCGGACGCAAAGGGCGTCTGGCGCGCTACGGCCTGGAGCGGCCGGAACTGGCCCGCTCGCTTCGAGATTTCCCGCTCGCCCGCCATAGCGGTTTTACCATCGAGATTCGCGTTCCGCCCGGCATCTCCACCGTTCGGCTCGAAGCGATCGAACAAGGGTCGGACTGGCAGCCCTTTTTCGAACACCAATTGGAGCGGGAGAAAGGGCCGGGGTCCGATGAGGAATCGGACGCAGACGAGACATTGGCGCGAGAGAACGCAGCCAGAGAGCATCGCCCACGGCTGGGGCCTCTTTCGGCGGACAAGGCTTTCGAGCGTCTCAAGCCGATTTTCCAAAAGCACGCCGAACGGCTCACATCTCGGGAGGGGAAACCGCTCTTCAGTCTGATCACCCCGACGTTCAACACGAAGCCGGAATGGCTGGCCGAAGCGGCGCTTAGTCTTCTCAACCAATCGTTTGCCAATTGGGAGTGGTGCATCGTCGACGATGGTTCGCATAACCGGCAGACGAAGAAACTGCTCGAACACTTGAGCCGCGCAGGCCCGCGCGTCCGGGTCGAGTTCGCCGCCAACGCGGGCATTAGCACCGCGACCAATCAGGCGCTCGATCTCGCGCAAGGCGACTACGTCTGCTTCCTCGATCACGACGACGTTCTCCATTGGCCGGCGCTCGAGGCGATGGCGGAAAAAATACGCGACGGTTACGACGTTATCTATTCCGATGAGGATAAACTCGATGACGCGACGGGCGAGTTGGTCGAGCCGTTTTTCAAGCCGGCCTGGTCGCCGGAATATTTCCGAGGCGTCATGTACGTCGGGCACCTTCTCTGCGTGCGGCGCGAGATTGCCGTCAAGACCCGCTTCGATTCCGCTTTCGACGGCGTCCAGGACTTCGAATTCATGCTGCGGGTAAGCGAAACGGGAGCCCGGATCGCTCATATCCCGCGAATTCTTTATCATTGGCGCAAGACACCGGGCAGCATCGCCGAAGCGGGCGACGCGAAGCCGCAAATCGGCGCGCTCCAGCAGAACGCCGTGAATGCTCATCTAGCCCGGTTGAAGCTTCCCGCGCGTGCTGAGCAATCGGACCTTCCGCACCGGCTGAAAATCCGGCCCGCGTCGCGGAACAAGTTTCCCGTCGTTAGCATCATCATTCCGACCAAAGACGCGCCGGAAATTCTCGGGCGTTGTCTTAAAAGCATTTCGGAAAAATCTTCGTACCCAGAGTTCGAAGTGATCCTGATGGACAACGAAACGACGGACGAACGTTCCCTTCGACTGATGGAACAGTATCCGGTGCGGCGGATCGCGTTTCCGGACCCGTTTAATTTTTCCCGCGCAAACAATCAGGGCGCGATGGCCGCCACCGGTGAGTTTCTCGTCTTCCTAAACAACGACACGGAAATCGTTACCGAAGACTGGATCGAGCACTTACTTTACTACGCGGAACAACCCGAAGTGGGTGCGGTGGGCGCGTTGCTCATCTATGAAGACCGCACGGTCCAGCATGCTGGTGTTGCCCTCGGGATGCGAGGCACCGCCGATCACATCATGCGCGGGTTTCCCATGGGCGTCGATGGTTACGCCGGCAGTCTCGCCTGCGCCCGCGAAGTCTCGGCCATCACTGCCGCGTGCCTGATGATACGCAAGTCGCTCTTTCAGGAACTCGGCGGCTTCAACGAGCATTTCTTTACGGCCTACCAGGACGTTGATCTTTGTTTGCGCCTGCGCGAACGCGGGTTGCGCCTGATCTACACTCCTCGGGCTCTGGTCGTTCACCACGAGTCCGTCTCTCGCCGGAATTATTACGATATGATCGATCGAAACCTCCTTTTGGACCAATGGGAAAGCATCATTGGGCGCGGCGATCCTTTTTACAATCCGAATCTCAACCTTGAACGCGGCGATTACAGCCGCCGCTCCGCGTGAGCAATATCCTCTTCGTTCTTTATCACGACCTCAGTGCGAACAGCGCTGTGCACGTGCACAATTTCGCGAATCAACTCGCCACCCTGGGCCATTCCACTTCGGTGGCGTTCCCCGAGGGCACGGACAGCGGGAGCGGTTTGGGCGCGCAAAATTATTCCGTGCGCCGCTTCGAGGAAATCGATGGAGATTGGAGCCGCGTTTTCAACAACAACCAGCCGCCCGATATCATCGACGCCTGGACGCCGCGTGAGAATGTGCGGCTCTTCTGCGAAAAGGTCCGGGCGCTCTGTTCCGCCTCGCTCTTCATTCATCTCGAGGACAACGAAGAGATGATCCTCGAAGTGAATTTAGGGAGGTCCTTCGAGGATATCGCCCGCTCGACCAGCATCAAACTGCCGGGGAATCTCGCGCATCCCCGCAATTACCGCCGCTTCATCGCCCAGGCCGACGGCGTGACCATGATCATGGACCGCCTCGAAAAATTTGTGCCGCCCGCCCTGCCCAGGCTGGTTCTCTGGCCCGGAGCGGATACCCAGCTTTTTTTTCCTCAGAAAAGGGACGAGACCTTCCTGGCCAGTCTGGGTGTGCCGCCGGAAAATATTGTTCTCTGTTACACCGGCAACGTCCATTCCGGCAATGCGCGGGAAGTTCGCAGTCTTTACCTCGCGGCGGCGATCCTCTCACGCGAAGGAATTCCCACCACCCTCATCCGCGCGGGCACGGATTATTGTCCATTCCTCGGGCCGGATGAGAAGTGGGCGCGCGAAGTTTCGGTCGATCTCGGCCATGTGAAGCATGTCGACATCCCACGCGTCCTCGCCCTCGCCGATTTTCTCATTCAACCGGGCACGAACGATGGCTTCAACGAATACCGGCTCCCGGCGAAGCTCCCCGAGTTTTTCGCGATGGGCCGGCCCGTGCTTCTGCCGCTGACGAACGTGGGACGTTTCGTTCGCCACGGCGAAGAGGCCTGGGCCCTGCCGAAGGTCGATGCCCTTGGCATCGTCGATACGCTGAAAACGCTCCGGGCCGACGACCAATTGGCGCATCGACTTGGCGCGGGCGCCCTCGCTTTTTGCCAGGAACACTTCAGTTGGAGCAAGAATGCCGCAAGCCTCGAGGCCTTCTACGACGAAGTCCGCATCAAGCGCCCAAAGCCAGCGCGGGCCGTAAGCTGACCAAGAAGGGGCGGTTTCCAAACCGCCCGCCTTCTCACGGCGTTTGTAAACCGCCGCTCCTTGATCGCCAGCGAGCTTGACACTCTTGGGGCGAATTCTAATTTCAGCTATCCACCGGCCAAGGGGCTGGATTTTGCCACGCCTGTGACCGCGTTTTCCTCATTTTATCGCTCGTCCGTCGGCAAGAAAGTGATCGTGGCGGTCACCGGTGTCGTTCTCATCGCCTTTGTCATCGGACATCTTCTCGGGAACCTGCAAATTTTTCTCGGGCCGGAGTGGGTCAACAGCTATGCGGAAAAGCTGCGGGAGCTTGGCCCTGTGCTTTGGGTCATCCGGATCTTTCTCCTCGTGAACGTGCTCCTGCACATTTTTTACACGATCAGCCTGGCGATCGAAAACCGGCGGGCGCGTCCGGTGCAATACAAGAGAAAGGACCACGTCAAAGCGACCTTCGCGTCGCGTTACATGGCCATGAGCGGACTGATTGTCCTCGTCTTCATCCTCTATCACATCGCGCATTTTACCGTCCGCGTCACCGATCCCCGGTTCCTATTGCTCAAGGCCGATCCACTCAATCGCTACGACGTTTATTCCATGATGGTGTACGGCTTTCAGAACATTTTCGTCTCCGCCTTTTATGTTTTCGGCATGTTCCTGCTCGCGCTCCATTTGAGTCACGGCACCTCGAGTTTCTTTCAGTCCCTCGGCTTGAATGACGAGAAGTTGACTCCCCGGCTCGCGGTGGCCGGCCGCATTTTTGCCTGGCTGATTTTTGTTGGTTACACCTCGATTCCGGTCGCGGTTTTGCTCCATCTGGTGAAGCCCGCCCAAAATCTATGATCGGCAGCCTGGACTCCAAGATTCCCTCGGGACCGCTCGCGGCGAAGTGGGCGGCGCATAAGGATCACGCGCGCCTGGTCAGTCCGAACAATCGCCGGAAATTCGAGATTATTGTCGTAGGCAGCGGACTGGCCGGCGGTTCAGCCGCGGCCACGCTGGGCGAGCTCGGCTACCATGTGAAATGTTTTTGTTATCAGGACAGCCCGCGACGCGCGCATAGCATCGCCGCCCAGGGCGGGATCAATGCTGCCAAAAATTACCAGAACGATGGGGACAGCGTCTTCCGTCTGTTTTACGACACGATCAAAGGCGGCGATTTTCGCTCACGCGAGGCGAACGTCTACCGGCTCGCGGAAGTCAGCAATCTGATCATCGATCAGTGCGTCGAGCAGGGAGTGCCGTTCGCGCGGGAATACGGCGGGCTGCTGGCCAATCGATCGTTCGGCGGGGCGCAAGTCTCGCGGACGTTTTATGCGCGCGGGCAAACGGGGCAACAGCTTCTCCTGGGCGCGTACCAGGCCCTTTGCCGTCAGATCGCCGCGGGCACGGTGTCGATGTTTCCGCAAACCGAGATGCTCGATCTCGTCCTGATCGATGGGCACGCCAAGGGCATCATCACGCGAAGTTTGGTTACCGGAAAAATCGAATCGCACTCGGGCGACGCCGTCGTTCTGGCGACCGGCGGCTACGGAAATGTTTTCTACCTCTCGACCAACGCGCGCGGCTGCAACGTCACCGCGACTTATCGCGCCTACAAAAAGGGAGCGCTCTTCGCCAACCCTTGTTTTACGCAAATTCATCCGACCTGCATTCCGGTCAGTGGAGCCAACCAGTCCAAGCTCACTCTGATGTCGGAGTCGCTGCGAAACGACGGACGCGTCTGGGTTCCGAAACAGCCAGGCGACAAACGTCCGCCAAGTCAGATTCCCGAAAACGAACGCGATTATTATCTGGAGCGAAAGTATCCGAGCTTCGGAAATCTGGCGCCTCGCGACATCTCTTCGCGGGCCGCGAAGGAAGTTTGCGATGAAGGCCGCGGCGTAGGCGAGAGCGGGCGCGGTGTTTACCTGGATTTCGCCGACGCGATCGCCAGGCTCGAGGAGAAAACGATCCGCGAACGCTACGGAAATCTCTTCCACATCTACGAAAAAATCACAGGCGAGAATGCCTACGAGCGTCCGATGCGGATTTACCCCGCGGTCCACTACACGATGGGCGGATTATGGGTCGACTACAATTTGATGAGCAACGTTCCCGGGCTGCACGTCATCGGGGAAGCAAATTTCTCCGATCACGGCGCGAACCGGCTCGGCGCCAGCGCCCTCATGCAGGGCCTCGCGGACGGCTATTTCGTGCTGCCTTACACGCTCCCGGCGTATCTCGCCGGTCAGATCGGCAAACGGCCGGCCGCGGACCATCCGGAATTTCAAAAAGCGGAAAACGACGTGCAAATGCGGACGAAAAAGCTGCTTTCGATCAATGGGAAACGCTCGGTCGATTCCTTTCATCGCGAGCTGGGTCTTCTTCTTTGGGACAAATGCGGGATGGCGCGGAATGCCGCGGGGCTAACCGAGGCGCTGAACCGAATTCCCCCTTTGCGCGAGGAGTTTTGGCGGGATCTGCGTGTCCCCGGCGGCGGCGAGGATTTCAATCAATCATTGGAGAGAGCAGGCCGCGTCGCCGATTTCCTGGAATTCGCCGAGCTCATGTGCACCGACGCGCTGACCCGCGACGAATCGTGCGGCGGCCATTTCCGCGAGGAACATCAAACCGCCGATGGCGAAGCCCTGCGCGACGACGAAAACTTCGCGGATGTCTTCGCGTGGGAGTATCAGGGCAACGGTTCCGTCGCCGCGCCCAAGTTGCATCGCGAGCCGCTTACCTTCGAGACCGTCGAATTAACGCAGAGGAGCTACAAGTGAGGAGCGGAGGAGCTTTAAGTTTTAAGCTTTAAGTTTTAAGGAAGAGGGCATCGACCGCGCGACACTTAAAACTTAAAGCTTAACACTTAACACTTTCGATGAAATTCAAACTGAGGGTCTGGCGGCAACAAGGTCCCAAGACGAAAGGCAAGCTCGTGGAGTACGAAGCCACCGGCGTCTCGCCGAACACGTCGTTTCTCGAAATGCTCGATGTGGTCAACGAAGGCCTCGTCGAGCGCGGTGAAGAGCCGATCGCGTTCGACTCGGATTGTCGCGAGGGCATTTGCGGAACCTGTTCGCTCACGATCAACGGCGAAGCGCATGGCCCGGATCATCCGGGCGCGGCCTGCGAAGTTTACATGCGGAGATTCAAGGATGGCGCCACGATCGTGGTGGAGCCGTTCCGGGCGAAACCATTTCCTTTGATCAAGGATCTGGTGGTCGATCGGAGCGCGCTCGACCGCATCGTGCAGGCGGGCGGATTCGTCGCGGCGCGGGCGGGATCCGCGCCCGAGGCGAATTCAATCCTGGTGCCAAAACACCAGGCGGATCGCGCGATGGAAGCGGCGGCCTGCATCGGCTGCGGCGCTTGCGCGGCGGCCTGCCCGAATGCGTCGGCCATGCTTTTCACCGCCGCCAAGGTTTCGCACCTTGCCTTCCTGCCTCAAGGGCAGCCGGAGCGGACGAGCCGCGTTTTGAAGATGGTGACGGCGATGGACGCGGAAGGTTTCGGCAATTGCACGAACACTTACGAGTGCGAAGCGGTCTGTCCCGCCTCGATCAGCGCCAGCCTGATTGCGAAACTCAATCGCGAGTACGCGGTCGCCAGCCTGCGGAGAAACGCGGGCGAGTAGTTGTTCACGCGTGGTGGATCGTTTCACAATGACTAATCCACAACGTCGGATCGATATTCTCACGGACGCGCGCGTTTAACTTTTCTGCATCCGCGTCCTCGCGCAGGACGGCAAACACGGTCGAGCCGGAGCCAGACAGCAACGCCGCACCGGCTTCCGGCTGGAGGCGCAGCCATGTCTTCAGATAGCCAAGCAGAAGGAATTTTTCGAAAACCGGCCGTTCGAGATCATTCACAAACTGGACGTCGCAATAATTCTGCGGGGCATAGTCCACCCCGGGCAGTTGGCGGGAACTTTTCCAACGCTGGTAGGCCCAGGGAGTCGGCACACCGAAATCCGGCTTTATCAGCAAGAGGTTGAAACTCATCGGCAGCTTCGCCGGCTCGACAATTTCGCCACGTCCCCGGCACGTCGCCGCCGAACCAAGAATGAAAAACGGGACGTCCGATCCAATTTGAGCGGCGAGTGCCATGAGATCTTTCCGATCAAGGCGGGTCTCGAAGAGTTCGTTTAACCCAAGCAGCGTCGTCGCGGCGTCACTGCTCCCTCCGCCCAAGCCGGCGCCATGCGGAATCTTCTTCTCCAGCGCGATCTCGATTCCGGCCTCGATCTTCGTGGCCTTCCGGAAAAGTTCTGCGGCCCGGACGACCAGATTGTCGGTCCCATTCGACAGCGAAGAATCGTCGCAAGAAAATCGGATGCCACCCGTGGACTCTCCTCGCTCGATCGTCAACCGGTCCGCCAGCCCGATCGGCGTCATCAAGCTCTCAATTTCATGGAAACCGTCTTCGCGCCGGCCCTTGATCTCAAGCGAAAGATTGATCTTCGCGGGCGCATAAAGCTGCATATCTTTATCTCTCCATAAAATTTCCTGGAATTACAGAATGAAGTCGCCTTCGAGCACAATCAGTCCTCGCGACCGCTTGATTGTGGCGCTCGATTTTCCGACTCAAGCCAAAGCGCTCGCCCTTGTCTCGGTCTTGTCGGACTCGGTTTCCATTTATAAAATCGGGCTGCAGCTTTACACGGCGGCCGGTCCCGAAATCGTCCGGGCCGTCGCCGCGACCGGCGCCAAGATATTCCTCGATCTAAAGCTGCACGATATTCCGAGCACGGTGGCGAAGGCGGTCGCAGTTGCGGGCGAGCTTGGTGTGCAAATGTTGACCGTTCACCTGAGCGGAGGCCGGGCGATGCTAGAGGAAGCGGTGAAAACCAAGCCCCCCGGTCTGTCCCTCCTGGGTGTTACCGTGGTAACAAGCGCCACCGACGAAACACTTCGCGAAACCGGCGTCAGCTCCGGGATTGAGGAACAAGTCATTCGCCTCGCGGATCTCGGCCAGGCATCCGGCATCGATGGATTAATTACCAGCCCTCACGAAGTCGGGATTCTCCGCGAACGGCTCGGTCACCAAATCAAACTGATTACGCCAGGCGTTCGTCCAAGCTGGGCGGCGGCTGACGATCAAAAGCGATTCACCACTCCCCGTGAAGCGTTGGAAAGCGGCGCCGACTATCTGGTCGTCGGCCGGCCAATCACAGCCAATCCGAATCCCCGCGCGGCGGTCGAACGCCTGCTTGATGAGATCGCGGGCTAACGCCGCGGCGGTGAACATGCTCGACGAGCTGCTGGTCCACGACGACAGCGAACCACGAGCCGCCGCGCTCAACATGGCGATAGACGAAGCGCTTTTGGAAAGCGCGGCCGCTCCAACGCTTCGCTTTTATTGCTGGCGAGGTCCGGCGCTCTCGTTCGGCTATTTTGGGGCGTACGCGGATGTCGCGGACCAGCGCGACGCCCGGGAAATTGTCCGCCGATGGACTGGGGGCGGAATCGTTCCCCATGGCGACGACCGCACGTATTCGGTCATCATACCCGCGGGTCACCCGTTTTTCGCCCACTCCTCGCTCGCGATCTACTCCCGTTTGCACGAGGCGATTCGAACGGCGTTGGAGGCAAACGGGATCGAGGCCACGCTCGCAAACTCGGCCGCGCCGAAAGTTTCGGAGAGTTGTTTCGCCAACGCGGTCCGCGCGGACGTGCTCAGCGAAGGCCAAAAAATTGCCGGCGCGGCGCACCGGCGATCCCGCCTTGGCCTGCTGCACCAGGGCAGCATTCAAAACGACACATTGCCGCAACGGTTCGTCGATGACTTTGCCCGCGCCCTTTGTGATCGATTCGAACGCAGGCCGCTTACGCGGGAAGTCCTCGACCGCGCCGCCACGATCGCCCAAGCCAAGTATGGAACCGCCGAATGGTTGATGCGCCGGTAGGCCAGGCCGCCTGTTGTTTTGACAGGCAGAGGCCATCCTCCTATCCTGCGTTTGTGGAAGTTTTTGCACACTCGCGCGCGCCAGCCGCGTCCCCAGACCGAGCCTTGGCGCGAGTGACCCTCGGGGTGCAAACGCAATTGGCGGAAGTCGAAGCGCGCATCGCCCAACAAGCCGCGGAGTTCGATCCCGCAATCGAAGGTTACGTCTCCTACGCCATCGGGGGCCGCGGCAAACGGTTGCGGCCACTGGTCGCGCTGCTCAGCGGTGGCGCGAGTGGCGGAATCACTTCGGCGCATCTCGATCTGGCCGTGATCGTCGAGCTAATCCACATCGCCACTCTCGTGCACGACGACATCATGGATGAAGCCGAACGCCGCCGGGCGCAGCCCACGGTAAACGCGCGCTGGGGAAACTCGTTGAGCGTCCTTTTGGGCGATTGCCTTTTCGCCCAGGCGCTGAATCTCTCGACTAATTTCGACAATACGGAGGTTTGCCGGACGATTGCGCGCGCGGCGCGCGAAGTTTGTTCCGGAGAAATCATCCAAACCCAGCGGCGCTTCGATCTGCATCTCGGGATCGCGGATTATCTCCGGATCATCGAAATGAAAACGGGCTCGCTCTTTGCGGCCGCGGGTGAGCTGGGGGCCGTGCTCAATGGCGCGGAGCCCGAGACACCGCGCGTGTTGAGGGATTTCGGGCGGAAGATTGGCGCCGCCTATCAAATTTACGACGATTGTCTGGATATCGCCGGAAACGAGACGGAGATCGGCAAAACCCTTGGAACCGATTTGCGCCACGGAAAACTGACCCTGCCAGTCCTGGTGCTGCTCGCCTCCGCCCCCGCCGCCGAACGCGAACAATACTGCGAGCTGATTCTCAAGGAGAAATCCGGCGCAATTACCAAGCTGTTGAAAATGGATTCGCCCAACGGCGCCTTGAAGGCGTCCGTCGACGCGGGGGAAGAGTTGATTCGCGAAGCCCAACGCGAACTGGAGGCGCTCCCACCCAATCAATACACCGATTCACTTTTCCAGTTCGGCGATGCCCTCAGGGAATTGCTCGATCAATTTCGTGCCTAAACAGGAGACAGGACACATTTGACAGGCTCGTTGCAGGCTTCCCCCTCCTTTCCACGCGCTTTTCGAATGGCTCAAGTAAAGATCCGTGAGATGCCGCAGGGCGAGCGGCCGCGCGAGAAACTTCTCGCTCGGGGGACCGGAGCGCTGACCGACCCGGAGCTGATCGCGATCTTGCTTCGGACCGGCGTGCCCGGCGCGAATGCAATCGATGTCGCCCGAGAACTTTTGAAGGAATACAAATCTCTCTCGGGCTTGAGCCGGTGCTCCGTAAAAGAGATCGAGACGATCCGCGGCATCGGAAAAACGAAGGCGATTCAGCTTGTCGCCGCGTTCGGTCTCGGCCAGCGCCTGGCGAATGAGCGTTTGTCGCGGCAAAGGCTCGATTCACCCGAATTGATTCACGATTTGGTGGCGGCGGAAATGCGCGCGCTCCATAAGGAATCGCTTCGCGTCATTCTTCTCGATACGCGTTACCATCTGGTCCGGATGGAGGAAGTCTCGCTGGGCAGCGTCAATGAGAGCATCGCGCATCCTCGCGATGTGTTTCGTCCGGCGGTGATTTCATCGGCTTACGCGGTCATCGTGGTGCACAATCATCCTTCCGGGGACCCCTCCCCCAGCCAATCCGACCATAGTCTGACGCGACGCTTGGCCGAAGCGGCGGAGCTCTTGCAGATCAGGCTGCTCGATCACATCATCATCGGCGCGCCGGCTGAGGGACGGTTGCCCTATTTTAGTTTCAAGGAAGCGGGGGTGCTGTGAAAATTCACGAGACAGCGATCATCGAGGCGGGCGCGCAAATCGGCGCCGAGGTGGAGATCGGTCCGTTTTCGATCGTCAGCGCCGAGGCGGTTATCGGCGAAAAATGCGTGATCCAATCGCACGTCGTGATTGAGGGAGCGGTCCGAATGGGCGCCGGCAATTTCGTTGGGCATGGCGCAGTGATCGGGGCGGCGCCCCAGGACCTCAACTTCCAGCCGCAAACCAAAAGCCAGACGGAGATTGGCGATGCCAACGTGATTCGCGAACATTGCACAATCCATCGCGGCGCCACGGAAGGAAGCGCGACAGTTCTCGGCAATGGGAATTTCCTCATGGTGAATGCCCACGTTGGCCACGATTGCAAGATCGGCAACGGCGTGGTCATCGTGAATGATTGTCTCCTCGCCGGACACGTTCGGATCGACGACCGCGCGTTCATCGGCGGCGGGTCGCGTTTTCACCAAGGCATCCGGATCGGACGGGTGGTCATGGCTGAAGGCCGATTCACCAAGAATCTTCCGCCTTTTCTCATCGCGGCGAAGAATCAGGTATTTGGCGTGAACACTCTCGGATTGCGGCGCGCGGGTTTCAGCCCCGCGGATCGCGACGAAATCAAACGGGCGTTCAAGCTGCTTTACACCAGCGGACTGAACACCAAGCAGGCTTTGGAAAAAGCAGCGGAAGCCGAATTTGGCGCCGTGGGGCGCGAGTTTTTCGCCTTTGTCGCCGAGGCCGGCAAACGCGGTATCGTGTCGTATAGCGCCGATCCGGAGGGTGAAGACTAGGAGGGTCAATCGACGGTCAGCGACCTTCTCCCAACGGGAGAAGGAATTGCGCCACGAGCGAAGCTTCGGTTGGTAGGGCGAGACTCTGTCGAGCCGAATCGCGAAACACATCGACGGCTCGACGGAGTCTCGCCCTACCAAAGCAAACTGACTCCCCAAAAATTCCATCTCCCTAAGCAAAACGCTTGGTGACGGTCAGCGAAGCGCCAAGAACGCGAGCATGCGGCCGGTGCGGCCTTTCTCAGCGCGATAGGAATAATAGCGATTCAAGTCGCACGCGGTACAAACACCGCAATCGTGCACCGATACGATTCCGAGCTCGCGGCATTGTCGCACGATCTCGGCCGCGAAATCGGTTTCGTAATGCGGCGGCCGAATGCAGGGACTGAGTTGCACCACCAGATCCGAAGCGCGCGAACCAAAATGTTCGGTCATCGACCGGACCGCGTTCGCAACGATGTTCAGCTCGGTGCCTTTCTTCCCCGAATGGACCAGGCCGATCGCCTTGCCCACGGGGTCGGCGAGATAAACGGCGCAGCAGTCGGCCACATAAATGCCGAGGCAAATGCCCGGTTGATTCGTGATCAGGCCATCATGGCTGTCAAAACAGGCGTCGTCGGCGGTGGCCTGATCGACCAGACCGATGCGCTCGCCGTGCACCTGCTGCGCGGTAATGAACGGCGCGTGGCCGAGTCCATATCTCTCCCGGACTCCGCGATGAACGCCGTCCAAGCGAGCGAGCGCCTCCGCCTTGTCGTGCGACATCTCGATCCCGGGGACGCGCAGGGTGAAACCGTGAACGACGTTCGGTAGAGCGCTTAGCGCCGTGAACGGCTCAGCCGGGAGCTGGCCTGCGCTCACTTACCGGAAGTGGTCGTCCGCGTGCGCGTTGTCGTCTGGACGGGTTGCCTGTTTCCGGCATGATTCAGCTCAAGCGGACCTGGCTTCGGCGCCGGCGTCGGGCGAGCGTCGGTCTTCAACTTGCTTCGCGTCTTCGGTTCGTCGAGCTCGTTCGAATAAACCACTTCGATGGCGGTCACGCGATCGAACCCGGCCAGAGAGGTGTTGTAATTATAGAGGGCTTGCAGCCGGTTGGATTGCGCCTGGGTCACTTCCACCCGCGAGTTCAGGACTTCCAGCTGAGTGCCCGCGCCCGCGCTCAAGCGCGCGCTCGCGAGGCGAAGAGCCTCCTCCGCCTGTCCCACGCTTTCTTCCGTTGCTTTAACCAGCTCCGCGCTCTGCTTCACATTTGAATCCGCTTGCTGGACCTCCAGCTCAACCTGCCGGACCGCGTCATCGTACGTGATCTGCGACTGCCGAAGAATCGCATCGGCTTGTTTGACTGCGCCGTAAGTCGCGCCCCAATCCCAAATGGCCCACGTCCCCGTGCCCCCGATAACATAGCCCGAACGCATCGCGTTGATGTTTTCGCTTATCGGCGAACTGCGCAAATCTTCACCGGCACTGACGTTGAGCGTCGGGAAATATCCGGCGCGCGCCACCCGCACCTGCTCGGCATTGGACAGCATGGTCGCTTTTTGCTGTTTCAAAAACGGCCGCCGCTCTTTGGCGACTTCGATTGCCATCTCGAGCGGCATCCGGCGCGGGTGATATTGCAATTCTCCCACTGCCTCCAGCGGCGCTCCATCCCCGCGGGCCGGATCGAAATCGAGTCCCAATGTTTTCGCGAGCTGGAGCTGCGAGATGCGGTAGTTGTTTTGGGCGGTAATCAGCACTGGATATTGATTCGAAAGCGCCACCTGCGCCTGCAGGACATTGAAACGCGGGACCGTGCCGGCCTCGAACCGGTTCTGCTGATCCTGAAGCTGGCTCTGCAAGAGCTTGACCGATTCTTCCTGCACGCCGACGAGAGCGCGGTTCAAGAGAATCTGATAGAACTGCTGCTTCACCGTCTCGATGACCTGGTCGATTGTATTTCGAAAACCATAGTAGCTCGAGTCGCGTTGAAAAGCGGCCGAACGAATATTCGAGATGATGCGCCCCCCAGCGAAGACGACCTGCGTCGCCTGCAAGGAAATGCTGTATTGCGTGGGCACACCGGAGAGGCCGCCCCCGTCCCCCGACGAAACTGAGCCAAGTTTAGGATCGGTGTTCTGAACCTGGAGGTTCGCGCCGATCTGCGGCAAGGCTTCCGCGCGGACCGCGATGTAGAGACCTTTCGTCCGTTCGATCTCCTCGCGCGCGATCTGGATGCTGGCGTTGCGTTGCAGCGCAGTCAGGATCGCCTGTTGCAGAGTGAAGCGCGGAATGACCGAGCGGTTCATCTGAACGATTTCCGTGCCGGCCAGAAGGAGCGATTGAGAAAGAAAAGCCAGGACCGTAATTGAGGTCAGGGCTTTGAAGAAAACGTTTCGCATGAAAAACAAAAGCGTGACGGATTAGAGAAAGATTGGTTTCGACGAGAGAAAGGCGCGGTCTGGACCGTTAGCGCTGCCTGCTATGCATTCCGCGTGCCGCATTCCTTCTTGATGACTTAAACCATTGCTAAATAGCTCTTTAACAAATGGCCCTTGATTAGATGAGCGGCAAATTGTTCCCACGTTCGGGATCAGCGCGTTCCATTTTCGAAACGTTGCGACATTAACAAGTCGCGTCGCGATTTACTGCGCAGCGGCGGGTCGTCCTTCGTTTGGCAGTAATCGTGGATCTTGGTGTAAACCTGGAGCCACGCCTTCTGCTCTCCGCGCGTCAGAATGCCCATCACCTTCATCACATTGCCCACCATTTCTTCGCGGATGCGCCTGACCAGGGCGGAGCCTTTTTCCGTGATGCAAACCATGACTTTGCGCCGATCTTCGCGCGCGCTCGAACGCACGACGTAGCCAAGATTTTCCAGGCGCGCGACCAACCCACTCGCGGCCGCGGTCGTATGTCCCATTTTTTGGGCGATCGCGGACATGGTCAGGACCTCCTTATGATCCAACGCCGCCAGAAGGAAAAACTGCGGAAACGAGACGTTGCCCGGCGCCAGCTCCTTGCAGAGATGCAGGACGAAACAACGCTGCATCTCCAGGATGATATGCGAGAGCCGTTCCGCATCGGCGCGGAACTGGTCTATGCCGTTCAGCGTAAGCTGCGTTTCAGCGGCGGATGCTCTGGTGGTCGCGGTCTTCAACGCGCATAAGCTAAAATGCTCGCGGAGTGTGTCAAACGCGAGCGGCAACAAACACCACCATCAACCGAGCCCCAGAATGGAAACGGTGGCCCCGCTTGGAAAGATTTCGCCCGGTGGAACGCGCAGAAGCGCATTCGCCCGGCTCAATCCGTAGAGCGCGTGAGATTCCTGGCGGCCGACCGGGGTGAATTTTCCGTGGGCTACCCTGCCGCGCACGTAATGGACACGGTCGGTTCGGTTTTGCACTTCTTCGCTCAACTGCGCATCGGAGGCCGGCAGAGAAAGTTCGTTCTCGTGGGCGCCCATCATGCGAAGGATCGCCGGCCGCACGAAGAGGAGAAACGTTACGAACGCCGAAACCGGATTGCCCGGTAATCCAAAGATCGCGCACTGGCCGGCGCGACCGAAGAGAAACGGCTTGCCGGGCTTGACGGAGACGCGCCACAAATCGGTTTGCGCGCCTACGGAGGTCAGGGCCGGCTTCACCAGATCGCGCGTGCCGACCGAGACGCCGCCCACGATGACGAGGACATCGTGCGCGAGACCCCTCCGCAGCGCAGCCTCGAGGACGGGCGCTTCATCCGGGCAATGCTCGATCATGGCAACGGACGCGCCCCATTTGTCACAGAGCGCCTTGAGGAGGCTCGAATTGCTTTCGTAGATTTGTCCCGCACCCAACGATGCGCCGGGCCGGATCAATTCATCGCCCGTCGTGATGATCGCTGCGCGCACTTCGCCGCCGATTTCGATGTCAGCAAAGCCCTGCGACGCCAGCAAGGCGAGCGTTTGCGCTTGAATCGCCTCGCCCGCCGCGAGAATTTTTTGCCCCTCGCTCAAGTCCGATCCGCGACGGCGCACGAACTCTCCGGGCTCGACGTTCGCGTCGATGAAAATTTCCGAGCCCTCGCACCGGACATCTTCCTGCATGACCACCGCGTCCGCGCCTTCCGGCATTGGCGCTCCCGTAAAAATCCGGACCGCTTCTCCCGACGCGATCCGAAGCTTGCGATCAAGACCTGCGGGCTGTTCGCCGACGACGCGCTGGCTTTGTCCAGCTCGGCAGGAACCGGCGACGACCGCGTAGCCATCCATCGCCGAGTTATCGAACACCGGAAGCGCGAGCCGCGCGAGAATGTCCCTCGCGGCAAATTGGGCCCGCGCCTGGGCCAGGGGCACGCATCTTGGAGGCAGCGCCTTCACGCTCCCCAAGATATGCGCCAGCGCTTCTTCTTCCGTGATCACAAGAGGTCTCTCTATCGCCTCCGATCAACGCCGACAACTCTTCTCGAAGGCCCCGCTCGCGGCCTGGCATGGTTGACGAGCCTCCGCGGCGCTCCTATTCTCGCACTCTGTTGGTGAGGTGGCTGAGTGGTCGAAAGCAGCGCTTTGCTAAAGCGCCGTACCCCAAAAGGGTACCGAGGGTTCGAATCCCTCCCTCACCGTTTGCTCTCAATCGTTCAATTCACCTCCGCCTCGTCTGGCCTTGCGGTCCAAGCCACGGAGATTGCCCGAGCGAAGCTCGGGATAATCCCTCCCTCACCGCATGCGCTACCCGAGGCGATTGACTTTCGGCAATCCTTTGAAGCCAACGGACTTTCGGAGTTCTTGCATCGGGAAAGCTGGGCCGGGATCGTTCTTGCGCTCTGGCGCGATGTCTTCGTGACCGCACACGTCATCGAGCTTGTAGCGTTTGACCAACGCTTTCGCGACGGCGAAACAGGCGTCGAGCTGCGCGGCGGGATAATTTTCCCATAACGAGACCGGTCCGCCATTCTTGTGCTTTGCACGAATGGCACCGGCCTCGCAGGGATGTTTTCCAAACGCCTTTGGCTCCTCGACGGAGCCGGAAACGCTGTCGCCGGCATTGGCCAGCTCGATCCCGATCGAGAAAGCATTGCACCCGGTCCTGACCCCGTCCGTTGGGTCCTTCCAGCGACTCACTCCGGCATGTCCACACGTCCGATCGAAGGCGCGACACTGAATGACGGTCCCGTCACGATCGATAATGATATGAGCGCTTGCGCCTTTCGCTGCGGGAGTTTTCCAGAAGCCGATCGAGCTCCGCGCGCTCATCCCGGAAGTGAAATGGATCACAAGGAGGCGACGGACGGCCATCTTGTTTCCTCCCGGAAGAATGTCGAGCGTCGCGTCGTCGAGGAGGTGATCGGAGGTAATCTGCATGGCGGCTTACCGGAACCGATCGGGCGGGGCGGGCGTTGCTTCCTCCGTTGGCTCCTCCGTCGCCTCTGGCTCGGGAGCCGGCTTTGGCGTCGCGCTCTTCGTTTCTTTCTTTTCCTTCTTTTCCTTCTTTTCCTTCGATTCCTTCTTTTCCTTCTTTTCCTTCGATTTCTTGGTCGAGCTATCGGTCTTTTTCACCATGACCCGGCGCTGAAGAATGCTGCCGGTTTGCCGCGGCATCAGGATCTCTTCCCGGTCTTCTCTTTGCGATTCGGAGGCGCAACCGGCCCCCCAAAAAGCGAAACAGACGACGACCAAAACGGCCAACAAGCGGTGATCCATAGTAAATCCTCTGGCGGAGAGGCAATCAGGAACTGGGCGCCGGGGCAAGAACAACCGGAAGCATCCAGGTTTTTTCACCCCATCCAGCACCAAATCTTTAGGATTGAACGCGGTGCGGGACCTATTACTCTGCGCATCTTCATGTCCGGCCAGCACCTGTTTCGAACCGCGCTTGCGCTTTTGCTTGTCGTCCTGGGCACCGGCTGCGCGGAGCTGGAAACGGCGAAAAAGGCGGCGACTGATGCCGCCAGGACTGCCGCTGCCGCTTTCCAACCGAAGCCGGAGTATTGGAACGACGAGGGTGTCTCCGGCGCGCCGAGAATCGTCGTAAGTCTAAGCGATCAGCGCGCTTATTTTTACAAAGGAAAAACGCTCGTCGGCGAATCGGTCGTTTCCACCGGCAAGAAAGGGTTTTCGACTCCACCCGGCCAATATCGGGTGGTCTGGAAAAACAAAGATCATATCTCGACTCGCTTCGGAGATTACGTAGACGCCTTCGGCAACGTTACGAAATCGAATGTCGACTCGCGGAAGGATCGGTGTCCGTCCGGGTCGAAATTCGACGGCGCCCGCATGCCCTACGCCATGTTTTTCAAGGGCGGCTACGCCATGCACCAAGGATACGTCCCCCCACATGCGGCCTCTCACGGTTGCATCCGCCTGCCCCACGGAATGGCCGAGCGCTTTTTTGATGCGGCGCCGCTCGGGACGCCGGTCATCGTGAAGAAATAGCTAACCCGGAGGCCACGCGAGCGGGCGCTTGCCCAGCACATGCAGGTGCAGGTGCGGAACGCTTTCGCCCGCATCCGGGCCACTGTTGATCACAACGCGGTAACCGGACTTGAGCAAATCCAGCTTTTCCGCCACCGCGCGGGAAGCGAGCAGCAGTTTTCCCAAGAGGGCGCCATCCGCTGGCGTCGCTTCGGCCAGTCGCGGAATGACGCGTTTGGGAACGATCAAGACGTGCACCGGCGCCTGCGGATTTACATCGTGGAAAGCAAGCACCTCGTCATCTTCCCAGACGATGTCGGCGGGAATTTCGCGCCGGACGATTTTTTCGAAAATTGTCACAGCGTTCCCTGGCGGAATTGTGCGCTCAGCGGATGAAACACCGCAAATGTTCCAGCTCCGAGCTGGACGCGAGCCGCTCGCGCACGAAGCAAATCACTTCCTCGCGCAACGTGTCGCAGGTGCGCGTCCACGTCTTCGCGCCGCGGAGATGCTTCACGCAGGCTTGCAGATCGCAGAGATGCAGGCTGTCGGCGCGCGCGCTCACCAGCGCATTGATTCTCTTTTCCAAACCATCGAAAAACGCGAGCTCATATCCGGCGCCCGCTTCCTGCGCGATTTGGAGCAGGGAAAACGAAACCGGCGGCGGCGACGGGACGAAATACGGAACGATTTCTTTGTAACCGATCACCTTCAGGACGTAGCGCACGGTTTGAGAGAGTTGGTCGAACGGAACGACCGACTCGTCGTTTCGCAGACGTAAATAGAACGCGATGCTCTCCGTCACGTGATCCGTCAGCCACCAGCGCGGATAACCCGCCTGGTCCGCCGCGCGCGTAATGGCCGCGTGCAGCCAGGCCTGATCGAACTCGAAGAGCTGGCCCGAATCGCACCGCAGATAGGGAAATTCTTCTTTAAACGCGACCATGTGTTTCGACTTTGGTTTCGGTGTTATGTCCGGCAGCCGCCGGAGCGGCGGCCGGTGGCGATCCGCCGGACTCCGGCGAGAACAACTCCGGCTGAAGCGCATTGGGCTTGATCCGGCGGCCGAGCGCCTGGATGGCGTCGACGAACTGATCCGCTCCCTCAAAGCGGCGATGGACCGACGCGTAACGCAGATACGCCACCTCATCGATCTCGCGCAATTTCTCCAGCACCTTCGTCCCGATGAGCTGCGACGAAACCTCGCGCCCGCTCGTTTCCAGTTCGTGCACGATCTCGTCGACCGCGCTCTCCAGCGTCACCAGGCTGATCTGGCGTTTCTCGCACGCCTTCGCCAGGCTGTTCACCAGCTTCCGCCGATCGAACGGCTCATGGGTGCGATCCCGTTTGATCACCCGCAGGTCCGAACGATCGATCGTCTCGTAAGTGGTGAAGCGATACGCGCACTGAAGACAAACTCGTCTGCGGCGAATGGAAGAGGAATCACGAGACTGGCGCGAGTCGATGACCTTATCGTCACGAAACCCGCACTTGGGACAACGCATAGTGTCGGCTGCGTAAGTAACACACCAAAAGTTTTGGCGTCAACGCTTTGTGCGGAAATTTCTTCACCGCTCTTCCGCCCGCCGAATTCCTTTGCCATTTCTC
>DASZDO010000069.1:0-48747 GCA_035941955.1 Chthoniobacterales bacterium
GACTGCCGCGACAACGGCGAAGCGACGCCAGCTGAATCGGAGGGGGAAACCGTTACCGCCGGGCCAACTCTCGTCCGGTTCTGGGGCGTCCGCGGTTCGATCCCGACACCGGGTCCGGACACTTCGATCTACGGCGGCAACACCTCGTGCGTCGAGATTCGCGTCGGCAATCAGATCATCATCATGGACGCCGGCTCCGGCATTCGGAAGCTGGGGCAATCGCTCATGAAAGAGGTCTCGACCACGGGACTGAACGTGCTGATCCTGGTCAGCCACACTCATTGGGACCACATCCAGGGATTTCCCTTCTTCGTCCCGGCGTATCATCCGAAAGCCAACATTCGCATTCTCGGATACGAAGGCGCCGTTCACGGATTGCGCGGCGCGCTCTTCGAGCAACTGCAGACCGCTTTCTTTCCCGTCGGTCTTAACCAGATGGCGACGCACCTGACGTTTGAAGAACTGGCGGACATGCAATTCAATCTCGGTGTAGTCAAAGTGCGGACCATGTTCGCCAACCATCCCGGCATCTGCCTTGGCTACCGTTTTTCCACGCCGGGCGGCGACATCGTTTACCTGCCGGACCACGAAGCCTACGAACGTTGCGAGGTCGAACGTCAGAAAGCCGAGCGCCAGACGTCGCCGGACGGATTGGCCTACGCGCGAGTCCAGGACGAGAAGGTGGTCGATTTTCTCCGCGATGCGGATCTCGTCATCGCAGATTCACAATACGACGCGATGGAATACCCGTCGCGCCGCGGCTGGGGCCACAGCTGCGCCGATGACACCGTCCAAGTTGCGCTGCGAGCCGGCGCGAGGCGGCTTGCTCTTTTCCATCACGATCCCGACCACACCGACGAAAAAATCGCGGCGATGGTGGAGCAAGCTCAGAATGAGGTTGCGCAGAATGGCGGGAGCCTGATCGTGACCGCCGCCCGCGAGGGCGATGAGATCGGCCTGTAGTCAGTAACGAGAACAAGATGAACGACGGCTAGTCCCGAAAAGCGTGTCACGCAGCCAACGCATGGATGGCAAACACGCCGAACGTCGATCGCGTCCTTGTCCGCCACAGGACGGACTCGCCGTGGTGAGCTCGCGATTCGGCCTAAACGCGCGGCCCTCCGCTTTCTCATCTAATCTGGTTAGGTCTCACCATATGTACGGCAAATCATCCATGACCTTGTTGCGGTGGATCTGACGAATCAGCTCGGCCGGTGTATTTGACGGATTCCAGTCGACACCGCCCCACATGTAGCGACTCAGCCCTGACTTCGGATACGAAAAGACCAGCGTCTTCGCTGCGCTCTCGTAGCCGCCGGCTTCATAGTGAACAATGAAAAACCTGTTCGTGCGAAATGCGAATCGCAGACGACGCGTCGGCAGTGATTTGTGACCGGGCTCGACAATGATGAAGTCTGTGTCTTGGAATGGCTGGCCGGCGTCAGAGATGAATAGTTTGCGCTGTCGCAGTGCGCTCGCAAAAGCACGCCGGATTGGAGCAGGGAAATCGGAGACTCGCGTGACGACATGTCGAAGGTCAGCCGTCACCAAGTCTTGCAAGACCTGCGGCGGAGCCTTTGCCTCGGTGCTACAGGGTGCTGCCGCGAGAAGCAACGTTACGATCAATAACAGCGGCGTCTGCTTAACGCGTATGAGGCTAACGAGAACAAGATCAGCTACTGCCGGAGCGCGGCGCAGCCCATGCGGAAAGGCGGCGAGGCAGGTCTGCAGGCACGAGCATGGGATGTGACGCGCGGAGGCGGTTAGCTGCATCATGGTTAGGCGCCGGGTTCATGAATTCGTCGCTTAATCTCATCGAATGGAAAATCAGTTCCCGGGCAAGTTGTGCGTTCCGGAGCGATTTCGCGATGAAGTGTAAGCTGACTCGCGGGAAACTTGGCTTGCAAAAGTCGAAGGACGGCGGTGAGGCGACCGATCTGAGCCTCAGGTAAAGGCGTTCCGTGCATCCCGACAAGCTCTATCCCGATAGATTGCTTGTTAATCTCCCGGCAATGCCAAGCGGTGCGGTTGAAAGGAACCAACTGAACGGTAGTACCATCCTTATCGATTACAACATGTGCAGACATGGGATAATCACTTTGGAGCTGAGCGATGGCGTTTCGCAGCGGCGCGTTGCTCTCCGTGCGATGTAGCACAAGATAGTCGGTTGAAGTTCGGGTATTAGAAACATTGCCGGTGTTCGCGTAATAGACATCGTCGCCGGAGAGGAGTTCTCCCTCGATGCGGAGTGGACCCCTCGACGGAATAGCGCCGTTTGGGATAGATCGACGCAAAACACTGGGCGAGATGATGGACGGTGGTGATTCGCGCTCGTCAGTGTCACGGCGATCACGTTGAGGATGAGGCTCATTCGGGCGGATCGGCCTCGGCCAGTTGAAGAAGTATCCGGTGAACAAGAACGAAAGGCTACTCGTGGACAAAATGAGGATAGCCCAAATAAAAACGAGAGCCGGAACTCCGGTCTTTGATTTTGGGAGTTGGGTTGCCGCGACGACTAGCGCCACCAACGCGAGTAAACCAAGAACGATAACAACGCCAAAAACCGCGTAATCGGGGCTTACGCGGAGGCTCAGGGCAATAACGACAAGGGCAAGCGCCGCCAAAACGCCAAAGAGCCCTTTGACTTTGGGATATTTCGCTACGGCCTCCTTAAAGAGCTGGATCGGATCAAGAATCATAGTTGATCGAAGCGTGCGACTCAGCGCCTAACGCGACGGAGCTGAGCTACCGCTGGCGGCAGAGCGCGTGGCAAACTCGAAAGATTGTTCATAAAATCAAATCTGCACATCACGACGGCCAGCGGTTGACTCCAGGGATTGGTTAGGCCTGGTTTGTGGCTAGCGGCTAAATCGCTTCGAAAGAATGGCTGCGAGTTCATCATTCGTGAGATGCCTTGACGTATTAACGGCGGTATCAAGGGTAGCCAAAGCGATCTGTCCTAGCGCGGCAACAATAATCCCGAGAATAAAAACCGGAATACCGACGATCAAAGCGAGGGCGAAGCCGCCTGTCGCGTAACCCCCGCCACTGCCGAGGGAAAATCCAGCAATGAGTACGATGACAAACATGATTATGGCGATGGCCTTTATGGCCTTGCCGATGATCACGATGGCGTGCGCTGCCGTGTACGCGTTAGAGTAACGCTTACTTAACCAAGGCCCGATGCTGCCGGACGGCGGAGGCTGTTCGAGCACCCGAAGTGCATCCCAGTCTCGTTGGAACGGGCTTCGGGTGTCGTCGGGTTCGTTCATATACGGCTAAGGTCTAACGAGAATTAGACGAACAATAGTTCCGCTATTCCGGAGGTTGGGGCGAGAAGGCCTCGCATGGGTGCAGTTGTATCGAGCAACGGATCGATCAACAAGAGAAAAGGCCTCGCAACGGTCCATGCTGCATTCGTTCAGTGCGCGTGGGCACCGCATCGCGCGGCTGACGCCGGAGGCGTCACGAAAATTAGCCGGTGGTGTTAAACCACCGGTCCCGGATGTACGATACGACAAGCCCCGGTAGGGGCGATGGAAATGGCGTCGCGCGATTTCCGCCGCCCCTGCCGGGGCTTGCGCTTTTGTTTGCGGGCAAACCGGTGGTTTGTACCACCGGCTAATTTCCGACTGTCCCTTCGGGACATCTTCGCACTTCGCCCCACGCCCCGATGCGCACTTCCTTCAAACGCCACACGATGCTCTGGCAAAATTGCGTCCTTCCGCTTAATCGGCCATTCTCTTGCCTAATGAAAGCCACCAGGAAGGCAAAAGGAGAAGCGAAGAATCTCCCCTTCGATCGATCCTCTTCGCCGCCACCGTTCCTGCTCGCAAGTCCACCCAGAAAGATCTCGATGATGTTACGGTGCATGAGAGCGATCCCATTGAGCGCAAGGATCATCGCGCGATGGACAACGCCGTCGCCGATCTCTGCTCTGTCGCCTAGGGCCTTGCGGGGCTCAACAGCACTACAGCAACTGATATGGATCCACGTCGACTGATGCGACCACGTCTTCCGGCAGCGGAAGTTTGTCGAGCGTCTCGCGCACGATCCGGCTGAGGCGCATGATCGCTTCGCCGCGCATCAAAATGTGGAAGCGGAACTGGCCTTGCAGCTTCTCCAGCGGCGCGGGTGACGGGGCGCTCAGGATAAACTCGGCGGGCAACGCTTCCTTCAAACGGCGTGCGATGGTTTCGGCGGAGAATTGGGCGCGCGTTTCGTGGGCGGAGCGTACGGTGATCAACACCGCATGCTTGAACGGCGGAAAGTCGCAGCGCTCCCGGAATTCCAATTCCTGCTGGAAATAGCCCGCGAAATCGTGATGCCGCGCAAACTGAATGGAAGGGCTGAAGGGCGTGTAGGTTTGCACGAAAACTTCGCCCGCCATTTCGCCGCGGCCGGCGCGGCCCGCGACCTGGGTGAGCAATTGGAACGTCCGTTCGCCCGCGCGGAAATCCGGCATGTGCAGCGCGAGGTCGGCGTTGATGATGCCGACGAGCGTGACGTTCGGAAAATGGAGGCCCTTCGCGATCATTTGCGTTCCGACCAGAATGTCGATCTTGCCGGACCGAAACGCGTGGAGCGTTTCGCGATAGGCATCTTTCCGCGACATCGAATCGGCGTCCATCCGGCGCACGACAGCCGCTGGGAAAAGGTGCGCGACGTTGGACTCCACTTTTTCCGTTCCGAACCCGGCATAAATTAGGGCGTCCTCCTTGCAGGCCGGACATTTCTTGGGCACGGCGGCGGTGTGCCCGCACAAATGGCAGGTCAGGCGCGCGGCTCCTCGATGAAAGGTGAGGGCGACGCTGCAATTCGGGCAGTTCCGCGCTTCGCCGCAGGCGCTGCAAAGGAGTGAGGTCGAGAACCCGCGGCGATTGAGAAACAGGATGGTCTGTTCGTGCTTCTCGAGCCGGCTAGTGATCGCGGCGCGCAATTGTTCGGAGAGGATGGCGGCGGTTTTTTCCTTCCGCCGCGCCAGCCGCAGATCGACGATCCGCATCAGCGGCATCTGGCAATCGTCCACCCGCTGAGTCAGGTTCAGCAGGAGGTATTTCCCCTGAACGGCGTTGTGATAGCTCTCGAGCGACGGGGTCGCGGTCCCGAGCAGCACGACGCACTGCTCCATTTTCGCGCGCACGACCGCCACGTCGCGCGCGTGATAGCGCGGCGCTTCCTCCTGCTTGTAGGAGGTCTCGTGTTCTTCATCCACGACGATGAGGCCGAGATTCTCGAGCGGAGCAAAAACGGCGCTACGCGCTCCGACCACGATCCGCGCCCGGCCCGACTGGACCTTGTGCCACTCGTCGTGGCGCTCCCCTTCGGAGAGATGGCTGTGCAAAACGGCAACGGTGTCCTGCGTTTCGGCAAAGCGGCTCTTGAACCGCTCGACCGTTTGCGGCGTGAGCGAAATTTCCGGGACGAGCACGATGGCGGTTTTTCCGCGCACAAGGGTCGAACGGATGGCTTGCAAGTAAATCTCCGTCTTCCCGCTTCCTGTCACGCCGTGGAGCAAAATCGGTTTTACCTTTTCCGGGGCAGCCAGCGCCTCCTCAACCGCTTTTAGAGCCGCCGCTTGCTCCAGATTCAGCGTGAGGTTGGTGGACGCGAGGAACTCTTCATCCGCGTGCGGATCGCGTGCGACCGCTTCTTCGCGCAGGGCCACGAACCCGCGCTTCTCCAGCGCGCGCAACGTCTGGTTATCCTGGGACGTTTGGCGGAGAAATTCGGCGGCCGGGACCGGACCGCTAAGTTTCGAAACGGCCTCGAGCAATTCGGCCTGCCGGGGAGCCCGTCGCCGCAATTTTTCTACGTCTTCCGACGTAATTTCTTTCGCCGTACTCACGATCAATTGCTTCTTCCACCCGACCTCGGCCCGGCGAATGACCTGCGGAAGGAGGCTCCGCATGACAGCCTCGATCGGGCAGCAGTAGTACGCGCTCATCCATCTGGCCAGTTCGACCAGTTTGGCGCTTAGCGCCGGGCGGTCGCCCACCAGCGCTTCGATCGGACGAATGCCTTCAGCTGAGCTTTCCGTGAGCAGCGCCACGACAGTCGCGAGCGCCGACTTATCGCGAAACGGCACGCGCACCCGCGAACCGATGCCAACCCGGCCGGCAAAAGTTTCCGGCACGAGATAATCGAGCTCGCGATGGATCGATCGATCGATGATGACGCGCGCGTAGGGAGTATTCACAGTTTCGGGCGAAGAGGAAAATTCGTTGATCGATGAATCGATGCGTGGATTGCTGTTGAGGTGAGTTTCTCCGCGTCCAGCCAGTTATCCAGCTTTTCGGGTGTCTCCCTCGTGGGCAGGCCCGCCGGGCCGCGGGCCTATCGCCAGAATTCATGACTCGATTCCTCTTTAAAGTGATCATCTGCGCGCTGCTCGCGACGGCTGCGAGCGTCGTCTATCTCTCGTCGAAATCGGGCGATCCGATGTACACGCTTCAGGAGTGGATCAGTCCCGGGCGGTTCCAGCGGCATGACGCGCTCATTCGGGCCGTGGCGGCCGAGCATCATCTCGATCCGATGCTGGTGAAGGCGGTCGTTTGGCGCGAAAGCCGTTTCGATGCCCATAAGTACGGCAGCGCTGGCGAACGCGGCCTGATGCAGGTAAGCGAAAAGGCGGCCCAGGAATGGGCCCGGGAAAATCGCGTCGAGAATTTCCGGGTGGAGGAATTGTTCGATCCGAAAATCAATCTCCAGGCGGGAACCTGGTATTTGGGCCGGGCGGCGCAGCATTGGGAAAAGCAGGAGGACCCGATTCCCTTCGCCCTGGCGGAATACAACGCCGGCGCCAGCCGCGCGCAACGGTGGGCTGGCGGCGATGATGTCGCGATTCCGGCGGACACGTTCCGGGACAACATCGATTTCCCCGGAACGCGCGGATACGTCGATTCGATCATCGCGCGCTTTGAGTTCTATAAGCGCCGCGGACGCATGTAGGGAGCGAAATCAACTCGCACCAAGTCCACAAAGGAACACAAAGTCCTCTGTGTCCCTTGGTGTTCTTTGTGTGATGCCCCTCCGAAATCGACGCAACCGGATTTCCGGCTACAAGTGAACGGATGGACAAGGCGACGATCGCGGACGTGTTGGAGAAGATCGCGACGCTGCTCGAATTGAAGGGCGAGAATCCGTTCAAGATTCGAGCGTACACCAACGCGGCGCGCTCCCTCGAAACCTGGGGCGGCAGCATTTCCGATCTGCGCGATGAAGAGACGCTCGAGAAAATTCCGGGCATCGGCAAGGCGATCGCGGCGAAAATAAAGGAGCTGGTGGAAACGGGATCGCTGCGGTTCTTCGAGGACCTGCGGTCGGAATTTCCGGCTGAAATTCTCGAGCTTTTCTCGCTGCCCGGCCTGGGGGCGAAAAAGATCAAAGCACTCTACGAACAACTTCAGGTGAGCTCGATCGCGCAGCTTCAGGAAGCCTGCTCCGCCGGACGGGTCGCGGAGCTGCCTGGTTTCGGAAAAACGACGCAGGAAAAGCTTTGCCAGGCGATCGTTGAACGCTCGAAGCACGCCGGATCGTTTCGGCTCGGTGCGATCGCGGCAGAAGCCGAAATATTGCAAGCGGACCTGCGTGCTCATCCCGGCGCGCTCCACGTTTGCATTGCGGGAAGTTATCGGCGGAAGAAGGAGATCGTTCGCGACCTCGATTTCATTGTCGCCACTTCGGCGCCCGCGGAGATCACCGCCCTATTTGTGCAACATCCGCTGGTCGAGTCCGTCATCGCGCAAGGACCGACGAAATCGAGCGTGCGGTTGCGCTCCGGGATTCAATGCGATCTGCGGGTGGTGAGCGCGACGGAGTATCCTTTTGCGCTCAATTATTTTACCGGGAGCAAAGAGCACAACATCGTCCTGCGAAACCGCGCCCTGCAAAAAGGATGGACCCTCAATGAATATCGGATCGCTCCGGCGCCGGCCGATGCCGCGGGCAAGAACAAGAAAATAGCAGCGAAAATCCCGGAGGTGCGCGAAGAGGCGCAACTCTATCGAGCGCTCGGTTTCGATTACATCCCGCCGGAGTTGCGCGAGAACTGCGGCGAGTTCGAGGCCGCGGCTGCGGGAACTCTGCCGCGCCTGATCGAACCCGAAAATTTGCGCGGCACTTTCCATTGCCACACCACGGCGAGCGACGGCCACAATACCCTGGAGGAAATGGCCGCGGCGGCGCAGGCGCTCGGATTGCAATATCTCGGCATCGCCGAGCACAGCCGCAGCTCGATCCAGGCGCGCGGGCTCGATGCGCCGCGGTTGCGCGAGCAAGTCGCCGCGATCCGAAAACTCAATCGCGAATTCGACAACTTCCGCCTCTTTGCCGGCGTCGAATGCGACATCCTCCGAGACGGCGCGCTCGATTTTGACGACGAAGTCCTCGCCGAACTCGATTACGTGGTGGCGTCGGTGCACTCCGCTTTCACGCTGTCTGAAGCGGACATGACGCGGCGCATCATTCGCGCGACGAGCAATCCGTTCGTGACCATGCTGGCGCACCCCACCGGCCGGCTCTTGCTGAAACGCGATCCGTACGCAGTCGACGTCCCCGCGATTATCGATGCGGCGGCCGAGACCGGGACCTGGATCGAAATTAACGCCGCCCCAAAACGGCTCGACCTCGCCTGGCGCTGGTGGCCGCTCGCGAAAGAAAAAGGGGTAAAATGCGTGATCAACCCCGATGCGCACCGGACCGAACGCCTTCAGGAATTATGGTTTGGGATCGGCGTCGCGCGCAAAGGCTGGCTCACCAAAGCGGACGTGATGAACTGTCTGCCGCTCGGGAAGATTGAGAACGAGCTCGCGCGCAAGCGCGCCAGTTTTAAGCTTTAAGTGTTAAGTCGGCTGGTCGCCTGCGCCCCATTCTTAAAGCTTAAAACTTAACAACTTAAAGCTCCTGCTTCTGCGGCATGAACATCGTCAGGCATTTGCAGGCGCCGCCGGCCTTCAAAAACTCGCTCATCGGCAAGGGGTGGCAGGTGTAGCCGCGCTCACGCAGCGCCGCGACCAGCTTCGGGGCGCCTTCGGGCAAAACGATGTCGCGACCGAGCACCACGGCGTTGCAGGAGAAATGCGCGGCTTCCTCTGGGGCGACATCGATCAAATTGCTTAGGTGATCGCGGATGGTCCGCTGGCCGTATTCGTCGAACGCTTCGGGGAACCAAAATGCTCCGCCATCCGGCAGCGGACAAAAGCAGGTGTCGATGTGATAAAAGCGCGGGTCGACCAACTCGACTGAGATGACCAGGCAGCCCAAAATATCGGCCACGGCCCGGTGCGAATTGATGTCGGTGCGAAATTTGTAGCCGCAGAAAAGCACTTCCCCGCCGAAGAGCGCGTCGCCTTCCCCCTCGAAATACAAATCCTTTGGCAACCAAACAATCTCGTAGCCGTGCTCTTTCATCCAGCGCGCAAAATGCGGCGCTTCGCCCGCGCGTTCTTTGTGCCGGAAATTGCTCGGGATAAAAAGCCGCCCGACCGTCAAACCGGCATTTGCGGTGAAAACCATGTCGGGAAGACTCGGCTGTGGCGGGACGAGGTTGACCTGGCAATCGAGCGTTGAAAGCGTGTCGAAAAGGCCTTTCCACTGCGCCTGAACCAACGGCTTGTCGGCGCCGCGCGCGCGGCTCATCCACGGGTTAATCTCGTACTCGATTCCGTAATGATCCGGCGGGCAGAGCAGTAATTCACGCATAAGGTCGGCAACTGCTTACGGAACCCAGGTCTGTGACCTGTGCGGCCAGCGGAGATTCTCTCCGCGTTTTCGGTTCAGCGGAGTGAAACTCCGCCGGCCGCACAGACTGCAAGTCTGTGTTCCGGACCGTGCAGCACAAATCGCTTGCCATGTTCGATTTTCTCACGGTTCCGGCTGGGTAATGCAATCGGCGAGCTCACGCAGAAACGGTTCCACATCCGTGACCAGGCCGATCGACTGAAGCGGCTGATGCTCGACCGCTCTCTCGACCGAGGCGGAGTCGATATCGACGCAGACCGTTTTTACCGTCGGCGCCAGCATGCTGGCCACGGCCATCGAATGCTGCACCGTGCCGAGAAGCAGCACATGGGTCACGTCAGCCAGCTTCTCGCGCATGATCTTCTGTGCTTCGACGACATCGGTCGTCACACCCGGAATTGGCCCTTCGTCGCGAATTGAGCCGGTCAGAACGATATCGACCTTGTGCTTCACGCAGGCATGCATGACGCCGCAAGTCAGTATTTTCTTCTGCACAGCGGCCGCGATCCCGCCGCAGGCGCGAATGGTATTGACGGCGCGCATATGGTTTTCGTGGCCGCCACCGGCAAAGGCGCGGTCTGGATTTTTGCCGAGCGACGTCCCGAACAGCGCGCGCTCCACGTCGTAAACCGCGAATGAATTCCCCGCGAACAGCCGGTCGACATACCGCAACGCGATCAGGCGCTCGAGGTGTTCCCCCGCCCCCGTCCGCACGATGGCGGGTCCCCCGACGATGGCGATCTTGCCTTTGGCCTCGCGCGCGCGGCGCAATTCCTGACCCAGCTCGCGAATGACAGCCGACTTCGGTTCGTCCGCGTCCACCATCGTGTTGATGAATTGAAAAATGTCGGTGTGCGCGGTCGACCTCTGCACCGGGACAACCCGGATGCCCTGGTGGCCGACCACAATCTCGTCGCCTCCGTTGACATCGAAAAACTTCACCGCCCGCGCCGCCCGCTTCTTGCGATCGACCGCGACCGCGCTGTCCATCATGGCCGGTCGCACCTCGATCTCTTTGCCCTCCAGCCTGATAAATGTCTGCTGATTCGTCGTGACGTAGAAGTCGTGTGGGAAAACGCCGGCCTCAGGCGACTTTGCCAGTTGAACGTCAGCGCGCTCCACGGTTTCGGCGCCGTGTTGCCGCAGACGAAGGATCAATTCGTCGAGGGCTTCGCTCGTCTCCGCGGTGACCTCAATTCGCGCGAAACTCTGGTCCGCCCGCTTCTGTCCGATCTTTATTTCCGCGATCTTAAAGCCGCCGCCGCGCGTCAGAATCTGATCCAGCACTTTGGGCAAAATCAGCGAATCAATGATGTGACCGCGCAGTTCGATCGTTTCCGAAAACATCCGCAGACTGTACCCTAGGAAAGGGACCGCGCCAGTCGGAGGAGGAGTCCATCACACGACGTTCACAACGGACACAAAGGTATCGGGCGAGCCCCTAGCCCGTTAATGACTTCGTGACCTTTGTGTCCGTTGTGCGAGATGAAGACCGTAGACAAGAAGCGAGCGCATGATTCACGAGCAATTACCGGCGGTAATCACGAAGATCGCGCGAATGCTCGCGGTAAAGCCGGAATACTTCGTCACGCATCCCGCCGAACTGAAAATTGTCCAGGCGCTGTCGGATTCGGAATTGCAAGATGTCGCGACGGAGCGCGGTTGGCGTTGGGTGCGCCGCGTGGGTGGCAGGCAGGTCGAGTTTTATAACGACGCGGGTGTCGCGTATAAACCGCTGTAGCCGCGGTCCCGCAGTTGCGGAATCGCCACGCCGCCAAATAAGTGCCGAACAAACGCCCCGACAGAGCGGGGCGGCTACAGCTCGCTGCTGGAAAAAAAACCGGTGAGCGGGCTGGTGGCCGACGCGGTCGATCTCATTTCGGCCAATCCAATTTCGTGCGCTTCCCGGCCCGCCTCGACCGCCTTGCGAAACGCATGGGCCATCCGGCTGGGATCGGAGGCAATCGCGATGGCCGTATTCACCAGGACCGCATCCGCGCCCATCTCCATCGCCTCCGCGGCCTGGCTAGGCGCGCCGAGGCCGGCATCCACCACCACCGGAACCGTTGCCTGCTCGATGATGATCTCGATTTGCGCGCGCGTTTCGATCCCGCGATTGCTGCCGATCGGCGAACCGAGCGGCATCACGGTCGCGGTGCCGACATCTTGCAACCGCTTTGCGAGAACGGGGTCCGCGTTGATGTAGGGCAACACGACGAACCCTTCTTTCACCAGGATTTCGGCCGCGGCCAAAGTTTCGACTGGATCGGGCAGCAGATACCGCGCGTCGGGATGAATCTCGAGCTTCACCCATTTGGGCAGCCCCGCCGCGGCGGCCAATCGCGCCAAACGCACGGCTTCGGCGGCGTTGCGCGCGCCGCTCGTGTTCGGCAAAACGAGGAAGCGTTTTGGATCGATGAATTCGAGGATGTTCGCGAAGGGATCGCCGCGGCCGGAAATGTCGGCGCGGCGGAGAGCAACGGTAACAATCTCCGTTCCGCTGGCGACGAGTGCGTCCCGCATCAATTCGTTCGACCCGAATTTTCCCGTGCCGAGAAGCAGCCGCGAGGTGAATTCGCGATCGGCGATTTTCAGTTTCGAGGGCTTGTCGGACATTTTTGTAAGGTAACACAAGATCGAGCGCGATAAACGCGTGGTCATCCCGAGCGCGTCGAGGAACCCGTCGGACGTCGCTCGACCAATCGCGGGGTCTCTCGACTTCGCTGCACTCCGCGCGGGATGACGACGCTTTTTCTTGTACGAATGCTTATCTTAATCAACTCTTCGTTCATGACCTCGTTCGACGTGCGCCACGGCGATTGCCTTAAGGGAATGGAGCAGATCGTCGACGGAACGGTCGATCTCGTTGTCACCTCACCGCCCTATAATTTGGGCATCGCTTACGGCCGTTACTCGGATCGACAGGATCGCGAAGGCTATCTTGTTTGGTGCCATGCCTGGGCGACTCAGATTCGGCGAATCCTCAACGATCGCGGGTCGTTTTTTCTGAACATTGGCTCGGCGCCCTCCAATCCGATGTTACCGCACGAAATCGCCATGCGATTGCGCGACGTATTCGTCCTGCAAAACGTCATTCATTGGGTGAAATCGATCACGATCGAGGATCGGCAGGGAGAGGTTCGATCCTATGGGCATTTCAAGCCGATCAGCTCGAAACGCTTTCTGAACGATTGCCACGAATACATTTTCCACTTCACGAAAACGGGCCGCGTCGAAATCGATCGGCTCGCCATCGGAGTTCCTTATCAGGACAAGAGCAACATCGCGCGTTGGTCGCACACGCGGGGCGGCGATGTGCGCTGCCGCGGCAATACCTGGTTCATTCCTTATGAAACGATTCAGAGTCGGGCCAAGGAACGACCGCATCCGGCAACCTTCCCGGTCCAGTTGGCGGAATGGTGCATCAAGCTGCACGGCGTCACGCGCGTTGAAACGATGCTCGACCCGTTTCTCGGCATTGGAAATTCCGCTGTGGCCGCCAAACGCTGCGGCGTGAAGCGCTTCATCGGCTTCGAGATCGATGAACAATATCTCGCCGAGGCGAAGCGAAGGCTAGGTGGATCGCCTAAAGCAGCCGCCCCGTCTCAGGAGTCGCCTTCGGAATCGGAGGCGGAATGCTAGGTGCTTGCGGGACGAATTTCTCGAGTGGCTTGACCAGATTCCCCGGCAACGGACGGACGCGATCGTAAATCCGATCGGCGATCGGCTTCGCCACCAGATAACCGGCGGCGAACATCTCCATCCGCGCGTCGAGATTATCGATGTAGTTCAGCGCCATGGCCTCCGGGGTTTTGGGAGTGACGGGCGAGCCAAATTGCGGCTCACCGTGGTGCGCACCGATCAGATGCAACAGGTGCATGCGAACATCTTCGGACGCGGGAACCAGCCCATTCCAGGCGCTCGCGTTTGGTTCCGTTTGCACTTTTCGCCAAAGGGAATTGACCAGCTCAAGCCCAATCGAGATGTGTCCGATCAATTCGCCGCGTTCGTCGTAGCCCATGGTGAATCCCGTTTCCGGCAGATGGTTTTCCCAAAGCTTTCCGCAATCGTGGAACAAGACCCCGGCAATGAGCAGATCGAGATTCAATTCGGGATAGAGCGGCGCCACCTGCATCGTGACGCGCATCATCTGGGCGGTGTGCTCGACGAGCCCGCCCCGCCGCGCGTGATGATAGGAACGCGCGCCGGCGGTGCGGCGGAAACGTTCGCCGTGTTCGCTCAGAAACGCTTCGCCGAGAGCCCGCAAACGCGGATCGCCGATCGCCCGAATCCGTTCGCCGATGTAATCCCAGTCGGCCGATTGTTTCGCCCGCAAATCAGGCGGGCCTTGCAGAAGCTCGGATCGTTCCTGCGCGGTGAGATGGCGGACCTTCCATTTTTTCGCATCGAGCCCGTATTGCTGGTGGTGCTGAAACTCTCCGCTCAGCTCGACAAAGTCGGAGATCTTCAGGGAATCGCAGGCCTTGAATTCGGGATGGTCGCTCCAGACCCGCAGCGTCATCCGGTCGGCGGCATCAGCGAGACCCAGCTCACAATAGGGCTTCTGCTCCCGCGTGACTTTCGCCGCCGCGCCCTCGACCTGGACGTGAACGCGTGCTTCCACCACCGCGCCATTCTGGGCGTGGCGGCGGATTTCGGTCAGGGTCAGCAATTGCATCGAGCGGCGGGGGCGTGGAAGCGTTGAACCGTGAATCGGGAGCGAGACTCAGTCCCGGTTCAACGATTTAACATTCTTAACGGATTGGCCAGCGCACAGCGCTACGGCTTCGCCACACCGACCACTCCGCAGGCCACGCGGCCGCCGGCATTGCCGACGGGTTGGGACCAATCGTCGACTTTCTCATGCACGATTACGCCGCGCCCGAGGATGGAGTTGTCGCCGCTGAATTTGAGCTGGTTGGATTTCAATTCCAAATGCGCTTTGCCGGCGCTGTCCGCCTCGAGATTGCCCATGTCGCCGACATGATGGTCGGGTGAGTCCGGAGCGCCGTGGGGCTTGTGCATCGGATCGAAATGCGTGCCCGCCGTAGCGGCGTCAGGTGCCGAGCAATCGCCGAATTCATGAATATGAAAGGCATGTTTCCCAGGCGTGAGCCCAGTGATGTCGGCGACCACCTGTATTGTGTCGCCGGTTTTCGTGAAAGTGACCGTGCCTTTCACCTGGCTGCCTGAGGCCGGATTTAGGACCGCAATCGCTTTAGTCGGTTCTTGAGCGAAGGCGCTCCCGAGAGTGAGCGTCAGCGCGATTACAATCAACGCGACGACATGGAGTGGCTTGGAGGATTTGTTTTTCATGAATCGAAGATACGCCTGCACGACGCAGGATGTAAACTACGGCAGCGAGCTACAATTAATCGATCAGGCGCTGCTCGATCCCGGAATAGGCGTCGATCCGCCGATCGCGCAGGAACGGCCAGTGCGTTCGATGCTCGTCGACGCGGCCCCATTCGATTTCCGCAACAACGATTTCTTCGCGATCGATGCTGCCTTTGGCGATGATCTCGCCACTCGGTGCGACGATAAAGCTCTGTCCCCAAAACTCGATCCCCGCTCCGCCGGCCGGCGCTTCGTGGCCGACACGATTCACCGCGGCGACGTAGCAGCCATTCGCAATGGCATGGCTGCGCTGCATCGTTTCCCACGCGGAATATTGCGCGGCCCCGTATTTTTCCTTCTCGGCCGGGTGCCACCCGATCGCCGTCGGATAAAACAAAATTTGTGCGCCGCGGAGCGCCGTCAGTCTGGCGGCCTCCGGGTACCATTGGTCCCAGCAAATGCAGACGCCGATTTTTCCATGCGTGGTCGGCCACGCCTGAAACCCAAGATCGCCCGGGGCGAAATAAAACTTTTCGTAATACGAGGGATCATCCGGGATGTGCATCTTGCGGTACTTGCCCAGGTACTGCCCGTCGGCGTCGATGATGGCGGCGGTGTTGTGATAAACGCCCGCGGTGCGTTTTTCGAAAAGGGAAGCGACGATCACCACCCCGGTTTCCCCCGCGACTTTCTCCAGCTCAGCCGTCGTCGGTCCCGGGATTTCTTCGGCGAGGGCAAAGTTCGCGTGGTCTTCGGCCTGGCAAAAATATTGCGACCGAAACAATTCCGGCAGGCAAACGATCTGCGCGCCCTGCTTCGCCGCGTCGCGAATCCACCCGATTGCCTTGGCCATATTTGCAGCCGGGTCGGTCCCGCACTGCATCTGGATCAGGGCAATCTTTGTCTTCGAACTGTCCGACATTTCGTGAGTGAATAGTGGTCAGTGAATCGTGAATAGGGACAAACCAGTCCCTCTCACCATTCACTCATCACATCTACTACTTCACCGAGTCGGCCGGGACGATTTTGATGCTCTCGACCGTAACGCGTTTGACCGGCTTACTCTTCTCGCCGGAGCCGCTCATCGTCACTTCGGTGTCGCCGATCTTGCCCAGAACGTCGTCGCCCTTGATCAGTTTGCCGAAGGTCGTGTACTGATTATCGAGCCGGCTGACATTCGCGAGACAGATAAAGAACTGGCTGCCCGCCGAGTCGGGGTCGCTCGAACGGGCCATCGAAAGCACGCCGCGCTCGTGGGATTTCTTGTTGAACTCCGCTTTGATTTTGTAACCGGGGTCGCCCGTCCCAAAGCGGGCCTCATTCTTGAGATCTTTCGTCAGAGGATCGCCGCCCTGGATCATGAACCCTTTCACGATCCGATGAAACGCCGTGCCGTCGTAGAAGCCGGACGAAGCCAGTTTCTTGAAATTCTCGACCGTCTTGGGCGCGACATCGGGCCAGAATTCGGCCACCATCTCGCCTTCGCTCGTCTTGATGACCGCTACTTCTTTTTTGTTGGATTCATTCATTGGGGCCGTTTCCTCTTTTTTTTCCTCGCTGCGCAGTGGCGTGGCGCCAAGGGCCAATCCGATCATGCAACAAAGTACCGTAAGTTTCATGGTTGATCCTACCGTTCAACCTCCAACCTTCAACCCCGAGATCGCATCCGGCTCTCTCACGCGATTCTGTTCCGCGCCCTTGAGGGCCTGATGATACTCCTGGAGCGTTTTCACGCGAAGGTTGCTTCGCTGGAGCGACCGAATCCCATTCGCACTCGCCTGGGCGGCGCGGATCGTCGTCATTATCGGGATTTTTCGCGCGAGCGACGCGTTCCGAATCCGGACCTCATCTTCGCGCGGGATCTTCCCGCTGGGCGTGTTGATGATGAAATTGATGTCGCCGTTTCGGACCAGGTCGAGCACGTGTGGACGTCCTTCGCGAATCTTGTGAACCTTGGTCACGGGCACGCCTGCCGCCGCGAGCGTGGCAGCGGTCCCGCTCGTGGAGATGATTTGGAAACCGAGGCCGACGAACTCGTGCGCGAGGGAAATGACATTCAGCTTATCATCGTCTTTCACACTGATGAAAACGTTGCCACCCCTGGGTAACGCCGGAGGCGCAGCCATCTGCGATTTCGCGTAAGCCAGGCCGAGATCGGCATCGATTCCCATGACTTCGCCGGTCGACTTCATTTCCGGTCCCAGAGCGATATCAATGCCCTGGTAGCGCAAGAACGGGAAGACCGCCTCTTTCACCGAGAAATGTTTCGGGACGATCTCCTTCGTGAAACCGAGGTCCCGAAGCGTTTTCTCCCCGGTCATGATCTGGGCGGCGTGTTTCGCCAGCGGCACTCCGATCGCCTTGCTCACAAACGGCACCGTGCGTGAGGCGCGCGGGTTGACCTCGAGCACGTAAACGTTTTCGCCTTTCACGGCAAACTGCACGTTCATCAGTCCACGCACGTTTAATTCGCGGGCCATCGCCTTGGTGGCGGCGGCGATTTCTTCCAAAACCGCTTCCGAAAGCGAGAAGGTGGGAATCACGCATGCGCTATCGCCACTGTGAATCCCAGCCTGTTCGATGTGCTCCATGATGGCGCCGATCACACTGATCTCGCCGTCCGCGATGCAATCGACATCCACTTCGATCGCGTCCTCCAAAAATCGATCCACCAGCACCGGCCGATCCGGACTGACCTCGATCGCGTTCTGCATGTAACGCGCGAGATCCTCATTGTTGTAGACAAGCTCCATCGCGCGGCCGCCGAGCACAAAAGACGGGCGCACCAGGACGGGATAACCAATCTTATCCGCGATGGAAATCGCTTCGCCGGCGCTGACAGCGGAGCCGCTCGGCGTTTGGCGCAGCCCGAGTTTGTCGAGCATGGCGGCGAATAACTTCCGGTCCTCGGCCATCTCGATGCTTTCCGGCTGGGTGCCGATGATCGGCACGCCCGCGGCCTTCAATCCTTCCGCCAGATTCAGCGGCGTCTGGCCGCCGAATTGCACGATGACGCCTTCCGGAAGTTCCTGGTCGTAGATATTGAGCACGTCCTCGAGGGTGAGCGGCTCGAAGTACAGTTTGTCGCTCGTATCGTAATCCGTCGAAACCGTTTCCGGGTTCGAGTTGACCATGATCGTTTCGAATCCGAGATCCCGCAGCGCGAACGCGGCGTGCACACAGCAGTAGTCAAACTCGATGCCCTGTCCGACGCGATTCGGCCCGCCGCCCAGAATCATGATCTTGCGCTTATCGGTCCGGCGCATCTCATTCTCGGTCCCGTAGGTCGAATAGTAATAAGGAGTAAACGCCTCGAACTCCGCGGCGCAGGTATCGACGAGCCGGTAGGTGGGAACAACTCCTGCCGCCTTTCGCTCGGCGCGAATCTCCGATTCGGACACTCCGCGGGCCACGGCCAGTTGCCGATCCGAAAAGCCAAGCTTCTTTGCGCGACGCAGCTCTTCCTGTAGCACAGGCATCTTGCCTGTGGGGCCGGGCAATCTGCGCTGCTCTTCCACGATCTGCCTGACGTTGTGCAGAAACCAGCGATCGATCTTCGTCAGCTCAAACACCTCGTCGATCGACATTCCGTCCTGGAACGCTTGCGCGATGTGAAAAATCCGTTCTGCATTCGGGATCGCTAGTTTCAACTGCAACATCTCGGGATCGACGCGCTTCTCGTTTCCATCGCCGCATAGACCGAAACGTTTGATCTCGAGCGACCGCAACGCTTTTTGCAGCGCTTCCTTGAACGTGCGGCCGATCGCCATCGCTTCGCCGACGCTTTTCATCTGCGTCGTGAGGGTGGCGTCGGCTTGCGGAAATTTCTCGAACGTGAACCGCGGAATTTTGACGACGCAATAATCGATCGTCGGTTCAAAACTGGCGGGGGTTTCGCGCGTGATGTCGTTGCGGATTTCGTCGAGCGTGTAACCAACGGCCAGCTTGGCCGCGATCTTGGCGATTGGGAAACCGGTCGCTTTCGAGGCGAGCGCGGAGGAGCGCGAGACGCGCGGATTCATTTCAATCACGACCATGCGGCCGTTCTTCGGGTTCACGGCAAACTGGATATTCGAGCCGCCGGTCTCCACCCCAATCTCGCGGATGACGTCGAAGGACGCATCGCGCATCAATTGGAATTCCCGGTCGGACAGCGTTTGGGCGGGCGCGACCGTAATCGAATCGCCGGTGTGCACCCCCATCGGATCGAAATTTTCAATCGAGCAGATGACCACGCAGTTGTCCGCGCAATCGCGCATCACCTCCATCTCGAATTCCTTCCAACCGACCAGTGACTCTTCGATCAGGACTTCAGTGACCGGCGAAAGCGCGAGGCCGCGTTCGACGATTTCATCGAGCTCGTCGCGATTGTAGGCGATGCCACCGCCGGAACCGCCCAGGGTGAAGGCCGGCCGGATGATGAGCGGAAATTTGCCGATCGTGTCCGCGATCCGGCTGGCATCGGTAATGGAATGCGCGATGCCGGAGCGTGGAACATCGAGGCCGATCCGCAGCATCGCCTCTTTGAAGAGCTGGCGATCTTCGCCTTTCGCTATGGCCTGCGCGTTGGCGCCGATCAATTTTACGTTATGGCGCGCCAGAGCGCCGTTGCGATTCAGCTCCATCGCGACATTCAAGGCGGTCTGGCCGCCCATCGTAGGCAAAATGGCGTCGGGCTTTTCCCGTTCGAGAATCGCTTCGACTACCTCGGGAGTGATCGGCTCGATGTAGGTGCGATCCGCGAACTCGGGATCGGTCATGATCGTCGCCGGATTCGAGTTCACGAGCACGACTTGGTAGCCTTCCTCGCGCAGCGCTTTGCACGCCTGGACGCCGGAATAATCGAACTCGCAGCCCTGCCCGATGATAATCGGACCGGACCCAATCAGCAGAATTTTTCGAAGATCGTTGTTCCTGGGCATGCCGGCTGCGGAGGATAATCCTTTCGGCGGCCGGAGCACGCTTTTTTGTCGCGGGACCTGCCCCGGAAGCGTGTTGTCTCCCCCGTCGTTTTCGGTTTATCATCACGTGCCCGTGAAGATTCTTCCGATATTGTTGGCCAGCGCGCTGAGCGCGGCCGGGCTCCGCGCCGAGGATCAAGTTGTCGAGATCGCTCCGATTGTGGTGACGGACACATTCGAACTCCGGCGAGAGCCGCCGGTCGTCGACGCGTTCACGAAGCATCTTGAGCGGCAGATCGAAACGAAACGCGCGGAGCAGGAGGCCATCGGCCAATCACCGATTTGGCATGCCCGCTTCTGGAATTTCCTGCCGCGTCTGGAATCGTCGAGTGATTTTCGCCAATTCCATACTCCTCATTATCTCACGCCGGCGTATCGCGAAGCAGCCCGGGCGATCGAAGATTTCCGCCTCAACTCTATCTTCGACGCGCGGCCCACGGCCAGGAACTAGCCACCGTCGTCGCGCCAATTCGGACGCGGGCCCGACGGGAGCGTCTTAAGCAGCCGCCTGAGCGGCTTGCAATTCCGCGGTCCGTTTGCTCGCCGCCACCCGCCATTCTTCGAGCCGGGAGCTGACCACCAGGAGTGCGGCCGGTTTGCCCCGATACTTTTTCGCCGTCTTCGTCACCATGCCGTCGTGAACGAGGTTTTGCAGTTTTTCATACGCGCGCAGGCGGAGCATCTCATCGCCCCCGCTCGCGGCATTGCGCGTGTGGAGGTTCGCATACACCAAATCGTAAAGTGGCTTGAACTCGAACGAAACCTTCTGCGACAGAATCGCGCAAAGCTCTTCCGTCATGATGTCCGGGGTGCGGCGCGTGAAACCTGTATTGTTTCCCATAGTGCGACCTAGGCTGCCTTCTCGGAAGGAACAGTGGGAAAAGTAACAATGGGAGCGAAGGAGCCATCGGGTTTTGCGCCGGGCGCGGCTTCGTAACTCAATTTCCCGGCAATCACTTCGCTCAAGGCCACATCACAGAAACCCATGCCGGGCGCCGCCACGATCAAAGGCCGGTGTCCGCGGATCAATTGCCGGACACGCTGCCGGACGACGTTTATGAGAAGCTGCGGGTTCGGGATGACGGTGGAAGCGCTTTTGAGAAGAACGGGATGCATAATTTTAATGGTCGCGGTCGGTGGACTTTTCTCCTTATCAGGCGCCGAGCGGCTTCGAGGTTGAGCGAAGGAGCGGAGAGACGACCGCCGGTAGTATCGCCGGTTTGCTCCGGGAAGCAACCGATAGTCTTGAAGCGCGAGGCCATTATCTGCGGAACAGAGGCTTTCAGCCTGTGCGGTTCGCGGACATGTTGTCTGCGCATTTGTTCCTTAGCGGAGTAAAACTCCGCTGGCCGCACAGACTACAAGCTACAAGTCTGTGTTCCGACGGCATCAGCCTCACGCTACTTGGGTCTCCGCCATCCGTTGCCGATCGAGGTACACTTTGCAGATGCCTTTGATCCGCGTCAGCACGTAATAAATCGTCTGGCTGCGCACGCGGACCAACTCGGCGCCGACGATGCGCGTGACAAAATCGCTGGGCAATTCGAGCACTTCCTGCGGCGTCCGGCCGTCGAGCCCCTTGCAGAGGATCGCGGTCATGGCCCGGGTGAGCGTCTGCACCTCGGGTCCCAGCGTCATCCGGAAATGCGCTTTGCCTTCGTCGTCCACCTGGAGATAAACCCCCACCGTATCGGCGCACTCCTCATCCTTGCGGACGTCCTCGAGCACGAATTTCTCGCCGGGACGCGGCTCCTGCTTCTTCGCGTTATCCGCGTACGACACAAGTGTCTCGCGCCGTTCGATTTCCGGCAACGACTCGAACAGGTCGATGATCGCTTCTAGTTTCGGTGGATACATGGGCAGTCTCGTGCTCGTGATCGGAACGATCAACTCAAAGGCGTCGGAACAATTCGAGCACGATTACGATCACGAGCAGGAGCACGAGGAAAACTCACACGCTTTTCTCGATCGGAGCGCCGACTTTGTTTCCCCACTCCGTCCAGGATCCGTCGTAATTGCGCACGTTCTCGAGGCCGAGCAGATAAGTAAGCACAAACCAAGTGTGGCTCGAGCGTTCGCCGATCCGGCAATAGACCACCGTGTCCGTGCCCGGCTTGAGGCCGCATTGTTCGAAATAAATCTTCGCCAGCTCGCCGGCCGGTTTGAAGGTGCTGTCGTCGTTCGTGGCCGTTTTCCACGGCATACTTTTCGCGCCGGGAATATGGCCGCCCCGCAAAACCCCTTCCTGCGGATATTCCGCCATATGAGTGATCTCGCCCTTGAACTCGCCGGGTGACCGCACATCGATCAGCGGCTGGCCAGCCTTGCTTTGCGCCAGAGCTTCATCGGCGAAGGCTCGAATTTCCTTGTCGTGGCGTTTCGCCGGCACCGGATAATTCGTCTGCGGGTACTTCGGGACCTCGCGGGTCATCGGCCGGCCCTCCGCTTTCCATTTGTCGCGGCCGCCATTGAGGATCTTCACCTTTTCGTGTCCAAACAAGCGGAAGGCCCAGAGCGCGTAGCAGGCCCACCAGTTTGCTTTGTCGCCGTAGAAAACACAGGTCGTGTCGGGCGTGATGCCATTGCGGCCGCAAAGCTCCGCGAACTTGTCGGGTGCAATATAATCGCGGATGACCTGGTCCTGCAGATCGCTCCGCCAATCGATGTGGACCGCGCCGGGAATATGGCCGGTATCGTAGAGCAGGATGTCTTCGTTCGATTCAATGAGGCGAACGCCCTCGTCCTGCCCATGTTTCTCAATCCAATCCGCATCCACCAGCGCTTCGGGATGCGCATACTGCGTCGGGGAAGTTGTCATGATGCGGAAACTTCCTCCGCATCCGAAAGCCCGCAACCGATTTGAATATGAGCGAAAGCACCGGGAGAGCTTGAAAACTCCACCGGCCATGGTCAACGCGGGAAGGTTAGTCCCCGCCGAACGTGTCCTTGAGCCAATCGCCGACCAGACGGAACACCAGGCCAAGAAATTCCCCGGGAGATTCCTTTAACGCTTCGATCACGCGCGGACTGAGGTCCTGCTGCGGCTGCTCGACCGTCCCCGACAAGCGCACCGTGGTCCAGAGATAGCCGTTTCGCGCGCTTGAGAAGATTTCCTCCGCGTGCGGCAACCAGTCGAGATACTCGCGCGCCACCCCGAGCTGGAGCGCGCCGCCTAACGACTTCCCCCGCACCGAAACCAGCCCTTCAATTCGGAATTTCCCTTTGTCCTCGATCGCAATATTCTTGATCTCCACCTCAGGCCCATCCCAATCCACTTCGGCCGAGCATTCATTCAGCTCCAGCTCTTCGATCGATTGCTTCCCGGTGATCGCCGCCAGTTTTTCCAGGAACGGGAGGCGCCGAACACGCCCGCCCTTCACCCGAAGCGAACCCTGCACCGACGCCGCCTCCAGCTTCGGATTCTTCCCGCGCCAATGAACGTTGCCGGTCGCAGCCCCCGCGACATGATCCTTCCAGCTCGCGGGCAGCCATTCGCGGATTGGCAGCTGGTCGAATTTCACCTCGAAATCGACGCTCTTATCCTCGCTCGTCCCGGCCGTTCCTTCCGCATGAATGACGCCGTCGCTCTCCGGCCCGGCGGCGAGATCGAGATTGTAAAGCGTCAGGAGCTTTTTCGTGATCCGCAGGTGGGTGTGCCGCAACGGCAAATCCGGGATGAGCGCCATTTTCATGGTGCCGCCGTTTGCCTGGTATTCGAAATCGCGGCCGTGTGGTGTGATGAGCAACCGCGTTCCGAAAAAACCGCCTTTCTCCTTTCGAAATCGCCAGGTCACATCGGCCGGCTCCGACCAGACGCGCTGGAGGTAAACGCGGTTCGGCAGAAAAACATGATACCAGGGCTTGGAGGGCGACGGTTCCGGTTTCGGTTCGTAAGTCTGGATGCCCACTTCGCCCGATTGGATATGGACAGCATCCAGCTGCCACCGCCGCAAAAACACGCCCAGGGGATTGAAGGTCGCGGTGATTCCGTGCGCATCCATCGAGGTCAACGCTTTGCGGCCGTTCTCCGCGCGAAAGCTATCGCTTGCCGCGGTCAGAAAACCCGTTCGCCGGATCGGTGCATACTTTCCGTCCGGGAAATGCAGTCCTTTGGCTGTCTGCTTCTCCAGCTCCGCGCGAAACGCGTCGCTCTCCACGTAGCGAGTGAGCCGCGGATTGACGAGGGCAATCCCAGCCGCGCCCACAACAATGATTATTCCGGCCAGGGCGGCGCCTCTCCGCCAACCCCGCCGCCGCAAGAGCGCAAGCATTCCCGATCATTGAACCGCCGGGGCATTTTGGCGAAGCAAATGTCGGCTTCCCGATGGCGCATGCGCGGTGCTCAAATCTTCTCGACTACGAGTTGCGACTTGCCAGCGCCGCCGATTCTGTGCATCGGTAGGAACCGCGTATGAAGATCCTTCTCGTAATTTCCGTTTCAGTATTCGCTCTTCTCCTGGGCGGCTGCGAGACCAGCCGGCCATTGATTCCAGACGAAGAATATGAGACCTACCGCGGCCCCGCGCCTCACTCACCCGATCCCATGCGGAACGTCCCGCAAAACCGCACTCGAATGAGTGGTGGCTATTAGATCTTCTGGGCCGCATCCCTTGGGGCGTTGTGCCCCATCGTGTTAAACCGCTGGTTGGTGTATGAGTAGCCGCTTCTCTTTCGAGTGAGCGGTAGGATGGATGAAGCGTGGACATGCCCGTGGCCCATTCCGCCGCCCCGAAAGGATCTGCGTATGCGCGATCGCGCACTTTCAGGTTTGGGGTGTGGGCGCTCGCGGCCGCGGTGGGGCTGATCGTCTGGCACGGCATCCAGGATTCGTTAATCGCGAAACGCGAGGACCTGCGGACCGTCGAGGGAATTGTCGTCGAAGAGCGTTCGACTGAAACGTCGGGGCGCTCGCGGGTGAAACTCTCCACGGGCGGCACAAGCAATGTTCAAGGAACCCGCACGCTCAAGACCGTGCTCCGGATTCAGAAACGCGATGGAACGATCGCCGAGTTCACAGCGTCGGAATGGTTTCGTACGCCGAAAACCGGCTGGGAAGGACAGCCGATCCGCGTCCAGCATGACTCCCTCGGCTACCTCTACGAAATCGTCGTCGCGGCCGAAGTCATTCGGGATGTCGAAACGACGTGGAGGTACCGCAAGATCGACAACAAGAGCAACACCGGGCTCTGGATATTCCTCCTGATGATCGGAATTCCCCTGACCATTGTCGGCTATCTCCTTTCCCTCCGGCGTCCGGCCGGACCGCCACCGCTTCCGTAACGGTGACCGATGGTCTGAAGAAAAGAGGATGATGAGTCGACCAACCGAAGCCGACAACAAGACATTGTGGGAGCTGATCCTCGCCGGAGGTTCGACCCTCCTGTTTCTCGGACTGAGCGCCCTATTCCTTTGGCCTTTCGGGAAGGCCGCCCTCGCGATCCACCTGGCCAAGGGCTACGTGGTCTTCTGGATTGTCCTCTCGTTCGCTTCGTGGGTGCTGGGGCTGGTCCACCGAATGTTCCGCTTCGAATCCGATCCGCCTTCTTCCCCTTATGTATTTACGAACCTCGGTCTCAGCGCTTTCTTGCAGGTGGGCTGGTCGGCTTTTGCCGTTCTCGCGGTCAGCGGGTTCCTCGGCGGTTCGTCGATTTGGCTCGCGGTTGGCCTGCACCTGGCAGGGTTTCTTTCGAGCTTGGTCGCTTCGGTAATGGTGGGCGCGTTCTACCAGGGGACGCTCTACAAATTTGTGAATGGGCCCCTCGCGTTGGTCAGCTACATCGTCTTTGCCGTTTGGCCTGCGCTGGGTCGCGCGATCTATGGCTGGTTCCTTGATTTATTTTGAGGCACGCGTCTACGACGACGCGGAGCGATGCGCGACGCGGCCTGGATTTCTTTCAATCATGTCATCGATGACTCGCGTCGGGACCACTGCTCGCAATCCATCGAGATCGACGACCTCAGCCGTGGAGATGGGCAATCGATAGCTCTTGCCGCGGTAGTCGAAGCCGAGCAACAGCAGACGCGGGCCCAGGTGCCGGTGTGCGCCCTGCGTTGACCAGCGCCAGTTCGTAGCTTCGGATGGAGGCATGACAAAGCTGCGTCCGGGTCCGAAGAGACCGACGGTGCGAACGGTCAGCGTCTCACCCTCGATGCTTAACTCCGCGACCTGCCCTTTACCCGCGAGGGCAACGACCACCGCAACAAGCAGGGCGACCATGATCCACATGCCGCCGAGGCAGCCGAAGAAGGCCATGAACCCCTCGCCGCCGAAGAATCCCGGCACCATAAGAGCGAGCCCGAGGCCCGCGAAAATGAAGACCCACTTCGAGAACGCGGTTGGTTTGCGGAAAATAATGCGGCTCATCGCGGGGTGACATCAATTCGAGTCAGCCACGACCTGGAAGAAACCAATCCTGCGACTCAGTCCGTGCTTACTTCGCCGGCCCGGGGAAGCTGCTGACGAATTGGACGGTAAAGTCCGGAAACGACTCGACCATTTGGATTTTGTAGTCGGGAAAGGAATCCACGATCTGCCATTGGCCGGGGGAGCTCGGAAAGCTCGTCACGATTTGGACCCGAAGGTCCGGGAAACTCGTCACGGCCTGCACCTTGTAGTCGGGAAAGCTCTGCACGTATTGAATTTTCCCGTGAATTTTCGAGACATTTACCTTCTTGTCGCCCGCGCGGACGGCGAGGACGAGCAGGGCCAGCATCGCGGCTGTTATCAGAGTCACTTGCTTCATGCGTTTAAGATGGGTTAGGCGCCGTTATTCCCTGGCGGGAAAAATGACTCCGTTTTTTATCACACTGTCGATGTCGGAAGCACGCGAAATATCGTCCAGCGGGTTCGACTTCAGGATGACGAGGTCGGCGAAATTGCCGGGCGCGATGGCGCCGATCTTCGCGCCGGTTTCGCCGCCGAAGGCTTTGGCCGCGTTTGCCGTCGCACATTGCAGGATCTGTTTCGGAGTCAGGCCGGCTTCCTTCATCAACTGGAACTCACGGAAAAGCGCGGGGCCGTGGATCGTGCCGATGTTCCCCGCGTCGGTCCCCGCGGCGATCGTGACCCCGGCGTCCTGGAGCGTTTTCAGGTTCTTCAGCGCGATGTCATAGGTCTGCCGAATGCGATCGAGGACGTCCTCGGGTTTCGCGAGCGCGGTCTTGATGCGATCGGGAACCTTGCCGGCCGGCAACTTCGTCACATCGAGCGACGCGATCACTTCGGGGTTGCCCCACGCTTTTTCTTCCGGCGTGAGATTCAGCTTGCCCGCGAAGGTGCGGCCATAGCGTTCGAAGACAACGAGCGTAGGCGTGAGGATCGTACCGCGTTCTTTCAAAAGCTGGACGAAGCGCTCGTCGACCAGTTTGTCGGTCACGCTATGGACCAGGAGATCGGCGCCTTCTTCGACCGCGACGCGCGCGGCTTCGAGCTCGGTGGCGTGCACTGCCACCCGCAGCTTGCGCGCGCGGCTTTCCTCAATGACAGCGTGAACGATGGGCCGGAAGATCGCCGCACGTTCGGCGTCGGATTGGCCAGACGCGGGTGATGGCGATCCGCCTTCGCCAGGCTTCGGCGCGATACGTTCTGCCGGCTGCGCCGGCGGAACTATGTACCAAATCTTGACGTAATCGGGGTTCTCCGGGGCCAGTTTGCGCACCATTTCGCGGCCCTGCTCCGGCGTGTCGATCTTCACGATGGGCGGATCGCCCAGATCGAGTTGCGGACGGGAAACGCTGGAAATGAGCGGACCGGCCACGGCTACGCGAGGCGCCTTCGCGATGGATTGGGCAAGCTTGCGTAACCGGAAATTCGACATGGGACCGCCGATGTCGACGACGGAAGTGATCCCGCAACGAATGTAACGCTCAAAGGTGTCGCGCAGGTTTCGCTCGATCCAGGCCAGCTCGTCTTTGTAAGGCCGAACGCTCGTCAGGTCGACCGCGTCGGGCCGGGTGTAGATGTCGCCGGATTGGAAGAAGTGCACATGCGTGTCGATGTAGCCGGGCAAAATGAACTTGCCTTTGCAATCGACGATCTGCGTGTCTTTGGTCGAGGTCGCCGTAGCTTGATCACCGACAGCGCTGATACGATCGCCATCGATGATGACGACCGCGTTCGGCAAGAGTTTGGCCGTGCCTGGATCGATTAGCGTGCCGTTAACGAGCGCGATCTTGGCCTGGGGGTTCGCGTGGAGTGAAACGGCGGTAGCGACGGCTAGAAAGCCGATCAAATGAAAGCGCTTCATGAACGAGAGATTCCTCGACTTCGCTTGGAATGACAAAACGGAAATTTGTCGCCACGCGCGCAATCAGGGGGCGACCGCGGTTTCACCGAAGTGGAGCGGTTGCGTGAGGGCCGGTTCGGCGGGAGTTTGCGAACTCAACACGGAGATCAACTCATGCCCTGGAAAATCCTGATCGCTTCTTTCGCATTCGCCGGCTCGCTCCTGGCGCAAACGACACCAAACGCTTCGACCGCTGGCGCCAAACGGCCTTTCACCTTCGAAGACATGATGAAGCTAAAACGCGTTGGCGCCCCAGTGCCATCGCCGGATGGAAAGTGGGTGGTGTTTGATGCCGTCGATGTCGACCTGGAGGCGAACACGAAGATTTCGCATTTGTGGATCGTGGCTGCCGCGGGCGGAGAAGCGCGGCGCTTGAATCAAACGCCGAACCACGAAGAGCGCCCCCGGTTTTCCCCGGACGGCAAACGGCTGATCTGGACTTCGAAAGCGACTGATCCGACGCAAATCTGGATGTCGAATTTTACGCCGGAAAGCGGCGGGCTGGACGGAACGCCGCATCAGGTCACGAACATTTCAACCGGCGCCGATGGCGCAATCTGGTCGCCCGATGGAAAGAGCATCGTCTTCGTCTCCGCGGTTTATCCCGATGCGAAAGAAGACGCGGAAAACAAGCGCCGCGATGAGGAGCTGGGGAAGAGCAAAGTGAAAGCGAAGATTTTCACGAAGCTGCTCTACCGGCATTGGGCTTCGTTTACCGAATTCAAGCGCAGCCATCTTTTTGCCGTCAGCGCGGAGGCCGACGCGTCGCAGCCGAATTCAGCGCGTGATCTAACCCCAGGCGATCACGACGTCCCGCCCTTCAATCTCGGCGGTCAGGATATGTATTCCGTTTCCCCCGACGGCCAGGAGCTCGCCTACACGAGCAACATCGATGAGGTCGAAGCAACCAGCACGAATAACGAAATTTTCATCGCGCCGATGTCCGGCGGCACGCCAAAGAAAATTTCGACCAGCCCGGGAAACGACAATACGCCCGTCTATTCCTCGGATGGTAAGTACCTCGCCTGGCGGTCGATGGCACGTGCCGGTTTCGAAGCAGATAAGCAATCGCTGATTCTGTATGATCGCGGATCCGGAAAGCTGCGAAACCTGACGGAGAAATTCGATTACTCAGTCGGAAGCTTTACTTGGTCGCCAGATTCAAAGGCCGTGTACTTCACATCCGAGGACCATGGTGAAGCGCCCCTGTATGGAATCGGTTTAGACCAGAAACAGGCGAACAAGGTCATGCCGGATTTTCACGCCGACGATTTAGTATTTGGACCGAAGAATCAACTATTTCTCACACGCGTGTCGAGTCAGGCTCCCAACGAAATAGGGAGTATCGATTTTCAGGAGACTGGCGAACTTGGCATGCGAACGATCGGTGTTGACCCGGTCACCCACATGAACGACGCGCTGCTGTCGCAGATCGACATGCAGCCGCTGGAGGCGTTCACTTTCAAGGGCGCGAACAACGATGAAGTGCAGGGATTCCTGGTGAAGCCACCCGGATTCGACGCGACCAAGAAATATCCGCTGAAATTTTTGATTCACGGTGGGCCGCAAGGGGCGTGGGGGAACTCGTGGTCGTATCGCTGGAATCCGCAATTATTCGCTGCGAGTGGCTACGTCGTCGTAATGATCAATTTTCACGGCTCGACCGGTTACGGCCAGAAGTTCACCGACTCGATCAGCGGCGATTGGGGCGGGAAGCCATACGAAGATCTAATGAAAGGCCTCGATTACGTGGAGAAGACCTATCCATTCATCGACAAGACGCGGGAAGCTGCGCTCGGCGCGAGTTACGGCGGCTACATGGCGAACTGGGTCATGGGTCACACGGACCGCTTCAAGTGCATCGTTTCGCACGACGGCGTCTTCAACACGGAATCGGCCTACGGTACGACCGAAGAGCTCTGGTTCAACGAGTGGGAATTCAAAGGGACTCCCTGGGAGAATCGCGAGCTTTACCGCAAATTTTCGCCGCACCTTTTCGCCGAGAAATTCAAAACACCGACGCTCGTCGTCCACGGCCAGCTCGATTTCCGGCTGGATGTTTCCGAAGGCTTTCAGCTCTTCACCACGCTCCAACGGCTGAAGGTGCCTTCGAAAATGTTATACTTTCCCGATGAAGGCCATTGGGTGCTGAAGCCGCAGAACTCGCGGCTTTGGTGGAAGACGGTGAACGATTGGGTCGATCAGTGGTGCGCTAAGAATTAGCGAATTAACGACTGAGCGACTTAACGATTGAAAAAACCAATCGCTAATTCGCTAATTCGCTAAATCGTTAATTCATTCCATGGACTCTCTCCAGCCCACGATCCTGATCGTCGATGACGAGAAGCACACGCGCGATGGGCTGCGGCGTTTGCTCGAGGATGAATACGACACCTACGTCGCGGAGGATATTCGCGGCGCGATGGACGTGCTCGAGCGGGAGCAAATCGATCTGATGATCACCGATCTGCGTCTCGGCGGGGACGACGGCATGGTCCTGATCGAGCGCGCGCTGAAGCTCCCGCATCCGCCGATCTGCATCATGATGACGGCTTACGGTTCGGTCGATACCGCGGTGGAAGCGATGAAACGCGGCGCCTACGATTTCGTGACGAAGCCGCTCAACCTCGACAAGGTCGAGATGCTGATCGCGCGCGCGCTGGCCAGCCGCCGGATGGAGCAGGAGAACCGGACGCTGCGCCAGCAGGTGGACGAACGTTACGGGCTCGAGAATATCATCGGGGAATCGCCGGCGTTGCGCGAGGTGCTCGACACGATCCGGCAGGTCGCGCCCTCCTCCGCCAATGTCCTGATCGAAGGCGAGAGCGGCACCGGCAAGGAACTGGCCGCTCACGCGATTCATAATTTAAGCCGCCGCAACAAGGCGAAGTTCGTCACGGTGCATTGCGCGGCGCTCTCGCCGCAATTGCTCGAAAGCGAATTGTTCGGGCACGAGCGCGGCGCGTTTACCGGCGCCCACGACCGCCGGATCGGGCGGTTCGAGCAGGCGAACGGCGGCACGATTTTCCTCGACGAAATCGGGGAAATCGACGCCAGCACGCAGGTGAAACTCCTGCGCGTGATCAGCGAAGAACGCGCTTTCGAGCGCGTGGGCGGGAACCAGACTTTACGCGCCGACGTGCGCTTGATTGCGGCCACGAACAAGAACCTCGAGAAGCTGGTCGCGGACGGAAAATTTCGCGACGACCTCTATTTCCGGCTCAACGTCGTCCACATCACCATGCCGCCGTTGCGCGAGCGGAAGGAAGATATTCCGATGCTGGTCCGCGGATTTCTCCGCCATTTCTGCAAGGCGAACGAGAAGCCGCTCCTCGACCTGACCGCGGACGCGATGAATGCGCTCCTCACTTACAACTGGCCGGGAAACGTCCGTGAGCTGCGCACGGCGATCGAGCACGGCGTGGTCATGGCGCACGGGCCGAAAATCACTTTGCGCGACCTGCCCGCGAATGTGCGCCAGGCCACGGGCGCGGCCCTGCCCGGCGGCATCACCCCCAGCAAGGCGTTCGGCGAAAAATCGAGCGCGCTCGATCTTCACGAAACCGAGAGGCGGCTCATCATGCAGGCGCTCGCGACGACGAACGGAAACGTCACCGCCGCGGCGAAGAAGCTTGGCATCAGCCGCCGAACTTTGCACCGTAAGATCAACGAGATGGACGCCGAGAAGATCGAAACGCAAAAGGCGAACGGCGAAGTGAAAACCGATGAATAACTCCGTTCTCGCCCGGACCGTCTTCCGGGTCCGATCGTGGATTTGCCGGGCGATGGCGGTGATTCGGACCCTGTGCTGGGGGCTGCTCGGCATGGACGTGGGCGTCGGCACATTGTTGCCCAAGGTTTATGTGACCTGGCCGCATCAGGTTTCGTTAGGCGCGCATTGCACGGTGGAACAGGGCGCTTACTTCAAATACGACGGCATTTGGGCGCCGGGGCCGAGACTGGTGATCGGCGATCACGTTTTCCTCGGCGCGGGGTGCGAGTTTAATTTCAAGCGCGGCATCAAGATTGGCTCGTATTGTTTGATCGCGTCGGGCTGCCACTTTGTCGATCACGATCACCAAGCAGCGCGGCGCGACGGCCCGATCAGCGCGCAAAGCGACGGACCGGAGGCGCCGGTCGTCGTCGAGGACGATGTCTGGCTCGGCGCGAACGTCGTGGTGTTGAAAGGAGTGACGATTGGCCGGGGAGCGATCGTTGCCGCCGGCGCGGTGGTCACACATTCAATTCCGCCCTATGAAATTTGGGGAGGCGTCCCGGCCAAGAAAATCGGGGAGCGGCCGGCGTAGCGCCGGTTCAGTTTAATTTACCCGTTTACGAATGGCGCTGGCGGCCTTTCAATAACCGACGTGGCGCAGGAAAAGAGAATTTTTGGGACGGACGGCGTGCGCGGCGTCGCCAACGTGGAGCCGGTCACGGCGGAGACGGCGCTGAAGCTCGGTCGCGCCGCCGCCCATGTCTTCACGCAGCTCAACCCACGCGCGCACCCGAGCGGCGCCCGGCCGAAAATCGTGCTCGGCAAAGACACGCGCCTCTCCGGTTACATGCTCGAAAACGCGCTCGTCGCCGGCATCACCTCTCTCGGCGTGGATGTGCTCCTGATCGGGCCGCTGCCGACACCGGGCGTGGCCTACATTACGCGCTCCCTCCGAGCCGATGCGGGCATCGTCCTTTCCGCGTCGCACAATCCGTACGAAGACAACGGCATCAAATTTTTCCGGTATGATGGCTACAAACTCGACGACCAAATCGAGCAGCAGATCGAGCAGCTGGTCTTTACCGGCGAGATCGATTCCATTCGCCCAACCGCGGGAAAAATCGGACGCGCCCGGCGAATCGATGATGCGCTGGGACGTTATGTCGAATTTGCGAAGGCCAGTTTCCCGAGGAAAATGTCGCTCGAAAAGATGCACGTCGCAGTCGATGTGGCGAACGGCGCGGCCTACAAATCGACGCCGTGCATTCTGCGCGAGCTCGGCGCCGCCCTGACGGTGGCGCACGACGAGCCAAATGGGACGAACATCAATGCGCAATGCGGAAGCACCTTCCCCGAGGAGATTCAGCGCATCGTAAAGGAAAGCGGAGCGCAGATCGGCATCACCCATGATGGCGACGCCGATCGCGTTTTGCTCTGCGATGAAAACGGCGAGCTGGTCGACGGCGACGAAATTCTCGCGATCGCGGCGGTCGATCTACTGAAGTCGGGCCACCTCCAGGAGAAAACGCTCGTCGCCACGGTCATGAGCAACTTCGGGCTCGACGAAGCCCTCGCTCCACTCGGCGGAAAAGTGGTGCGCGCAAAAGTGGGCGACCGTTACGTGATCGAGGAAATGGTGGGCCGAAACCTGAACCTGGGCGGAGAGCAAAGCGGGCACATGATCTTCCGCGATTTCACGACGACCGGCGACGGAATCATCAGCGCGCTGCAAATCCTGCGCATCATGAAAACGACCGGGAAGCCGCTGAGCGAATTGAAGCGTTGCCTGACGAAATACCCGCAGGCGCAACGGAATTTGAAGGTGAAGGAAAAACGGCCGCTCGAAGAATTACCTGCGGTGATGAAACTGGTGGGAGACGCGGAGAAGGAGCTTTCGGGAAAAGGGCGCGTGCTGCTCCGCTATTCCGGGACGGAGCCGAAGATCCGGCTCTTGATCGAAGGGCGCGAGCTGGAGCAGATCGACCGGCAGGCCAATCGCATCGCGGAGGCGATCCAAAACGCGATCGGAGTAGAGGTCGTATAGGACATATGAGTCTCAATCAGGTCATCGAGGCGCTTTTGTTCAGCGCGCAGAAACCGCTTTCAACGCGCGAACTGGTGAACGCCATCAAAGGCGCGGGCGATGCGGACGAACTCATGCCTAACGAGTTCGCCCGCGTGAAAGATGCGGAAGTGGCGGCCACGCTCGAGCAACTGAAGATCGAATACATCGAGCAGAAGCGGGCGTTTCAACTCGTGGAAAAAGCCGAGGGCTGGCAGCTGGTGAGCGATCCCGCCTATGCGCCGTGGGTCCGGCAATTATTCCCCGCCGTAAAGCCGGCCCGGCTTACTCCTCCTTCACTGGAGACCCTGGCGATCGTCGCCTACCGGCAGCCGATCACGCGCGCCGATGTCGAAGCAGTTCGCGGCGTCGCCGTGGATGGCGTCCTGCAAAGCCTGATGGAGCGCGGGCTGGTCAAGATCGCCGGCCGCGCGGAGTTGCCCGGCCGGCCGCTTCTCTATGAAACGACGCAGTTCTTTCTCGAGCATTTCGGTTTGCGCGATCTCGACGAGCTTCCAAACGCGGAGGAACTGCGGCGCCGGTATCTGCCGGTAGCCGCCTCGGTAAAACCCGCCGCGCCCGCGGAATCTCCGGAGCCGCCGGCCGAGCCCGGCAATGGGGCTCCCGGGCAAGATTGACTTCGGTGCTGCTTGCGGCACAGACATGGGTTAGACTCGGATATGAATAAGGCGCTCGGTTGCGTAGGGGTGTTGATCCTGCTGGTGGTCGTTTTGGCGATAGGAGGTTGCGGGAGCTACAATCGGCTGGTCACTTTGGATCAAGAGGTCAACAAGAAATGGGCCGATGTGCAGTCGGTCTACCAACGCCGGGCCGACCTGATTCCGAACCTCGTCAACACCGTGGCCGGCGCGGCGAATTTCGAGAAATCGACTTTGACGGAGGTGACCAACGCCCGGGCGAGCGTCGGCCAGGTGAAGCTGGATCCGAGCAAGGCGCCGACTGATGCAGCCGAGCTGGAGAAATTCCAGCAAGCCCAGGGACAACTGAGCACGGCGTTATCGCGTCTTCTGCTCGTGACCGAAAATTATCCGCAGCTCCGGGCGACCGAAGCGTTTCAGAACCTGCAAGCCCAGCTTGAAGGCACGGAGAATCGCATTTCGGTGGAGCGCAACAATTTCAACGCGGCGGTGCAGGCGTATAACACCGTGGTGCGCAGCTTCCCGATGAATCTCCTGGCGGGCATGTTTGGATTCCAGCCCCGGCCGTTCTTTACTGCGCAGCCGGGCGCCGACAAGGCGCCGGAGGTGAAATTCGACTTTAATAAAGCGCCGGCGCCGCCCGCCCCAGCGGCGACGCCCTAGCGCGCCCTAATTCTTTGTCATCCCGAACGGAGCGAAGAAGTTGAGGGACCCCTTAGCTAAGATCTTTCGGCCGGCGTCCGTGGCTTCACTTTTTGCGGCGGGGTTCCTCGACATCGCTCGGAATGACGGCAGGAGAGTCGCGGCGCTTCTTGTCGCTGTCGGAATCTTCGCCGGCGCGATGGTCGTGGGCGCGGCGGAAAACATCCCGCCGAAACCAGCCGGGTATTTCAACGATTACGCCGGCGTTGTTTCAAAGGAGGCGGCGCTCCGTTTCAACGAACAGCTTGCCCAATTCGAGCGCGAAACCTCGAATCAAATTCTCGTGGCCGTCTTCCGGAGGATGGAGAGCGATTCATCGATCGAGGATTTCACCCAGCGCGTCGCGCAGGCGTGGGGCGTCGGAAAAAAGGATCGCAGGAATGGCGCTGTGCTTTTCGTCTTCATCGACGATCGGAAGATGTACCTCCAGGTGGGATACGGGCTGGAGGGCACTCTGCCAGACGCGACGGCTTTCGACATTACGGAACGGCGCATCAAGCCTCACTTCAAGAAAGGTGATTATGCAGGCGGCCTGGCGACCGGGATCGACCTTATTTTCAAAGCCATCCGTGGAGAATACACCGGCAGCGGGAAGACACAGGCGGAGGAAAGCCGCGGAACCCGCACCGGAAACGGATTCACTATTCTTTTCGTTTGTGTCGTCATCTTTCTGATCGCCATGCGAATGGCCCGCCAGGCTGCGGGCTACGATTACTCAGGCGCCGGGCGGCGGCCATTTTTCGGCGGCTGGTCTGGCGGTGGAGGCGGATGGTCGAGTGGCTCTTCCGGCGGCGGATTCAGTGGCTTTAGTGGCGGAGGTGGAAGTTTTGGAGGAGGTGGAGCGGGCTCCAGTTGGTGACATAGATGCGCACAAAGGAATTCATCAGCCAGCTGGATCACGATCGCATCGTCGCGGCGATCAAGGAAGCGGAGGCGAAATCTTCCGGGGAGATTCGCGTTTTTGTTCAGCGAGGGGAGTTGGAAGGAGATCCGGTGATCGCGGCCCAAAAAAAATTCCACGAGCTGGGGATGGGCGCGACCAAAGAACGAAATGGCGTTCTGATTTTCGTGCTCCCGCGCGCGAGAAAATTTGCCGTCATCGGGGACGAAGGGGTGCACCAGAAATGCGGGCCGCAATTCTGGCAGGAAAAGGTTGATCGGATGCGCGAGCACTTTAAGCGCGAGGAGTTTACCGGCGCGCTGGTGGAGGCGATCGAGGCCGCCGGGCAATTGCTCGCGGAGCATTTCCCAAGGCAAGGCGGCGATCGCAACGAGCTATCGGATGAGATCGTGGAAGGCTGAGTCTTGAGGCTCTCTTGGTAGGGCGAGACTCAGTCGAACCGGGAAACGCGGCGGCTCGACAGAGTCTCGCCCTACCAGAAATCCCCGCTTGCAAACATTGGTTGCTGGTGTTCATTCCCGTCCCGCAACGAGTTTTTGAAGTTGCGCCGTTGGTCCCTGGGCTTCCGTCGCTGGACGTGAGGCCGCACTCGTCAGGGGTAACCCGGCGTTTTAGAAGAACGAATTACGAACGACGAAGTCCGAATGCAGCCCATTCGACCTTCGCACCTCGACATTCGACATTAGCTTATGCCAGTTCATTACGGTCGTTTTGAAATGCCGAAGACTCTCGTGAAAGACGAGAACGGCGCCACGGAAACCTACGCCAGATTTGTCGCCGAACCGTTTGAAGCGGGTTACGGACACACGGTGGGAAATTCGCTTCGCCGCGTGCTGCTCTCCTCCCTGGAAGGCGCCGCCATCACCGCGGTGAAAATTACCGGCGCGCAACACGAGTTCGCCACTTTGCCCGGCGTCGTCGAGGACGTGACCGACATCGTCCTCAATCTCAAGCGCATCAAATTCAAGGCCGCGGAGCACGAACCGCGGAAACTTTCCCTCACGGTCAACAAGGAAGGCGAAGTGACCGCAGAGGACATCCAGCTCGTCCAGGGCTACGAGGTGCTGAACCCCGAGCAGCTCATCTGCACGATGGACAAAAAGCATAAGTTCGATGCCGAACTGGAAGTGCGGGTCGGGCGCGGGTTTGCCACGGGCGATGAAAATAAGCGCCCCGATCAGCCGATCGGCCTCATTCCGATCGATTCCATTTTCTCGCCGGTCACCCGCGTGAAATACGCGGTGGAGAACACGCGCGTGGGACAACGGACCGATTATGACAAGCTCATCCTCGAAATCTGGACGGATGGCCGGCTGACTCCGGACGACGCCCTGCTCCAGGCTTCCGCGATCTTGCGCCACCACCTCGATGTCTTCGTCAACTTCAATGAGGACGTGATCGAATTCGACGAAACGCCTGCCGGTGTGAGCGAGGAAAACATGAAGCTGAAGAAGCTCCTCAACATGAGCGTGAACGAGATCGAGCTCAGCGTCCGCGCGGCGAATTGCCTGAACAACGCGAACATCACGACCGTCGGCCAGCTGGCGCAAAAGACCGAGGCCGAAATGCTGAAGTATCGCAACTTTGGCAAGAAATCGCTGAACGAGATCAAGGACAAGCTCCAGCAGCTGCAATTGGGTCTCGGGATGAAATTCGATCCGGGCCTGGTCGATACGCCGATCGCCGCGGATGGCGCGGGAGTGAATGGCGCGATCGACGAAGAGAAGAAATAATTACTCGTTAGGCTTTTGGCAGTGCCGAGGATGAATCCATGAGACATCAAAAGAAAACTCTAAAACTGGGGCTGACGGCCGCACACCGGAAAGCAATGCTCGCGAATCAGGTATGCAGCTTGATCGAGCATCAGCGCATCAAGACGACGCTCGCCAAAGCCAAAGCGGTCCGTCCGCTCGCGGAAAAGATGGTGACGCTCGGCAAGAAAGGCTCGCTCCATGCGCGCCGCACCGCGCTCGCCGTCCTCCGCCAGAAGAATGCCGTCAAAAAGTTGTTCGAGGATATTGCCCCACGTTCCGCGACCCGGAATGGCGGGTACACCCGGATTGTGAAGCTCGGCGCCCGCAAGAGCGATTCGGCTCCGGTTGCGTTTATCGAGTGGGTTGATTCGCCCCAAGTGATCGACGAGCCGGTGGTGGACGAAAAAGGCAAGAAGAGCAAGGCAGCGAAGGCTCCGGCGGCTGACACCGAGAAAAAGCCCGCGCGCAAGGCGAAGAAAACCGCCGCCGAGCTCGAGACCGAAGCTCTCGAGTAGCGGACCAAGGAGGGGCGCTTGCCAAACCGCCCTCTTTAAATCACGGCGGTCTGGAGACCGCCGCTCCTTGGAAGAAAGAAAGCCGTTTCGTTGTCCCAAAATCGGAACGGCCTGATCCCGTGGCCGGAAAAAGAGACGATGGTCGTAAGTCTTTGTATTATTCGTAATATCCTTAATACGAAGCGGTTATAACTCTCTCAGGACGCGTGGCACGCGCATTGCATAAGGATAGACTGCAACCAATCAAACCCTTATGAAAACGAACGAATCAATCAACGAAGTCCAGGAATCGACCTACGCCTTGCTCGTGAGATCGGAAGAAAAAGAACGCAGCTTGTTTGAAACAATCGCCTACAGCCTCTTCATCTTGAGCGCCGTCGCCGCGATCGGGCAGTTTGCGCTCCAGCCAGTGAGCCTTCCGCTCGAGACCATGCCTCAGACGGCATCCGTCAAGCAGGTCCAAGTCGTTTCCCAGAGTTAATCACGCGCGTGCTCGCCGGCCGTTTGGTCGGCGGCGCGCCGTTCACAAACCAATTCAACATGGCTCAAATCAGCGCAGCTTGATTGTCTGCCAATTGAGCTTTCCGTCAGCGGCAATTTCCAGCCGGGCGGTGCTCGCCGGTGCGCCACGGTTTGGGCGCGTCACACAGCCGGGATTCAGATAGAGGACGCCTTCGCGCCGCTCGTTTCGCGCTACATGGGTGTGGCCGTGCAGAAGCACATCGATGTTCTCGGGCGCGCGGTCCGGCGGAATGTGAACGAGCCGAAAGCGGACGCCGTTCCTTTTCAAATCAACGATCAGCGGCCACTCGAAATTGCTGTCGCAATTTCCGCGCACGATCGTCACCGGCGGACCAATCTGCTCCAGTGTGTCCAGAATGGCCGGAGCGCACACGTCCCCAAGGTGCCAGATTTCATCGGCTCCAGCCGCGAGCGCTTCGACATTGGCCGGCAGATGATTGTGGGTATCCGCCAGGACGAAAATACGGAGCGGCGACGGCATTTGGAACCTCGCACCAAGGTCACAAAGGCTCGCGACGTTGGGAAGATAATTTGTTACTCAGCCTTTGTCTCCCTTGTGGCCGTTGTGCGAGGCCCTAACCGGTAGTAGATTCAGCGCGTGTCATTTAAAGATTTTGGCCTCTCGCCCGAGGTGGTGCGCGGCACTCAGGCGATGGGGTTTACCGAGCCGACCCCGATCCAGCTTCGCGCCTTCCCGATCGTTCTCGCCGGCAAAGACTTGATCGGCACCGCGCAAACCGGCACCGGCAAGACCGCTGCCTTCGCTCTGCCCATCCTGACGCTTCTCGCGAAGCATGGGAATTTCCGTTGCCTCGTGCTGGAGCCGACGCGCGAGCTGGCCGCCCAGGTCGAAACTGCTTTTCGCGATTACGGCCGCTTTACCGATCTGCGCGTCTCGGTGGTGCATGGCGGAGTCGGCTACGGCAAGCAACGGGAAGAAGCGGCTCGCGGCATGGACATTGTCGCCGCGACACCTGGCCGGCTGCTGGATTTGCTCGAACAAGGTTCGATGAATTTGCGCCAGGTGAGCATCCTCGTGCTCGATGAGGTCGATCGGATGCTCGATATGGGGTTTCTCCCGGATGTGCGCCGGATCGTCGAACAAATTTCCACCGACCGGCAGACTCTGCTTTTTTCCGCCACCTTGCCGCCGGAAATCGAGCGTCTGGCTGCGTGGGTTCTGCGTGAGCCCGAAATGGTCGAGATTGGCGCCCGCCGCTCACCGGCTGAAACCGTCACGCACGCCGTTTATCCGGTGGCGGCTGAGCAAAAATTCGATCTGCTCATGGCCCTGCTCGAGCGGACAAATTTCGACAGCGCCCTGATCTTCAGCCGCACGAAACATGGCGCGGATAAGATCGCGGTGAAATTAAAACAGGGCCGGCATTCCGTGGCCGTCATGCATTCGAACCGGACCCAGCGCGAGCGCGTCGAAGCGCTCGAGGGTTTCAAGAGCGGCAAGTATGAGATCATGGTGGCAACCGACATCGCCGCGCGCGGGATCGACATCGCCGGCGTGAGCCACGTCATCAATTACGACGTGCCGGAGCATCCGGAAGATTACGTGCATCGCATTGGCCGGACTGGCCGGGCGCAGAACGTCGGAGACGCGTTCACCTTGATGAACGGCGAGGAACTAGCGTCCCTGCACTCGATCGAGCGCTTCATGGGCCAGAAAATTCCGCGTCTGAAACTGGACGGCTTTCCATACCTCTACACCGCTCTTTTCGAACCGGAATCCAGCGAGGGCGGCAAACGCGCCATTGGCGGCGGCCGCACCCATCGCGGCTATTCCTTCGGCCGGCGCCGCCGCTAAGAGCTGGAGGGACGGGCGCTGTCCCGTCCCAATAGTCGGACGCCACAGCGGGCGTCCCTCCAAGATGGCCGGCGGTTTTAAACCGCCGCTCCTTATCCTGAAAACTACCGCGTCGCTGCCAGTTGAGCTTCGCGTCTTCTGATTACACTTAACGTGACGAGCGCGGCGACGGCGCAGATCAGCGCGCCGATCGCAATCGTGGCCGGCGTGCCGAGGAAATCGGCCATGAGTCCGGCTTGGAGGCTGCCGAGCGGAATCATTCCGCCGAAAATGAGGGCCCAGATTCCCATGACGCGCCCGCGCATTTCGTCGGGGACAATGCTTTGCAGGACCGTGTTCGAAGTGGAGAAATAGAGGACGATCCCGAAGCCGACAATCGCGAGCAGCAGAGTCCCGATATAAATATTTTTGTTAAAGGCAAAGAGCGCGAGCGCCACGGAAAAAATCCCGATGCCGCCGAGCGCCATGATTCGGGTCGGCAGGATGTGCCCGGCGCTGGCGACGGTGAGCGCAGCGGCGAGAGCGCCGACGCCGCTTCCCGCCATCAACATGCCGTAACCGTGCTCTCCCAGATGCAACACATCCCGGGCGAAGGCAGGGATGAGCACCGAATAAGACCATCCGAAAATTCCGACCACCGCGAACAGCGAAAGAATGGTGAGGACGCGCCGGTGACCCAAGACATAGCGAAAGCCTTCCAGAGCCTGGCCGATCGCACTCGATTCGCTCTCGATCGGCGCGTGTTTCGGGAGCCGCATCAGGAGAAGGCCGGTAATGACGGCGATGAAGCTGAGGCCATCGAGCAGGAAGCACATGGCGATGCCGACTTGCGCCATGAGAAAGCCGGCGATCGACGGGCCGATAATGCGGGCGCAGTTGAAGGCGGAACTGTTGAGCGAGATGGCGTTCATCAAATCTTCGCGGCTGGTCATCTCGATCACGAACGATTGCCGGGCCGGCATGTCGAAGGCCATCGTGATGCCTCCGAGAATGGCGAGCACGATGATGTGCCACGGCTGCACGAGTTTGCTCCAAACCAGCGCGGCCATCGTGAGCGACAGGATCATCTGGCACGCCTGCGTGACGACGATGACGGAACGTTTCGGGTAACGATCGGCCACCCAACCGCCCCAGGTGGCGAAGAAGAGCATCGGCGCGGAAGCGGCCGCGGCGACCAGACCGAGCAACGCCTTCGATCCGGTGAGCTGATAGACGAGCCAGCCCTGCGCGGTCGTGGTCATCCAGGTGCCGGTGAACGAGATAAGCTGGCCGGAAAAGAAGAGGCGAAAATTCCGGTGCTTGAGCGCGGCGAAGGTTTTTCGGAACGAGATTCCGCCGGTGGCCACGCGCCGGGGCCGGCCGGTCATGTCTTCCGGCACGTTCGCGGTGTGATGGTGGGGCGAAATCATCGGGTGAGCGGATGTTCGGGTGAACGGGTGAGTTGGAAACGAAAAGACGGAACATAGCAGTGGAAGTTAAATCTCCCAAAGAGGCGCAGGCGGCGTAAACTGCGGGCAGAATGGTGCGGATTTTTCTGTTAGTCCTGATTCCGTACGCGCTGATCCTGTCAGCTCTCCTCTGGCGCAAGGCGCCTGTTCGCAAGGCAGGAAAACCGATTTCACGCGGATGGGGAAATCGGCTGCGAGTCCTGGTCGTCGGAGCCACGGGCGGAACGGGCCGGCAGCTGGTTCAACAAGCACTCGACCAGGGCCACCAGGTCACCGCGTTTGTCCGCGACCCCTCGAAACTTCAGATCGAGCACACGAACCTTCGGGTCGTGAAAGGCGATGTGCTTGATTACGCATCGGTGGAATCCGCGATGCGGGGACAAAGCGCGGTGCTCAGCGCGCTCGGGCACAAACGCTTTTTTTATCCGAACAAGATTCAATCGGATGGGATGCGCCATATCCTGCGCGCGATGAAAACCTGCGACGTGCCGCGGCTCATCTGCGAGACGGCCCTGGGCATCGGAAATAGCGTGGGACGCCTGGGATTGCCGCACACCTTTTTCATCCTTCCGTTGATCCTGCCGTTCTACATGTGGGATAAATTGCGGCAGGAAGAACTGATCATCGCGAGCGACCGGGATTGGGTGATCGTGCGTCCCGGTGTGCTGACCAACGGAGAAGCGCAGGGCAATTATCGGCATGGTCCAAAGGTGGGCAGTTATTTCTGGCCGGTGAGGATTCGGCGCGCGGATGTCGCCGATTTCATGCTGAAGCAGTTGACCGACGATGCCTACGTCGGAGCCGCCCCCGGCCTGGGCGGTTAAGATTATCGAGTGCGGACGTGAGTCTCGATCTTCAAGCGCCGGCGGCGCGACGAATTGTAGCCCGGAGTGAAGCGTAGCGGAACTCCGGGAGCTTGATTCAATGTGAGACCAACCCTGCTAAGGGTGGCGGAGGCGTCGTCCCGAAACGAACGCTGTTCGCCGGCGCGCGCGAATCCGTCTTTCCGTCGCCCCTTACCAGGGGCTTGCCTGATTTCTTGGACGGATACCCGGAGTTTCGCTGCGCTTCACTCCGGGCTTCAATCCGTCGCACCTGACGGTGCTCAACCAACCCGAAAAATCCCGGAAATGGCGCGGGAGCAGCTTTCTCTTAAAGCATGCGGCCACTCAAGGCGAACGCATGGCAGCGCGGTCGAGCAATATTGGTTTGGTCGGCGCTCCTGGTTTTTCTCGTATTGCCGCAGGTGGACGCACGGCCGATACGGCATCGAAAGCGGCCGGCCTTCTCGGTGGCGTTGCAGCCGTTCTCACTTGTTCAATCAGCGATCAACTCGGTGGCTGCACCGGAGGCGCCGCGGATTTTGCGAGCGGCGGCTGCGGGCGGGATCCGGACCGCATACTACGCGCCGCGACGAATCAAACCGTACGTACCTCGCGGTGAGCGGGCGGACGATTACGAATCGGAGAATGAGCGCGATGACGAGATCCAACCCATTCGGGTGGCCTACCAAAGCGCGCGCCAAACGCCAGTGACTGGGCCGAGCACTGAGTCCGAAGACGATTACGATCACGAGCACGAGCACGAGCAGGACAATCAAGAAGAGGCGGAGCCCAAGATCGGAAGTCGAGGCGACCGCCCGATGGTCGCGGGCAAACGGGCGGTGTTGCGCAACGGCATTGCCTATGCGCCGGCACAGGCGCCCCAAAACGTGAAGGATGCGATTTGGGCGGCGAATCAACTCCGGCGGAAGCCTTACGCTTGGGGTGGCGGCCATGGCTCGTTTAGCGATTCCGGCTACGATTGCTCCGGCTCCGTATCGTACGCGCTCCATGGCGGGGGGTTACTCCCGGCACCGCTGCCCTCGACCGATCTCATGCGTTACGGCGAACGCGGACGGGGCAGATGGATTACGATTTACTCACGGCCGGGCCATACCTTTGCCGTCATTGCCGGCCTGCGCTTCGATACGACCGATCTGGGCCGCGGCGGCGACGTGGGCCCGCGTTGGTATGTGGATGGGCGAAACACACGCGGTTACGCCGCGCGCCATCCGGCGGGGCTCTAAGCGGAACACAGGCATTCTGCCTGTGCGGCCCGCGGACATGATGTGCGCTGTTTCAATTTCGATTCGACGGAGTATAACTCCGCTGGCCGCACAGACTTGGAAGTCTGTGTTCCGGTTCATATTTTTGAATCCAAACCGCCCTGGGAGTGCATCTCATTCAAAAGAGATCCAATTCCTATGAACACCATCATCATCCGACCCTTCGCCGCGGCGAAACTATTGACCTTTGCGGCTCTCGCGCTTGGGGGCTGCCACGTTTCCGGCATCAGGGGCAACGGCGACATCGCGACCGAAACTCGGACGGTCCCGGACTTCACCAGCGTCGAGGCGAGCGGCGCCTTCACCATCACCTGGTCGAACTCGCCCGCGGCGCTCAAGATTACGACCGATCAAAATTTGCTCAGCCGGATCGAGACCAGCGTGAGCGGGACGAAATTGCGCCTCCATTCACGCGGGCAGCTCCGGCCGACCGAGGGAATAAAAGTGACTCTTTCGAGCTCGGGCTTGAGCGGCGCACGGTTGACAGGCGCGGTGCGCCTGACGGCCACAAAGCTCGCCGGCAAGGGATTCTATCTGGAGGGATCGGGTGCCACGCGGGTGAACGTCGATGGGACGGTCACTGAGTTAATGGCAACGATGTCGGGCGCAAGCCGTCTCGACGCCGAGTCGCTCCAGGCGGAGACCGTGGAGATATCGATTTCCGGCGCCGGGAAAGCGGAGGTGGCGGCAAGCAAGATATTGAAGGTGGCGATTTCCGGGGCGGGCAAGGTGACTTACACCGGCAACCCGACGGTCGAGAAGCATATCAGCGGCGCGGGCAGCGTCCGGCAACGAGACTGAGCGGCGCGCTAATCGTTTCTTTGGAGGGACGCCCGCCGTGGCGTCCCTGAAATTTGGGACGGGACAGCGTCCGTCCCTCCAGGAGCACATGTCGATTTACGCGTGACAACCGCGCATTAGGAAAATCAGGATTACGGTCCCGATGATCGAGACGGCGATCGATCCGAGGCAGCCAAGGCGGTTGGAGAAAAAAGCGAACATGTTTGCAGTTGTCATCGCAGTTCATGGTGAATGCGGCTGCAAAAAGCGTGAGCGCGCGAGAAGGTTGTCTCGCCGGAGTGAATCATCGAAGTTGAGTTCAACTTCGATATGACTTCGCGAAACCTGCTTTGCCTCATCTTTGCGTTAACCATCTGCTGCTGCGGCCTCACCCTCACGGCCGCGGAGCCGGAAGCGGTTTCGAGTGAATGGAAGCTGGTTTTGAACAGCGACAACGTCGAACTCTCCCGCCGCCAGCGCGCCCTCTCGAACGAATCCAGAGCGATCGGGGAAATCGCGGCGCCCGTCGAGGTGGTCCACGCTGTGATTGATGACCTGGAATCGTACCCGAAGTTCATGCCATACACGGCGGAATGCCGGGTGCTAAAACGGGACCGCAATTCGGTCCTGGCTTACCAAAGAATTTCGGCGCCGCTAACGAGCGACCGCGACTACACCGTCCGGGTGCGAACCAGTTCCAAGCCGGTCGAGAAAGGCACGAGCTATTTTAGCCGGTGGGAGACCGACAATTCGCTCGGGCCTCCCGAAAAGCCGGGTATCGTTCGAGTGAAATTGTGTGAAGGCAGTTGGCTGCTCGAGCCGAGCGGCCCCAACACCACGCGCGCCACCTATACGATTTACACCGACAGCGGCGGCGCCATTCCTGCGTTCATCAAGAACACCGGAAGCCAGATCGGAATTCGAAAGATGTTCGCGGCCGTGCGCAAACAAGTGCGTGATCCGAAATACGGCGCAGCGGCCAAGAAGTAGCGGCGATTCGCTCGCCGTGAGTCACCGGCCGTCAATACGCACGGCGACATAGCGCCGTGACTACAGCGCGCTTTTTGATGGCAGGCGTTTTGACAACCTTGCGCGCTGTAGGCGCCCCGCTCCGTCGGGGCGTTAGCGCGTTATGCACGGCGATGGGAGCCCAGCGCGGGCATTAAAACCTTACGCCCGCCATCCAAGATCGGCCACCTCGGCGGCGCCGTAGGTGCGGATCGGCGGCCTCGTCTCCTGGCTCTGACGTTTGAGGTAATAGTGGACGACATTCGACAGGACGATCAAAACGAGGCAGATCAACAGAAGCCGCATTTCGGCCGTGACCTGGCGATTTGATCCGGTTTCCAAAGTCGCCTGCGCCGGATCGCCAGGCGCATGAGCAACCACGACTTCCTTCCCAACGGGATAGCGACTAAGAATGGCCTCCGTGTCCCTTGGCCGATACCCCGCAGCGAAAGAAATCCGGTTCCCGGAAAAGGGAGCGCCGTTCACGGAATAAGAATACGTGACGCGCGGCTGCCTTCGGAACATCACCTTCGCGGTCTCTGAGGACGTGACCGTGCCGCTCACCGTGGACCAGCCGGTGCTGGCTTTGGCCAGTTGGATGTTCTTCCACGCTTTCCAGAGAGCGAACGGAAAGACGATGAGAAAAATGAGCTGGAGCACGGTGGTGAAGGCGGAAGTGGGAAGTCGGAATGCGGAATGCGGAAATTACCTAGTCGGTCCGCCGGCGGCGAGTTTTAATCTTCTTGGAGGGCGAGTGTATTGATTCGTTCGCGCCGCAAGTCTCTGGCGCGTTCATTCCACCTTCCGACTTCCGCCTTCCTCCTTCGAACTCCCCGCTTCCAGCATCCGCACTCGTTTGTCGAGATAGGGCATACGAATCGTCAGCGTCAGCCCCTTGCCTTCGTTGCTCTCGATCGCCATTTCGCCGCCGTGTTCGCGCACGATTCGGCGCACGATGAGCAAACCGAGGCCGGAGCCGGCATCCTTCGTCGTAAAGTAAGGCTCGAAGACACGGCTCAAGCTTTCCGCGGACATGCCGCCGCCGGTGTCGGTGAAGCTGACGTTGACGTGCGTGGCGTCCATGTCGGTCCGGATGCGCAGAATGCCGCGGCGTTTCATCGCCTCGAAGCTGTTTTTGAGCACGTTGTAGAAAACCTGCTTCATCTGGTCACGATCGAGCTCCAGCAGCGGAAGATCGGAACGCAATTCCTGCTCGACCACGATGTCGCGATCCTCGATTTCCGGGGCGAAAAAGCGCACGGCTTCTTCGACGATCGCGTTCACGTTTTCCGGATGCAGCACGGGCTTCGAGGGCCGGATCGCCTGCAAGAATTGCGAAACGATCGAATCGAGGCGCGTGATTTCCGCGCGGGAAATGGCGATCGCTTCTTCCAGCTCCTCTTTGAGAGTACCCTCGAGCTTGCGCACTTTGCGCTCCATTAATTGCAAGTGGATGTGGAGTGAATTAAGCGGATTGCCGATCTCGTGCGCCACCCCCGCGGCGAGCAGCGTCAGCGCGTTGAACCGCTCCGATTCGATCGTTTTTTCGGTCGATCGACGGGTCTCGGTGATGTCGCGCAAGATGATCGCGTGACCTAGAAAGGATGGAGAATGAGGGATGAAGGATGAATTCTGCGACGCCGATTTGCCGGATTCCCTTTCCTCCTTCTGCCTTCCTTCTTCCTCCTTCAACTTAAGCGGCACGATATAGAAATTGAGGAACCGGTTAGCCGGATAGAATATTTCCATGTCGCGGCTGACGGCGCCTTCCGATTGCGAAAGCGATTTCCAATCGAGCCCGCGCACCCGTTCATCGAGGCGTTTGCCGATGGAACTCTCCGCCTCGAGTCCGAACAGTTCGCACGCCGCGTCGTTTACGTAGGTGATGCGGCCTTTTGCGTCGGTCACGATGATGCCTTCCTGAATGGCGTTGAAGACCGTCTCGATCAGTCCTTTCTCCTGCGCGAGCTGAAGAAGGTAATTCTGGACGTCCTCCGGGCCGACGCGGCCGAGGCGCTCGATCAGTTTATCGAGAAAGCCGGATTTCATGGCGCGCCGTGATTGTACGTCGCGAAAGCCAAGCTTCCAGCTTGCTCATCCCAAATCGGAGGGACGTGCTTCTGCACGTCCCATTCTTCGCCGCCGCAAGGGATTTCAATTGGGGACGTGCGGAAGCACGTCCCTCCGAGTTTAGCGCGCTACGGCGCCGCACGTTTCGCGTCGCTTCCGCGCGCCGTTCGGGGCTCATATTTATCGGTCGTTAACCAATGCCTCTGCCGGACCGAATAAAAGGGAAACGAGACGACCGTTTTCGCGGTGGCTTTGGTTAATCGCAGAAGCCGGTTGCCTCCGCGAGCAGGCTCAACCTCGTACGTCACCTGGAACGTTGTTACCCGAGCGAGAATCCAAAAAAGCTCGCAAGGAGACTGGAGCG
>DASZDO010000070.1:0-18525 GCA_035941955.1 Chthoniobacterales bacterium
GATCGACCAGGTGCCGGAGACCTACACGAACTTCACCATTCCACCGGAAGCGGAGAACTTCGTCGGCCCGATGGAGTCCAAGCCTTCGCAGCAATCGAAGCTCAAGGGAATGAAGTACGGCTCCTTTCTGGAGTTGATCGCAGAGCGCTACCACTCCGCGGAGGAATTTTTGAAAAAGCTGAATCCGGGCATGGACCTGGAGAAGCTCAAGATCGGAGACACTGTTAAGGTGCCGAACGTGCTTCCGTTCAAGATCGAGGACCTTCGCGAAGGCTTTATTCCGGCAAACCCGGCCCACGCCAACCGCAAGGTCTACATCGACACGAAGGAACGGTTTCTCCTCATCTTCGACGACAAACAGCTCGTGGCCGAATTTCCGATCACCCCGGGGTCGACCACGCTTCCGGCACCGCTCGGCCTCTGGAAGATCGTCGGCATCGCAACGCTACCGGTCTTCCGTCACGACGAGGGCGTGCTCAATCATGGCGTAAAATCGACGACGTTCTTTAACCTGCCCCCCGGCCCGAATAATCCCGTGGGGGTGCTCTGGATGGGACTGAGCAAGCCGCATGTCGGCGTTCACGGCACGAATAACCCCGAGACGATCGGGCGGGCTGCGAGCCACGGCTGCATTCGAACGGCCAATTGGGATGCCGCGCGCATAAAAGATTTAGTGAGCGTGGGCACCCCCGTCTCGATCTTTAAGTAGCGTTCCTACCCCTCCGAGGGGATCTCACACAAAGGTCGCCAAGGCCACAAAGGCCACAGTTCTGGGCCTTAATCGGAGCCTTCGTGACCTCTGTGTCCTCCGTGTGGAGCCCGATTTGCAAAAAAATTTCGCGCGGAACGCGCATCTCGTGCGTCTAGGCTGGTAGATCAACGCAATGGACTCAAATGAACACGCCATCTACCGCGCGGCCATGCAGGGCGATCGCGACGCTTTCGAGATGATCATACGCTCTTTCAGCCGAAGCCTTTTCGCCATTGCCTACGGCATTCTGCAAAACCGCGAGGAAGCGGAGGACGTCGTCCAGGACACGCTGGTTAAAGCGTGGAAATCACGGTGGCGCGTGCGGGATCCCGAAAAATTCCCCGCCTGGCTCTCGACCATCGCGCGGCACCGCGCCCGCGATCTCGCCCGGCGCCGGCGTCCGGAGCCCCTCCCTCACGATTTCGAATCCACCGAGACGGTTACAGCCGGCACCGAAGCCGAAAGCGCGAAGCTTGACTCCGAAGTCCAGACCGCCCTCTCGCAGTTGCCGGAACTTCATCGAATGGCCGTGACGCTCCGTTATTTCGAGGACTTGGATTACGCGACGATCGAACAAACGCTCGGTCTGACCAACGGCGCGCTGCGCGGTATTCTCGGCCGCGCGCTCGGAGTCATGCGCCGAAAACTCAAACCCGCTCTGGCGTCCATCGCCTGATTTTTATGCCAACGATCCACGAACAAATTGACGAATTACTCGCCGCCGATCTCCATGGCGAGCTGAGCGCCGCCGAACGCGACGCGTTCCACACGCATCTCGTCGACTGCGCGGACTGCCGCCAGGCCTTTCAGGAGGAAAAAAATATGCACAAAGTTCTTAACGAAACGATCGCCGACAAAAAGGCCGATGCCGGCTTCGAGCAGCGAATGATTTCGCGCTTTCGCGATCGCGTTCCTAAACGCCCCGGCCTGGTCCAATTGGTCACGAATCTTGTCCGGCTCCGGGCCGTCCAGCTCACCGCCGCCGCAGCGCTCTTGCTCAGCATGGTCCAGATGGGCCGGATCCTTACGGGGGAATCCATGACGCCAACGGCGCTTGAGGAATCCGGCTTCTCGCAGACGGCTCCGGGTGCTCGGCGGGATGCCACGACACTGGCTGCCAAATCCGATACGCGAGGTCGCGGGGCCGACCAATTCGCCGCCAACATCTCGGCTCCAGCATCGGGAGTATTGGCGCCAAAGCCCGCCCCCGCACCACAGGACAAAGCCGAAACAGAGACACCGCTTCCCGTCACCGTTTACCATTCGGAGACGCTGACGCGATCAGCGCCGAAGAAGGAGAAAACTGAGGCCGAGGATCCAACGGCCTACGCAATGGACGCCGCGCCAGAGGCGGTGGAAGAGTCGGCTTCAACCACTGCCAATCCTGCCGCCAACCGCAAACTTATCCGGAACGCGACGGCAGAACTGGAAGTCGTTAGCTTCGAAGAGGCGGTTCAGAAAATTACTAGTTTCGCCGCGGAAGACAAAGGCTACGTCGCGACCAGCAGCTCCGAAAAACAGGCCAACGGGAAGCTGAGCGGCGAGGTCGTGGTGAAGGTTCTTCCGGACAATCTCGATCGCTTTCTCCAGAAACTGCGCGGGATCGGCCAACTGAAGAACCAGGCCCTGACCACCGAAGACGTGACGAAGGCCTATTTCGATACCGAATCGCGGCTGAAGAACGCTCGCCTGATGGAGCAGCGGCTGATGGAAATCCTGAAAACGAAAAGCAAGGACGTGGCGGATTTGCTCAAGGTTGAGAAAGAGATTGGACGCGTGCGCGAGGAGATCGAGAAAATGCAGGGCGAGCTCAAGTTCATGGATTCGCAGGTCCAGTTCGCCACCGTGACCATTCAGCTTTCCGAGAAGAACATGAACGTCCCGGCGGCGTTCCTCTTGAAGGAGCGCGCGCAGCTCGCGCTTTACGCGCCGGAAGTCGAGAAGACCTACAACGACATCAAGGCCCTCGCGTCGCCGAAGGTGCAGATCACAAATGCCCAGATCAATCGCGATAACACGGGACGCGTTTCCGGTTACGTCTATATGCTGATCGCGCCGGAAGAAAGCGAGGCCATCATTTCACGCGTGAAAAGCATGGCGCGCGTGGAGAATTTCCAGGTGCAGACCGAACGCATCGCGCAAGGCGGTGACGGACTCGGCGAGAGCGCGAAGACCGAACGCGATAAAGTGGTCTTGAACGTCACCATCTCGCGGGAGGAACAGGAGCAAGCGGTCCAGCAAACATCGCTCCGGATTCGCTCCTCGGACGTGAATGACCGAACGAAGCAACTCCGTGACCTCGCGGAGAAACAGAACGGCCGGGTCCGCAGCTCATCGTTCTCGCGCGATCCCAACGGGCGCGAGTCCGCCAATGTTTCGCTCCGCGTGCCGATGAAAAATTACAGCGCGCTGATGGATTCGCTGAACACACTCGGCAAAGTCGAAAACGTCAGCATCCAACGCAACGACCGGCCCGACGCGCAAGCCAATCAGGCCGACGCGCCGGCCGACATTTCGATTCAGGTTTACAGCCAGGGCAACATCGTCTCGGAAGAGACCGGGGTGATTGCCACGCTGCGCCGCACGATTGGGCAAGGCGCGGCGGCCCTGATGTGGAGTGCGCGCATGATCGGCGTGGCGCTCGCCTTTATCGCACCGTGGGTCCTGGCGATCGTCGGGGTTGGTTGGGTGATGCGGCGCATTTCACGCGCACGGCGTGCGCGGAAGCAGCGCGCCGAAGAAGAGGGCGGGTTGAGTTAGATTATTTCGGAGGGACGTGCTTCCGCACGTCCCTGTCTGATGCAGGCGCGCAACTCAAGATAATGGGACTTGCAGAAGCAAGTCCCTCCGAGCAGGAAAGCTGGGCCGCCTGCGCTCCCTCAATCCCTCGGTGAATGCCGCTTGCTCAGGTCCTAATCGCCCATATTTTAAACTGCGTCGCGCGAGGGACCACCGCTATGAAATCAATTCCTGTCTCGATGAACAACAAAGCGGTGGCCTCGCTTCCAAAACACCTGCTTCAGTTCGCCGTCGATCAGCGTTACGACGAATACACGCCGGTGGATCACGCCGTCTGGCGCTTCATCATGCGCCAGAACATTTTTTTCCTGCGCGAATACGCGCATACACTCTACTTCCAGGGCCTCCTCGATACGGGGATTTCCTTCGATCGCATTCCGCGCATCGAAGAGATGAACGAGATTCTCGGGAAAATCGGCTGGGGCGGCGTGGCGGTGGACGGTTTTATCCCGCCGGCGGCGTTCATGGAGTTTCAAGCCTATCGCGTGCTCGTGATCGCCTGCGACATGCGCCAGATCAATCACATCGAATACACTCCGGCGCCCGACATCGTGCATGAAGCCGCGGGGCACGCTCCGATCATTGTCGACCAGGAATACGCCGATTATTTGCAGCGGTTCGGGGAGGTCGGCGCGAAGGCGATGTCTTCCCAGAAGGACTTCGAACTGTATGAAGCGATCCGGCATCTCTCGATTTTGAAAGAACAGCCGAACCCCGATCCCGAGACCTTGGAGAAAGCGACGAAGCTGGTCGAGGAGCGGCAGAAAAACCTGGGCGATCCATCCGAGATGGCGCTGCTCTCCCGCCTCCATTGGTGGACGGTCGAATACGGCCTGATCGGTCCGCTCGATAAACCGAAGATCTACGGCGCGGGTTTGCTTTCTTCGATTGGCGAATCGGTCAGTTGCCTCGAACCGAACGTAAAGAAGATTCCATACTCGATCGACGCGCAGGATGTGCCGTTCGATATCACGACAAAGCAGCCGCAGCTCTTCGTCACGCGCGATTTTCAGCAGCTCGGCGAGGTCCTGGAAGAATTCGCCAGCAAGATGGCGTTCCGCGTTGGCGGCCTGGAGGGAATTACCAAGGCCATCGAATGCAAGAACACGGCGACATGTGAATATTCCTCCGGGCTCCAAGTCTCCGGGGTCTTCACCGAAGTCGTCACGCATGACGGCGACGCGATTTACCTGCGCACGACCGGCCCCAGCGCGCTCGCCTTCGAGAACAAGGAGCTTTCCGGGCAGGGCCGCGATTACCATGCGGAAGGTTTTGGAGCGCCAATCGGTAATTGGAAGTCTTCGGAAAAGTCACCGGAAACACTGACCGACGAAGAGCTGGCCTCGCTGGGAATCGCGCCCGGCAAGGATTCCACGGTGGAGTTCATGAGCGGCGTTGTCGTAAGCGGCCGCGTCGAAAACATCCTGCGGCACGATGGCAAACTGCTCCTCATCACTTTTACGAACTGCCGGGTGAACTTCGGCGATCGTGTTTTGTTCGAGCCGGCCTGGGGCAATTACGATATGGCGATCGGCGCGCGGATCGCGTCGGTCTTCAACGGCGCGGCCGATAAAGATGCCTATGCCTACAATCAGGTCGCGTTGATCCCGCGCGAACGCACGATCAAGTCGCCCTCGGACGCGAAGCGCAAGAGACTGGAGAGTCTTTACGCGCAGGTGCGCGATATCCGCGAGCGCAAGGTTGGTTACGAGCGTCTGGGCGAAATCTGGGAAACGCAGCAGAAGGAGCATGCCGACGATTGGCTCCTCTCGATGGAGATCTTTGAGATCCTCGATGAGACCGGCCGGCAGAACGCGCTCAAGCAGCAGATCATGACCTTCCTGAACGGCAGGAAGACGTTGGACAAAGATAACGCCACTCTGATCGAGTGGGGTTTCCGGCTTGTCACCTATCACAAGACAAATCTGGAGCCCGCGGAACGGCCGCTGTAGGCGAGAGAGCGCGCGACGTTTGCGGACAAGGAGGGGCGGTTTTCCAACCGCCCGTTTCTTAAGACGGCGGTTTCAAACCGCCGCTCCTTGGGTTGCTGCACCGCGCTACAGCGTCCGCAACGTAAAGCGGTTGTTCGCGGTCTCCCAAAGACGAAGCCGAACGAGCCGGCCATCCAGGCGGGAGTCAAAGCGCGGCCAAAGCGCCTGGACAATGTTCTCGCCCGTCGACGGCTTGTCCCGGAACTCTGCCAGTTCGAGATCGAGATGCTTGTCCTGCCAGGGTTGCACGGCTTCGGCGATTGCCGCCTGGAACGCCACCAAGTCCATCAGCGCGCCGCTCCGCTCGTCGTAGGAACCGCCAATAGTCGCCTCCGTCAGGTAACGGTGCCCGTGCCCGAGCGGGTTATTGCATTTGCCGTAGAGCGTAAGGTTGTCTTCCGCCGGCAGCTTCTCGGCGTGCAACCGGTGAGCGGCGCTGAACGGAATCTGCAATCCGAGAAAATATTTTCCGCCGTGCCAATGCTCGGCAAAAAAATCATCCGTCTCGTGCAACCGAACTCGCTTTATTCTCAGCTTTTCCCGAACCCGTTCGTGAATGTGACGCGCGAGATTCTCGGTCGTGATCGGTTGATCGATCAGGGCCAGCACCTCCTGGTTTAGATTCTTGTGATCGAGCTCATCTCGCAGCGACTCCAGGCAGCCTTGAATATCATCAAAGCGGACCAGCGGGAGATGGCTCTCCTCTGATTTCCGCTGAAAAGTGAGCCGGGCGCGATAATTATGCCCATGGCCAAAGGGCGAAGCGGCAACGCCGAACAACTTTTGGTTTTCTTCAGGCGTGAGCCGCGGTGAAGTCGTCTGGCGGGCCGCGGAAAACTCGAACCAGTAATTCGCTTCGAAAAGGCCCGTGCCAAAGTAGGTCGCGTTGCGTTCCTCGGACTCTGACAAGTGGCAGGCAACGAGTTTCGCATTCGCGTCGCTAAATAGAGGCTCAACCTCCAGGAAAAGCTGGCGGGCCACGTTTTCCGTTGTCGGAGAGACATCCGCGAACGCTATGTTGTCCGCATTCAAGAATTTGTGGTCGAAGCCGTCGCGCAAGACCCGGCCGACTCGCTCCTTGATTTCGCTGATGTTCATCAGCATCCCCGTCGCGGGGTCGACTACTCCCGAAAAAATGAAATACGCGACGTAGTTTCGCCCCGTGCCATAACGCGCCGATGTTTCCGGTCCAAAAACCATGCGGTTCTCGGCCTCGCTCCACTCTTTGACAAACAAGCGCCGGGATGCGGAAAATTCGAGGCGCTTGCTGACCGTCAGGAGCATGACGTGACAGCTCGTTAGGCCAAGAGGGCGAGAAATTCGGACCGGGTTCGCGCGTCCTCCTTAAACGAACCGAGAAGACACGACGTCGTCATAACGGAGTTTTGCTTCTCGACGCCGCGCATCATCATGCAGAGGTGTTTTGCCTCGATGACCACGGCCACGCCGGCCGGCCGGATGGTTTTCATCAACGCATCGGCGATTTGCATGGTGAGATGCTCCTGGATCTGCAACCGCCGGGCAAAGACGTCGACAATTCGCGCCACTTTTGAGAGCCCGATCACTTTCCCATTCGGGATGTAAGCTACGTGGGCCTTGCCAATAAACGGCAGCAAATGATGTTCGCACATCGAATAGAGCTCGATGTCCTTGACCAGAACGATCTCACTCGCGTCCGAATCGAAAATCGCGTTGTTGACGATATCATCCAGGCTCTGCCGGTAGCCGTTGGTCAGAAACTCAAAGGCGCGCGCGGCGCGATTGGGCGTCTTGAGCAGCCCCTGGCGTTGCGGATCTTCGCCGACTGCTTCGAGCAAATCGTGGAACGAGCGTTCCATTCCCGCGAGTTTGGCCGCTCCGCAGCGAGGCAACGCTCCTATCCGGCGTTCCGCCGCCTCAAGTTCTGTCTCGTGATTTTGCATAAAGGGACCTGAGTATAAACCCGCACCTGAGGCTGTAAAGACGGCGGCCGGGGCGAGACCTAAGCAGCCGCCATCGCGCGGCTACAGCGTCGAGCCTACAAAAACGCGAATCAACAGATCAAGCGCTGTAGCCGCGGCGCTCTGTCGCCGCGATGGGGGAGCGGTCCATGTTATCACGCGCAGACGCCTCGACAGAGCGGGGCGGCTACAGCGTCGAACTTACAAAAACGCGAATCAACAGATCAAGCGCTGTAGCCGCGGCGCTCTGTCGCTGCGTTGGGGGAGCGGTCCCTGTTATCACGCGCAGACGCCTCGACAGAGCGAGGCGGCTACAGCGTCGAGCATGCAAAAGCGTGAATCAACGGGCCAAGCGCTGTAGCCGCGGCGCTCTGTCGCCGCGATGGGGGAGCGGTTCATGTTATCACGCGCAGACCCCTCGACAGAGCGAGGCTGACTACTCCAACGCGTAGGCCTCGACCAGCGCGATGCCGGTAGCGGCGCCTTGCCCCTGAACGATTGCGGTGTAATTCGCCGGCGGCAATGTCTGAACAATCGCCGATTCCAAATCGTTTGAAGGCGGAATGGTAGTGGCGATGATCTCGCCCTCCTGGGATGTGCGCCAATTGTCATTGGACGCCAGCAGGCCGCCGTTGGCGTCGCGCAACTCAAGTGCCGGATCCGCCAGCGCGTCTGGTCTCGCCAGCGAGGGACCAATGGCCCGCACAATAACCCTGCGCGGTTCGTGCCCGGTGAGGATCAGCCCCCCTATCAAGACATCCTCGCCAGTCTGGACAAAACCACGCGTGGAAATATTGGCCAGTTTCGTATCGGACCCGGCTTCCAGATCGTAGACCTCCACCAGGGCGATACCCGTCGCATCGTTTTCCCCGCGCACAACCGCCGTGTGATTGCCCGGCGCGACAGTGGTCAGGATCGCTGACTCCAGGTCATGCGAAGGCGGGATTGAGCTGTCGATGATCTCCTGCTCATTGGGCGCATCCCGCCAATTGCCGTTCGCCGCAACTAATTGACCCGCACCATTGTAAAGCTCCAGGCGCGGGTTGTTCAGCGCGCCGGAAATAGGAAGCGACGGTCCGATCGCGCGCAGCAATACTCGCTTCGAGGCGGTCCCGGTGACGATGAAACCGCCGATGAGCGCGTTTTCACCAGATTCCACCTTCAGGCGCGTAGAGATATTAGCGAAGGTCGCTTTGGTATTGACGATGAAAACATCGTGGTAGTTCGTCGGCAGCAGACCTTTCGCTTCCCCGCCGCCCGCGAGATAAATTTTATTGCCGATGACAGAAGCCCAAATGCCGTGCCGCGGGTTCGGCATGTCCGGCAACACTCGGCGCCAACTATTGCTGGCCGGATTATAAGCTTCGACCTCGGCCCGCGGCGCCGTCCCGACCCCTGTCCCTATCTCGCCACCAAAGACATAAAGCTCGCCATGAACGACTGCAGCGGCGATGCCCGAACGCCCGGTGGGCATGGGGGCGCGGGTCTGCCAGCTATTGGCCTGGGGGTCATAAACTTCGAGAGCGGTCAGCGCCTCGGGTGTATCCCGTCCACCCACGACATAAAATTTGCCGTTAATCACGCCGCCGGCGCAGTGATTTCGGCCCACTGACATGGGGGCACGATTCGTCCAGGTATTAGTCAGCGGGTCGAAGACTTCCAGCTCGCGCTGCGTCATGCCGGTGCCCATGCCTCCAGCTACATAAATCTTGTCATTGATGACTCCAACAGCGGCGGTGCGGCCGTGGGCAAAATTCATCGTGGCAACCTGAGACCAGGAATTGCCAACTGGATCGTAAAGATACGTCCGAATACCGTTCAGAGAATAAAGTTTTCCCGCCGCCACGGCCGCGTTGTTGTGATCGGTTTCGAGCGGAAGCGGCTGCGCTGAAGTCCAGCTGTTCGTCGCCGGATTGTAGACCTCGACGGTGTTCGTCGAAACACCGTCTGCATTGAGTCCACCCATCACGTAGATTTTGCCGTTCAAAAGGGCGCTGGCAAGTTCCTGTCTATCGGTAGACATCGGCGCCAGTTGTTGCCACGTGCCACCGACGGTTTGCCCGTCACTTGCCGCCGCCAATACGAGCGAAAAAATCACCCCGGCTGGAAGCACTTTCATGACTGCAGAGCATAAACGCTTACTACGAAAAAACCAAGCCGTCTGTTTCACCTGGAAACATCCGGTGCGCGGCAGACCCGAGCCTTGCCTGGCCGCTTAATCCAGCCAGCTCAACGGGTATTTTGGATCGTCGAGGGCGAGAGATTCCTCGGTCAGCTCGAGCGTGTGCGCGGTGTCGAACATCACGGCCAGCTCCTCGGTGCGCAACGCGTCCTTGCTCGCCATGATCGTGCCAGGATGCGGCCCGTGCGGTATCCCGCGCGGATGCAACGTGATCGATCCGCTCTCGATGCCGCGGCGCGACCCAAAATTTCCCCGCACGTAAAACAGAACCTCGTCGGCCTCCACGTTGTCGTGCACCCACGGAATCTTGACGGCTTCCGGATGCGTATCGAGCAAACGGGGCGCGAAGGTGCAGATAACGTAACCGCGCACTTCAAACGTCTGATGGATCGGCGGCGGCTGGTGCACAGTTCCCGTGATCGGTTCGAAATCGGCGGCGTTGAAGGTGAATGGATAGAGATACCCATCCCAGCCGAGCGCATCGAAAGGATGATGCGCCAGAGTAACGCGGGTGAGGCGCGGGCCATCCTTCACCAAGACTTCAACGTCTTCTTCGCTATCGATCGTCAGCATTTCCGTCGGGGCGTGAAAATCGCGCTCCGAATAAGGCGAGCCCATGCGGATCTGGCCTTCGTGATTCAGATAACGCTGCGGAATCCGCACTGGTCCGGCGGATTCCAGAATGAGGTAATCCTCCTCCTCCACCTTGTCCGGCACGAGCCGATAGGTGATCCCGCGCGGAATGACGATGTAGTCCTCCGCGCGATAACGCAGCTTTCCGAAAACCGTTTCGAGCGTGCCGCCGCCGTGAAAGACGAAGATGACCTCATCGGCGCCGCCGTTCTTATAATACTCAAATTCGCCGTACGCTTTTTCCGGTCGCGCGCGGTAGGCAGTCATATCCGCGTTGAACAGCATCGGGATGCGGCCGGTGTAGAGATCGCCGCGGCGCGGGATTTCGGCTGTCTTGATGTGGTGATGCCGCAGCGGGCTCTCGGTGACTTTCTTTGGCTCCCAATACTTGATTAGCTCGACGTTCCGCACCCGGGTCGGAGGTCGCAGGTGGTAAATGATCGAGTAGGCTTCGTTGAATCCTTCCGTCGTGATGACGTGCTCGTATGCGATTCCTTCGTTCTTGAACGAAGGCCCGCTCCCGTTGCGGTGAAACCAGATGTGATGCTTTTTCGGAATCTGACCAAGCTTCTGATAGTACGGCATGTCGTTCCTCCTTTAGAGATTGCCCCTCGCGTCCTGCTCCTTCTCCAGCGCCTCAAAGAGGGCCTTGAAATTGCCTTTGCCAAAACTCTTGGCCCCTTTGCGCTGAATGATTTCGAAAAAGAGCGTCGGCCGGTCCTCCACCGGTTTCGAGAAAATCTGGAGCAGATAACCTTCGTGGTCGCGATCGACTAAAATGCCGAGCTGCTTTAATGGCTCGAGATCTTCGTCGATGTGGCCCACGCGATCGGGCAACTCATCGTAATAGGTTGATGGAATATTCAAGAACTCGACGCCGCGTTTCTGAATTTCGGTCACGGTCTTGACGATATCGTTGGTCGCGATCGCCACGTGCTGAACACCTTCGCCGTTGTAAAAATCGAGGTATTCCTCCACCTGGGATTTCTTCTTTCCTTCGGCCGGCTCGTTGATCGGAAACTTTACGAACCCGTTGCCGTTACTCATGACCTTGCTCATCAGAGCGGAGTACTCCGTCGAGATGTCCTTGTCGTCGAAGGTGAGGATGTTGCGGAAGCCCATCACCTCTTCGTAAAACTGCACCCATGGGTTCATCTGGTTCCAACCGACGTTCCCGACACAATGATCGACATACAGCAGCCCGGTGTCCGAGGGCTGATACGCTGTTTCCCATTTCCTGAAACCGGGCATGAACACGCCGGAATATCCATTTCGCTCGATGAATAGATGAACGGTGTCCCCATAAGTGTGGATGCCGCTCATGACCACTTCGCCGTCGTCGTCCGAAAGCGTGACCGGTTCCATGAAACTCTTGCCGCCGCGCTTCGTTGTTTCGTTCCAGGCCGACGTTGCGTCTTCCACTTTCAGCGCGATCACCTTCACCCCGTCGCCATGCTTGTAGATGTGATCCGCGATCGGGTTGTCCGGCCTCAGCGGCGTGGTGAGAACGAACGTGAGCTTGTTCTGGCGAATGACATAGCTGGCCCTGTCTTTCATCCCCGTTTCCGGTCCCGCATACGCCAGACTCTGGAATCCGAGCGCAGTTTTGTAAAAATGCGCGGCCTGCTTGGCATTTCCGACGTAGAACTCCACGTAGTCGGTCCCTTGGAGCGGCAGAAAATCGGTTTCGGCTGGAGGACGGGGTTGCGGGGCGGCGATAGTTGTTTCCATAGGAGTCTCCTGTTGGCGGACTCTACGACGTTAACCCACTGCGAACAGCTTTCAAACAGGGCTGCGGTTCGGCCCACGATATTCCGCTCCGCCCGCCCAATTTTGGGGATGACAACGTCTTCGTTGTTTGCCACGCTCGCCCGCAATTCCCGCCGCTGATTCTTCGCGCTAGACGTCGACAGCCTAAAACCACCAAGAAACACCACCCAATCATGAACGACACACCCGCAAGCGAACGCCCGATCGCCATTACCATTATTTGCGTCCTCGGATTTATCGGCGCCGCCCTGACAATTCCGATTATTTTCACGGCCGCCGCCGGAAACATCGGGGCCTGGTATCCACCCTATCTGGCGCTTAGCGCCGTGATCGGTCTCGTTTGCATGATCGGCCTCTGGAAGATGATGAAGTGGTCCGTCTTCGTCTACACCGCCTTCGTCGTTCTTAATCAAATTGTGCTGATGGCGATGGGCGTTTGGAGCATTTTTGCATTGCTGATTCCGGCCATCGTTATCGCCATCGGCTTCACCTATCTGTCCCGGATGAAATGACCGCAGCAGGTGGGTCCATTCCGCGCGCCCGCGGGGCTGGCTCGAGCCGGCGCTAGATCGCTTCGCGAACGATTTCCCAAACGCGGCGAAGGTGTTCTTCAGTCGTGAGCAGATTTCCCAATCCCAGGCGCATCACGACTCGGCCACGCAGCTTGGTCTGCATCAGATAGGCTTCGCCGGCCGCGTTGATCGTCTCAACCATTTTCGCGTTCTTTCGATCCGACTCGGCGTCATCGGCGCCTTTCAGTCGAAAGCAAACGACACCCATGACCACCGGCGCGGACAATTCAAAGCACGCGTCCTCCTGTATCCAGGCAGCGAACAATTTGGCCAACCGCAAATGGTCCCGAATGCGCGAGGCCAGTCCGGTTCGTCCAAATGTCCGGAAAACCATCCAGGCCTTTAGAGCGCGGAAACGGCGGCCGAGCTGCACGCCGTAATCCATGTAGTTGATCTCCGCGCCGGCCGCGTCGCCTCGCAGATATTCAGGGACAAGCGTGAAGACACGCCGCAGCCGCTGGATGTCGCGCACGTAAAGCGCGCTGAAATCGAAGGGGACAAAAAGCATTTTGTGGGGATTGATGACGAATGAGTCGGCCTCGCTCCAGCCGGCTTTGACCCAATCGCATTCCGGCAAGAGCGCCAATCCGCCGCCATAGGCGGCATCGATGTGGAGCCACATCTGGTGTTCACCGCAGACGGCCGCGATTTCCTCCACGGGGTCAACGCTGGCAGTCGACGTCGTGCCAACCGTGGCGACTACCGCCAAAGGCTTGAAACCTTTCCGGAGATCGGCCGTCACCGCTTCGCGAAGAGCGGCCATGCTCAGGCGGAACTCGGAATCAGTCGCGATTTTCCGGACGTTGTGCTCCCCCAACCCGAGCGCGATCGCCGCCTTGTCGATCGAGCTATGCGCCTGGTCCGAAACGTAAATGCGAAAGATCGGCAGTTCGGACCGGCCAGAGAGCCCGAGAGTACGGACCGAAGTGCTCGCTTCTTCCCGCGCGACGGCGAGGGCGTGCAGCGTTCCGATCGAAGCGGTGTCGTAAACCACCCCGGAAAATTCGCCCGGCAACCCGAGCCATTGCCGCAGCCAATCGAGCACGAGCGTCTCGAGTTCCGTCGCAACCGGAGAGGTGCGCCAGGTCATGGCGACGACGTTGAGCGCCGCCGCCATCATTTCAGCAAGGATCCCCGGAGCGGTCGTGGTGGAACCGAAGTAACCCATGAATTGTGGATGCGCCCAGTGGACCACCCCTGGCAAAAGCAGATGTTCGAAATCCGCGAAAATGTCTTCCAGCGCTTCCGGATGCTCCGGCGGACTTGCCGGCAAGGCGGCCAGAATCGCGCCGGCCTTTGCGCCGGGGGAAATCCGCCGGGCCGAAATATTCTGCCGGTAGTCCGCGATCCAGTCAGCGACTTCATGAAGGTGCCTGCGAAAAACATCCGCCGGGATGTCGCCGAGTTCGTTCACGGAGGAACGGGATTCTTCACCTTCCGGACGAGCGGAAGCTCGTCCCTCCGAAGTGTCCATGTCGGGCTTCATTCGAGAGCGAGGATCTACCAGGAAAAATCAGAAGGCGAAGCCAAAGCTGAAATGAAACGCGCCGATGTCTTCGCCCTCGCGCCGGTCTGGATTGTAGCCGTAGTCGAGGCGGATGGGGCCGATCGGAAGTCTGTAACGCAAACCCAAACCGATCGCGTAGCGCATGTCGTCGAAACCTGCGGTCACCCGGGCAAACGGATCTTCGGAGCTGGGCAGAAGATTGCCGGCGTCAAAGAAAACCGCGCCCTGAAGTTCGCCGTAAATCGGGAAGGTGTATTCCACATTGAAGACGGTGAAGAATTCACCACCGATCGGGTTGCCATCGTCCTTGGGTCCCAGGTCACGCTCGGTGAAGCTGCGCACGGTGGTGTTGCCGCCATTGAAAAACCGTTCGTCGATCGGGATGTCCGAGAGCACGTTTGAGCCGCTCAAACTGTGAATGATGCCGGCCCGCGCGCCGAGCGCCAGCAAAGTGCGCCGGTCCGGCTGCCCCGGCTTTGGCGCGGAGCCAATCGGCAGGAAATAGGTGGAGCGAGCGGTGCTCCGGATGAAATCGATCTGGCTGCCGATCGCGCTCGAGGCAAAATCGAAAGTGTTATCGAAAATCAGGCCGCGGCTCGGATTCACCTTGCTGTCGCGCAGATCGAGCGTTTGCGTCAGCCCGATCGAGCTGACGAAATAGGAGGTGCGGCCGAGAAATTGCGGATCGATGTCGGCGCTCGTGACTTCGACGTGCCTTTCGGTCAGGACGAGCCCTATCTCATATTGTTTGGAAAGCTTTCTGGTCAGATCGAAGCGCGTGCCAACCTCAAACTTTGTGTAGCCGTCATATTCAAAAGTGAGCGCGGCGAGCCGGGCCTTGAAACCAAAATCCGTGTCGAAAAAGTAGGGGTCTTCCCAGAGCACTTCGCCCTTGTAGCCGCGCTGCGACCATTCGGCTGAAGTCGTGAGCGGCCGCCCGTATCCGAAGAGATTGCGGTCGCGATAACTCGCTCCCACGATCGCGCCCGCGTAGGAGCCGTAGCCCAGGGAGAAGCCGAACTCCTTGCTTTTCGCTTCCTCGGCGGAGATGTCGAGCCGCAGCGCATCGCCGCCGACCGGCGTCGGTTTGATCTGGAGGACCGTAAACAGGCCGGAGCGCATCAGTTCCCGAAACTTCTCATCCACGACATCGGGACTGTAGGTTTTGCCGCTGAACTTGCTGAACCTGCGGGTGAGGTAGCTCGGACGCAGCCGGTCCAGACCCTTCACCGTCACGCCATCAAAATGGTAAACCCGCCCCGGGGTAATCGTAACCTGAACAGGCACCTTGCCATTGCGAGCCGCGGGCGGATCGCCGATCGCGTCCACCTTCACTTCGTAATACCCGCGGGCCCGGTAATACGCTTGCAGCCGGCGCGGAATGTCCGCGAGGCGTCCATCCGTATAGGGTTGTTCGACCAAGTCCAGCATCTGTCCGTGCAAGGTCTCAGGTCCGTAAATGGATTGTCCGGCGAAGGTGATTTGGCCGAAGAAATATTGGCGGCCCTCCGTGATCGGAATCGTCGCATCCACATGCGAGCCATCCTCGGCGTAGTGATAAAGCGGCGGATCGACTTTCGCGTCGAGAAACCCTTGGGAGACGTAGAGGCGGTGCACCAGATCGGCGCCCTCCTCCACGTCCGCCGAGACGAAAGGGAGCTTTTTCTGGAGCTTCGAATAACGTTCGCGGGTCGGCCCCACCGCGTAATCGAAGAGCACCTCAGTCGGTTGACTCTGGTTCCCGACAAAGTTTACCAACCCCAGGGTGACCAGCGGCCCTTCGCTGATGTCGAGGCGCAATCGATCGCCCGATTCGATGGTGTACCGCACGCTTACCTTGGCGTAGCCGTGTTTGCGGTAAAACAGCTCGAGGAAAAAGGCGGCGTCATCGCCCCGGGCGGGGGTCAGGCCAAAATCGTCAATCGTCGTGATTTGTTCCTTTAACTGGGAGCGCAGTTCCTTTTCGTCGAAGGCTGTCTGGCCGTGGAACTCGATCACGCTGGCGCGCTGCGCCTTCTTCTCCTGCTGCTTTTCCACCTTGCGCTCGGCGCGGTCCTTCTCCTCAGGCTTCGGAACCTTCACCGCGGTTTGGGCCGGCAAATTTGAGGCCGCGAAAACCAGGGCCAACACCCACGTCAGCCCTAAGCGCTGTAGCCGCGTCGCTGGGTCGACGCGCAAGCGCAGCGTTTTCGTCGGGAATGGCCTGCTCATCTTATTTGAATCGAATCAGGTACTTCACCATGCCGCGAAAATCTCCGCCAACGCCCAGGTCGCCGACGAGCACAAACCGGTCATTCACCTTGAAACGGGCGGTGGCCGTTTGCTGGCCGGTACGCGGATCGACGTTGCCAATGTCGACTTGCAACCGGTCGAAGGCGGAATTGGGCTTGGTCGTCTGGCCTTTCTTGAAAACCTTTTGGTAAAGCTGTTGAATCAGGAGCATGGCCGCCCGCCCGGCAAGGACATTGTTGTTGCCGACCAATTCTCCCCGCGTCACCCCAGTCGCAAGCAGAGAGATGATTTCCTCCTGGGGCAAAGGCGGCTCACTGCTGAAAAGGGCTTCCGGTGAAAGCGACGTGCCATAGATGTAAACATGGACGGTGTAATCGCGAATGAGAGAGGTGCCCTTCAAATCGATCTTCGGATTGAACGAATCGCTCGGATCGAAGTAAAGAAAACCCTGCGCGACTTCCATCCGGCTGAAGGGCAAAGTCGCTTCCACGTTTTCGAGGCGCACCAGGCCCTGGAGAGCGGGCCGCAAGCCGGTGCCGGTCAGATGCAAGTCCACGATGGCGCCGCCATTCGCGAGGTTTCCGCGAATGAGAAACGGGTCTTTGGTCTTGACCAGGACATCGAATTTCCAATCGCGAATCGGCGGCTGCGGGACCGAAAAATCCGGGCGGTCGGAAGGCGGCTGCGGCGCGGGCCGTCCAGGCAGGCCGATCGGAAGGAGATCGATGTTCTTCAAAAACTGGCTGTTCGTCAGGGCGACGCTGCCCGTCACGGTGGCGCTGGCGAGCGGACCCGTCACTCTGACATCGGCATCAGCGCGCGCGGTCAGGGAATCATTCCGGGCGACCAGGACGCTCTGTGCCTTGAGCTGAAAATCGAGATTCGGCTGCGTGAGTTTCGGAAAGGTGACCCGGCCGGAGATGGTGAACGGTCCCCCGGCAAGATCGCCGTTGAAGCGCTCGAAGTTGAGGACATCGCCCTCGAACGTCATCCGCGATCGGAATCCGCTCAGGGCCGGCAGCGACGCGTTACTGAAGCGCGCCATGTTGATCGTGATATCGCCGGAGCCGCTGAGGACGGGTTTGGCGATGGTGCCGTTGATGTTGGCGTCCAGCACCAGGTCGCCGTCGAGTTGCGTGAGGGCCGGGAGAAATTGCCGCAGAAAGTTCACGGAGCTGCGCGGCAACTGGACTTTCGCGATCAACGGCGTCTCCTCATCGAACTTCCTTTCCGCGATGATTTTCGAAGCGTCGAAAGGAAGACTCGCCGTGATCTGCAGCGGCTGAATCTTGGCCTGTTGCAACCTGCCATTCAAAGCCAGCTGATTGTTTTGCAGCTCCGCGGCGAGCTCGAAAGTCGCAGGCTCGAGTTTTGGGAAATCCGCACTGTGAAGGTTGCTCATTTGGACATCGAGCCGCCCTCCCAGTTGCGCGAGCGTGCCCTGGGCATCGAGCTTCACGTTGATCAATCCGGTGGCGAGCGGCTTCGCCCCGAGATCCTCAAAAAGCTTTTTTAGATCCAGGTTCTCGGACTGGAAGGTCACCAGAACTTTCCCGTCGGAAGGAAAAAGCGGTTCGGGCGTTCCGATGTTTTTCCAGACGAACGGCAACGAAACGTAACCGGCCGCGTATTTGGCCGTGCCCTGATCGATCTGGATCTTCGAGATTTCCAGAGTCGAACCTTTCGCCGTGAGGATGGCGTGGAAATCCATCTTGTCGCTTCCAAGAAAGATGGTCGGGACCTCGAGGCCGTCGGGCGAATAGGTCGCGTCGACATTCGCCCGGAGCGCCTGCAAGTTGGCGTAGCGTCCTTTCTCCAGCGTCAGCTTGAGTTTGCCGGAATTCTTGAATTCGGCCGCCTGGCCGCTCCCCTGCCAATCGATCACGAGAGAGCCGGCGATGTCATTGGGATTGCCGGCTGCAGCGAGGATCGGCTTCAGGCGCGCGAGATCGGCCACGCTCGCAAAGACCTTTCCGTTGTAGGGGTAAGGTTTCTCGAGCGAGAAGACGCCGCTGCCGCTGATGTAATCGCGCTCGTTCAGGCTCGCGGTGAAATCGTTCAGGTAAACGACGTTCTTCGAAATGGAGACCTGCCCGCTCACCTGCGGCACCGTCAGGTTTCGAAACTTGAGATTCGTGCCGTGAATCG
>DASZDO010000071.1:0-27565 GCA_035941955.1 Chthoniobacterales bacterium
CGCCCAGACCCTTTCGCGGGTAGCTGGTTAGTCGGTTCAGCGCCGAATTGACGAGATTCTAAGACTGACCCCTCCCGGCCTTCCCCAGCGATGTGATTTCATCCTCCAGCAAGCCAGCGCTCAAGGCTATCCGCCGTGTACCCGGACTCTTAGCTGAATCATTGGCTAGTGAGTTCGCTGTCGACTAGCCGAGATTCACGGACTGCTCCCTTGCCCTGAAAACAGACTGAAGCCTCTGTCTCTTCCCGGTCAAAAGGACTTAATCGCGCGGAGTATGATGATTGCAACGATATCTGATTCACCCCGCCGTGCCCGCAGGTTTCTTCCGTGTTTTTTTTGGACGTTTTCCGTTCCGAGTTTTCGACCCGTTCTTTGCCCTAGACATGTTTGGGGTCTCGAGAGTCTGCACCAGTTTCCTCGCTCTGTCGTTGCTCGGCGAGATCCGAAAAGCCTCTTTAGCCATTTCTAACGCCCTTTGGATCTGCCCAGGGCTTTCGCCCAACAGTTTTGCATAATCAATAAGGTTATTTGCGTGCTCGGGGTCTGCTTCGAGCGCGCGCTTAAAGAAAGCTTCCGCCTCGGCCGACTTGTTGCGGACATTCTTGAGAAAGTTCGCATAATTACCTAAAAAAGTCGCATTCTCGGGGGCTGCTTCTATAGCGCGTTTGTAGAAAGTTTCTGCTTCGTCGGACTGGTTTCGGATATCGGCGAGAAAGTATGCGTAGTTATTGAGAATATTCGCGTGCCTTGGGCTCGTTTCTATAGCGCGTTTGTAGAAGGTTTCCGCTTCATCCGGCTTATTGCGAACGTTCTTAAGGAATAGAGCGTAATTACCTAGGTTATTTGCGTGCTTTGGGTTCGCTTCGATGGCGCGTTTATAAAAAATCTCCGCTTCGTCTGGCTTGTTCCGAACGTTTTTTAAGAAGACGGCGTAATTGCCGAGATTGTTCGCGTGCTCCTGGTTTGCTTCGATAGCCCTTTTGTACGAAACCTCTGCTTCATCAGGTTTGTTGCGGACTTTCTCAAGAAAAAGGGCGTAATTTCCTAGGTAATCAGCGTCTCTTGGACTCGCTTCGATGGCGCGTTTGTAAACGGCTTCCGCCTCGTCCGGCTTGGTGCCGAGGGTATCGAGGAAAAAAGCGTAGTTTCCTAACAAATGGGCGCTGTCGGGAAGTTTGGTTAGGCCATCCTTATAGGCTTTTTCTTTGGCATCGGGGGTGATTGCTGCTCGCGCGTGGATTTCCCAATATGCCCACTCTTCTTTTAGATCCGACTGATCGGCGTGATAGATTGCCGCTCTGTACAGTCGTTCGCGCTCGGTTCCCGTTGTTTGCTCGGCGAGTTCGTCTACGAACCGATAAATCAATTCGCGCCCAGCTGTCTTGTATTTCTTGCATGTCTCTTCCGCGCTCCGCTTCAATTCGTCGTAAAGATTTCCCACTGCAAAAATCTCAGCAAACTGAGCCATCAACTCATCAAAACCATAGATCGGAACCGCCCAACCCTGGTGCTTGCGGATAAGTCGTTGAATCCGGTCGGGCGGAGTGTCCTGCGAGCGGTATGCCCAGAACATCCCATCCGCTCCGAGCGATGGCATATGTTGAAGGAAATTCATGAGGCTTCCGTCATTACCACCATATCCTATGACAATGGGCGTAAATCGTTTCAAGAGTTTATGCAGTGCCTCCGCCCATTCAGTACGGAGATAGCTGACTGAATCCACATCATTCATTGGATCCAAAAGAAGATCGCGATGAATCTTACAAACGAGCGGACGTCCGGGTTCAGTCCGCACAAACCGCGCCAGCGATTCATGGCCAATGACGAGTGGCGAGGTGTGCGCATAAAGAAAGAGCGAATCTCCTACAAGGTTATCAAAATTCGTCGTGATGATCACGCTATGACGCGTGCGGGCAAGTATCCATGCCAAGATCGAATACCCAAAGCTAGGCGTTGCCTTTTTCATCATGTCCTGGAGATACGCGTTCGCAAAGTCGAAGTTCCCGCGGAAGTAACGTTCAAAGAGTTGGGGATACCACTCGGCGTAACGATCGAGGTCGAAGTCTTCGAATGCCTCTTCCCCAAGATTTTCGGCCGTCGCCCAATCCTCTAAACGTCCGCGAGTCGTATCCTCCCTCCGATGCATCTCCTCGAGCCACTGCCACGCAAGCGTACGGCCGCTTGGAATGCCGGACGTAACGGAGGCACCAGCCCCAAGTATAAAGCAGAAATGGTCGATCCAAAAGTGGTTTGTAATAGGGCGAATTTCCATCGGGAGCGTGGACCGTCCGTACCCCACTCGCACCATCAATCGCGTCGCCAATCGGAGTAGGGACGGCAGAATGTTGTAGTTCGTGACGGCGCTTAACGAAGTCTAAAAAGCCTTCGATCGTCATGATGGGGGCTGATTTTGTCATGGCGCATTATGACGAAAAAGCAGGTTACTTACTATTCTTTCTTTGAGGAACTTTCCCATTGTGTGATCCCACAATTCCCTTCAGCTTGCAGCTGGATGCACAGGCTGTCTCGACGATAAATTACTCTCGCGATTTGATGGATGGGGCCAAGGCCAGAACGCTGCAGTTGGAGATCGAAGAGAGGCTAGAGGTCAAAGATTGAAACCCCAGCCTATTTTTTTGCGCGGCGCTTCAAGGGGGCTACCCGGTGCACGCCGGCCCTGGCGAAGCGGAAGGCGGAAGACCAGCCTTCGCCAAGGCTTCGGCGTGGCGGGCGACCAAAGAACAAAACGGGATCGCTAAAGGCGGCGCTTTCTTCTAGTTGTTGGCATGAACAAGAAATTGTGGTTCAACTCGTTTGCGAAAGCTGCCGCGCGGGTCACCGGCCGGCCCGGGACCTTCATCGTCGCGCTCGCCGTCATCGTCGTCTGGGCGGTGAGCGGGCCGATCTACAAGTTCAGCGACACCTGGCAGCTGGTCATCAATACCAGCACCACGATCATTACCTTCCTGATGGTGTTTCTGATCCAGAACACCCAGAACCGGGACAGCGAAGCGATCCAGATCAAACTGATGAGCTTGATTCGCGTGACCAAAGGCGCTCACACCGTCCTGCTCGATCTGGAAGAACTTGACGATAAACACCTGATGGCGATCAAGAAATGCTATGAAGAGATCGCGACGAAATCGCGCAAAGAGCTGAAGCACGGGAAAAAGGACACGGGGACTCCGTTCGTTCACATCGAGATGGCGTGAGGGCGCCCGCCTGCATCGCTGTGCGAACCACTGCGGGCAGGGAAGTTCGCTGCGGCGACGGAGCGGAACAGGGCGGAAGTGGATGGATGTGCTACACTACCGTTCACATGATTATGAAAAAATTACATTCTGTCGTTCTGGTTTTGGTCGGTGTGTTGTTCTTCGCGGGTGCGAAGCAGATGACCGCCGGTCAACCGAAGGAATCGCGTTCCAAGGAAACGATCTTTGCCAATAGCCTGGCTGATGGCGGGGCCATCAGGATGAAGCATTCGCCGGTTCTGGGATTCAATGTCACCGTTGCGGTCCGGATCGACGGGGTGCAGGCGGGAGGGTTTAGCAAAGGGAACGTTTTCGAAAAATTCCTCACCCCGGGTTCGCACGACTTGTATGTGAGTCGCTCCGGCCAGCACACCGGTTCGTACCGCAGCAAGCTGGAGGTGCGGAAAGGGGAGACGTATTCCTTCGTGGTAAAGATCACGTCGAACAAGGTTCTTCTCGTGCCAACCGGCCGAATTGATTAGGGGCGGGTGGAGACCGGAGACCGGAAACCGGAAACCGGAGAGCGGAAGGCGCCCGCCTGCATCGCTGTGCAAAGCACTGCGGGCAGGGAAGGCGGAAGGCGGCGAGGAGCGGCGATACCCAGCTTCGAAACAACTTGGAACGAGGAAATTGCCTCACACGAAGAACACAAAGGACGCGGAGGCTTATTCAGCCGGTCCCGAATTCGTGGTGGACCTTTGTGACCGTCGTGAGCGATCTGATGCAAAAGTAACAGGGCTGTTACGTTTCGTGGCTGGGCGGATGTGCTATCTTACGGAAGGAGTTTACATCATATGAAAACATTAAAATCCGTCGTTCTGGTCTTGGTGAGCGCGTTGGTCTTCGCGAGCGCGAACGATCTTAGCGCGGGTCAATCACGTTATTCGCGTTACCGCGATGGGGCCAACTTCAAATTGAAGCATTCGCCGGCTCTGGGAATCAATATACCTCTTGCCGTCCGGATTGACGGGAGGAATGCGGGAGCGTTTGCCAAAGGGCACGTCTTCGAAGCGTACCTCACGCCGGGCCTGCACGACGTGACGGTGAGTCGCCCCAGGCAGCGGTTCGATACGTGGCGTGGAACGATCGATGTGCGGCGAGGAGTGACCTATTCCTTCGTGGTAAAATGCAACACGAACGAGGTGATTCTCCTGCCCAGCCGGATTGATTGAAGTTCGAACGTCGAGCTTCGAATGTCGAAGTGATGCGAACGACGCGAATTGTGCGTCGCTAAATTCCCGTATTCGACAGTCGCACTTCGGCGTTCGAAATTTGCGAAACTCGGCATTCGCAGTTTACAGGCCGCGGGCGGTTTTTCGCGAAGCGACAGTGATCGCGACGAGTTGGCTTGCCTCGTCCAGTAGACGCGTCAACTCGGTCGAAGAGCGAGCGCCGATTTTCAAATGCCGAAGCTCTGCAATGTCGCGTAGCATTTCGAGCCAAAATCCGGATTCATCCGCTTCCTCTTCGACAGTGCCCAACTTGGCGATGAAGTCCGCTTTCGACTTTCCACGACACGCGGATCGGTAGTTGGCCCGCTACGGAACTGGATGAACGGATCACCTGGCCGATAGCGTGCCGCGTTTCGACAGTCTGGGGTAAACCGGCGCACAGCCCAATGACGGCGAGAGCGAATTTCTTCGTGCGATTCTTCAGCTCTTCACTCATGGGGGGAGGTCGTGCGAAGTTTGAATGCCGAGTTGCGAATGTCGAAGTATTAGCCGTTCGACATTCGCACTTCGGCGTTCGCAATTTGTCTCATTTGACGGCGGCGATGCTGTTTAAGATCGCGGTGATCTCTTCCTGATTCGCCGCGACGCCTTCGCCGCGCTGGATGAGCATCACGCCTTTGTCCTTGGTCACTTCTACGCTGGTGAGGGTGAGCTTCATGGGGCCGCTATCACCCTTGGCGTCCACGGTCACCGTGACGACGTTCATGCCGTTCAGGGTCGACTTGCTGTCCTTATAGGAATCGAAGTCGGGCTTCACTTTCAGCAAGGCGAACGCTTTATCGTTCGAAGGGCCGAGCATGTCGGGTCTGGTGGTGATGACATTGATGAGGACGTCGCCCTCGTCATTGCTGGCGGCGATCATGTCTCCCGTCACCGTGGCTTCCCAATCTTCCGGGAAGGTGATGGAGGCAAAGGGCTGGTCGGCAGGATATTTCAGCGTATCGGCCAGAGCCGGAGCGGTGAGAGAAAGGGCGAGCAGCAGGCAGGTGATGGAAGTTTTCATGTTCGGGAAATGGAGTAGCGAGATCGAGGGCAAATTGCAAACTTCATTCGAAGGCCTCACACAAAGGACACAAAGGGCCACGAAGGCTCATCAGTGAATCCCTACATCCTTTGTGTGCCTTGGTGCCCGTTGTGCGAGATCTTCACCTAGCGGATTTGAGTTCGTCGATGGTGCGGAGGTGATGTTTCATTCAAAACCGGAAACTGGAAACCGGAAACTGGAAAGCCTCACTCAAAGGACGCAAAGGGTCACGAAGGCTCATGGTGAATTCCTACATCCTTTGTGTGCCTTGGTGTCCGTTGTGCGAGATCTCACCCGGCGGATTTGAGTTCGTCGATGGTACGGAGGTGATGGTCGTCGTGCTCGGCCACGAAGAAGCAGAGATCGACGACGGACATCGGTTGTCGCAGCCGGGGATGCAGCGCGGTCCGCGCCAGCTCGGCCGGGCTCATCCGGGCGACGCGTTCCACGATCCCGTAGCGGGCGGCGCTGAAGCCGGCGAGAATGTCCGAGATCGGGCGGTCGTTATGGGCCGCTTCGTGGGTCTTGCGATTCTCTAGATCGGCCGGGTGCAGCTCGGTAGCGCCGGAGTCATAATCATCCAGCCGCTGGTCCCAGAGCGATTCGAGATCGAAAAGGTGTCCGGCATTTTCCTGGATCGACCATTTGCCGTCGGTCCGGCGAATCAGGACTTCGGCCGGCAATCCGCGGACGGCATCGGCCAGGCGTTCGGGCGTGCTCCCGAGCCGCTCCAGGAGTTCGGGAGCTGCCTCGGCGCCGAGGCCGAGCTCAAACTTGCGGTCAAACCAGCGTCGCTCAATCGACATTCCACCAACGAAGAGGGGGCGTTGGATTAGTCAACAAATCTTGACGGCTTGCGCCAGAAGGAGCTTGGGCAAGTCCGCAGCGGGTGTGTCTCAAACAGTCACGCGAGGTTGAGGGATCTCTGTTGTTCTTTCCCCCAGTCGGAGCCCTCATCGAAGGGAATCGTTTCCTCGATCTCGCCGTGGGCGCTGACGATCCGAATTTCACCCCGTCGCAGCGCGGTCCGGCTTTGGGCGTAATGGATCGCCTGTTCGCGCTCGCTGAAGTACGGCTCCATGCCTTGTTCCGCGAACACCCTCCAACCGCCGAAGTGGGCCCTTACCTCAATGATCGTTTGCATAGCGTGTGACCCTTTCAGTCTGGACAAATGCATCGTCGATCAGGAGAAGATGACGGCGGCCCTACCAAGCCGCAGCGATTATAGCAGCATTAATCGTGCGGATTCCGTGACGGAAATTGGAACAGGTCAACTCTCACTCGGCGGAGCGGCCGATCCACCTTCCCGCGCTCGACCTCAAAGAAAACCGAGAAAACGCTCTACTTTGCCGCGCGGAACGTATAAAAGCTGAATTGCAGCCCGCGAACGTGGGACCGGCGTCTTGAGTGAAGGACTTCAGAACCTTCGAAACGGGCTGGAACCGGAGGATCAAAAGCCATGTCGAAGAAAATGTTCGGTCAGCTGACGTTGTCAGTCATTTTGCTTTTTCTCCTGCCGCCCCAAAGCGGCAGCGCTGAAAGTGGGCCGGCGGGTATGAACGCGGGACCCGATATCATCACGGGAGAGGTTGGTCCTTATTACGGACTCGAACAATTTGGAAGTGCCGGAACTCAGGTCGGCCTGTCCATGTTTACGACCATTTGCAATGCCGGAAACGTACCCGTGGATGTTTTTGAATTGCCAAATACCAACCATGCCATCATCCCGCAAAATCTTTATCGAATGAGCGGCGGGGCCGGCAACAACGATCGTTTTGAGCAACTCGGCCATTCGTGGGTGAAGCATATGTTCGCTGCGGCCAAAAATAATGAGTGCGGATTTGGTTGCACGACTACCGGAACTTACACTCAGCTCGGCGTGGGCTGCTCCGATGTCTACGCTTCCGTTCAAAATGCGTATCAATACGACCTGACTTCCCGGGCCTGGGTGAATCCGTTTACCGGAGTTTTCCAAACCAGCGCCATCATAAACAACCACGGGGGCCATATTCACACCGAGACATCGCACCGGCTTCTGGTTGAGAGCAACGACCTGAACACGGCGATGAATCCCGGCGCGACCTATTACGCCGAAGTGCAATACCTGAGCCCGCACGAGTACGCCTGGTGCCAGACCCATCCCGGCGAGTGCAACATGTACAACAATGCCTCCTACCGGCAGTTCACTGTTAGCGGCACGACAAGTTTCACTTTTACGCCTGCGGCGCCCTCGGTGCTCATGGCCCCGGCCGTCACCGCCTGGACGGGAGCGACCATCAATCCGATCGAGCCCGAGCCGGGAGTCGATGGCCGTGCCTTCATTGCCTACAAGGTGACCGGCCCGGATGCCGGGGTCTGGCACTACGAGTATGCGCTCTATAACATGAATCTCGATCGCGCGATCCAGTCCTTCAGTTTGCCTCTAGGGTGCGGCGTCACGGTGAGTAATGTGGGATTTCATGCTCCGCCGAATCATCCTGGATGTCCCCACGACGGAACGCTGGGGGACGCGGGGTTTAGCAACGCGCCCTGGGCTTCGACCCAGAACGCCGGCGCGCTGAGCTGGAACGCGGAGACCTTCGCGCAGAACCAGAACGCGAATGCGATTCGTTGGGGCACGTTGTACAACTTCCGTTTCGATTCCAACCGTCCGCCACAGGCGATGAATGCGCTGATCGGATTTTTCAAGACGGGTTCGCCCGTGGTCGTGGGGATCCAGGGCCCGACTCCGTGCAATCCGACCCCGACCCCGACGCCCACTCCTTTACCGCCGGGAACGGCGCAGGCCCTTAACCTCTCGACGCGGATGCAGGTCCAGGCCGGTGATAACATAGGCATCGGCGGATTCATCATCACGGGAACGGCGCCGAAACATGTGCTCGTGCGGGCCGTGGGACCTTCGCTGGCCCAGAACGGTGTCCCAAATGCGCTGCCGGATCCGGTAATGAGCCTGCATGGTCCCGGAGGGTTTGCCACGGTGACAAACGATAACTGGCGAGAGGACGCCGCGCAGGAGACGGCGATCCTGGCCAGTGGCCTCGCGCCCACCAGCAATCTCGAAGCAGCGATTGAGCGGACCTTGAATCCGGGCGCTTACACGGCGGTGGTCAGAAACACGAATAACACCCAGGGTGTGGCGTTGATAGAGGTTTACGATCTCAACCCGGCAGCAGCTTCGAAGCTGGCCAATATCAGCACGCGCGCCATCGTCGGCACGGGTAACGACATCATGATCGCGGGCTTCATTATCGGTGGCCACAGCGATAATGTCCGGATCGGCGTGCGCGGGATCGGCCCGAGCCTGGCTGGGTTTGGCGTGCCTGACGTTCTGGCCAATCCAATGCTGGAACTGCGCGACAGCAATGGAGCGCTCCTCAGGGGGAACAACGACTGGCAGGATGATCCGGCTCAAGCCGCGGCGCTGACGGCCGCGGGTCTCGCGCCGACAAACAATCTCGAGTCCGGCATAGTGATGATAGTGCCGCCTGGCGCCTACACCGTGTTACTGAGAGGTCTCAACAACGGGACGGGTAACGGCTTGGTTGAAGTCTACGATCTCGGTGCGCCGTAGCGGAGAGAAAGGGAGTCGGGGGATCATAGCCATGTTGAGACTAAATGGTTATTTCACGCTCCCGCTGCTTTTGCTTTTAGCAATGCTTTCGCGAGGTGGCGGGATTCAGAGTGCCCCGCAAGGTTTTGTCTCAGGACCTGATGTCATTACGGGAGACATGCACGAATTGATCCACTACGGAAGTAGCGGAACCCAAGCTGGCCTGGCGATAGGAATAACCTCGTGCAATGCCGGAAACCAGCCGGCGCACTTCGTTGCCATGCCCGATACGAATCATCCGACGGTTGCGCAAAATCTCTATCGAATGAGTGGCGGACCAGGCAATGCCGATCGCTTCGAGCAAATTGGCCAATCCTGGGTCAAGCATACCTACGGCGCAAAGGCCGCCAACGACTGCAGCTTTGGCTGTACCGATCCAGGGACTATAACGCTTCTGGGCGTAGGTTGCTCCGATACTTATTTCTCCTCTCAAAGTGCAGCGCGACCCGACCTGGGTTCGCGTGCCTGGATAAACCCGTTTACCGGCGTCTTCTCCCAGTCTGCCAGGGACCACACGGCTCACAACCACACTCCAACATCGCACTTGATCTTGATGGAGAGAAGCGACTTGGAACCCGCGAACAATCCGGGCGCGACGTATTACGCCGAAGTGCAATACATCGTTCCCGATGAGGGTTTCTGGTGCCAGGCCCATCCCGGGGAATGTAATATGTACAACAACGCGTCCTACCGTCGTTTCACTATTTTCCAGGGTGCTCAGTTTTTTGTATTTTCGCCCGCTGGAGAAACGGTGCGAACGAGCCCGGCACTCGATGCCTGGATTGGAGCGACCCAGCACACGATCGAACCCGCGCCTGGAACCGATGGCCGCGCCTTCATTGCTTACAAGGTGACGAACCCATCTGCCGGAGTCTGGCACTACGAGTACGCGATCTATAACCAGAATCTTGACCGCGCGATTCGATCCTTCAGTTTGCCTCTGGGCTGTGGAATTACGGTGAGCAACCTGGGGTTTCATGCTCCGCTGAATCATCCTGGATTTCCCAACGACGGCACGCAGGGCAACGCGGGGTTCAGCAACGCGGCCTGGACCTCGAATCAAACCTCCGACGCATTGAGCTGGAGCACGGAGACCTTTGGGCAAAACCAAAACGCGAATGCCATTCGTTGGGGCACTCTCTACAACTTTCGTTTTGATTCCGACCGTCCGCCTTACGCTTCGAATGCGACGATCGGCTTCTTCACAACCGGAACGCCCATCACCGTTGGGGTTCAGGGCCCGATGCCCTGCAACGCGACACCCTCGCCCACAGTCACTCCTTCGCCCACACCGCCGGGCACCGCGCAGGCCATCAATCTCTCGACTCGGATGCGAGTTCAGACCGGTGATCAGGTTGGCATTGGCGGATTCATCATCACGGGAACTGCTCCGAAACATGTTCTCCTCCGTGCTATTGGGCCATCCTTGATTCTTGGCCTGCCGTCCGCGCACGCCAAATTGCAGGACCCGGTGCTGGGGTTGCACGGGCCCGGTGCGTTTGTCACGATCACCAACGACAACTGGAGAGACGATCCCGTGCAGGAGGCCGCGATCATCGCCACAGGCCTCGCGCCCACCAACAATCTCGAATCAGCGATTGATGCGACTTTGACTCCCGGCGCCTATACCGCAATCGTGCGCGGCAACGGTAACACGTCCGGTATCGGTTTGGTTGAAGTGTACGACCTCAATCCGGAAGCGCTTTCGAAGCTGGGCAATATCAGTACGCGAGCGCTTGTCGGTACGGGCGATAACACCGTGATCGCCGGGTTCATCCTCGGCAGCCATAGCGATGCCGACAGAATCGTTGTGCGTGGCATTGGTCCCAGCCTCACTGCCTTGGGTGTGCCTAACGCGTTGGCAAATCCCACGCTGGAACTGCGCGACAGCAACGGAGCGCTCCTGATGGCGAATAACGACTGGCAGGATGACCCTGTTCAAGCGGCGGAGTTGACCGCGGCGGGTCTGGCCCCAACAAACCCACTGGAGTCTGGCATATCCACGATGCAGCCGGCGGGCCTTTATACCGCGTTGCTCTTGGGAGTAAACAACGGCACTGGCATCGGCTTGGTCGAAGTCTACGATCTCGGGACGCCGTAATCGAGGGTGCGCCAGATGCGGTTCCGCAGTCGTGTTCAAAAGACTTGCTGAATAGTGCGCACGAGGTGGATCGAGCGCTAAGCCGCTCGATGCCGGAATAATGACCCCGAATGCTTTCGGGGCAGACAAAACATCGCCCGCGGAGCGGCCGATCCACCTTTCCTTTAACGTATCAACAGAGGTCGCGAATTCGGGTCACAACAGCCGAACTGCGGTCACGGCGATGCGGCCGCCGAAGCAGATGTCCACGTCCGCTCCGGGTGTGCGGTGACGGAGCTGGTAATCGCCGGCGTGGTAAAGGCCGGTCTCTTCGTCGTGCCGGTAATTGAGGGGCAGGGGCTTTGGATCGAGCTGACACCAGACCACTTCGGGTTTGCCGGCCCCGGGTGGGAGGAGCGGCAGGTTCACGTTGTAGAAAAGGCCCGGCTCGATCGGCCGGGCTAAGATGTCCGCAAGGATTGGAGTGACCCAATGGGTCGCCCGCGCCCAATCGTACTGGATTCCTTTCTTGCGGTAATGCGACACCGCCACGCCGGGCCAGCCATGCAGCACGGCCTCGCGCACCGCGGCCACGGTGCCGGAGTAGTGGACGTCGGCCCCGAGATTGCCGCCGTGATTGATTCCGCTGAGCACCCACTTTGCGTCCGGCACGAGCGTCATCAATCCGAGGCGGGTGCAATCGGCCGGCGTGCCGTGGATCGCGAAACGCTTCTCGCCGCGCGGCTCGATCCGGACGCCCTCATGCCAGGTCACGGCGTGGCTGACGCCGGACTGCGGACCGGCCGGCGCCACCACGACCGGGTCGCCGAAAGTGCGGGCGGCGTTGAGTAATGCTTCGAGGCCGGGAGCGTCGATCCCATCGTCATTGGTCAGAAGAAGTTGCATAAAAGAGGCTGATCCTCCTTCGCAATGTAACGTCGGTGTGACAAGTTGTTGAAGGTTTATTGACAAGGCCGGCAATCCGCGGCTTAGAGCGTGCTCGGAGGTTGCTCTCCGTGGGGCGGGGATGATAAGGTAGTCTTCGTGAGCGGGGTCGAGAACATCGAACAGGCGGCCGGGCGGCTGGCGCGTTGAAATGAGACGGCCAGGAGACATGACGCCAGAACCTCCCGGCGGGCGCGCCGCGGAGCGGCTGCGGATGTTCCAGAAAGCGCGTGGTGCGGTCGAACTGCCAGTCACGCAAGAGCCGAAAAAGCTTGGCCCAAAGCGGAAAAAAGATAGCATGGCGGAAAAGCCGGTAACTCCGCAGGCAGAAAGGTCCTCCCATGAGAAGCAAGATCGACCCTCGGATTGAACGCAGTGCTGGGAAGAAAAAAAAGACGTCGCCCATTGGCGGCAAAGTCCTGCAGCGATTAGTCGCCTACCTCGGCCAGCGCGACCCGAACCTTAACACTGACGTCGAAGCGACGATCGCCGTCCCGGCCGCTGCGCGGCCAAAGTTCGGTCTGACCAGGGAGGCGATGCGGGCAGCGCCTCGCAGTGTCGCCCAGATACGCCGGAAGCGGCCCGGTTCCGCGGCGGCGAAATCGTTCGCGACGGCAATCATCAGAGCGGCAACGGCGAAGAGCAAAGCGAGTCGAAAGAAGGCGAAAACTGCCGGTGCGACCCGTGCGCGGGCGGCGACAGCCACCAAGGCGCCACCAGCCTGGGAATCCATCGGGCCGGCGCTCATTCCCGGTGGGCAAACCTACGGAACCAATGACATCGATGTGATCGGACGTGTGTCGAGCATCGCCGTCGATCCAGGGAACCCGAAACATCTTTTGATAGGCGCCGCAGGGGGCGGCATTTGGGAAAGCATCGATACGGGTGCGACCTGGAAACCGCGGACCGACGAGATGCCGTCCCTGGCAATCGGAGCCATCGCCTTCGACCCGACCGCTCCAAAAAAGGTCTATGCCGGAAGCGGCGAGGGGAACTTTTACGCCAACCTCGGGGCGGGCGTTTACAAGTCGACGGATGGCGGCGCGACCTGGGCCGTCCTGGCGTCGGCGCCTTTTGTTGGAGTCGGTTTTTATGATCTGGTGGTGGACAAAACTCCCACCACTCTTTACGCCGCAACCACCAGCGGATTCTACAAGTCGACCAACAGCGGCGCATCCTGGAGCCTGAAGCGCGCCGTGCAATGCTGGGATATTAGTGCTCATCCCGGCGGAGGATCGGTGGAGATCCTTGCCGCGTTCGCGGACGGACTTTTCAGGTCGACGAATGGCGGCACCTCGTTCGCCGCGGTCAGCCTGCCATCCGCTCCCGGCGCTGCCTGGGCACGGCTGGCGGTCGATCGCGTCGTCAGCGCGCCAGATGTCGCGTACGTCTTTGGCGCCGCCAGCTCAGCCGCGCATCTGTGGCGCCGAGCGGGTTCGACCTGGACCAAAATCAAGACATTACCCGCGATGAACATCAACCAGGCTTGGTACGACTGGTTCGTCGCCGCGCCGCCGGATAACGCGAAACAAGTCTATCTTGGCGCCATCGACACGTTTCGCGGAAGCTTGAGCGGCTCTGCCTGGACCTGGAAAAACATCACGACCCAGGGATCCAAGAGCATCCATCCAGATCAGCATTGCCTGACTTTCTCGCCCGACAGTTCCAAGATCATCTATGCCGGGAACGACGGCGGAATTTATCGCTCGCCGGATAGCGGCGCGAGCTGGAAGGCCCTCAACAAGGGTCTTGGTATCAGCGAGCTCGAGTATCTCGGCAGCGATCCGAATACCTGGAAGTGGCTCATGGCGGGAACCCAGGACAATGGAACGATCCGCTTCACCGGTTCAACCACCTGGGACCACATTGCCGATGGCGATGGAGGCGACTGCGGAGTTAACCAATTAAATCCAAACATCGTCTACCACTCGTACTATCAAGTATCGCTCGAGCGCTCGGCGAACAAGGGCAACACTTGGAGCGCGCTCGGCCTGCCCAGCGTCCCGTCTTTGTTTTACCCGCCAGTCGAGGTCTTCGGATTGACGGTTGCCATAGGTGGCACTTCGCTGGTTGTCACTCGGACTGGGGTAGCGCCGTGGACGACCGTCCCTCTTGGGCTGGTCAGCGGAGAATTTCCTTCCGCGATGCGCGATATCGACGCCAACACGATTTTGGTGGGGACGACGGCCGGCCGGGTGCTGAAAATGTCCTGGACGGGGGCGGCCTGGAACAAGGTGCTGCTGACTTCGCCCGCGCCCGGCCGTTATATCAGCTGCATTGCGGTCGATCCGACGAGTCCGCTGCGGTTCTGGGTGACTGTTTCACAAATCGGCGGCGGCCTGGTCTATCGATCGGATAACGCGGGGAGCACTTGGGTGGATTGCACGGCGGGCTTGCCTAAGATCCCGATGAATTCGGTCGTGGTGGATCCGGCTAACTTCAAACGCGTTTGGGTGTCCGCCGATGTTGGAGTTTACCAAAGCCTCAATCTGGGCTCGACCTGGGCAAGTTTCGCGACCGGCCTGCCCAATGCCATGGCGGTGGACCTGATCCTGCACAAGCAGGACCGCATGCTTATCTGCGCCACGCGGAACCGAGGCGCCTGGGTAATCCCGGTGTCGTGAGGCGTTCTCGAACGAGAATCAACTGACCGCTCAGGAGGGCCGTGCGTTCCGCGCCGACCCATGTCGCGCGCGTGATCCGGGCGGTCACGGTTCGCCTGGCATCTCTTTGCCCAACATCGGCACGGGAGTAGCTCTGATCGACTCGCAACCTGCAAGAACGGCGCTCGACGGATCTCTCGAAAAACAATTGGCGCAAATCGAGACAAAATTGTGACCGCGCCGCGGTCGCAAACGAATCGCCACAACTCCATGAAAAAATTCTCCTACTCCAAAATCCTCATGATCGAAAAATTCCGTCCGTTGCTCATTCTTTCCGCCGCTCTCACTTTGCCTGGATCGCTTTCGGCGCAGCCCTTCAAGCTCGAAGCCTCGGAGATCCAAGGCCCTGATGTTGCCGCGCGCACCGCGGAGGGGCGGAAGCCGCCCGTGAATGCGTTGGGAGCGCCAATCCGTGATGCGGAAGGCCGCGAAATCAATTACGGGCCCGCCGAACTCGCTCCGATAGAGACTATGGCTGAGACGAAAAGTCCGGCAAATGTCGCACCCCAGGGGTTCGTGCCGACGGTGCTCGGAAGTCCGCCGTTTTGGCATTATTCCATCCTTGGTTCTGGTATCGGTGCGAGCAACATTATCATCGGCCCGGTGCCAACTGACGGTGGCGCGCCAGAAATCATCCTCGGTGGCAATTCGAACAGTAATTATGACCCGGACGATTTCTGGCAGGTCATCCGGCGCAATGCGACAACCGGCAACTATGACCACCTTTTTGTCAGTCAAATCTATACCGCCGGCGTCAAACGCATTGCGGTCGCCGATCTCGCGAGCGATTCGCAACCGGAGATTGTCGTGATGCTGGCGGACGGCCGCATCTACTTCTACGATTTCGCAACAAGGGGGGAACTGGGCTACGTCGATACGCGTATAAACGGGTTGGCCGGACTGAACCTGACCGATCTCGACGGTGACGGCTTTGCAGAGTTGATCGTGACGACCGCAAATGACCTCTTCGTCCTCGACAGCAGTGGCACCCTGCTCTGGCAACTCGCGGGCGCCGGCGGCTCCGATGTCGTGGCAGGCCAAATGGACAATGATCCCGCGATCGAAATCGCGGCGACCAAAGGTGTCGTGGTGGATGCGGCAACGCGGACCGCGCAGTGGACCCTGAGGTTGTCTTTGGGACTACACGTAAAGCTCGCGCCGCTGCCGGGCGCCAGTTACAAGCAACTGATCTTAGCCGAGTGGTACAGGGTTCGCGCCTACGACGTCTCTGCACAGCAGGTCCGCTGGTCGATCCCCCTCTCGCACGATGTGGGCGCGATCGAAGTGGCCGATCTGGACAACGATGGGATGCCTGAGCTGGTCATCGGCGACAACCAATTTGGTTCAGTGCACGTGCACGACCTCATCACGCAGGCGATGAAGTGGCAAACGAACAATCCCGAGCATGGCGTCACCGACCTCGCCGTGGGCGATGTGGAGAATGATGGTGTGGTTGATCTCGTCTGGGGGGCCGGCTGGACCTCCAGCGCGCCCGACTATCTCTATGTGTCGAGCACGACCGGCAATCACGCGATCAAGTGGCAAAGCCTGGACCTGTGGGGTCCCTTTGTCGGCCCTTTGCTGGGAGACCTGGATGGCGATGGTCAGCCCGAGCTGGTGGTGTGCACTCGCTCGGGGGCCGGGTACGATGCGCGCAGGGTGCTCGTCTTCGATATCGCTACTTTGGCCCTGCGTGGGATGTCGGCGCCGATACCGGGCTATAATCAATATACTCAGGCACACGACTTGAAACTGAGCGACCTGGAGGGCGACGGTCGCATGGAGATCGTGGTGGCGGGTAGGGCCGGCGAAACCGGGTTGATTGAGATTTACGGCTTCGATTCCTCTAACACTTTCACCCGTAAATGGACCAACACGACGCGTCCCCTTAGCTCACCCTTCACCTTCGTTGAAGTGGCAGACCTGGACGGCAACGGCACGCCTGAAATTATCGCGGGGAACACCGTCACGAGTACCGGTTCGCCAGGAGTGAAACTCTACATTTACGATTATCCCTCCGGCATAAACCCATGGAGCTCCCTCCTCGCTACCAGCTTCAGAGAAATGACCGGACTGGTGGTGGAGGACCTCGATGGCGACGGCACCAGGGAAATTGCCGCGCTCGTCTCCACTGGCGATCTCTACACCTTCGATGGTCTTACACGGGAACTGGAGAACGTGGTGCCCCAAAGTGGTGGCAGAATACTGAGCCGCCGGAGCCCATCGGGTCTGATTTACGGAGACTTCCCAGGAGTCGGCCACTTTTTTAAGTATTCCGGCCAGAGTTACGCTGAGGTTTTCAGCCGTAAGCTTGGCTCCGGAACCCTTTATGGCCTTAACGTGCTCGCCAATGGCGGGCTCTGGACAGGGAGTGGCGGTGCGCTCACGCTGCGCGTTCCCCCCTCCTACGATAGCGTGGAATGGCAAAGCCCGCCCTTCGGCACCGGCTTTGGGCGCTCTGTCGCCACTGACTATCGGAACGGCCAGACTCGTGTCTTTAGCTCGGCGTCGCATGCCGTAGCGGGCTTCACCTATCAGTCGTCCCAACCGCCGACAGCTCGAGCGTTCGGAGTTCGCTGAACGGTAAGCCGACGCCCCGCTTGTTTAGCTCCGCACCAGCCAGGCGCGCACTTTAGGGCTCGCTAGTTCGCGTAACGCGTCTTTGCCGACCCATCGGCACGCTGCTTCTCCGGACTGCGCCAAACGTCTGGCCACCGCCAAAGCAGCCTCATTGAGCGCCAGGTCACGCTTGCCGATTGTGCGAAGCGCCCAGTTCACGGCCTTCTTCACGAAGTTGCGCTCGTCGTGCGCGCCTTGTTCGATCAGGGGCAGGAAGGCGAGGAACCGCGGGCCGGCGGCGGCCTTATCATGGACCACCAGCGAAGCCATCAGCGCGAAACCGGCGCGCTTGACGAACTCACGAGGCGAGGCCGACCACTGGCGCGCTTTCTTCCAGGCGAACGGTGTCCGATCGAAGAGATGGAAGCAGAGAGTGTCGCAGATGGCCCAGTTGTCGAAGTCGCGGCACCAGCGGTCCATTTGAGCGGCCGTGACGCGATCCGGCTCGTCGACAAACGATGTCAGCATACGGGCCTCGTAGCAGCCGGTCTTCCAGAGGGCGGCGGCGAGCTCGTGATTGCGCCCGATCCGTTTGGCCAGCACGCGTATGTCGCCTACCGAAACGCCAAGGGCATTGGTCGACGGAATGCCGTACCGCGCCATGCCCTCGCGGGTGCGCGTGTTAGCATGGCGCTTCAGCCACGTCAGAGCGGATTGGACTTCTTCTTCGAGCGAGCTTTCCGCTTTCTTACTGGTCGGCTTCGCGGAGGCGCGCTTCAGCTTGCGCGGCATATTCGATCGCGATTCAACTGACACTCAGGTTCAACGTTAGTCCGAGCGTGTTCGACAGGGCGATAAAACGGTTCGCGTCTAGTTCCTCCGGCCAGACTATTCCCGCTTTGGTCTTGCCCTCGGTCAGTTGCAGCGCCCCGGTTGCGGCCGCATAAGGCACCCCCACATTGGCCGTGCCGAACAGATCGAGCGCCTTCGCCGCTTCATCGAAGAAAACGCCGGTTACGATGCGGAAAGTCTTATCTTTTCCGCCCGCAGTGCCCTTGATCAGGATGTGCCCCTTGGTATCGGCGATGTACGGCACGAGGTCTTTCTGGACCTGCGGATCGAGCACCGCGACCTGCACCGGCCGCGGCACCAATGCCATGAGCACATCGATCGCCTTTACTTTGCCCCCTTCCACCTCGACGACCCGGTCCTGGGTGAACCCGGTGGCAAAGAGCGTGGCGATCGCCGGCTCGAAGGGGAACTTGTAGCAGCAATATTGGATGCCTTTCCCGATGATCAGCGGCAGGCTGTATTGTTCGTCGTGGGCGTGGTGCGTGAGTTGAATCTCTCCGAGATTGCCCCCGAAATCATAAGTCTCCGGTTCATGGAAGACCGGCATATGCTCGTGCCGCCCCTCGTGGAAAAGACACGGCGGATCGCAGTAATCGAAATACTGCTGCTCCGGCGACCAGGAGGGCGTCCAGGTTTTGACCATCGCTTTCTGGGCCGGAATGTGGAATCCGCACCGGATCTCGATCCGCTCCACCGTATCGAGCTCGTCGCAATAACGGCGGCAGATGACGTTCACCACTCCCGGACTCGCTCCGCACCCGAGTAGCGCCGTCCGTCCGGCAGCGGCGAACCGGTCGGCGAGCTCGAGCGGCTGACCCTGAATCAATTGGGCCAGGTGTTCCGGGCACGCGGCTGTGTTCACATAGTGCGCGTCCAACGCCAGGGCGGCCTCCATGACGTGGACCGAGATGAACGAAGGGGTCAGGTCGATCACCACGTCCACCGTCCCGAGCGATTCGCGGACGGCGCGGACAATCGCGTCGGGTTTCCGCGCATCGAACTCAGCGGCCACGACTTTGGGGCTGCCCACCCGATCGCGCACCGATGCGGCATCGGCGAGCTCACGGGTGCCGAGCAAAATGCGGCTTACGCCCGGCTGCCGGGCGAGAATGGACACGCAGGGAGCGCCTTGGGCGCCTGCGCCGACGATCAGGATATTAGAGATAGCGGCTCCTTTCTTTCAGTTTGACTCGAAAACATGCGTTCGCCCGGAAGCTAGAGCATCTCCAGATAGTCCTTCCAGTTGAAGCGAACCATGCCGTCGGGCGTGGCTTGGTCGGGCCCAACGAACTCGACCGCCTGCCGCTGCCGGCCGATCGATTTCTGGGCCAGGTTTTCCCAATCATGTTCGAAGATCTTGGCGAAATATTTCGCCAGCGGTTTATCGAAAAAGATGAGGCTCGCGTCGCGGTTGACCGAAACGCCGTCGTTAGACCAGTTCTGGCTGCCGAGTAACACCGTCGACCGGTCAACGATGATCCCTTTGGTGTGACAGTTGGGCTGGATCTTGATAGAATCCATATCGAAGCCGCGCTCTTTTAGACCCTCGAGGGCCGCGCGGGCATCTGCCGGCATCAGAAGCCGGAAAATGATTCGCACCTTCACGCCCGCGCGCTGGCGTTCCAGCACCGCATCGATTAGTTCACGCAGCTTGTCATGGCTCGGGCCGGGCGCTTTGAAGGTCTGGTTTTGAATGAGCAATTCATCCTGGGCGCTCTTAACTAAAGCGAGAGTATGCGCGTGATAGTTATCGGGAGTGAGAAGAGGCTGAACCTTAAACACGCGATCCTCATCGAAGGGCGGAAAGTACTCAAACTCTCCTGTCCGTTCGAGCGTCTCAGGAACTAGCAGTGCCTCGGGCAGGAGAAGATCGGGAAGATCAAGCGCCTCGTGCGCGTCGGTCCCACCATTGTTGGTGAAATCGTGTTCCAGGTACTGCTCGAAGGTCTTGGCCAGCCCGGGATGTTCGACCACGGCGTGCCAATCGCGGTTATGCTTGTCCAACCAGACCCGCCGCAACGGTTTTTCCGCCAGGGGCTCGGCGTTCGGCTGGTTGGATGACTGCCAGTTGCCACTCGACAGCCAGAAAGCCTCCTGATCGCGCACGGCAACCTTGATGTGGTAGGAAGAAGCGATCCAGCCGCTGACCGGCCCCTTCTTGACCCACGCGTTTTTGAATTTGTTGCCCAGCGCCTTGCTGAGCTGTTTCACTACCTCCGTGTCTTTCAGGTCGTCCGCTTTGGTGCCTTCGCCCACTGACTCTCCCTTCTGCATAACGAGGATCAGCTTCCGAAAACCGCGCTTTCCGCCGGCGGCTTCCACGGCGTCGGCAATATGCGGGGCGCCGAAGTCGTACATCCCGACGACCAGGCTGCGTTTAGTGCTTCCCAAAAAATCGCGCAGTACCGGCCAGCCGGCGTCGGGACTAACTTGGGCGAGCACCCGCATTTTTTCATTCACCTCGGGAAGGGAGGCGCCTGGCGGTCCGAAGTAGGTGATCTCTTCCAGAAGAGCCTGCCCATCCGCAAAAGCGGCTTCGGCTACTCTTGGATCGCGGACCTGGCGAACCAAATCGACCAAGGTTGGATTCGACACCTGGATCGGCAGCCCCTTGAAAGTTTGGGGCAGGGGGCCTATGCCGGCCTCGCGCAACTCGGCCGGCGCGCGCTTTTGCCGCACCGTAACCACCAGCGCGCGCTGGTCGGTGATCCATTGATTTTCGTTGAAAACATACCCGAGGCGCACCCCAACGACATCCGCTCGCTGACCGAGTTCGCGGGCCGCGGCTTCGAGAATTGCCCGCTCGTCTTCGCTGGCGCCGCCCCCGGCCACGCTCCCTCCCGCCGTCGCAGGTGGGACCGGTTCCGGTCGCGTGAGGGAAAGATCGGCGGAGCCGCCCGAGGGCTGCGCGATGGGAGCGGCCGTGACAGTGCCGTCCCCACCGATCCTCACGGAAATAGAAAGGGGAATGTTCCAGGTCGCGACGCCATCGCTGCACACGAGCTTGCCGCCACCCACGGCCGGCGGAAGCGCTGCGGCTGAAGGCGCCTGTTCGCGCTCGGCTATCGCGGGCGGCGTCGAGAAGACTTCGTCAAACAGCCGGCGCTGACTGGGATTCATCGGCTGGCTGCGAAGGTGAGCGAGAATCTTGCTGACGCGCGCGCCCTCATTGGCCACCCATTTAATGCGCTGTTCGCCCATGTCGCGGCGCCAGATGCTGCCATCTGTTGCCAGCATTTGGCCCGCCGCGTTCGTCGCGGGGACGCCGGAGTGATGGAGGCCCACCACTTCCCACCGGTCGTTGTAAACCGGGGACCCCGATGAGCCCGGCGCAGTGTCCGTTTTGTAATGAATGAAGTCGTCGAGAACGTCCACCAGCTGGTTCTCGCGCAAGCAAAGCTGTTTGGGCTCTCCGTTTGGATGTTGAATGATGTTCAGCCACTGGGAGATGACAGCTTTGCCTTGCTGTTCGATCAGCGGGTTCCAGCCAAAGCGGCGCAACCCGGCACCGTTGGCGCTCGTAGGCTGCACGGCCACCATCGCGTAATCAAGGGGGGCATTGGCCATGTGAAATTCGTCGGCCGCGATGGTAAAGCTCGTCGTCGGGAAAGGGTTGCCATCGAACCCGAGCTGAAAATCAAACTCGACCAGCGAACTCCTGGCGACAGCCAGATCTCCCAGGACATGGTGATTCGTCAGCAGCAATCGTGGCGACACCATGAAGCCCGTCCCGAACCCGATGGGCCGCCCCCCGCTGACGCCCATCCAAATACGGCCAATGGAGCGGGCCACCTGCAAGCCCCGTTCAAGGAAGGCCACTCCCATCAGGTCGCTCGCGCCGAGCACTCGCTCCAGGGCAAAGGGTTCGTCTTGAACACCGATGATCGCCCTGGAACGTGGACCAGCGCCACCTGGCGAGCGAAGACTCTCCGCATCGCTGAGGCTGACACCACGGCGATCGAGAAACGCCGCCCATCGCTCCGGAGAATCGGCTTCCAGGACCCGGCCCTCTTTGATGAGGCGTTCGTTATGTTCGCGTTCTTTGGTGCGCTGGTTGTACCGCTGCAACACAGCCTGGATCTGGGGATTGGGGATATTCATAATTGGAGACGGGCAGGCTAGAAAACCGGTGCGCGGCAATCAAGCCGGAAGTGAGATCCGGACTCGGCTCGCCCCGGTAAACGCCCATTGCCCGGGCGGCAGGAAACGGCCGGCAAAAAAAAGTTAAAAAAAGGCTTGCACGTGAGTGTGTGTTATAGTTAACTACAACACTATATGAGGCACCATGGTCGATTTAATACCCAGGATGGACAGTGACTGGAACGATAGTCAGCCGATTTACCGCCAACTCCGGGACCGGGTCGTCGCTATGATGCTCGACGGCGTCCTCAACGAAGGCGATCCGCTCCCGTCTGTGCGCCAGGTCGCGGCGGAAGAGCGGGTCAATCCGCTCACCGTGCTCAAGGCGTATCAGGAACTAGTCGGCGAGCAGTTGATCGAGACGAAGCGGGGTCTCGGCATGTTCGTCAAAGCTGGCTCACGGGATCTGCTGCTGCAGGGCGAACGTCAGAAATTTCTCACGGAGCAGTGGCCGAGAGTCGCCGCGACCATTCAGCGGCTCGGCTTGACCCCGAAAGAGCTGCTGGAGGCCGCCAACCGCGGGCCGTCGTCGCCGGCCAAGAAGGAGGGACGTTAAGCCATGGCCTGTATAGAAGCCCGTGGCCTCCGGAAGACCTATGGCCCCACCATCGCGCTCGACGGCGTCAACTTGCGGGTCGACGAGGGCCGCATCCTCGGGCTCATCGGTCCCAATGGCGCCGGCAAAACGACCGCGCTCGACGCGATTCTCGGCCTCATTCCCTATGAGGGAGAACTGAAGGTGCTCGGACGAAACCCCTGGAGCGAGCGCGACCTGCTCATGCGCGATGTCTGCTTCATTGCCGATGTCGCCGTGCTGCCGCGCTGGATGCGGGTCTCGCAGGCGCTCGATTACGTCGCCGGAGTGCATCCGCGATTCGATCGCGCGAAAGCGGAGACTTTTCTGGCGAGGACCGACATCAAGCACGCGAGCAAGATCAGGCAATTATCGAAGGGCATGGTGGCCCAGTTGCACCTCGCCCTGGTCATGGCGATCGACGCAAAACTGCTGGTGCTGGACGAGCCGACCCTTGGTCTCGACATCCTGTTTCGCAAACAGTTCTACGACTCGCTCCTAAACGACTATTTCGACCGCAGCCGCACCATCGTGGTCACGACCCATCAGGTGGACGAGATCCAGGACGTCCTGACCGACCTCATGTTCATCGACCGCGGCCGCATCGTGCTCGAATGCAGCATGGAAGAATTCGACGCGCGCTATCTCGAAGTGATGGTGAATCCCGAGCATCTCACGGCCGCGCGGGCGCTCAGTCCGATTAACGAGCGGCCGGCCTTTGGCCGCAGCGTCCTCTTGTTCGATCAGGCCGATCGCCAACAACTCGCCGCGCTCGGTGAAGTGCGCAGGCCGAGCATCGCCGACTTGTTCGTCGCGGTGATGGGCAACAAAGCCGGCGCGGTAACGGGAGCAGCGAAATGAATACTGAATCGAACATAGCGTCCCAGCCTCCCCACCACTCGCAGCCAGTCGCGCCCGCCCTCCTGCCGCCCACCCGGCCACTCTACTGGTCGGTGCGCCGCGAGATTTGGGAGAACCGATCCATCTACATCGCGCCGCTCATCGCCGCCGGCGTCGTGTTGTTTGGCTTCACGATCACCGCCTTCAATTTGCCGGGTCTCAGGCGCAATGCGCTGGCACTCGAGCCCACCCGAATGCGTGCGGCGATTGAGGCGCCTTACGACATCGCGGCCATGATGATCATGTTCACCGCGTTTATCGCCGGAGTCTTCTACTGTCTCGACGCGCTGCATGGCGAACGCCGCGACCGCAGCATCCTGTTTTGGAAATCGCTGCCGGTTTCGGATCTCACGGCTGTGCTCTCGAAGGCGTTCGTCCCGCTGGTGATTTTGCCAGTGCTCACCTTCGCGATCATTATCGCCACGCAATTCATCATGCTCTTGATGAGCACCGTAGCCCTATTGCCGAGTGGGCTGGCTGGCACCACCTGGAAACTACTGCCGTGGTTTCAGCTTTCGGTCATCCTTCTTTACGGGCTGGTCACGCTGGTGCTCTGGCAGGCGCCGCTCTTCGGGTGGCTGCTGCTGGTCTCGGGATGGGCGCGGCGCGCCACGTTTCTTTGGGCCGTGCTGCCATGGCTCGCCATCTGCGCGGTCGAGCGGATCGTGTTCAACACTTCGCTTTTCGCTGCCGTGCTGGGCCGTCGCGTGACGGGCAACTTTCAGGATGCGTTCGTTGTCGTTCACCATCCCAAGGGTTCTCACGTCCCCATGGTCGACCGGCTCACTCAACTCGACCCGCTCAAATTCCTCAGCACCCCCGGTCTCTGGATTGGGCTGATTCTGGCCGCGGCTTACCTGGCCGTTGCTGTCCGCCTACGCCGCTCTCGCGGACCGCTCTAATTCACCCCGCACATCCAAGTCACGCACGCAAAATGAGAGTCACCATCACAGCTTCAATTCGCCTTCTCTTCATCCTTACCTTGGTCGGCATCTCCGTCGCCGCGCAAACAGGACTCATCTCGGCTTCGGCGCCCTCGCCAACCGGAGGTCGAGCAACGCGTGTTCCCGAGAACGGCGTTTCGAGACGTTGCAGCCTATCGGAGACGAGTTCGCGACTCGCGAATGCTTTCGGAGTCGCCGGCATTCGAGTCGTGTGCGCTCCTCGCGGTCCAGAACGCCCCGCTCTCACTTCGACGAAATCATTGCGCGCGGCCAACCTCTGACCGCCTCTGACGGGTCCCGATGAACATGATCGATACATCTGTGAAGACCTACTGCCGCGCAGTCGGAATACTGCTGATCCTGTCGATCGTCGGGGGCTGGTTTGGCGAGTTGTACGTCCCGTCCGTCATTATGACGGGGGACGCTGCGGGCACAGCCAACCAGCTCAGACACCATGAAGGCCTGTTCCGGTTGGGATTCGCAGCGTATCTCGTCGAAGCCTTCAGTGACGTCGTTCTGGCCTGGCTCTTCTACGTCCTTCTACGGCCGGTCCATCGCGAGCTCGCGCTGCTGTCGGCCTTTTTCGGGCTGGTGTCGATGTCGCTCTTCGCGGTGACGCAGATGTTCCACTTCTGCGCGCCCGTGTTCCTCTCGGGAAGGAAGTATCTTACGGCTTTTTCACCGGATCAGCTGGAGGCGTTCGCAAGCCTGTTTCTGTCGCTCTACGGACAACTGAGCGGCCTTTTCATGTTGTTCTACGGATCCGGCTGGATGCTTCGGGGCTACCTGAGCTTCAAATCGGGCTACCTGCCACGTTTCCTGGGGGTGCTCATGGTTGTGGCTGGAGCCGGATTTGTCGCCAAGAACATCACGAAGGTGCTCGCCCCGGCCTATTCGTGGGATGTGTTGCTCGCGCCCATGTTTCTGAACGTCGTCGTCCTGGCGATCTGGATGCTGGCAAGAGGTGTGGATCGGGACAAGTGGGGTCGCGCGATTGCTGCCGAAACCACGTCGCCTAAGGAACTGGCAACATGACACTCGACTTCAAGGGGATTGGGAGGATCGCAGGTATCCTGCTCCTCGCGCAGGCGTTGATCGCAATTCCTGTCTACACCGAGATCGGAATGATGAGCAGCATCATATCGCCGGATTTCCTGGTGCAGGCGGCCGGCAACGCGGCCAGGATCCGGACGGCGCTCGTGCTGACCTTTCTGCTCGCCGGCGTTACCCTTGCTGTCGCGCTGGTCGCACTCCCCGTCTTCCGACCGGCGAGTGAGCGCATGTTCTGGCTCTACTTTGGGCTCTGCGTCGCAGGAGTGGCGACCGCTGCGATGGAGAGCGTGGTCGTCCGCGAGATGCTCGCCATGAGCATCAACTACCCGCAAAGCGGAAAGGCGGCCATTTACGAGGCGCTGGCGCCGGTGGTGCGTTCGGAATGGTCTGCCGCCCACTTCTTCAACCTGGCCTCCGGGCACGTCAAAGCGCTGGTCTTTTTCCTGATCCTCTACCGCTTCCACTTCATTCCCCGGTTGCTCGCCGGGATTGGGGTGAGCGCGACCGTGCTTTCCACGGCGGGCACCACGGCCGCTCTCCTCGGGGTGCCGTTCTCATATCTCATGATCGCCCCGACAGGACTGGTCCAACTAGCGACGACCCTTTGGCTGATCTGGAAGGGTTTCTCCGAACCTGTCACACTTGGAGGCGCCGAAGGACACCGTGATTGAGCCGCAACACGCAACTCACGCCCGGCTGATACCTCAGCACGCCGGGTCTCTGGCATGGGCTGCTCTTGGCGGCGGCCTTCATCGTCGCTGTCATTCACTACAGCGACGACCGCGCGGTCAAATCATCGAACCCTCCACCAACCAGGTCTCTTAGCTATGTTCGCCAGCCTTCGTTTCTCCGCCCGCTCGCTCATTCGCAGTCCCGGCTTCACCCTGCTCGCCATCATCACGCTCGGGCTCGGGATCGGAGCGAACACCGCGATGTTCAGCGTTCTCAATTCGATCATGCTGAAACCGCTCCCCTATCCGCAAAACGAACAATTGCAGCGGATCGACCGCGCGACGGCGCAGAACCCCCAGGGACGCATTTCGTCAGCCGACTTTCTCGACCTGCGGCGCGAAATGCAAAATTATGGCGAGATCGGCGCCTATACTCTGGGCGACACCAGTCTATCCGAACCTGGGCAGCCCGCCGAGATGGTGCGAGCTCTGCGCGTGACCTCTAACTTCTTTCCGGTCCTCCGTGTCCAGCCTCAGCTCGGCCGCAACTTCCTGCCGCGGGAAGACCTTCCGGGAAATGATCGCGTCGTTATCATAAGCCAACGTTGCTGGCAGCAGCGCTTCGGCGGCCGAGCCGATATCATTGGCCGTGTTATCCGCGTCGATGGCGAACCTCACGAGATCCTCGGGGTCCTGCCCGCGTGGTTCAACGACTGGCGTCACCTCGGTCCGTTCGATTTCTTCCGCCCCCTCGTTTTCGATCAACAAAAATCCGCTGACCGTCGCAGCACTCTCGTTCGTCCCATCGGTCGCCGCACCGATAAGCTCTCGCACGCGGAGGCGGCAGGTTTTATTGCCAACTTCGGAGCGCGCCTCGCGGCGGACTTCCCTGAGGTAAATGCCGGGAGCACCTGGCAGGCGATCTCACTCAACGGGACGGCTCTCCCGAAAAGGGCGCTCATGACGCTGGCGATGCTCGTGGGCCTTTCCGGTTTCGTGCTGCTCATCGCTTGCTCCAATCTTGCGAACCTTCTCCTCGCCCGCACGATGGCGCGCGCCCGGGAGTT
>DASZDO010000072.1:0-27524 GCA_035941955.1 Chthoniobacterales bacterium
TTGCATGTCTTATCCACGCCGCCAGCGTTCGTTCTGAGCCAGAATCAAACTCTCCGTAAAAATTTGGAGCCCCGAATTGCTTCGGGGACAAAGTTTGTCGAGACACTCGCTAAAGTGCCCGAAATTCTGACCATTCTTGCCCGCGTGCGGATCGATTCCTCGATCCGTTTTACGCGGGTTCGTCCGATCTTATAAATTAAGATTTCCGCGATCCCCGAGGGGACGTTGGAAAAATGTTTTAATCAAAGAATCTGACCCCGAAAATCTTCGGGGTCGTCCACAGATTTTGCAATCTGAGGCTGACGTATAACGCACAATTCAATTTTCGCTGACTTAAATCATTTCGAAATCCGTTTCGGATTTTCATCACGCCGTCGCTTTACGCGTAGGCGGACGAATTTCCAGTCGTGCACGGACATCAAAACCAAAATATCAAAGATCAACGCTCTTCCGATTTGGGTACAACGAGCATACTCTAGCCAACGATTGAAACAAGCGTTGCCCTGAGCGAAGTCGAACGGGCCAAAAGAGAAGAACATCCCGCGTTTGCGGGATCCGCATTTCAGCGGGACGACAACATATTGCGTCTCGTGGGCTCGTCAACGCAAAATCTTCGACTTTTTCGAAGATTGTTTCGCTCCGATCGGCACGAATTTCAGCATGCGGCGGACGCGGTTGATCACTCGGTGTTGTCGACGGGCGGCCAGATCGCATTCCCAGATGCGCAGAACACGCCAGCCTGCCTTCCGGAGGGTGCGCGTCACAACCTGATCACGGGCAACGTTCTGGGAGAATTTCCGTAACCAAAAATCCAGTCGGCTTTTCGGTGTGTAGCTAAACTTGCAGCCGCCGTGCCGATGCCAGAAGCAGCCGTCTACAAACAGAGCCAGTTGTTGCTTAGGAAATATGAAATCGGGCTTTCCAAAAACGTTTTGCTGTCGTCGCCAGCCTGTAATTCCAAATGTCCGAAACAGGGCGATCATTCGCAACTCCGTGTCGCGGTTACCGCTGCTGCGGATTCGCGACATTACCGCTGATCGTTTCGCTGGCGTGAAAACGTCGGGCATGCTCCGGCTCAGGGAGGCGTGGCAGCAATTCGAGTACGCAGCATCCGATTCAATACAAATGCGAGACGCTCGGGAGGGACGGCGTCTAGAAGAAATGCGCCCCCGTAAAGGCGAATCTCCTTTGCCCATTCTTGAATGAGGTCGCCACTATTGGGCGTCTGGCGCAACTCGGTTTCGTTCTTCTTAACCGTCTCTAATACCGCGCGCAGCAGCGGTTTGCATCGTCCCAATGAGCGCTCCAGGAACGCAACTTGGATGTCTTGCAGTGAAAGCAGGATGTCCGTCAATTCGAAAGGATTTGGACGCTTGCTATCGTAGGTTAGATAGCCAAACCACCACAGTCGCGAGATTCCGTTGCGCACGAATGTGGCCACGCCAGTTCCGCGGAAAAACCAGCGGTCAAGCACCCTGTCTTCCGGTCGGGTCGACCCTTCGAGACTGCCTCCCCACCTTGCATGGACGTAGCGGGAAAAAACGTGATGTGTCAGCAGGATCCAAAGCCGCTCGTCAGACGCTTGGACCGGGGTGAGATGCGACAGCCACTGGAAAATCAGTTGCGATGCTTCGGCGTCAGGTTTGTGGTCGCCTGTTGCGTCAACCAAATCGGGCGGTCCGACAGCATCGATACGTGAGAGTCGACAGTCACTTGAGTGGATCAATGTTTGCGTTTGGCCGGTTCGATACGCGTCCAGATTACTTGCAACTTCACGTGCGAGTTTGTCGGTGGCCTCGCGAGAGAGGAACTCAAGGCTCATGTCGTAAACAATCCGCTTAGGTCTTCAAGACTTCGGCGCAGCGGCTCGCGCAACAGGGCCTGCGCGGCTTCTAGGCAAATACCGCTCTCACTTTGAGGACTGGTGATGTCGATGTCCATGCGCTCCAAGCGGCTTAACACGCACCGGCTCCAGCGGTGGTCCGCTTTGAATTCATCCAGATCCAATCCTGGGGTCCGGAGGTAAAAGAATGCGTCGATCAACGCTGGCAACACGACCGTGGTCGCGAGCAGGCCACGAATCGCAGGGTCCGCTCGGAGTTCACGGTAGCGATCGAACTCGGCAGGTGGCAACTGGACTAGAACCCGGTCTCCGAAGCAATTCACCTTCATCAAGCGCAAGTCGTCCTCGCCACGCTTGATGTCGAGAATCGACGAGAGTCTGAGTATTGGGTCCGCTTCGAGAAATGCGTCGAAGCTCTTGCTCGCCGCGACGGCAAGCGGTTCGCCGATGCTGATCTCGAATGTGCTATCGCGATAATCGGAGTGCTGACCTGGGTGGCGATACGCTTCCAAGTCTTTGGTTGCAACCAATAGCAGCGAGACTTCCACGAGACCGAAGAGCAAATCACCTCCAATCGGCATCTCGAAGCGCGGCTTGTCGCTTTTCAGAGCGCGGCGGAAGTACGTGCGCTTGCATTCGACGTGCAAGAGATACTGCGCTCTGCCGTCGCGCACGTGACAACTGAGCGTCTCATCGTCGTCAGTCGCTTCGATCCCCAGAATCCATCGCTGGTGCTCGGGTAGAACATCGAGACGAAAATCGAACCCATTTGGCGTCACGTCATCGCTTAGCGGCGACACCACTGGATGGGGCCACGATCTTGCACGATTGAAATTCATGAGAGCGTTGCCCGAATGGCGTACTTGCCAGGCCGCCTGGCGCGGAGCCGCACTCGGACCGTTTCTTCCGCCGCGAGCTTCAGGTTCTTGATCTTACTCTGTTCAACCTCAACCGGTCCAACGCCGATGATCTCGGCTGATTCGAGCGGAAGATTTTCGGCAGAGCCATCATCGCCTAAGCCTTCAATCCAAACACTCCCGTCATAATTGGCGTCAGCACGCAGAACCAATTCGATCGCGTCATCACTATCCGACGGATTAAAGGCACGGGCGCGCAGGTAGGGGATCCTGGGCGCAATGGATGACTCACCCTCGTCCTCACCTTCACGACCTTTCCGCCCTCCCGTACTTTTTCCGTCACCTTTTTTCGGATCGTCGACATCGTCGTCCCCGCCTTTGGTTCCCTTCTTTCCTGGGTCCGCTGTCTTTCGCATCGTCCGTGTTCGGATTTTGACTTTTTGCGGCGGCGCGGCCTCTTTCGGGTTACCACCAAGATCGGGCTCAGTTTCAGCGCTTGAGTCCGTAATCGGATTTTCAGGAATGTCCTCAAGCAAATCCGGCGGAACTTCGGATTCATTAAACTGATCGTCACTCGCGTGCGGCGTCTGCTTTTTCAGCTCATCGCGAATCCATTCCTTAATTTCTTTGAGCGCGGCGACCGCTCGGGGCTCATCTCCCCGCTCAGGATCCCATTTGTCATGGCGTGGTGGCTCGAGAGACCGGAGCAGCCGGTTTCCTTCGTGTCCCTCGCACACGAACAGTCCCGCGAAAGGCAGAAAGCCGACCCGCGGTTGGTAGGTATCGATTACCATTCCCGTTCGCCGAACCATACAAACCCGCTTCGGCAAATCGCGGCGCGCGAGAAGAAGATGAAGCCGACACTCACCCGCGTGGGGCAACTTGCGGTTGAAGGTCTTTGCGTGCTGATCGACTAACGCTTGATAGAATGGCCATGCCTCCGCTACGTGCTCATCGAAACGTTCTGCGCGCATCGCGGCACCGAGGCTTGCACCGTCGATACGATTATCGCCAATTATGAACGTGATTGTTCCATTAGCTATTGCAGGCCAAAAATTGGCCAGCGCTGAGCGAAGGAAAGGTTGGGCCCAGTCGTCATCCAAATGGCGCGAGCCCAAAATCCAAACGTCGAGTCCGGGCTCCGTTCGTAGAAATTGTTTCGGAATAGCCGTTACGTCGCGGATAGCACGATAGACTAGGTTCTCCGCATCAAACGCACCGATAAACCCGGTCCCTTGCGTCAAGTGGCCGTTTTCCTCTGCGTGTGTCACCAGCCGGCAAACTCCTTGTAACGCGACCTGCCCGTCGAGAGTTCGCGTTGAATACAGAACGGTGCGCAATGCCGAACCAGCCAACGGTGCGTCTTTTCCGATGCCAAATGCGCCACCGCTTTCTGCGCCTTTCTGGTTCGAGACGCCGCGGGATTTCACTAACCCGAACCAGCGTCCAGTGTTTTGCTCATCCGAGCCATCGACGCCGGTCGTCCCAAAGTCCGAAATTCTGAGCGCGTCGATGTGTTGGCGTCCGGCGAGCGTCAATGCGGTCGTGAAGAATTTCTTCGCCTTGTCATGCTGGCTCCAGTGATCACGACACGCGCGGAGGATCTTCTCAAGCGCGGGCATGAACGGCACGTCTATTTTTTGGAGTGAGACGCGGTCGATGCGGACGGTGACCGCCTGATCCGGAGTCGAAGCCGCATCCAGGGAGTTTTGCGCACATTCTCGGACGACATTCCGTGCAAAGTCGCCTTCGAATGTTTCGATGCCCGCATCGTTCAGCCCGCTGACTGTGCCGCCGCTGAGCGGGGGAAACTTGAGTTGCATTTGTTAAAATGTTGTCTGTTGATGGCCAGCGAATTGGTTCCGCCGGGGGACAGAGAGTTTGCTCCCCCTCCCCCCGACGGATGGATTCTCACGGTGCTTCATCCCGATTCGCTGCGCCTCCGAACAATAAAACTCCGCTTCGCCTAATTCTTGTGCTGCGTATCGTCGCCACGCTTCGCATCCCAGTAAATCGAGTGCGACAGGCCAGCCACTCCGAGCGAAGCGGTGTGTCGCGAAATCGTCCAGTCCAGGCAGCGCGAGTTGCTCGACCGACCAGAGGGCGGTCGGGTCGCCGTGGTCCAGCGCATTGTCGGGATGCAAGCCAGGGAAGAGGTAGAAGAGCGCGAACCAGCCGCGGAGGAAGACCGGTTTTTCGGACGCGCGAAGCTGGCGACGATCGAGAGCGGCGATTTCTTGAAGGCGAACCGCTGCTTGAGCCTGCGACTTTGGAATCAAATCACGAAATGCTGGAGCACGAAAATGCATCTTTTTCTGGGGTCGCTTCCTTCGCATAGACTTCGCACTGAGAAATGCGCGCACTTCCAAGCCCACTGCCTCACCGACAAGCGGAGGAACCGCGTTTCCAATGATGCGGAACTGGTGCGTGCGCGCAACGGGGAACCAAAACCAATCGGGAAAGCTTTGAATGCGCGCGGCTTCACGTGGCGTGAGCGACCGGTTCTGCGTCGGGTGGATGAACATCAGCCCATCCTTGCTAAGGTGGGCAACGATCGTGCTGCATGGTTTGCGGCGGCTCTGGCGTGTGTACCGATCCTTGAAATGCTCTTTGCTGTAGGGCCACTCGAATTCGACGTGGCGCTTGCGCATGGCCACCGCGGAGCTTTCCCCTTCGTGCAGTCGGCTGAAATCTCTCAGGTCGCGTTCGCTATGCGGGCGGGCACAGTGCGCAGTAAGATCCGGCGAGCCGGCAATCTCGAGAACGCGATAAAGATAGCGGCGCGCGACTTTTCCCCATCGCGCGAGATGGGAGCGACGGCGCTCGAGGTCATAATCTGAAGACTGGTCGCCTCTTCCTGCGGCGAGGGGCGGCAGGTCGCCGATCACGGGCCCCAAGGTAGTGCCGGGGAAGGCGCGTGGCGAAGGCGCAAGCTCTGTTGGGAAAAAGCCCGGTAGATCGCTGCGCACACCAATGATGAGCTGACGTCGGCGCCTTTGCGGCACGCCGAGTGAGAACGCGTCGGCCACTTGCGCGACGACGCGGTATTTGAGCAATCGCGCCTCATGCTGCACACGGGTGAAGTATTCGCCGCCCGCCGCCGATTGAAGGCCGAGAACGTTTTCAATTACAAAGACGCGCGGTTGGAAGAACTCGACATAGCGTAGAAATTCGACGTACAGCTGACGACGATCATCACTGATGAAGCGCCGCGACCCGTGATTTGCGCCATCCCGCTGGCGCGCAGTACTAAACCCTTGGCACGGCGGGCCGCCGACGATTACATCAGTCGTCGAGCTTCCGATGATTTTGGCGAGATGCTCGGGTCGAAACTTCGTCAGATCATCCTGCCTCGCCCGCTCTTCACCCAGCTCTGGGAAATTTGCCCGCAACGTAGCAATCGCCTCAAGATTGGAATCAATTGCTGCGAGGCACCGAAATCCAGCGCGCTCCATTCCGAGCGAGAATCCACCGCAGCCGCAAAAGAGGTCGATGAACGTCAACGATGCAGGGGGCATGCACACTCTTAGCTGTTCATTTTGTTCTCTCAACCGGTTTGTGCTTCCTCCATTTGGATGGTCACTTCATCGGCACGCCGCTTGAGTCTTTTCCGTCACGTTGACCACCCCGGCATTCATCCCGTTTACGGTCGTCTTGCTATCCTTGTACGAATCCGAATCCGGTTTGAACTTTAGGAGCGCCCAAGCATTGTCGTTCGACGGCCCGCATATCGGGCCGAGTCATGATCACAAATGATGATCGCCGTCCCATCATCGGAACCGGGCGCGATCGTGTCCTCAATCCGCGATCCTCGCCCGAACTTCATCCATCTTCCCGCCGGGCACCTTGGTCGCCGACCCGAATAACAACAAACCGTTTCGTGTGCCGTAAGCGCTGGCGATACGGATTCAAAATCGATCCCGAATTTTGGCTTGCCACGCAACGGCTCATTTCCTAAAAGCAATTGCGACGGTCCGAGGTAATGTCGGACCACCTCTAACCCCAAAAACGAAGAACCCCAATGAACGCAACTGAAAAATTCCTCGAAAAGTTCAACAATGCTATTATCGACATCAGAATGCTGGCAGCTGACACGTTCTCTTTGCTGGCAAGGCAATTAACCGTCGGCGGGATCACCAAGGCCGTTGATTCTGCGGCAAGCACGCATGCGACCTTGGGCGGCAATCTGGCCACAGCGGCCGGCGGGATCGCCAAGGCCGTTGATTCTGCGGCAAGCACGCATGCGACCTTGGGTGGCAATCTGGCCGCGACGGCTGCGGCACTTACAGAGACAGGGTTCGTCGAAAGGGAGTACATCAATCATTTTAGGACTTTAGTCTTGACTATGCTGGGCGAACTCCCCCGTAGGGGCCACCTAACCTCTGATTTCGATGAGATGTTTCATATCAACTATGAGAAGCCGGTTACTCGAGAGCAGTTTCGAGAAATGGGAGAATTGATTTCCAAGGTTAAGGAGGATTGGACAAGCGATGAATTTCTGAAAGAACCGCCCGAGATGATCCAGCGAATGAGGATGAATCTGTTACAAATAGCGGAAATGCTGGACATTAGAGAAAAGATCCCAACAACCTTCGATGAACACGACCTAGAAGTCGCTCCACATATCGCCCTGTTGAATGATTTTACAGATCAGCTGTTTAGTAAAATGGGCGGGAGAATTCCGACTTATCCCCGTGAAGGTATCGAAAACAATCCGAACTTGCTGGAGTCCGCAAAGCGAATCGTCAGAAATCACCGCGACGATCACTCGCCTCTCGCTCTTAAGATGCTTCGCACGGCCTTTCTCGAAAACACGGCTCAAGCTCGTATTCAGGGCTTGAGAATTATTGCGGACAACTACGGCTTAGGTCAGCATCCCTATCTGACCACTCACGATATTGTGGAGGGATATCATGGCAGGGACTCCCTGGAGGAACTGAGGACTTTTGTTCTCACTGGCAGCACACCGATAGAGAAACTCGAAGCTTACCTGGGTGAAATTATGGAAGAGGTCCGGGCCTTTTATGCAAGTATGTCGCAATCCGTCCAAGTATCGTGACACTGTCTTCATGCTTTTGATTGTGCACGAGACGGAATGACGCAAAGAGCGGTTGCGAGTGTCTAACTGGAAGGCCTGAGGCAGCCCGAGGAAATTGCCGCGGTTGAAGCTGCCTTCGCTCTCAACAAAAGCTGTGCTGAGTCTCGCTCCTTGAGCCGGGAGACCATCATCAACATAAACGGGCCAAATACCAGATCTAAGACCCGATACGGCCTCAAGAGCGTAATGTGTCGGGACCTATTGCCGACTTTCATCAGCCTTGCCCGCCAGATTGATTCCCACCAGAGCAATTAATGAGGAGGAGCCTTGTCTTCATATCGTCAACTGTCTATGACCTTCTAGATGAAAGGAAGGCGATCTATGACATGCTTGAGGACAGCGGTTATATCCCGACCGCAAATGAATATGCGAATTTTGACCTAGCGGACGGAAAGAGTCATTCCTACAGGATTTGTTTAGATAACGTCGAGAAGTCTGACATTGTAGTGGCCATACTGGGGCATCGGCTCGGGGGGGTGGTATTTGGGAAGGGCTACTCCATTACCTTTCAAGAAATTCTACATGCTTGGCGCAAAAATAAAATTGTCTACATATTTTGTAAACAAAGCGTCGCCGATGAAAGGCATCTCTTCAAGCAAGTCCTTAAGCACTTTCCCTCAAAAGAAGAGGCCTTTCGATCAATAAAGACGAGCCTGAAATCCGATTCCTACATGATATTCGACAATATCGACAGGATAACGAAATCTGGGAAACATAACTGGATTTCATTTTATACGGACAAAGACGATCTGTTGAATAAGGTTCGTGGCAAACTGATTGCTTACAGTTTGGACAAGTTGGAAGCTGAGAGCGTCAATTACACTGGCGTTATCGACATGCTGAGGCGCGGAACTGATCTGCGGATTGAGCTGTATGACAACACCTATGACGAAAATAGGGACAAGTCGGCTGAAGTATTGAAGATATTGAGTTCTTTTGTTGACTACGACAAAAAGGCTTATGCGTCGATCACCCCATCTACCTTGGACAAACTCAAGCGATATTATTCGGACAATACCGACTATGCAAATACAAAGGGCATGGAGTCCGCGGAGCTAGCTACGGCCAAAGACACCAAGATATTTTATGGGTTCGATACACAAATGGAGCTAAACTCACCAAATATTTGGATGAAGGATAGAAGTTTCAAAAGATACTTGTTGTTTACGGGTAAGTGCGCGCGAAAGGAGAGGAACAAGCATTACAGAGTATTCCTATTTGACACGGGGCGGTTCATTTTGGATAACGCACTGTCGATATACAATACCGTCAGCACGCATCTCGATTATGGAATAACCCCAGTACTGACTACGTACTCAAACATTCTGCATAATATCCCGTTTGATTTAGTTAATTGCAACGCCCTTCTTGGAGAGCGGGTCTTGGTTGTGATGTTGCCAGTCGGCGTCACGATGTTATTTACAAAACACAGCAACCGAAATAAGTTAAGGTTGTATGATGAGTCGTTTGAGCACATTTTGTCTCTTGCGACAAAGTCCCGTGGCGCGCTGAGGATCGACAGGCATATTGCGTACAGAGACTTCGCTGCATTGATTCGCGGTTTTGAATTCTGAAGAGCGCGACACTGAGAGGGGTCGCGGTGTGGGGATCGTGTTGGGCTTGCAGTGATTTCTCGGTGGTCGATGGGACTTCGATAAGCGAGGCTGGAGTGCCGGCGTGACAAGAGATGGTGGATTGATTGGGGACTATCGTGCCGCAGGGCGTATTCGGGACAGGGTCGGAGCTTACTATGGATACTGGATAGCTGCCCGGAGACAGCTTTGTCGCAGGTGGGCCTAGTGATCCAACGCGGGGTAGTAAAAGTAATATCCAGCTCTGATCGCTATCAATTGCTTAAAAAGCTAGTCCACCAAAGCGCCTTTCACGATCGGCCGTTCACACTAGCAGTCGAAGGCTTCCCTGTTCCATTTGTGCTTATGTTCATATCCGCGAACATTTCTCCAAAGAATAGCCCAACAAGCACAATAGCAATGGCCAAACCAGTATACCATGCGGCAGTCGCGCGCCACAATCTATCAATCTCGGCGAACGTCTTCTGTAAGACAGGAGCCGCCAGCGAAACGTCTTCGCGATTCGACCTGAATACCGCAACATACGCCTTAGCGCTCGCGTCTGGCACACTCGCGATACTTGCTGTGTTCAATGTAATAACAGGTACCGTAGGTGGTATTGGCATCATCATGCCCGCGATTGTCCCATCGACGTGTTTTGGTGCCTCCACTCTAAGAAGATAAGCGGCCGTTAGGCTCAGCGGTGGAACTATTAGGGTGCAGAGTGTCGCCATCCAATAAATCTTCGACAGCCACCAACGGATGCGCTCCTTGGTTGGTTCATGTTGCAGCGGCCAGCTGCGATGGCGCCAGGGTAACCCGAATTCGATGAACATCCCGAATCCAAACAAGATAGTTAGCACGATGTCGCTTCCACGAATTACGTCGCGTGTATAGGCGAAAATCAATAACGCGACCGCGGCACCGACCAGAGAAAAATAGCGTGTAAAGTCTTTCACTCAGGCGTCCGCTTTAATGTCAGCTTTCGGTGGACGCCTGCCAAAAGCAGCGATAAAGCCCACTCCGATAGGCACAAGGGCGGCTGCCAACGTCCATTCAAATTGTAACTGCGGTTGGCGTAGTCCCTTAACTGCGCAGAAAAGATACAAGAGAAGCGCGATAACGATATACCATGGTCGCTGGGGCAAGCCGCGAAATGCTCTCACAAAGGCTGGAAAGAGGTTTAAGGGAAGAGGGAAAACGATGAATAGGAATTTTTCAATCGGCAATTTCAACCATTGAAAAAGCACAGCATAACAGCCGGCGACCGCGGCGGAAATCACGACGGCTGTAACACCGGGACGTATATTGGCCATCACACGATCACGCAACTTGCCGGAATTCGAATCGAAACCGTGGACGACGAGCAAGGAATAGAAGGTGGCGTCCGTCGTCGAAAAGAGCGCCGCGATGCCACCAATCCAGAACACGGCGCTGAACACGATGGAAAAGTCGTTGAGTTTGTCGAGCAAACCTGCGACGGCGTCCAACCCGGGGTCCTTGCCTGATGCGTAATACGCCATAAAACCAATCACGCTCAATGGCACCCACACAACACCGGTCCAGAGTGAGGACTGAATAAGTTTTCTCGTTTCCCGTTCTCGAAAGATCCAAAGGCGCAGCCAATGGGATTCGGTCACAAGCATTAAAAGGCCGTTGAGACATATGTTATGCAGTGCAAACAGAACACAGGCGCGCGTTGACAACCATGGTGCTGCGATCGTTTTGATCGGCGGCAATGACCCCCAGTTGTGACTGGCAAACACAATGCAGCCGCCCAGAATTCCAACGGCCGCAAGCAGGATCATCGGGCTTTGGAAGAGGTCAGCAAATACGAAGCCGCGAAGGCCATAACGCAGGGTGAAAAGGACAACCGTGAAACAACAGGCAAATAGTAGAATGGGCGCGGCCCAAATAAACGATTCTACATGAAGCAAACGTTCGGCGATTAAAGCGAAGACGGAGAACTCCATCCACAATAGGGCCCCCAGATTCAAAATGCTTACCCACTTGACCAGCCTCGCAGTTCGTCGCGAATTAAGATCTTCGTCCCAGAACACAGAGGCTATAACGCCGCCGGTTTGGTCGGGCGACTCCAAGAGAGCAGCCAGGCGCGGAGAGTCCATAATGCGTTTGGTGACTACATTCGTGACCCACGCGCCTAGGACGATTGACAACGAGCAGATAAAAATCCAGTAGCCGAAGAGCTTTGAACTGCCGATAAAAAATACGTACGCACCCGCCAGTGAGGTAAGTGTCCCCACAACGTTGGCAATTGTCAGCCAACCACCTGCGACGCTGTCTTTGATAAAGGCATCCCATTTGCCCTTTTCGTCTCGCGTATAGAGAAGCGTCTTTCGGGCAGGACCGAGAGCCTTGTAAATAACAAACGTCATTCCGAGCATCAGGCCGATAGTAAGGAGTTGAATAAGCTGCATATCGATTCACCTCTTTAGGGGGAAGGGCTGGACATATCAAAAAATCGCCGCGTTTGTGTCGACGGTGAGTTTGAGTTTTCGTTGTTCGCGTCGTAAACATCAAGTGCTTTCTCAGCCACCCCCGGTCCTCACCGCCCCTTTGGGAACTTGACCGTCTAATGCGGTCAAGTGTTTCGGAGCATTTCGGCGGCCGACGGCCGGGCGCTATCGTGCGGGTTGGCGAGGGGCAATGCCGAGGGCGGCTAAGCGAAGGAAGAGGGATGAAGGAGGAAGGAGGAAAAGACAAAGCGGATGATGCCCGCTATCGTCCCGCCGGACGAGGTGCGATCCCCATCGCTTTCTCAATGGCAGCTGGATCGAACACTTTTCCGCCCTTGATCACGGTGGTGATGTTGCGGCTGTCGCGAATGTTCTTCGCGGGGTCGCCGTCGATAAGGATCATGTCGGCTAGTTTTCCAGCGGCGATGATCCCGAGGTCTTTCGTTACGCCCATTACCTGGGACGGCGTCAGCGTGGCCATGCGCAAGACTTCAGGGGCGGGGATGCCGGCGCGTACGTAAAGTTCGAGCTCGTAATGCAGGCTGTAACCGGGGAGGGCGTCGGTTCCGGGGATGATGGTGATGCCGGCGTCGGACACGGCTTTCAACAGGCGCAGCATCGCCGGGAAGGCTTCGCGATAGGCGGCTGCTTTATCGGCGGGAACTTCGAGTGCACCGCTCCGCATCACGCGCCCGATCTGCGGCGGGAACCGCGGCACGATGTCTTCCAGGCCGGGCGTGACGGCGCTCGGATCGCCGCAGAAGAGCCCTTCAAAGAGATTCATGGTGGGATCGAGGACGGTGTGATGATCCTTGAGAAACTTGATGAACTCGTGCACGGCCGGTTTGTCCGGGGTGAACTCGCGCGCGTGCTCGGCCACTTTGATGAAGCGATCGCGATTTCGCGTCTCCTTCACTTCGGGGAAGAGGAAATTCAGTTCGATGAAATTGAAGTGCTGGATTTCATCAGCGCCGCTCTCGACGAATTGGCGCGCGGAGATGAAGGCAGGGACGTGCCCGCTTACCCGCATCCCTCGCGCGTGCGCACGATCGGCCATGATCGGGACGAGTTCCGGTTTGATGGAGGAATAAATCTTGATCTGGACGTAACCGTGATCGGCATGCCAATCGACGAGCTCAATTGCCTTCTCCGCCGTGTCGGCCCGCATCTTGGTAGGCCCGGCAAACTCTCCCGTGCCATCGATGATTCCCGCTTTCAAAACACGGGGTCCGAGCTCGCTCCCCTCGTCGTAGCGTGCGACGCGCTGCGGGAAGGTGTCGGTGTCGTTGGCCATATCGCGCGCGCTGGTCACGCCGTTGGCGAGATCGAGGGCGCCGCCTTCGGAATCGGCGAGATGCTGGTGGTTGTCCCACAACCCGGGCATCAAGAAGCGGCCTTTCGCGTCGATGATCTCGGCGCCGGCAGATGGCTTCATACCGGCATCGGGTCCTACGCGGACGATGCGATCACCGCGCACCAGCACGCTGGTTCCCGATGTAACGCTGAGATCACGCGGATCGAATAAGCGAGCGTTGCGGATAACAAGGTCACCACTCGGCTGGTGGGCGAGGGCGCGAGCGATGCGTTCCGACCAGGCGGCAGTTGTCTTTTCCTGAGCCGCTAACAGTTGTGGGATCGCGGACTCTAATCCCTCGGGCACAACGGAAAACCAGGACGAGACCGACGCCGCCATGCCTTCGCGATCAAGCCAGATCGATTGCGGGGTGAAGCTGAGCCCGGTGATGCGGTACTCGGTCAATTCGCCTTTGTCAGTCTTTACTTTGCCGGCCTCCTCGATGCTCGTCTCGCCGGCGGGCAACAGCGCCAGTTTGCGTCCGGGCGCTTTCAACAGGGCACGCGCGAGCACACTCCCGAATTCCGGAGGCGCATTGAGCGGCAGATAGAACGCTTTGCCCGTCACCGCCTGATCGCCTTGTTCGCTGCGATTCTTCCAGCTCGCTTTGCCGCCCTTCATTTCGAAGTGTTCTTCGACGGCGGCTTTCATGTAATCGTTGCCGCGACCTTCGTACTCGATCGGCAGGCCGTCGTCGTCGAGCTTCCAGGTGGCAATGATGTGATCGCCCCGGCCGCGATCGTTGTAGGAATATTCAACGCGCACCGCGCCGCTTGGCTCGATCTGCACCGTTTGGGTCCCGGCCGCGTTACCCTGGATGAGTATCTTATCAGTGCGTTGTTCAGCGGCAGGCGCTTGCGCGATTCCGGCCAGCAGAAAAGTGAAGGCGATAAGTCTACTCATACGCGGGCTCCTTTTAGTCATCGCGATAATGGGCTGCTCGCGGCCAACCGTTTTTAATCGAACGATGCGGCGCTTAAACAGAAAAATCAGCGTTGTCCAAGATCGTGGCCGAGGCTAACCAATGGATTCTGCCGAGACGTCGCTGTCGAGGATTTCGCGCACTTTTCGGCCAAGAGTTTGTTGAGTGAATGGCTTTTGCAACACCACCAGGGCCGGATCGACCACACCCTGCGCGCTAATGTCGTTGTCGGAATAGCCGGAGACGTAAAGAACTTTAAGTGAGGGCTGAAGCGTCGAAAGAGTGCGTGCGAGAGCGGGGCCATTCATGCCGGGCATAACGACATCCGTGAGAAGAAGATGAACGGGTTCGTCGCGTTCGCGGGCCAACTGCAAGGCGACTGCGGGCGATTCCGCCTCGAGGACATCGTAACCCGCCTCACCGAGGACGGTGCAAATGAGGTGGCGCACGACCTCCTCATCCTCAACCACGAGAATGGTTTCCGATCCATGGGTTTTCTGGTCTGCTGGCGGCAGCTCAACGATATCCAGTGCATCGGAGGTGGCGGGGAGGAAGATGGAAAAAGTGCAGCCTTGTCCGGGCGTGGATTCCACGGTGATACCGCCGCCGCTTTGTTTGACGATGCCATAAACGGTGGCCAAACCCAGACCCGTTCCCTTGCCGGGGCCCTTGGTGGTGAAGAATGGTTCGAAGATGCGCGACTGGGTTTCAGCGTCCATGCCAGAGCCAGTGTCGGAGACGATGAGGAGGACGTACCGGCCTGGCGCGACGTCAATCCCGCGCGCGTCGATCTCTTCGCGGCTGAGGTCCTTTTCCTGGGTCGCGATTGAAAGGGTGCCGCCGCCCGGCATAGCGTCGCGAGCGTTCACGCCGAGATTCAGCAGCACCTGTTCGAGCTGACTTGGATCGGCCCGGACGCGAGCGCCCTGGGCGACGGGGTCGATCATGATATGGATGCTCTCACCGATCACGCGTTGCAGAAGTTTCTCCATGTCGCGCACCAACACGTTCAAATCGAGGACGCGCGGCTCGAGGAGTTGCTTGCGACTGAAGGCGAGCAATTGCCGCGTCAGCGCCGCCGCCTGTTCGCCCGCCTTGCGAATAGAGTGCGCGTGTTCTCCCACGGCGCCTCCTCCTCGTTTTTCGATCAACTCGGAGTACCCGATGATGGCGGTGAGGAGATTATTGAAATCGTGGGCGATTCCGCCCGCCAGGCGTCCGACTGCCTCAAGTTTTTGCGAATGACGAAGCTGCTCCTCGGCCAGGTGGAGCGTGTGTTCGGTCGCGCGGAATTTTAGAATGAGCTGCGCGAGCCGCCCGAATTCGTTACGCGTGGCCGCCAGTGGCGTAAGTCCTTCGGGATTTTGATTTTCGAGATTACTTGAAATCAGGTGGAGCGGACGCCGGACCCAGCGAATCATTGAAATGGAAAGGATCAGGAGCAGACCCGCGGCGAAGAGAATCAACCCGATGAACAGATGGCGCCCGGTGCGGTTGAACTCGCGGATGAGCGGCGAATCGGATTTCACCTGAAGCTCCGCGACCGGGCGGCCGTCCCAGCCCGGGAAGGTGCGCCTGAAAGTGATAAGACCCTGCTCTTCCGCGCTTTTCGGCTCCGCCACCGCCTTTTCCGCCGGCACCACCTGAATGCTATAGCCGGTGAAGGCCGACATCTGGCGAATATTTTCATCGATCCAAAAACGCCCGGCGAGAAAGTATCCCTGCGCCGTCGTTTCGCGGAATCGGTCGCGAGAAGGATGAATGGTGCCGCCGCGCAGCTCCATCCAGCCTTCCGGTGTGTTGACGAAAAAGTGCGCCACCTCGCGGGTGCCCAAAAGCCGCTGCAACGCCTCGCGCGGAATGGGCGCTTCGCGAAGGCTCTCGGCATACCGGTTGTTTTTCGAATGAAAGAGCGACAGGTCCGGCTTGTAGATCCAGACCGCGTTGAAATCTTTCGTCGCGAGGGTCTCGAGTGAGATCGTCGTATCTGCCCACCTGTAATCGTCCGACTTGAGAGCGCGGACGAGATCGTCCCAGTTCGTCGAATCATCGACAATCGCGCTGAGGCGATCGCCGCGCTCGGCCAGGAACTCGTCGAAACTGCGAGTGCGCTCGGCCGCGCGCTCATCCGCGATGGCCTTGAGCCTGCGCTCCGAGAAAAGTCGCACCATGGCCAGGGCGCTGATGAAGATCAGCACCAGAAGAACCAGAAGAAGTAGAATCTTGGTCTGAACCTTCATATGCTGGCTCCGCTTGCGGCGACCCTTGCCGCGGTCGCGGAGTTATTATCGGACCCGCTTCTCCTCGATGGAAATGATTCTGGGATCGACTGTGCCCGCGCTGATCCGGAAACGGTTGTCGGTCTGCCCTGAAACAGTCTGGCGCCCATCCTTAAGAGTGAAGCGGACGCGAAAGATCATCGTGATCTCCCCGCGCTTGTCGTTTCGGCTGTAAGAGATCGCCGCGCCCGTGGTGTAACGGCGATTCGGCCAGCGCGCGTGATAGCGCCGCACAGTCTGCTCAATAATGCGCCGGTCAATGGTGCCGTTGTGATAATAGTTGACCTTGTCCGCGTAAAACTTCAGTTCGCGTTTCACGTCGTTCGAACCCATCGCGGCCAGATATTCGCCCACAAAGCCCGTCAGGTTCTCCGGGGAAATGAACGGGCTGTTCGTGCGGCTCATTCGCGAGACCGACCGTGCTGAAGCGGCGTCCTCCGTCGGCCGTGGGCGAGGGCGGGCGAGGTCGCCCCGCCGGCGAGTAACTTTATCCGGAACGACACTGGCCGGCGCGATGCCGGTTTCTTCGCCCAATGTTCTGGCGACCGCCACCGGGTCGATTTTGATGTCGCTTTTGAGGACAGGTTCCGCCGGCCAGTTCAATTCGGTGGGCGGCGGTTCATCTGGTGTCCGCGGCAGGAGCCCGAGCGACCGCAAGGTTTCGCGATCCGGTTTGCCGGTGGCGGCAAAACCCTTCCGGCGCTGGTAACGTTTTGTGGCTTCCGCCAGTTCGGCGGATTCGCGACCATCGACGTTTCCAAAATAGAGACTGCGCCGGCGCAATTCTTCCTGCACGGAACGAACTTCATCCTGGGCGCGCAAAACCGGCGCGGAGAGCAAGAGGGCGAGCAGGGCAAACGCTGGGACCAGGGAAGATTTAAGGATATTCATTTCGGTCGAATCGGGGAGACCATCATAAGCCCTTCGTACCCGCTAGTATAGCGATTTTGGAAACGACTAAATCGGTGATGGATTCCGAGCGACGGCTGGTGACTTCCCCCGAGGGATCCGGACGTTAGGCCGTGACCCTGGTGGACTTTGAAAGCCCGGCCTCGCCCTTCGGGCTGCATCGCGGGGTGGGGTGATGCGATGAATCTCGACCCAATTGCTCGACGTGTTTCGTAGCGCGGTGCAAAATCCCAAAATGAATCCGCTTTCGAACTTCGTCAGTCTGCACCCTTACTTCAAAGCCCACCCGGGAAAACTCGACGCGATCAAAGCGGCGTTCCCGGCGTTCATTGAGAAAACGGCGGGCGAAGAGAAGAACCTTTTCTATGGGTTCACCATCAACGGCGATGAGATTTTCTGCCGCGAAGGCTATGCGGATGCCGAGGGCCTTCTCGCCCATCTGGACCACGTGGGCGCGATGCTCGCGGAAGCGCTCAAGATCGCCGACTTGACCCGGCTGGAAGTGCACGGTCCTGCGGCGGAGCTGGAGAAGCTGAGGAAACCGCTCGCGCATCTCAATCCAGTTTGGTTCGTTGCCGATCTGGAGCGGAGTTGATGTGATCAGTGACCAGTGATCGGGTGATCAGCGGGGAGCGTCCAAACGGTGAACTCGGAGCTGCTCATTAACGTTGCCGATTACGCGCGGGCTGCGCGGAGCAAGCTTTCGAAGGATGTTTGCGATTACTTTGAAGGCGGCGCGCTCGATGAAGTCACATTGCGCGAGAACACCGCCGGATGGGAACGGCTCAAGCTTTATTACCGGGTTCTCGCGGGGGTGGGGGAACGCGACCTGACCACGACCGTCCTTGGTCAGCCGATCTCGATGCCGATCGTAGTCGCGCCAACTGCGTTCCATAAACTGGCGTGTGAAGCGGGAGAGATCGCGGCGGCGAAGGCGGCCAAGGCGGCAGGAACCTTGTTCATTCTCAGTTCCCTTTCGAATACAGCGATGGAAGCGGTCTTTGCGGATCCGCCTTCGCCAGGCTACGGCGTGACAGGGGCGGCGAGTCCGCGTTGGTTCCAGCTCTATGTCTATAAGGATCGGGCGATCACGCTCGAGCTGGTGAAACGCGCGGAGGCGGCCGGGGCGGAGGCGATCGTGCTGACGGTGGATGCGCCGGGACTTGGGACGCGGGAACGCGATATGCGAAATAGCTTTCGTTTGCCGGACGGCCTCGCTGTCGAAAATCTCGCGCCGCTGGGGAAGGGGCAAATGCCGGAAGTCTCGGGTTCGGGTTTGGCTGCCTACGTCCGAGAAAATTTCAAAGCGGATCTGGGATTCGATGATCTCGATTGGTTGTGCGGCTCCACCCGGTTGCCGGTGGTGGTGAAAGGCGTGTGCCGCGGCGCCGACGCCCGCCGGGCGGCTGAGCATGGGGCGAAGGCGGTGGTAGTTTCCAATCATGGCGGACGCCAGCTCGACACCGCGCCGGCGACCTCCGAAGTGCTGCCGAACGTTGTCGAGGCCGCGGGTGATCTTTGCGAGATTTATGTCGATGGCGGAATTCGGCGTGGCAGGGATGTGCTGAAAGCGATTGCGCTCGGCGCGCGCGCGGTGCTGGTGGGCCGGCCGGTTCTGTGGGGGCTATGCGTCGACGGTGAACAGGGAGCGACGAATGTCTTAAGCATTCTGCGCCGCGAACTTGATGAAGCGATGCTGCTTTGCGGCTGTACGAAGCTAAGCGACATCGGCCCGTGGTTGTTCGAACCGTGAACGGCGCGGCTCGACGGAGTCTCGCCCTACCAATGAGGATGGATCGAGCACCGAGCTCGGAGATTCTCGCTGCGCTCGCGAAAATTAGAGGTCCGGTTCCGGCAGCTGCCGGACTCAGAATGACAACCGGGGCACCGTCGAGGATCGCGACTGATACGCAGGCAGGGTTTTGATGACGAGTTGAGATTTTCCATGTAAAACTGCCTCGTGACCGAGAGAAGCGACAACGCTCCCCAGGCGCCCGCAAAGCCTTCGGCTTCGAACGGCTCAACTTGCGTGGAGGGCCTACCACGGCCGAGGCGCGTGCCTGGATTGCCGTTAGTGGGCAACACCTTCCAGTTCCTCAGCGACACGAGTGGTTTGATCGCGCGATCCTACAAGCGTTTCGGGCCAGTGTTCCGGCTCCGGGCGCTGTGGCTGAAGTACACAGTCATTGGCGGCGTGGAGGCGCGTGATTTCCTTAATAGCGGGGAGGCCGAAAAACATCTTTCACGCCGCAAAATTTTCGACGCCGTGGGGGAACAGCTGGGCAGTGCCGATTTTGTCCTCGGACAATCGGGCGACCTGCATTTGCGCTTCCGGCGGATACTTTCGCTGGTTTATTCCCGCGAAGTGGCGTCGGCCTTCGTGCCGGACTTCATCGCGGCAGTCCAGGAGGAGATCATGTCCTGGCGGTCGGGCGGCACGCGGGTGGTGATGCCGGAAATCAAGTTCCTCTCGTTCGACCTCTATTGCCGCGTGATGTGCGGCGGCTCGCTCCGGCAGCATTACCGCGATTGCCTGCTGGTGACGGAGTACAACATGAACATAGGCGGCCGGGTCTGGCCGTTTTTACTCTACAAAATGCCGTGGTACCAGGCGGCCCGGAGCCGGGTTTTGAAACTGATGTGGGGAATGGTCCGCCAACGCCGCGCGGAACCCCGGCCGCCCGACCGCCCGCCTACGCTCCTGGATACACTGCTTCGGGTCACGGATCGCGCGGGCCAACGGCTTTCCGACGATGAAGCGGTCTGTTATTCCATGTATGGATTTGCGGGCAGTGCTTCCTATATGAGCCGGCTGATCGGGTTCATGCTCTACGAAATCCTGAAGCATCCGGAGCTGATGAAAACGCTGGTGGCCGAGGCGGACGCCGCTTTTGCCCGTGGCCTGAAAGACGCGTCCGATGTGCGCCAGATGACCCAGCTTCGGGCCGTCTATCATGAGTCGCTTCGCTTTCATCCGGTGTCACAAGGGATGCCGTTTTATGCCGATGAAGATTTCGCTTTTGCCGGCAAGAAGATTTGCAAGGGAGACGTCGCCGTGTTGTCGCAGGTGCCGATGAGCTTTTCGGAATGCCCATTCCACAAGCCGCACGAGTTCGATCACACCCGCTGCCTCGAACCGAGAAACGAGCATAAGAGCACGGCCTTCCATCCTTTCGGCATCGGCCACCGAACCTGCACCGCCATGGGGTTGGTGGAACTGATGACGCTGACCATGGTGGCAACGTTGCTGCACGAGTTGGACTTCGATCTGTTTCCGAATGACTACCGCCTCAAACTCAAGGTTAAGCCATTACCCGCTCCCGACGATAACTTCCGAATTCGCGTTCGCGGCCGGCGTGCGCCCGAAGTCCGCGCGGCGCCCAAACATCAGTACGCCGAGGAATACATCGTCGCGGCATTTCCCGGAGCCGAAGACCCGGATCTGAAGCGAGCGATCGCCGCCGCCGAGATCAAGACCTTCGAGCCGGGGCAAACGATCGTAGCCGAGGGAACGCCTGCTGACGCCTTTTTCATTATCGCCAGCGGTGCGGTCGATGTGTTCAAGCGCATGGATGATGGCGAAGTGCGCGTCGCGCGATTGGAGCGGGGACAGTATTTTGGCGAGATCGGCCTATTGCAGAATACCTCTCGCACCGCGACGGTCCGGGCGGCTTCGGACACACCAGCGACAGTGATGATACTGACCCAGGAAGTCTTCCTCGACCTGGTGGAAACGCTGGATTTGGACAGCGATGAGATCGGACGATTGATGCGGAAGCGAATCTCGACGAACCAACTCATCGAAGCTGTCCGCCGTCTGAGCGCAGATGAGCTGGCCAGGCTGCTGCCGGGATTCGAGGTGCAGACCATCGCTCCCGGCACAACCATCATTCGAGAGGGAGAAGCGGCGGACGCTTTTTACATCCTCGACGCCGGCGAAGTCACGGTCACATCGGCGAAGAACGGCACCGAACAATTGATCGGGGTGTTAACGCCGGGGAATTACTTTGGGGAATTAGGGTTGCTCAGTGGGCAGCCACGCGCGGCGACCGTTAAAGCATCGGGGCCGACCGAGGCGGTCGTCCTCCGCACCGATAAAGCAGGTTTTGAAAAACTAATTTCAGAAGTTGCCGATCCTCGCACCGATCTCGCGGCAGCTCTGATGGAGCGCCTGAGCGGGCGGAGTGAATGAAAAGGCTCGTCAAGTTACGGGCTTTCCGGCAACAAACACGGCTCTGTGGCTTCACGTCCTGGCGATCGGCTCGCGCACATTGACTCCCTGCGGGCGCTCGCGGCACTATTGGTCGCCTGCGCGCATGTGTGGGAAGGATTTCTTCCTTTTGCGCGACAAAGCGGCAACGTAGCCGGCAAGAGCTGGCCGCGGTATTTTGACTTCGGGATCACCGGGGTGGTGCTGTTCTTTGCGATCAGCGGGTTCGTCATCTACGGGATCCTGCGCGGGCCGCGGAAAGACGCCGGACGCCGTTTTATCATTACCCGATTCTTCCGGTTGTACCCGGCTTATTGGGTTTCGGTCGCGGCGGGGCTGGTCTTCATCTGGTGGTGGCAGGGCTGGCCGATCACGTGGCAAATGGTTGCAGCCAACGCCACGATGGTGCCGGATCTCTTGGGGCAGCCGCCGATCATGGGGCTTTACTGGACTCTCGGCACCGAGCTCGTTTTCTATCTCTGCTGTTGGGTAATCTGGCGCTGCGGCTGGCTCGACAGTCCGCGGTTCATCGCCGGGCTGATCGTGGCCCTGTCACTCAGCTGGTTCGCGGTGAAAGGCGCAAAGCAACTGGGGGTGGTGCCGGACGATATTTCAGCCGCGTGGAAAAACTTGCCGCGCCATCTGGCGATCATGTTCTGGGGCGCGTATTTTCGAATTGTTTACGACGAGACAAAGGGCTTTCGCGAATCACTCAGGAAGAACCGCAAGATCCTGGTCCTCATCGCGCTTACCGTCTTGCTCCTGGTCCTTGGAGGATCGCGGCAATTTCGCTTCTTTATTCATCCCGGCCAAAGCTGGATTTCGCCCTATGTCGTTGCTCCTCTCCTTTTTTGGGCCTGGGTTGGATGGCTCCAAATTGGGAACCGAGCAATCGCATGGCTCGGACGAATCAGCTATTCCATTTATCTCTTTCATCCCGCGGTGATGACGCCGCTGATGGGCTGGGTCGCACTGGAAGAATCCACCGCGGTGCGCGGATGGCCGTTGGCCTTTTACGTGATCCCCACTCTCTTGCTCACGATTCTGGTCAGTGCGGGAATTTTCTATGCGGTCGAGTTGCCCGCCATCGCACGCGGAAAACAATTGGCGGGCAGCCGTGCGACTGATGAAGGCAGTCACGCGGCCCCGTGATTCGGTCCACGCTGCCTAAGAGAATCGCACAAAGGTCACAACGGGACACAAAGGATGCGAGGTATTCTCTGGTCCCAAACGTCAGGACGTGGTGACCTTTGTGGACGTTGTGTGATGCCTATCGGCTCAGGCTGTTACCTGACGAAAGGCTGAAAGAAACGCTTCCATCTCGGTTTTCTTTCCGATGGTGAGGCGCATGTGGTTCGGCAGAGCCGGGAACAACCGGCCGACCACCACGTTGCGCTGCTTCAACGCCTGGATCAGCGGGACCACCGGGCGCTTCGCGTCGAACATGATGAAGTTGGCCTGCGACGGGATTTGTTTGTAGCCCATCGTGTCGAGCTCACCGATCACGAAGGCCCGTGCTTCGCTGTTCAGGCGGCGGCCATTAGCGATTTGATCGGGGTCATTCAGGTTCGCCATCGCGGCAACGAGCGCCATGATATTGACGCTGTCCCAGAGTTGATGCGGGCGCAGCCGATCGATCGTCTCGCGTTGCGCAACGCAGTAGCCGCAGCGCATGCCGGCCATGCCGTAGATTTTGGAGAAGGTGCGCGCAACGATCAGGTTCGGATGGTCCTTGATCAATGGGATCACGCTCTCGTAGTCGGGGCTGTCGACGTAATGGTGGTAGGCCTCGTCGATCAGGATCGCAGTCTTGGGCGGCGTTTTCTTGAGAAACTCGCGCACTTCATCCTTGGGCGTGAGGCTGGCGGTCGGATTGTTGGGATTGCAGAGATAGATGAGCCCGTCTTTGGCCGCGGCGGCCATTTTAGGAAGATCATGACTGAAGCGCGCATCGAGCGGAATTTTCACGGTCTCCGCCCCACGAAGTTTCGCGTGTTGGATGATGGCCTCGAAAGTGGGATCGGCCACGACGAGTTTGCCGCGCCCGGCCGTTCCATTCGGTCCGCTTGCCGCCGGTCCGGTAAAGGCCGAGGCGCAAATCTTGAGAATCTCGCCGGAGCCCGCGCCGAGGAGAATTTGATCAGCGTTAACGCCGTCGTTCTTGGCGAGCGCCTCGATCAGCAAGTCGGCGTGTTCGTCGGGATAACGGCACGCGAGCCCGAAGGCGTCATTCATTGCTTTCAGGGCCTTTGGTGAAGGACCGTACGGATTCTCGTTCGAGCTCAAGCGCACAATCGCTCCGGCAGTTCCCGGCGCGGCTGCGGCTGGGGTGGCGTCGGGCGGCGCGGCAAAGGAAAGGGCCGGTCTGGTGACGGCGATCGCTGCTCCAGCGCCGAGCAGCCGGGCAAATTTACGTCGAGAAATTGAGATGGTGTTCATGGAAATCTTATCGGAGCCTCCTGGAGACGATTGTTAGGTGATCCTCAATCGAATGCCAGACTGAAGTGGGCTGAGAAAGAGAAATGACGAATGACGAATGACGAAGAGGGGCAGCGCTATGGCCGGCAGGCTAAACGGAGGCAAATTCCAAGACGATGAAAGAAGACAATACTGAGACTGGGCCTGCGTCCGCCGCGAATCCGGCCGATGTCGCATCGATCGACGCCATCATTACCGCGGCTTACGACGTGATTTCCGGCCCCGCGGGCCAGAAGCGCGATTGGGATCGCGACCGCTCGTTATTCATTCCGTGTGCGCGGCTGATCCCGACGGCAGCGGAACCAGGCGGCGGGAGCAAGCTCGAGCCGCAGATTCTGGACGTGGGCGGTTTCATCGCCCGGGTCGAACCGTATTTCGAAAAGAACGGATTCTTCGAGAAGGAGATAGCGCGGCGAACCGAGCAGTTCGGGCATATCGCACAGGTCTGGAGCACATACGAGTCGCGTCACAACGAGGATGATCCGCAACCGTTCATGCGCGGGATCAACAGCATTCAGTTGTTCTATGACGGTAATCGCTGGTGGATCGTCACCATCTACTGGCAGCACGAAAGCCCGGAGGAGCCCGTGCCCGAAAAGTATCTTTGAGCGGGTTAGTTCGCCACGTTCACCGTCACACCATCCGAAGTCCTGGTATTACCAGCCGCGTCGCGCGCGGTAGCCCTCAGGCGATGCTCGCCGTTATCCAGCGAAGTAGTATCCCATTCAATTGAGAATGGAGCGGATATGTCCTCCACGTCAAGCTCGTTGCCGTCGATCATGAATTGAACGCCGGCTACACCGGTGTTGTCCGACGCGTCGGCTGAGACCGTTACCGTCCCTGCTACTTTCTTGCCGTCTTCAGGCTCGGTGATCGCCACCGTCGGCGCCGAGTTATCTACTATTACCGTCACGGAAGCCGACGTTGTGGGAGTGCCGTACGAATCGTGGACCAGCAGCGTCAGCACATGGCTCGCATTCGTCGCCGAAGTTGTATTCCAATTTACGGAGACATTGGAAGGCGGGGCTTGGATTCCACCGCCAAGGTTGGCGCCGTCGAGTTTGAATTGAGCGTCGGCTACACGGTGGTTGTCGAGGGCCGTGCCCAGGACGGTCACGGTTCCCCGCACGTGTGCGCCATTGGCCGGGAAAGTTATGGTGGCGGTGGGTGGGACGCGGTCCAGATCGATAAGGTAGACTCCGCGCCCCCAGGCGGAAGCGGCGAGCTGATGGCTGTATTGATTGAAGGAAAGGTTACTGAATGCCATTCCTTGGGGCAGGCCGGTGTTCATGCTTCCCCATATGCCATTAACGCGGGCGAAGATGCCGCGATGGGATGCTGCCAGGATCTTTTCAGGATTAGCCGGATGGAAGACTACATCGCGGAAGATGGAATTGGCGAGGGTGACGGGTGTATCGGTAGTCCAGGTGTCGCCGGCGTCGGTGGTCTTATAAATGTGCTTGTTCGTGGAAAGGTAGGCCGTTAGCTCGTCGGTGGGGTGGACAACGACGGAGTTGAAACCTCCTTCGAGATTCGATTGCGTGATATCGTGCCAGGTAGCTGAAGTGCCGGAGTTGGCATCGAAAGTCGCAAGAATTTTTGTGCCACTGGGAGTGCTGACGATGGCATAAATGTAATTCTTATTCCCCGGCGCCTCATAGACCGAGACAATGGTTGAATCGTTGTAAATGCCGCAATTGCCGCTGGGTGACGGACTGGGGCACGGTGTGCCACCGATGCGCGTCCAGTTGTCACCCGAGTCATCACTGCGCCAGACGTGTTGAAATCCCACGATGACGAGGTCCGGGTCAGGTCGAGTTCGAAACGCTACAGACAGTGCAGGATAAAATTGCGTGTACTCGCCTATTGCTTGAGGTGGCGTAATATTAGTGCCGGCCCCATTAATTATTCGAGCGGGCGCGCCGGCCTGCGCGCTGACTGTGCTGAAAAAATAGGTGACCGCGTACATTGTTTCGTCGTTGTTCTGCATTTCGATAAATCCCCTGGTCCCGTCGCCGCCGAGGAGGGGATAACCAACATAGGGATAAACGGGCACCCACGGCGGGTTTACTGGCCTTGAAAGCTGATTGGCGTTGTCTTGGGTACCGATAAAGATGCGGTCGTCCCTGCTTATGCCAACTCCCCCTGTGAGGATCCCGGCAAGGTTTTGGTTCTTACTGATAAAGTCCACGGTGGAAGGGGGAGGGACCGTAAAGTCATAATCGGCGCGGTGGATGCCCCCATCAGTCCCCAGGTAGTACCTCTCTGCGCCCGGCGGGTTCGTTGGGCAAAAAGCGATGGCATGACTGTCGACGTGGACGCCCCCAATGCTGAGCCAGGAGGTGCCCCCGTTCAGGGTGTAGCGCAGATCGTACAACGGGGGTTGGGGGTAGCCGCCAACGAATATTCGATCGGGATTGGCAGGGTCGACACCGAAGCAATAAAGGTCCGCACCGGAAGGGTTGAGTTCTGTCCAGTTATCGCCGTAATCACTCGACTTGGCAATCTTGACAGTCCAAACATTAACGGCAGGACCGTCTTTGTAAGCCAGGTAGACCACGTCTTGATTATCCACAGCCAGGAAAGACGGGGCATGGGCCTGCGCTGCGGCGATACTATGTATCTCGACAATACGGGTGTCCGGGTTGTCCCTCCTAAAAACGCCGTCGGGCGCTGTGATGTAGAGCCGTCCGGAGGAATCGATAGCAAGGTCATAATGGGCGAGCCCGCCCCCAGCCCCGTTTACGCTCCTCACGCTAGTCCAGTGTTCGCCGCTGTCGTCGGACTGCCAGACGGTATGGTTTCCTGCGTTGATCACACTTGCGTACACCGTTGTCTTGGATTCGGAGCCCGCCGTCGCCGGATCGACCAGTATCTTGCAAATGGTACCGCCGGTGAACTCATCCTTGCCAAAGGTCTTCCATGTCGCCCCGGAATCGGTGGAACGGAACATCCCCACGCCATACTGCGGCGCTGTGCCTGTCCCGGCGTAAACGATGCTCGGCATCTCCGGGTCGATGGCGATAGACCTTACGGACTGCGAGCTGAGGTCATCGGAGCGATAACTCCAACTTTCCCCTGCATCCGTGGATTTTGCGATTCCCCCTTCGCTTACCACATAGAGGGTATCCGGGTCGGTCGGATCGACGGCGATCGCGTCGATGCGGACGCTTGCTCCACCGCCCCAGAAATTGAAAAGCGGCGGCGGAACGGGATAGGTCCACGGCTGCGCCGGTATCTCGCCGCCTAACATGCCAATCTCGCCCCCCTGGAGAGGGCTTGGAGGCAACTTGCGCACCGCAGCCTGAGAGGCGGCGAAGTCAGCTATGGACACCTGCCCAGGCCCGGTGCCGTAGAATCGATTCAAATATGCATTACGCTTTTGAATGAGCGCTGGATCCTCATCGTCAGCATGATAGGTGGCTAAATCGACGGTCTGCGGCATGGACGAAACGCTCGCCATGTTGTTCGTCTGCCGAACCTGGGCCCGGCGCGACTTGGCGATCGCGGCGTAACCAAGGGTGAG
>DASZDO010000073.1:0-22895 GCA_035941955.1 Chthoniobacterales bacterium
TGACCGATCCGGAAACGAAACGAAAAATCATCGGGAACGAATTTGTGAAGGTTTTCGAACACGCGACGGAGGAGCTCCTCGCGGAAGACAAGGCGAACGGCTCGGACGAGCACGGCGGGTATCATTTTCTCGCCCAGGGGACGCTCTACCCGGATGTGATCGAGAGCGTCGCGATCGGGGGCAACCCGGCGCATGTGATCAAGAGCCATCACAACGTCGGCGGGCTGCCGGAAAAAATGCACTTCGAGCTGGTGGAACCGGTGCGCCAGTTATTCAAGGACGAGGTGAGGCAAGCCGGCTTGCAGCTTGGTTTGCCGAAAGAGATCGTGTATCGCCAGCCGTTCCCGGGGCCCGGTTTGGCTGTGCGAATCCTTGGGGAGGTGACGCCGGAGCGGCTGCGCATTTTGCGCGATGCCGATACGATCGTCGTAAGCGAGATGAAAGCGTCAGACTGGTATTATCGGGTCTGGCAATCGTTCGCGGTTTTGCTGCCGGTCCGCTCGGTCGGCGTGATGGGCGACCAACGGACGTATGAAAACACGATCGCGATTCGCGTCGTCGAGAGCCAGGACGGCATGACGGCGGATTGGGTGAGGCTGCCCTACGAATTGCTGGCGCGGATTTCCAGCCGGATCAGCAACGAAGTCAAAGGCGTCAACCGCGTCTGCTACGACATCTCGAGCAAGCCGCCGAGCACGATCGAGTGGGAGTGAGCGGATTTTCGATTTGCGATTGCCGATTTGCGATTTTTGATGGCTAATCGGCTGAGATGAACGCCGAGCAGGAGCGCGTCGCGGAGAATAACGAAGACAAGCGTTGGCATCTGTGGGGCCCGTATCTCTCGGAACGCGCCTGGGGCACGGTGCGGGAGGACTACAGCGCCAATGGCGATGCGTGGAATTATTTTCCGCACGACCACGCCAGGTCTCGCGCCTATCGCTGGGGCGAGGACGGGATCGGCGGCATCTCGGATTACAAGCAACGGCTCTGTCTGGCCTTCGCGTTCTGGAACGGCCACGATCCGATCCTGAAAGAACGTCTCTTCGGGGTAACCGGTCCACAAGGTTCTCATGGCGAGGATGTTAAGGAGGTATATTTCTATGACGATTGCACGCCGACCCACAGCTACATGCGGATGCTTTACCGCTATCCGCAATCGCGTTTTCCCTACGAAGAACTCGTCGCGGCGAATCATGGCCGGCCCAAGCAGGCGCCTGAATTCGAGCTGTGGGATACGGGAATTCTGCGCGAGCAACGCTACTTCGATATCTCGCTCGAATACGCGAAAGTGGATCCCGACGACTTCTTCATCTCCGTGACCGCAACCAATCGCGGACCGGATACTGCCACTCTGCACGTCCTGCCGACGCTTTGGTTTCGGAACACGTGGTCGTGGGGACACGACGACCGGCGGCCGGTGCTTCGCGCCAGCTCCGATGTGGAAGACCGTCACCTCACCATTCACGCCAGCCATCACGGGCTGGGCGATTACAAGCTCCGCTGCGAGGACGCGGGCGAGCTTCTCTTTACCGAAAACGAAACCAATTCCGAGCGGCTTTTTTCATCTCCGAATCGGCAACCATTTGTGAAAGACGGCATCAACGATTTCATCGTTCATGGCCGGACGGAGGCGGTGAACCCCGAACACGCCGGGACCAAGGCTGCCGCGCATTACCAGTTCGCGATCGAGCCCGGCGCGAGCAAGGTGATGCGCCTCTGGTTCGGCCGTGTCGGCGAAGCGGCGGAGGAAGAGGATCTTTCGGGCGAACCCAGCCGAATGCCGCGGCCGGTTGGCCTGCCACTGCCGGAGCGGGAAGCCTTCGAGCATTTCGATGCCGTCGTCCGGAAGCGAAGACTCGAGGCGGACATATTTTACGATGAGCTGGAACCATCCTGCTTGAGCGACGAACACAAGTTGGTCCACCGGCAGGCGCTGGCGGGCATGCTTTGGACGAAGCAATTCTATTATTACGTGATCGACGATTGGCTCGAAGGCGATCCGGGCCAGCCCGCTCCTCCGCCGGAGCGACTGGCGGGACGCAACTCCGAGTGGCGCCACCTCTACAACGAGCGGGTGATGTCGATGCCGGACAAATGGGAATATCCCTGGTATGCGGCCTGGGACCTGGCGTTCCATTGCATCCCGCTCGCGCTGGTCGATCCGTATTTCGCCAAGGGCCAGCTCGATGTCATCCTGCGCGAATGGTATCAGCACCCCAACGGCCAGATCCCAGCGTACGAATGGAATTTCAGCGACGTGAATCCGCCCGTAATCGGGTGGGCCGCCTGGCGCGTCTATAAGATCGAGGAGAAGCAGTCGGGCAAAGGGGATCGCGCTTTCCTCGAGACGGTTTTTCATAAACTGCTGATCTCATTTACCTGGTGGGTGAATCGGAAGGATTCCGAGGGCAAGAATATCTTCCAGGGCGGTTTCCTTGGCCTGGATAACATCGGCGTTTTCGACCGGAGCGCGCCGCTGCCCAATGGCGGCCATCTCGAACAAAGCGATGGCACCAGTTGGATGGGAATGTTTTGCCTGAACATGATGCGAATGGCGCTCGAGCTCGCCCGGGAAAATTCCGTCTACGAAAATATCGCGACGAAATTCTTCGAACACTTTCTTGGGATCGCCGGAGCCATGAACGATCTCGGCGGGAAAGGAATCGGGCTCTGGGACGAAGGGGATGAATTTTATTACGACGTTCTGCACATGCCGGGGGGCGGTTATCTGCCGTTGCGCGTGCGCTCGCTGGTCGGATTGATGCCTCTGCTCGCGGTGGAGACCATCGAGCCTGAGCTGCTTGCCGCGATGCCCGGTTTTAGCAGACGACTCGAATGGTATCTCGCCCACCGCCCCGATCTCGCGAGCTTGATTTCGCGCTGGCACGATCCGGGCGCAGGCGAACGCCGCCTGATTTCCCTGACGCGCGGGCATCGCATGAAATGCCTTTTGCGCCGGATGCTTCATCCGGACGAGTTTCTGAGCGATTACGGAGTGCGGTCGCTCAGCAAATTTCACGCGGCCCACCCGTACGTTCTGCAGCAGGAGGATGGCTCCGAGCGGGTGGTGAACTACGAGCCGGGCGAATCGCAGACCAACATCTTCGGAGGCAATTCAAACTGGCGCGGACCGGTCTGGCTGCCGATCAACTATCTCCTGATCGAATCGCTCCAAAAGTTTCATCATTATTACGGCGACGATTTCAAGGTCGAATGCCCGACCGGCTCGGGCCACTACCTGACGCTGAACGAGATTGCGAACGAGTTATCGAATCGGCTGATCCAGCTCTGGCTGCGGGACAGCAACGGCTCGCGTCCTTTCGCCCGTGCGTCTGGCGATTCGCTGGATGCCGGGCACGACCGGGACTTGTATTTGTTTCACGAATACTTCCACGGCGACACGGGCGCCGGGCTGGGCGCAAGCCACCAGACCGGCTGGACCGGCCTCATTGCGAAATTGATCCAACAGCAGGGCGCCGGCGGCACGATCGTGAAGCGCGATCCGTTCACGGACCTGTAGTTTGGCCGGGGAGACGCCGCTCTCCCGCGCCATGAAGTCACTGCGGCGCGCGGGCCAGGCGAATCTCTTCCAGGAGGTTTTCGATCCGCTTGAAATCTACTGAAGGAAGATTGCCGTAGGCTGTTTGGGGAAGGGCCCAGCCTGGATCGGGCGCGGGCTCGCGCGGCGGGTTGTAGATTGGTTGCGAGATTTCATCCAGGACGAACCCGCTTTGCTCGAGTCCATTTGGTTTCTCCCGCGGAAGGGCGAGCACCATGACTTCGCGGGTTCCGCCAAAGATGTTGTGCGAACAGCTTTTCAAATTGTTTCGATTGTACGGATCCGCCACATGCCAAAACGCTCCGTACGAAATATCCCGCAGAAATTCCAAAGTTTGGGGAAAGTGGCGCTCCCTCGCTTGCTCGAAATAAATCACGGGCCGGAATCGCTCGATGGTCCGGACCGCCCCAAGCATGACGTCCAGTTCCATGCCCTCGGCGTCGATCTTGAGCAATTCGCATCGCGGCAATTGAAGGTCGTCCAGAGCAACCATCGGGACCGGGAAAAGAAGGTGTTGGTCAGGTCGATCGGCCGGAGCGGGCATTTCAGGAGGGGCAAAGGAAAAGCAGGCGAGATTGCGAAGTGCCTCGGCATCCTCCTCCGCCACCATGCGCAACCCACTCTCTTTCCCGACGATCGCCGGCACGCAATGCACGTTGTCAGCGGCGTTCAGGAAAGTATTCAAGGTTAACAACGCAAAGGCCCGGCTCTGGCCCTCAATCGAGAGGACCCGTCCGGTTGGGCCAACGAAGCGGCTCAAGGCAATCGTGTGCGTCCCGATGTTTGCTCCCACGTCGACCACGGTATCCGCCGCCCGGATGAGCGAAGAGAGAAGATAAAGTTCCTCTTCCGCCCATTCTCCGTAATAAGCGAGGGATTCGCCGATCAGTTCGTCGCCGGGGTAATGGCACAGCACCCCGTGGCGTCCGGGGTGAGCAGTCACTTCCACGGCGCAGGCCTAACTACTGGTTCGCTCCGCGCCGCGAGCGTTTCCGCGGTCCCATCGCCACAAAGCGGCGACCGCCGCCAGGATGGCGAAATCGAGCACCAGGTGCCACGCAAAGGAGAGCTGATTGCTCACGTGGCCGAAGCATCCGCAGCTGATATCAATCCCGCGCGCCTTGGCCGCGATGCTCGCGCCGATGAAGACAACCATGAGCGCGAGCACGAGCGCGAGGGCCCCGGAATACAGGCGCCGGAAAATCAACGCCAACCCGCAAGCGATCTCCAGCCAGGGCAAATAAAAGGCAAGCCGCACGTTCACCGTCCAGGGAAGAACGTGATAGTTCTGAATGTCGCCGGCGAAGCCCACCGGATCCCATGCTTTGATCGCACCTGCGTAAACGAAAAGTGCGCCGACGATGATCGCCAGGAAGCGCCAGAGAAGGGTTGGCGAAGCCTTTGCTTCTGAAAGTCGAACAGCCTGTCCGACGTAGCCTTGCGGAGGAGGGTTGGACGCCGCCTCAATTGCGGACGGTTGAACATCCGTGGCCCGGTTCATTTCTTCTCCCCCGCCAGCCAGGCTTCCCAGCCGCCTTCGAGAACAAAAACGTCCTTGATTTGCGCCTCCTTGCGCAAGCGCCGGGCCACCTCGCGACTGGAACCGCAGCTTTCGCTGCCGCAATAAACCACGACCCGCTTCTCCGGTGACCAGGCCGCCAGCATCTGCGGCAGCAATTCGTTCCAGCGATCTTCATTCAGCAAAATCGCGCCCGGCACATGTTTCTGCGCGAATTCCGCTTCCGGCCGCGCGTCGATCCAGATTGCGTTGGTCCCCCACCCTCGCGCATCCGCGATCGCGACCATTTCGGACGCGGGTATGGGCGATTGCCAGGAGACCTTGTCGCGAAGATACAGCGCCTGTCCGACGGCCGGCAAAAGAGCCAGCGCGAGGAGCAGTCCGCTCTGCCGAAGCAGCGCTCTCACGAACTACTGGGCCGCCGTTGCCGGAGGCATCACGCGAGCGCTGGCGGTGAAAACCTTCGTCCCGGCGGAACTATCCGGCTTGATCGTCAGGTTTGCGGCCGCTTGATGCGAAGTCTCACGGGGCTGCACGAGGATTCGAAATTCACCGGCATTGGACCCGGGCTCCACTTTCGCCGTGAACTCCGGAGTCGAGGAAGTCACCTCCAGGTTCTTGATCGTCACTCCCTTGCCAGCCTTGGCCAGGATCGTTTTTGGCTTTGGCTCTTCGTTGGCCTGCCAGAAAACAAGCGCCGGCTGCAATTCGAGTATTTGCGCGATGTTCGCCTTCAGCGTCAGGATGGTCTGCGGGTGTTCCGGATCATCGGTCTCCACGGTCACGGTCTTCTGCTGAAGGCCAGTGCGGTCGCCGATCTTCAAAGTGGCTTCGATCTCACCCTTTTCGCCGGGGGCGACGTCGTTCTTTTTCAGCGCTGCCGTGGTGCAACCGCACGAGGTCCGCACGGCTTTAATGTTGACCGGTTTGGTCCCTTTGTTCTCGTACTTGAAAGTGGCCACGGCTGAGTCGGCGCCAATCGCCGGGTTGAGTTCGAGTTCGGTTTTCTCCCAAGCGAGTTGCGCTTGCGCCAGGGTAGCAGTGCACAGAAAAAGCGCGCCGAAGAGAGCTTTAGTTGGAAGGTTCATCCTTCCAGCAAAACGGCGAACGGTCGCAATGTCAATCTTCGACTGCTGCCGGCGCTTCGGATTTCGAGTTTTCGGGTCGCCCCGGCGATCGGCCTAATGCACATTATATATTTCCACGAGGCCAACTCCCATGCCGCCGTTTTTCCCTTCCAGGATGGCGGTGAATGGGCCCGGTGAGAGCGTGGTAAAGATGCCTGCCTCAAGCGGATGCGGGAGAGCGAGATTACGGGAGATTAGCTCGGAAGCTGGCAAGGGAGGGACCTGCCAGTTATCGTTCTGGCTCCCGCCCAGTTTCAGGAAGGGATCAGCCAGGAAGCCGGGCCCGAACGACGGCCCAATCCCGCGCACCGCCACCCTCGTGCCGGCGCCTCCGAGGATAAACCCTGCAATCATGACTTTGTTACCGGTCTGGACAAGGCCGCGCGAGCTGATGTTGGCCAATTGCGAGTCGGCCGCCTGATCGAGGTCGTAGATTTCCAGCAGCCCTATGCCGGTGCCGCCGTTCCGCCCAGCCAGGATCACGGTATAGGAAGCCCCGGACGGCAGGATGCCGATCAGGCCCGCCTCCAGATCGTCGTTCAGCGCCAGACCGGCGGCAATGAGTTGCCCTGCTTGCGTCGGGTTGTCCTGCCAGTTGTCATTCGAAAGCAGGATCGTCCCGTTGCAGTCGCGCAGCTCCAGGGTTGGATCGGCCAGCGCGTCGCCTATGCCAAAAAGATTAAGCGATGGTCCAAGGCCGCGGATCGCGACGTTCTTTGGCGCATCGCCGGTGATGATAAATCCGCTAATCAGGACGTCACCCCCCGTTCCGACAAACGCCCGGGTGGAAATGTTCAGCAGCTTAGCCGGCGAAAGCGTCGCTGGCACGCACGGTCCACAGACGGCTCCGCTCGATAAAACCTGGATCGTGTCAATGCGCCAATCTGAGGGACCGGTCCCACCGTTATCGGATGCCATGCGGAACCGCAGCTTGATTGTTTGTCCGTTGACGATCGGTCCGAGGTTCGCCACGGTGCAGAAGTACCCGCAGGAAGAGCCGGACCATGCCATTCGACCCGCAATTGGGCTGCCCGTGATCGAGCTGATTTCAGCGTTATAGCCGCCGGTGATAAAGGTGCCTCCCACCTGTGGAAGGAGGATGTCGGTGAACGCTCCGCCCGCAATGTTGGGTGACGAAACTTCCAGGACACCGCCATCAAACGTGCTTTCCAGATTAACTCTATGGCGGAAGCTCACCAGAGCCGAAGAGGAACCAATGACGATCCCCGGTGTGTCCAGATACTTGTCGCTGACCGTTGCCGGGGCCTGGACGAAGGCATCGTTTGGCGCGGTATCAGGAGAGGTGATCGAAGTTACCCACGATCCAACAGGTGTAGCCACCCAGCCGGGAGGCAGGCCGGGGACGCCCGGGAGCGGCCCATCGAAGTTTTGGTCGAAAACTGTGCCCGGGCATGGTGTGGCGAAGTTTGTAAAGTGCGTGAATGTGGTGGAGCCCCCGGCGGGAATGCTGAAGGTCCAGCTGATCCCGGCTCCGTTATCTCGCAAGAACGGACAGGCGCACGTGCTCGGGAAAGGCCCTTTCATGCCGATAAGATCCCAAACCGTGCTGTAGGTGCCCTCAAAGAAGTTGTTGTTGCCCGTAAACGGAATCCACTCCTCAGTTCTGCCGGGCGGAACATTGTTCGGCTGGGCAGAGCAACCCACCGAGTGGCGATTGCCGAAGTCCTCGGTTAAGCCGAAGCCCGAATCGGACTTCGCGAGGTACGCGTCCCCCGCCCGATAGAGCACTCCATCCGCCGGGCCGCCACCGTTGATGATCACGATCTCCGTTCGGTAAAACTTATCTCCGACAGAATAGGTATCGGTTTGCCGAATGCTTAAGGCAGTCGCGGGGAGACTTACGAGGGTGACGGCCTTGTTTGGGTCGGCCGCCGTCCCCGTGCCCGTCCGGACTTGGCTGATCGGCGTGAACACTACTGGCACGCCGGGGAAGCTTGTCGCCGTGTTTCCGTGTGCGGTAAAATCGGGTGTGTAGAGCGTCCCGTTCGTCCCGCCAAGGGCGATGAACGTGCCGCAATCACCTGGAACTGTGTTAGGGGGGAAAAACTCGTGGGTGGTTCCGTCCAAGATGTGCGCGACCTGACAGCTTAGGTCTTCGCCAATGTAAACATGGGTAAGTGGACCTACCGCCGCGCCGATGTCCACAAACGGGGTCACAGTGGGCGCATCGGTTAGAGTGACAGGCTTGGACGGATTCATGATGGGCACGGGATTGCTCATCGCGAACAGGCACCACGCCACGCTGGCCGAGGCTGCAAGCAGCGCGGTGAACGCCCTCGCCGGCCGTTTCGCCCTCTTGCTTTTTCCACATCGGCCAGGGTCGAAAGAGGTGTCTTTGTTTTTTGGGGTTTTCATGGGGATGGGAGTTCGTTTCAAAACCACTTCCTACAGAAACGCCGTCGCGTGACGGGTCTGAACAAGTGGCCGATGACTTGGGGATTCATCTAACAGGGGATCGCGTTTAGCGGCCTTCCAGCGAAGGTTCAGCCCCACGGGCTCCTGGAGCCCGGCCGAAGATACGTTGAAACGTCGAGGGACGTAATCTGAGATTGGGTTTACGAAAAGGGCCGGGAAGTGTCAACACATCCTTTTCCAAAGCGGAATGACCTACGGGTCACCCGGATAACATCGATCGTTCCGCGGCCTTCCAGCGAAGGTCACCGCAAATTACGATTCGATCCCGGCTCGCCGTGCGCGAGATCGGATCACGGGCAGATCACCGATATGACGGTCCCCGTCCCCTCATGGCCTGGGTTCGGGCCATAACCGGGGTCGGTCCTCACGACTACGATCTTCCTGTTGTTACCGTTAATGACGGATCCGGACTCCGTAATTGAGCCCGACGCGATGACGGTGATGAAGGTCGGGACAGTGCCGGGTGGGCCCGAACTGTTCCCAGGATCGCTCATCCACACACCTCCGCAGTTTGGCGCCGGTCCGCCGGTCGAGTTGGCAAAGCCTTTAAAAGCTGAAGGCGCCGCGCCGCCGCTGAGTTTATTCTTTTTCGCCCACTTCGAGCCCCAGAAATAGACGCTACGGCCGACTACCGCATCAAGATCGCCGATAATGAAGCTGCCGTTTCCGCCAGTCGGTGTCGGGCTTGGGGTTGGGGGCGGAGTGGGAGTAGGCGTGGGTGTGGGCGTTGGCATTGGTGTCGGTGTCGGCTTGCATTTGCCCGCGCTGCCGGCGGCATAGAGCCACAAGACTTCCCATTCCGTGAGGGCGCGGTTGAAGATTTCAACCTCGTCAGCGGAGAACGGAGAGCCGCCATCGATCCTAACCGGCACCGTGGGCGCCGCGATGAGGTTGCCGCCAAAGCCACTGATGTAGCGAATGACGCCGTCGACATAAAGCCGCACGAACGAGCCGTCGTAAGTCATCGCAAAATGGTGGTATTCACCGTCAGCCGTGACGATCACGTTAGTGGCCTGGTCGTGGAACCGGCCGCCGCTGTCGTTGGTCAGAACGAACTCGAACTGCCACTGGCTCGGCGGCAGCGTGTTGCCAAAGTTACCGCCGATGGGGCCGCCCTCGAAAACAATTTGGTACGGCTGACCCTCGGGAAAGGCGTTTTTCCCGACGACCCCCGTGAAGGTCTGGTCGGACGTCGGGTTATCTTCGAGCTTCATCCAGGCATCGATGGTGACCTGATTGCCGGTGATGTTAAGGTTCCCGTCACCTGGGAAAGTGACGGACCCGGTCGCGCCTCCAGCGTGGAAAGCCTGGTCAACTTTCCCAAGCACGAATCCCGCCCCGCCCTGGAGCGTGCCGTGGTTGCTTCCCTGAATGTCTTGAGCGTCGCCGTCCCCCGGCCACCAGCTGAGCATGCCTGGCGGCGCCGGGGTGCAACCCGGCAGTTGAGCGTTCGCGGTTCCGGACGCGGCCCAGAGAACGGCCGCAGCACCGCAAAGGAGAAGCGTGCGCAAGGCGCGTGGCGGAAAAACACTCACCTGACGGGCCTGAAAGAGGGACTGATTGGTTTGTGGATTCATTTGGAAGGGAGTCTTGTTCCACGGCCTTCCAGCGAAGGTTCAGCCACTGGCTCTATTCGAGCCCGGCCGAAGATACGTTGAAACGTCGGGGGACGTTTAATTGAGTCGGGTCTACGAAAACGGGCAGCACATGTCAATACTTATCCCACCAGAAGCCGAAAATCTTGTGGCCTTGAGCGTGTTACAGCAGTCGTTAGGCGGGCAAAGCGAATGACGCAACGGCGGAATCTCGCCGTGACCGATTGAAGAATCTCTCTGCCTACGGCGCCCCGCGGTCGTAGACTTCGACTAACCCGACACCGGTGCCGTTGTTCAGCCCCGCAAGCAGCGCGGTGTAGAGACCGGGCGACAGCGTCGCCGCTATGCCAGACTCGAGATCGTTTGTCGGCGCGAGACCTGCGGCAATCAACTCCGCCGCCTGGGCCGAATCGTCCTGCCAATCGTTGTTCGCGACCAGAAGCGCTCCATTACTATCGCGCAGCTCCAGCGTAGGATTGGCCAGTGCGTTAGGCACTCCAAAGTCAGCCAGGCTCGGTCCGATACCACGCGCGACAATTCTGTCGTTGCCGCTGCCGCCCAGGATGAATCCCGCGATCACGATATTGTTGCCCGTGTCGACGAAGGCGCGCGTGCTCAGATTGGCCAGCTTAGAGTCGACTCCCTGGTTGAGGTCGTAGATCTCGACCAGACCGACGCCGCTTGTCATTCCCATGCCGCGAAGAATGACGGTGTAGCTTCCCGGGGCCAGCGTCTGGACGATGGCCGCTTCGAGGTCGTCGGTCGGCGGGATGCCAGTTGCTTCGATTTCCGTCTCTTGTGTATCTCGCCAGTCATTGTTGGCCAGAATGCGGACTCCGGCGGAATCGCGCAGATCGAGCGTTGGATTGGCCAAGGCATCGGTAATCCCTGAAGCAACGAGCGAAGGTCCGAGCCCTCGGAGGAGCACCTGTTTCGGAACGCTTCCCGTGATGATAAACCCGCCGATGCCAGCGTTGTCGCCGGTCTGAACTCGCACCCGAGTCGAGAGGTTAATGGCCTGCGCCGCGGGGCTTGGCGTTGGTGTCGGAGTGGGCGGAACGGTGGCTGTAGGGCTTGCTGTGGCCGTAGCTGAAGGTGTTGGCGAAGGTCCAGGAAAGTCGGTTGGAGTAGGGGTCGCCGTTGGAGGCGGTGTTGGCGCCGGAATGACCGTAGTCAGCTCGGTATCCCTGTTGTTGTCCGGGGTAGGATCCTCGAAGTCGGGGACAGAAGCTGTGTTCGCGAGCGTGCCGGCTACAGTCGGCGTGACCACCAGGCTAACCGTTGCGCTGGCGCCGGCCGCGATACCACCCAGGTTGCAGACGATGGTGCTCGTCCCCGTGCAACTACCCTGGCTTGGGGTAACAGAGACAAAGTTCACGCCCGCCGGCAAAATATCCGTCATTGTGGCGGTCATCGACAAGCTGGGATCGACATTAGATACAGTGATGGTGTAGGTGAGATTGTTGCCCACCTGAACCGGGTCGGGCGAGTCGGTCTTGGTCACGACCAGATCTGGGAAAGTGAACGGCGATGGAAAAGCGGTCGCCGTCGCTGTTGGAGTCGGTGTCGGAACAGGTGGTGTCGACGTTGGAGTCGGCGTTGGGGGTGGAGGAGTTGGTGTGGGAGTGGGCGGTGTAGGTGTCGGCGTGGGAGGAGGAGGTGTGGGCGTCGCTGGAGTTGGGGTTGGTGTCGCTGGAGGCGGTGTCGGGGTTGGTGTCGGCGCACCATTGACTGCGGCCAAGGCATCGATGCGCCCGTAACCAAATGAATTGTTCGGAATTTGCGTTGACGGGATGCCACCGCAGGTTTGCACCGGGCTCACATTCACCGCCGGGTTAGCGGTGTTCTCCAGGATCGACTTCGTCGCGGCGATGTCGCGCACTAATTGCGGACGCGCCGACCAAAGCAACGCCACCACCCCGGCGACGTGCGGTCCCGCCATCGAGGTACCGCTTGAGTTTCCGTAGCTGCTGTCGCTCGAGTTCGTGCTCGAGCGAACGTTAGAACCAGGAGCCGACAGGTTCGGCTTCAGCAGATTGGGATTGTAGAAGGTGCTGGGCCCGCGACTGCTGAAGCTCGACAGGTTATTGCTAATGGTAATCGACCCGACGGAGAAAGCGGCGCTGTAGATAGCCGGCGCGTCGGACACGCTCGAGCAGCCCGAGCCGGAGTTGCCGGCTGAGACTACGACAAAAATTCCTGCCGCTTGCGTGTTGTTTACGATTGTCTCCAACTCCGCTCGAGTAACGCAGCCTTCGCTCGCCGGGCATCCCCACGAGTTGTTCAAGACGTGCGGACGCAAGGCCGGATTTGCGTTGTTCCCGGCCAGGTCCGTCGGCGCCATCATAAATTGGAAACACTCCGTATAGGTGGCCGGAGTGCCGTTACCCACGTTCATGTTGCGGCAGGCGATCCATTTCGCCCCGGGCGCCACTCCCACCTGATTGCCGCCACCGTCGTCGCCCGCGGTGGTGCCGGCGGTGTGCGTGCCGTGGCCGTGGTCATCACAAGGCGCCACCGTATTAGGCCCGCAAGTGCCACCGCCGGAGTGCACGGAGTCGTGCCAGTTGAAATTGTGATCGGCCGTGACCCCATTCCAGCCGCGATACTTGGGTTTGAGCGCGTTGTGGCTCCAGCGCGTCCCGGTATCCTGGTTGCCAATCACCATGCCCTGGCCAGTGAAACCCAGGGCCCAGACCGCCGGCGCGTTCACATTCGATACGCCCCATTCGGCAACGTTCGGATCTTGCGGGCTCTCCGGTGTGACCTCAGAATTGGCGACTTCAGGATCTTCAATCCAGCGCGCGGGCCTGTTGGAGTCGATCCGCGCCACGTCCGGGCGAACGGCGAGCGACTCGACCAATGAGCGATCGACCGTCGCGACGATCATATTAGCCGCCCAGAATGACTGGTAGCTGACGCCCTCGGCCGTGAGAAAAGCCTGAAGGGCAGCCTGGGTGCGAGCGGCATGCTGGCTCAGGGTATTGTAGACAAACCAGCCGCGAGCGTCGTGGTCCTGTATGCCATAGGCCGCGCTCACGTCGGCCTGTTCGGCGAGAAGGATGACGACTGAAGAAATCTTGCCGCCGGCGGTATCAACCAGAACCTCGGGCGCGATCTTGCCGCCAGCAGTCGTGGGTGACGCATCCTCGCGCTGATTTTGGGCCTGGGTGGAGACGCCAAGCCCGACCAAGGCCAGGAGAACGCCAACCGTTCCAAGAACCACACCGAGCAGAACGCGCAGATTAATAAAACCGCTTTGAGTGAAGCGCTTTTTTTTCATACGGGTAGCTCGAATGCGGAAGCGCAAGGATCAGTTCAGCGCGTAAATTTCCACCACCGCGATGCCGGTCGTTCCATTCACGCCGCGCACGATCGCCGTGTAGGCGGCTCCATTGGCCGGCAGGATTTCCACGATGGCCGACTCCAGATCGTCGGCCGGAGGTATGCCCGTCGCGATGATTTCCGCTTCCTGACCGCCAATACGCCAGTCATCATTCGACCTAATCAGCGTCCCATTTCCATCCCGCAATTCCAGGACCGGATTGGCGAGGTTCCCAGCCAGGCTCAACGATGGACCTATCGCTCGGACGATCACCCTTTGCGACGTCTGCCCGAGAACAATTGTCCCCGCGATCAGAACATCGTCGCCTGTCTGGACGAGCCCGCGCGTCGAAATGTTCGCCAACTTCGAATTCGCCGCAGCGTCCAGGTCGTAAACCTCCACCAAACCGATGCCGGTCCCATCGTTCAGACCGCGAACGATCGCGGTATAACTCGCGCCGTTGGCCGGCAGCGTCTCCACAATCGCCGCTTCCAAGTCGCTGGTCGGGGGGATGCCCGTCGCGATGATTTCCGTTTCCTGACCTCCAATGCGCCAGTCGTCGTTTGATCTGATCAGGGTGCCCGATCCATCACGCAGCTCCAGCGTCGGATTGGCCAGCGTGCCGGGAAGCGATAGCGACGGCCCGATGGCGCGCACGATTACCTTTTTCGGTTGGGTTCCTGTGACGATGAATCCGCCAATCAAGGCGTTGTCGCCAGTCTCCACCCGAAGACGCGTGGAGATGTTGGCAAGGGTAGTTGGCATCACGCCTGGAGTTGGGGTCGGAGTGGGCGTGGCTGGAGGTGTTGGCGTTGGAGTTGGCGTCGGGGTGGGTGTCGGCGTGGGGGTCGGCGTCGGCGTGGGGGTTGCCCCGAGGTTGACCGCATTCAAGGCGTCGACGCGGCCATAGCCAAAGGAATTGTTCGGAATTTGGGTCGATGGGATGCCACCACACGTTTGCGCGGCGACAACCACCCCCGGATTAGCCGTGTTTTGCAGGAGCGTCTTGGTCGCGTCAATATCACGCACGAGCTGCGGCTGCGCGGACCAAAGCAATGCCACCACGCCGGCGACGTGCGGGCCCGCCATCGAAGTGCCGCTTGAGCTTCCGTAGGTGTTGTCGCCGTCGTTCGTGCTCGAACGGACGTTAGAACCAGGAGCCGACAGGTTCGGCTTCAGCAGATCCGTAGGATAAAAGGTGCTGGGCCCGCGACTGCTGAAGTTTGAGAGGTTGTTGGCAATGTTAATCGACCCGACGGAGAAAGAGGCGCTGTACATGGCCGGCGCGTCCTCCACCGACTCGCAGCCCGGGCCGGAATTGCCGGCTGAAACTACGACAAAAATCCCTGCCGCTTGCGTGTTGTTTACTATCGTCTCCAACTCGGCCCCGGTGACGCAGCCCTCGCTCACGGGGCAACCCCATGAGTTGTTCAGGACGTGTGGGCGCAACGCCGGGTTGGCGTTGTTGCCGGCCAGGTCCGTCGGCGCAATCATGAACTGGAAGCACTCCGTATAAGTGGCCGGGCTGCCGACACCCTGATCCATGTTCCGGCAGCCGATCCACTTCGCACCGGGAGCGACACCGATCTTGTTGGCGCCACCGTCGTCGCCAACCGTGGTCCCCGCCGTATGCGTGCCGTGACCATCGTCATCACAAGGCTCTACCGTGTCGGCGCCGCAAATGCCGCCGCCGGAGTGAATGGCATCGCGCCAGTTGAAGTTGTGGTCGGCGGTGACGCCGTTCCAGCCGCGATACTTCGGTTTTAGCGCGTTATGGGTCCAGCGCATTCCGGTATCCAAGTCACCCACCACCATGCCCTGGCCGGTGAAGCCCATCTCCCAGACCGACGGAGCCCTCACGTTCAGCAGGCCCCATTCGGCCCCGTTCACCTCGGTCGGGCTGTTCGGCGTCACTTCATAATTGGCGACTTCAGGATCTTCGATCCAGCGCGTAGGCTTGTTCGGGTCGATGCGCGCCACGTCAGCGCGGGCCGCGAGCGACTCAACCGTCGAGCGATCCACCGTCGCAATGATCATATTGGCGGCCCAGAATGATTGGTGGCTCGAGCCTCGCGCGGTTAAGAAAGCCTTGAGAGGCGCCTGGGTGCGCGCAGCATGCTGCGTCAGGGTGTTATAGACAAACCAGCCGCGCGCATCCTGGTCTTTCATGGCGTAGGCCGCGCTGACATCAGCTTGATCGGCGAGAAGAATGACGACCGAGGCAGACTGGCCATTGGCGGTATCAGCCAGCACCTCTGGCGCGATCTTGACCTGAGCAGTCAGCGGGCCGGCGTTCGCCTGCGGCGTGCCAGTACGCTCTTGAGTTTGCTTCGGGGTTTGGGCCAGGCCGGCTTCCGACGAAATGCCAAAGCCAACCAGCGCCAGAATAACGCCCAGCGAGCCAAGAACAAAACCGAGCAGGAGGCGCGGATTAAAGAAACCGCTTTGAGAAGAGCGCTTTTTTTTCATAAGGGAGTCCTCAATCTATCTTCGCGTGGTAACGAATCCGTCACCCTTTTTTGCCCAACGGCCATGCCCCGTGTGGGGGCGGCCGGCGTGTGGAAACGTCGGGTGACCTAACCCGGGCTTTATCCACGTGTCGAGCGTTATTTTTGCAGGCCGGCCTTCGTGCCGGGGCATCGCGTAACTCAAGAGCCGGCTACTGATACCCGGCGGGGAAGATAATATTGAGCGCCATGGTGAGAAAGAAATTGAAAATCAGAACCGCGAGCGAAGCATCAACGACTGCTTCGGTCGTGGCTCGGCCCACGCCGACCGCGCCTTCACGGCTCGTCAGGCCCTTGTGGCAACTGATAAAGACGATCAGCAGCGCGAAGCAAAACGCTTTCGACAGGGCCATGATGATGTCCCTCATTTGGGTCCACCTCACCATGTTCGCCACGTAATAGGTGCCGTTCACATCCAGCAGGAAAATCGCCACAAAATATCCGGCGACGATCCCCACCCCGATGCACTCGGCCACCAGAAGCGGCATCGAAAGCATCATCGCGAGCGTGCGCGGGACGACGAGATAATCGATCGGATGGACCGCGAGGGCGCGGAGCGCATCGATCTGTTCGGTCACCTTCATCGTTCCAATCTCGGCCGACATCGACGCGCCCACTCGCCCTGTCACCATCAGGGCCGTGAGGACCGGCCCAAGCTCGCGGCAAATCGAAACCGAAACCACCGCACCCACGGCCGATCCCATTCCCAGCTTGTTGAACTGGAAAAATGTCTGCGCGGCGAAAACCGCTCCCGTAAAGCCCCCCGTAATCACCACCACGAGCTGTGAGCGCAAACCGATTTCCACGATCTGCTGGAGGAACAAACGCCAGCGAATCTTGTGCGCGATCACCGACGTGAACGTTTCGCTCGCCAGGAGCACCACCTCGCCGACGTGGGTAAAGAACGAAACCACCGGAGAACCCAGGGCCGTGAAAAGGCGGGGAAATATCATGGCTGTTGGGCGACCGGCTCACCCCGGCGGCCTGGGGTTCCAGGCGCGACCGGAAAGAGTGGTTCGGACACGGCCTGTAGGGTAGAAGCAACGCTGTCGCGAAGCAAAACCTGAATCCGCCACCGATGCGATTGCGCGCGAGACCACTCTGCGATAAAGGACAGTTGTCCATGACCAATCGCGCGCTTCGCCTCATTTTCGCAGCCGATGTTTTTCTCGCGGCCTTTTTCCTTACGAGCTGCGGCAGCCCCATGCCGCAAGGAATCCAACAGGCACGTGCGGCTTCGGCGCAAAACATTCAGGCGGAACCGCCGGGCGATTATTTCATCGGCCGCCGCTATTTCCGAATTCCGCAGTTCAAATTCTGGGGTTACCTGCGAAAGCCTGGTCAGCCCTGGAACACCGCCCAGTTGGTGGTGTTCAACGAGAAGGAGAAGCTGACACCCGACCGGGAGCAGTTGAACTTTGGTTTCGATAACAATTACGAATACAAGATCTACGGCCGCTTTAGCGGCGACACGGTCTACGACGCGGGCAGCAATGGTTTTTACCCCGAATTCGTCCTGCAGAAATACGAACTTGTCTCGGTCAGTCCGGCGCCAATTTTCAAGAGCCAGTATAACGCTCGGGCCCGCGCCGCGCTCAAGCGCACCGCCATAGAAAAACCCGAGTAGCCGCTGTGTCCGCGCGCGCCTCCCGTGATCCTCTCGCGGAGGATTTTTTGCACTACCTCGAGGTGGAGCGCAACGTCTCTCCGCGCACGCTGATCGCCTATCGCCAGGCGCTGGCGGATTTCCGCGCCCAGAAAAATGTCCGCTCCTGGCGGGCCTGCCGCGCGGACGATTTCCGCGATTATCTTTTCGAGCTGATGAAAAAGAGCCAGGCGCGCTCCTATATCCGCCTGCAATTTTCCGCGTTCCGCACCTTCTACCGCTTTCTCGTCGAACGAAAAAATCTTAGGAAAGATCCGGTGCGCGAACTTCAACTTCCGAAGCCGGAAAAAAAATTACCCCTGGTTCTAACGCGCCAGCAGATCGACGAGTTGCTCACCGCGCCCCTCCGCGCGCCCAAGCAACGGGCTGCGCCGGCGTGGATGCCGCTGCGGGACGCGGCAATCCTCGAGCTTTTTTACAGCAGCGGTTTGCGCTTGAGCGAACTCGCCTCCCTGAATGTCGCCGATTTGGATGTTTACACCGAATCGGTCCGCGTCCTGGGCAAAGGACGAAAGGAGCGGGTCTGTCCGGTCGGGGCGCCCGCCTTGGAGGCCGTCTCCCACTATCGATCGGCGGCCAGCGTTCAAACCGGTCCGCTTTTCATCAACAAGTCGCGCCGCCGGATTTCGCCGCGCTCGATCTGGCTCATCCTGAAACGCTATTTGCGTCACACCTCGATCCCGATCGCGCTCAGTCCGCACAAGCTCCGGCACAGTTTCGCCACGCACCTGCTCGATAGCGGCGCGGATTTGCGCAGCGTCCAGGCGTTGCTCGGCCACGCCAGTCTGTCGACGACGCAGATTTACACGCACGTTACCGTCGAGCGGTTGAAAAAAGCCTACGCGGACGCGCATCCGCGCGCGTGATCGGTGATCGGTGATCGGTGATCGGTGATCAGGAGAGAAGGCAGCGATGGCGATTCACCTATTCACCATTCACTGATCACCGATCACTGACCACTGATCACCAAGTGCGAGCTCAGCTCGCACTTGCCGCCGTCCCCTGCGGCTCCGCCACATGGAACGCGAGCTTGTCGTCGCCCGCGACCGTCACTTCGACGATATCACCGGCTTTCACCGTTCCCCTGAGCAACTCCTCCGCCAGCGGATCTTCGAGATAACGCTCGACGGCGCGGCGCATCGGACGCGCGCCATACGTTGGATCGTATCCCTTGTTGATCACGAACTCATGGGCCGGCTCGTCGAGGACAATCTCGATCTCTTTCAGCCTGAGGCGGCGCTTCACCTTGTCGACTTCCAGATCGACGATCTTCAGCAGGTCGGGTTTGGTGAGCGAATGGAAGACAATGATTTCATCCAGGCGATTCAGAAACTCCGGCTTAAAGACGCGCTTGGTTTCCTCGAGAATCTTATCCCGCATCGTGTCGTAATCCTGGGTGTCCTTCGGGGCGCCGAACCCCATCGTGGTCTGACGCCTGATCAGATCGGCGCCGACGTTAGACGTCATGATGATGATCGTATTGCGGAAGTCGATCTTGCGGCCTAACGAGTCCGTCACCTTGCCGTCTTCCAAAATCTGGAGAAGCAAATGCATCACATCGGGATGCGCTTTCTCGATCTCATCGAAAAGCACGACCGAATAGGGCCGGCGCCGGACGGCCTCGGAGAGCTGCCCGCCTTCCTCGTAACCGACATAGCCGGGCGGCGAACCAATCAGCCGGGAGGCGGTAAATTTCTCCATGTACTCCGACATGTCGATCTGGATCAAGGCATCCGTGTCGCCGAACATGAACTCCGCGAGCGTCCGGGCAAGAAACGTCTTGCCGACGCCGGTGGGCCCCAAAAATACGAACGACCCGATCGGCCGCTTTGGATCTTTCAGATCGGCGCGCGACCGTCGCAACGCCTTGCTAATAGCGGTAACGGCCTCGTCCTGGCCGATGACGCGCTGTCTCAATTCGGCTTCCATCGCGAGCAGCTTCTGCGTTTCCTTCTGCTCCATGCGCTGGAGAGGCACGCCGGTCACCTTCGAGATGATGTGCATCATGTCGTCCGCGGTAACGAGGACTTCTTTTTCTTCCCGTTCCTCGCGCCAGCGGGCCAGAATCCCGTCGAGCTTTTCTTTGGTTTGCTTTTCCTTGTCGCGGAGCGCGGCCGCTTTCTCGAAATCCTGGGCCTTGATCGCGGCTTCTTTCTCAACGCGAATGTCCTCGATTTCCTTTTCGATCTCCTTCACATCCGGCGGCCGCGTCATCGCGTTGATCCGGGCGCGCGCGCCGGCTTCATCCATGACATCGATCGCCTTATCCGGGAGAAAGCGGCCTGTGATGTAACGCTCGGAAAATTTCACGGCGGTCTCGAGCGCTTCGTCCGTTAGCTTGGCCTTGTGATGCGCTTCGTATTTCGGGCGCAATCCCTTGAGAATCAGGATCGTCTCTTCGACCGTCGGCGCGTCGACCTTCACCGTTTGAAAACGGCGTTCCAGGGCGGCGTCCTTCTCAATATACTTGCGATATTCGTTGAGCGTTGTGGCGCCGATGCATTGCAGCTCGCCGCGGCTCAAGGCCGGCTTGATGATGTTCGAGGCGTCCATCGCCCCTTCCGCCGAACCGGCGCCGACAATCGTATGCAGCTCGTCAATAAACAGGATGACGTTCTTGGAGCGCCGAATCTCGTCCATGACCGCCTTGATTCGCTCTTCAAACTGGCCGCGATATTTCGTTCCGGCGACCATCAGCGCGAGGTCCAGCGTGATCACTTTCTTGTCGCGCAATAATTCCGGCACATTGCCGCTGGCGATTTCCTGCGCCAGTCCTTCCGCGATCGCGGTTTTCCCGACGCCCGCTTCGCCGAGCAGAACGGGGTTGTTCTTCGTCCGCCGGCAAAGCACCTGAATGACGCGCTCAATTTCGTTATGCCGGCCGATGACAGGGTCGAGCTCGTTCTTCTTCGCCAATTCCGTCAGGTCCCGGCCAAAGGCGCGCAACGCCGGCGTCTTGACATCTTTCTTGGAGGACGGCTCTCCACCTTCCTGCTCGGATTCGGGCGGGGTGAAATTGGGATCGAGCTCTTTCAGGATTTCGTTGCGGGTGCGTTCGATGTCCACCTCGAGACTCTTCAGCACTCGCGCCGCGACGCCTTCACCTTCGCGGAGCAGCCCGAGCAAAATATGCTCCGTGCCGACGTAGGAATGATTGAGCGCCTTCGCTTCCTTCCCCGCCAGCGCGAGAACTTTTTTCACGCGCGGCGTGTACGGGATGTTGCCGACCATTTTGGTTTCCGGCCCGGAACCGACTTGCTTCTCGACTTCCATCCGTACCGTCTCCAGATCGAGACCCATCTTCTGCAGGACGTTGACGGCAACACCCTGCCCGAGCTTGATCAGACCAAGCAATAAATGCTCGGTCCCGACGTAATTATGGTTGAAGCGGTCAGCTTCTTTGCGGGCGAGAGCCAGGACCTGCTGGGCTCGCGGCGTAAAATTATTCATTGTTTTGCGGCTCGGGATTCGATCCGTTCTCCGACTCTCGAGCCACTTTACCAATATCAGGCTTAGGGAAGACTCGCAAACGCTCGCGGATAATTTGAGCGCGCAAATGGTCGCGCTCCTCGGCGTTTAGTTTTTGCTGGGAGCTCTTTTGCAGGTGCGCCGGCTGCGTGTCGATGAAGAGCTCGTCGATGGGCAGACGGCGATCTTCGGGGAAGGCGCCGAGATCGACGCCGAGTTTGATGATCGAAAGAAGGTTGAGCGCTTCCTTCGAGGTCATCGCGTGCGCGAACGTCAGGACCCCGTAAGCGCGGCCGATCTGGTCCCAGAGCGTATTCGATTTTTTCTGGATCAACATCTGCCGCGCGTCGTGTTCCTTCTCGATGATCGTCTCGATCACCTTGCTGAGCCGATTGATGATTTCGTCTTCCTTCTCCCCGAGCGTGGTTTGGTTCGAGATTTGAAAAAGATTCCCCATCGCCTCGGTTCCTTCCCCATAAAGACCGCGGACGGCGAGACCGATCTTGTTCACCGCTTGAATGACCTGATTGATCATCTCGCTCAGGACGAGACCCGGGAGGTGCAGCATGGCCGAGGCGCGCATGCCGGTGCCGACGTTGGTCGGGCAGGCCGTCAGATAACCGAGGCGCGCATCAAAAGCGAAATCGAGCTTCGCCTCGAGCGTGCTGTCCACCTTGTCGACGAGCTTGAACGCGCTCTTCAGCTGGAGACCGGAGCGAATCGATTGCATCCGCAGGTGGTCTTCCTCGTTCACCATGATGCTCAACGTTTGGCGCCGATTCATGATGACCGCGCTGCCGACACTTTTCGCGGCATGCTCGCGGCTGATCAGATGCCGCTCGACCAGGACCTGTTTTTCCAGCGCCGAAAGGTCCTGCAACAATTCCGAAAACGAGTCCTGCATTTCCGGCAACTCCTCGACGCGCGGTTTGATCAGCTCGAGGATCTGCGTCCGCTCGGCTTTCTTCGCCCAGCCGGGAAAGGCGCGTTGCCGAAGATTTCGCGCCAGCCGGACGCGGCTGCTGATCACGATCTGATGGTGAGGCCCTTCGCCGCGCAGCCATTCGCCGCCGGTCGCCATGACGTTGGAAAATTTCATCCTTAAGTTGCCTTGTCGTGTTCGAGCTGTTTGATCTGATCGCGCAAGGCCGCGGCATTTTCGTAATTCTCCTGCGCGACCGCCTTTTCCAAATCCTCGGTCAAAGCGCGCATCCGATCGCCCAGTTCGATTTCGCGGGAAGCGCGCTGGGGAAGTTTGCCCACGTGCTCGGTGCCCTTGTGCATCGCCTTGAGCAAGCTGCCCAGACCCTCGGCAAAAGTAACGTAACACACACTGCAACCAAGCCGGCCCGTCTTCTTGAAATCCGCCTGGGTAAAACCGCAGACCGGACATTTTTGCGACGCCGCGCCTTTCTCGATCTCCTCCGCGGCGCCGATGCCGAGGAGCAAATCCGCCAAGGCAAAGCCAGTCGGATCCTGCACGCCTTTCTCCTTCGAACAGGCATCGCAGAGATTCACCTTCTGCATCTTGCCTTCGAGGATTTGCGTCAGGAAAACCGTCGCATCATTACATTTGCAAACGTCGCACAACATCTCTGTTAATTAGACCTCGAAACGCTTCAAACATTCAACCGTCGACTGCTTGAGCACCTTCCAAGCCGAGCGTGTTCGTCACCGTTTATTCGAAGATCGG
>DASZDO010000074.1:0-26110 GCA_035941955.1 Chthoniobacterales bacterium
GCCGTAGCAGGCGTCCAACCGGAAACATCGCGGTCAATTAAGCCGCGAGAGCGAGATCTTGGTGATCTGCGTTTATTTTTTTTGGTCCGGATTTTAACGAGGCCAACGAACCATCCTCGACATGCCGCCTGCGCTTCGAACTACGAGTCGAAGCCAGTGCGCCCCCGTTTTTTGGAGAGTGAATCATAACCTCATGAGAGCCGCCACGCAACCTCATCGAACCGCTCCCCACTCCGCCCGACCCGCGAGAATTCGCTTGCGGAGAGCTATGGCCTGCCCCACCACTTCCTCCATGCCGGAGCTGAAAGATTTCGCCAGCTCTGTCGCGATCGTCGTCTCGAGTTGCGACGCGTTCTTCGACGCATGGCGTCCGTTCGCTTTCTTCTTCCGGAAACATTGGAGCGATTGTCCTTTCCCGGCATTTCTGATCGTTAATCGCCTGCGCGTCCGGTCGAACATTCTCCAGCCGATCACGGTGGGCCCGGACCGGGACTGGGCCGCCAACATGGACGTCGCGCTGAAGCAGATCACGCAGCCTTATGTCTTATACCTGCAGGAAGATTATTTTTTGAACGGTCCGGTGAACCGGGAGCAGTTGGCCGCGGATTTCGCCTACGCCTTCGACCACGACGCAGCTTCCTTTTGCTTCTACGGCCGTTCGCAACTGGAGCGCGATTTCGTGCCGTTAAACGATCGTTATGGCGTTGTGCCTCGGGAATCCGACGGACGCACCCGGCTCCAGGCGACCCTCTGGAAAAAAGATGTCCTCCAATCGGCGCTGCGGCCGGGTGAGACCGCGTGGAACATGGAAGCGCGAGCGAGCGAACGGACGCGCGATCTCCTCACGCTTTCTTACATGGGTCGGGACAACATCCCGATCCCCTATCTCATGTCCGCCATCTCGCGGCGTCTTTGGACACCCGAGGCGATTTCCCTTTGCGAGAGCGAGAACGTCCGGATCCGTCCGCGCTTTCGCCTCGAGCATAGCGAGGTGGGGTGGCGCCGGCGTTGGCGGCGCGGCCTGGGACGCGCCCGGCTCGCCCTCGCCCTGGCCAGACAACGCAACCGCGAGATCGATCTCGACGGCCCTTCCCATTGATCAGCGCGAGAGACGGTCGAAGCCGCGATTCGTTTCGATGGTATTCGTAAGGCCTGCGCTCCATGGCACCGAAGAAACCCACAACAGTTCGCGCCGAATCAGAAGCCTGGCTGAGAGGACTGAATCGCGCGATTCTGGATTCGGCGCTCGATTGCATCATCACGATGGATGCGAGCGGCCACGTGGTGGAATTCAATCCGGCAGCCGAGCGTGTCTTTGGGTTTACCCGAGAGGAAGCTGTCGGCCAGGAGTTGGCGGAGCTAATCATCCCGGCGCGATTGCGAGAACGCCATCGCGAGGGCCTGAAGCGTTACCTGCAAACGGGCGAGGGGCCGGTGCTCGGCCGTCGAATCGAAGTGGATGCCCTTCGCGCGGACGGCTCGGAGATTCTCGTCGAATTGGCGATCACTCCATTCCGCATCCAGGATGAGCCGGCTTTCACCGCGTATCTGCGCGACATCACCGAGCGCAAACGGGGAGAAGAGGCGAGCCAGCGGCTGGCCGCAATCGTGGAATCCTCCGGCGACGCGATCATCAGCAAAGACCTCGACGGACGAATCACCAGTTGGAACGAAGCGGCGGAACGTCTCTTCGGCTACAAGCCCGAGGAGGTAATCGGGCAACCCATCACGATGCTGATCGCGCCGGACCGTCAGGATGAGGAACCGGCAATTCTTGCGCGGATCCGGCGCGGAGAACGGATCGATCATTTCGAAACCGTGCGGCGCCGCAAGGATGGAACGCTTTTCGATATCTCGATCACGGTATCCCCCATCAGGGATGAAACCGGACGCATCGTAGGCGCTTCGAAAATTGGCCGGGACATCAGCGAACGCGTTAGAAGTGAAAGACGCCGCTCCGCGCAGTACGCGGTCGCCAGTCTTCTGGCCGGATCGTTTTCGCTCACGGATGTCGGTCCACCCATCATTCAAACGATCGCAGCCAGCGGCAATTGGGTGGCCGGTTCTATCTGGTTGTGCGAAGCCGATTGCGAAACGTTGCGCTGCGCCACGACCTGGCACACCGGCGGATCGCGCCTGGAAAAATTTGAACAAGTTACCCTCACCACTCCCCTGGCGAATGCCGTCGGGCTGCCCGGGCGCGTCGTTGCTTCCCATGAACCGACCTGGATCAACGACGTCACGCGCGACGATAATTTTCCCCGTATCGCGGCCGCCGTTCAGGCGGGATTGCGCGGCGCCTTTGCCTTCCCGCTTCGCGCGCATGGAAAGATCGTTGGCGTCTTCGAGTTGTTCAGTCCGGAAATCGCGGAACCTGACGAAGACCTCTTCCAGATGGTCGAGGCGCTCGGCAGCCAGATTGGCCTCTTCATTCACCGGCAGCACATCGGGGAGGAATTGCAGCGGCAAAAAGAAGCGGCTGAATCAGCCAACGCGGCCAAGGATGGTTTTCTCGCGACGCTCAGTCATGAACTGCGCACGCCCCTCACTCCGGTCCTAATCTGGGCGGGCGGAATGGCCGACGAGCCCGGGCTCCCTCCCGAAATCGACGAGGGTTTGCGGATGATCTGTCGCAACATCGAACTGGAGGCCCGCCTCATCGATGACCTTCTCGACTTGACCCGGATCACCCGCGGGAAACTTCAACTGCATCTGCGCAAAGCCGATGCGCACGAGTTACTGAAACACGCGATGGACATCGTGCGAGACGGCCTTGCGTCCCGGCAGCTCAACCTCTCAGTCCAGCTCTCGGCGGAAGATCATTGCGTGCTCGCGGATTCCTCCCGGTTGCAGCAAGTCTTTTGGAACGTGCTGAAAAACGCCTCGAAATTCACGCCCGAGCAGGGCGCAGTCACGATCCGAACATCCAATCCCGGACCTCAGGCGTTGAAGATCGAGATCGCTGACACCGGCATCGGGATTGAGCCGGAACATCTCGAGAAAGTCTTTGACGCCTTCGAGCAGATTGCGCCGCGGCGTGAAGGATTGGGGCTCGGGTTGGCGATCAGCAAAGCGATCGTGGAAATGCACCGGGGATCCATCCGCGCCTTTAGCGAAGGTCCGGGCAAAGGCGCGAAATTCGTCATTGACCTGGAGACGGCGAAGGACGCGGCCTAACGAGTCCAACGAAACGCTTTGGTAGGGCGAGACTCTGTCGAGCCGAACGCCGAGTCGCGCTAGCGCACCGGCCGCGCGACCAGGACGCCGGAGTGCGATCCGTATCGATTGAGATAACTCGAAAGAGTTGAGTCGATCACCACGCGTCCAGCGTTGCGCGGCGACGACGCATGCATGAAACGCAGCGAGCCATCCGCATGGCGAAGCGCCAATCCCACATGAGAAGTGGAAAACTGGCGCCGCCCGTCCCGGGAAATAATGCCAATAATATCGCCGCTGCGCAGCCGCCCTTCAATGGACGCGACGCGACTCTTCGGAACCTGGTAGAGCGGGCGGCTCGAGACGCGAGCCTCCATTTGCCGCAAGGGCCCGAGCAACGAGCGATTCGCCGCCAGATACCGGTAGTGCCGCCAGCCGACAGTCATCTCGCGCGCCGTATGCGGCACGCTCACGCCTCCGAGGCTCCGGGTCAGGTCCTCGACCAGGCCGCGCCGGTCGTTGTCCGCCAGCCAATCTTCCAGATAATGGAGCCGGGAAAGATATTCGCCCGTGCATTGCCCGCCGCGATAACGATCCAGCTCGATGTAATGGAGCATCCGTTCCGGCGTCCAGTTTTCCGGCGGTTCGTCCAGCATCCGGGCGAACGCGAGCGAGATCTCGAAAAAGGTCCAGCAATCCAGGGCATTGAAATTGACGGAGGGCGCTTCGATCCGGTTGTCGATCTCGAGCGTGTAATTCTTGTACCGTATCCCAACTAACGCGCGCCCCACGGTCGCCGTCCGTTCGCCAATCGGCAGCGATTTCCAATTCCCCTCGCGAGCGCTGCTCACGAGACGGTCAAATTTGTCGCGGCCCTTGAAAACCGTGCTGAAAGGGAGCCGTGATTCCGCGCTCGCCACGGTGAGCGTAAGGAAAAAGAGTGAGGCGATCAGGACAGTCTTCCGCATAATGTGAGTTGGAATGTAGACAGGATTTACAGGATGCACAGGATTCGGAATCTCGCTTACAAACCTCCCGCCGCAATCCCGTAAATCTTGTTAATCCTGTCTAAAAGAATGCAGGTGCGTCTGGGTTCGCGCTCCGTATTTTTGGTTGTGCAGGATTTGTTTCAGAGCAGCGACGATCCGGCGGAAGAGCGGATAAGCGCTTCCGCTCCCCTCGCCGCCCGGATGCGCCCGCGCACCCTGGAGGAATTTGTCGGCCAGGAACACATCCTCGGGCCCGGGAAACTCTTGCGCCGCGCCATCGAAGCCGACCGGCTGCCTTCCGTCATCTTGTCCGGCCCGCCCGGCACTGGCAAAACGACGCTCGCCCACGTCATCGCCGATATGACCCAGGCGAAATTTGAACGGCTCAGCGGCGTCGAGAGCAACGTCGCCGAAATGCGGAAAGTCGTGGCCTCCGCCGCGAACCGCCTTCGCACCTCCGGCAAGAAAACGATCCTGTTCGTGGACGAGATCCATCACTTCAACAAAGCGCAACAGGACATCCTCCTCCCCGACGTCGAGAGCGGGAATCTGCGGCTCATCGGCGCCACGACTTACAACCCGTTTTTCTACGTCAACAGCGCCCTCGTTTCGCGCTCACAGGTTTTCCAGCTCGAGCCCCTCAAGGTCCAACAACTCGAAGAACTGATCGATCGCGCCCTCGCCGACAAGGAGCGCGGCCTCGGCCATTACCAAGTGCAGATCGACGACGATGCGCGCACCCATCTCGCCAAGCTCGCCGACGGCGACGCCCGCAAATGCCTGAACGCTCTGGAAGTCGGCGTCCTCACGACCCCGCCTACTGGAGGGACGACCGCTGTGTCGTCCCAAAAATCAAAGTCGGACGCGACAGCGCGCATCCCTCCAGGCGATGGCGTCATCCACTTCACCCTCGCCGTCGCCGAGGACTCCATTCAGCACAAAGCCATCGTCTACGATAAAAAAGGCGACGCCCACTACGACACCATCAGCGCCTTCATCAAAAGCATGCGCGCTTCCGACGAAAAAGGCGCCATTTACTGGCTCGCGAAGATGCTCCACGCCGGCGAAGACTTCCGCTTCATCGCCCGCCGCATCGTCATTTTCGCCAGCGAAGACGTCGGCCTGGCCGACCCCGAGGCGTTGCCGCTCGCCATCGCCACGCAACAAGCAGTCGAATTCGTCGGCCTGCCCGAGGCGCGCATCCCCCTCGCCCACGCGACTGCCTACATGTGCCGCGCGAAAAAGAGCCGCGAAGCCTACGAAGCCCTCGGCGCCGCCACCGAAGAGATCGAGTCCGAACAAACCGAACGTGTTCCCGAAAAACTGAAGAACAAACACTTCCCGGTAAATCCGGAAGGGTAATCCCCTCAGCTCCCGCGCTAGGCATCTACCCCTTGAACGAACCAATCGTGAACCGTCGCTCTAAACGGTCGACGCGCGTTCTTCTGGTCGTACCCCTTCTTGATGATGGCTAATCGCGTCGCTTCGACAACATCGGCGTCTAGAGCCCGTGCCACGTCATCATCGCAATTTTGTAGCCAGACTCGTATCCGTCCAACAACAAACAGAATTCGTGGAGGCCGTTCGCGGAAAATCGTCGCAATTAGCGCAACAAGTTCTACAGCAACGTCCTTCGCGTGTGGAGGCTCCGGCGTTCCCGCAATGAAGCTACACAAGACGGCATCTCCGATTGATCGTGGGAGAATCGCTTTCACGAAGACATCGTCCCCCAACAGCCCGAAAAGGCTGGTTGCATCCTCGTAGGAGCAACTCAGGCCCTCAATGTACTCCGCTATCACCGAGAAATAACCTTCTCGTTCGTCATCCTCCATTTGGAGTTCCAGTAGTGTTTCCCAAAACGGTGCTAGTCGCGAATACGTGTAATTAAGCGTCCAGTTGATGAGTTGTGTGAAGAGAATAGAGCGCGTCTGTTGATCACCACTGATACATACACGCTGCCAATCGGAAACAAGTTCCGGCTGCTCCGCTGCGTGCAGGGCAGCTCGTCTAATTAGGTCGCTTACCGCCATTAAAAAATGTGGTTCGTTGGCCTCAGAAAATTGCAGGTTCAGAAGCTGACGCCACACGTGTTCTGCTCCGTCATCTACACCGAACTGCGATCCATTGCCGACCGGACCTGTTAGTAGTTGCAGGCACTTGGCTAACAAAGGCGGTGTCAAAACATGGGATTGCTCCTTGGGTGAAAGCTTAAAGAAATCAGAACGCCCAATGATTAGCTCTACCAGTCTTCGTGGCGGTTGTGATCTGGTCAGCACCAATGCCTGCAGCCAAACGACATCATCCCGGTCACTTTCCAGGAGCTTCGCTATTGCGTCCTGCTCCACATTAGTCAACGAGTCCCAAGCCGAAACCAGATCGATCAGATTTTGTGCGATTGCGTCGGTTTCGTGAAGACTTAGCAGTTTGCACGTAATCTGTTCGCGCAACTTGGGGTCCGACGCAGTCGACTCAAGTAAGAAGGCTGCAACCGAAACAGCGTAATCGTCCAGTGTCGAAAATTTCGTCTGCTCGACGATCCAGGTGAGCCAAGCGTCAGCCAACCGGCAAGCATCCTCTGGCGAAATCGATTGCGCGGCTGCTTTCGCGGAAAGGTACAGGTCACCGGACTTCATCCAAAATTGACGCGGCGCCAATGTTCGAAGAGCGACATCCATGGCGTCGACCCAGAATCGCCAAAGATTCTTTTCATCGGCTGGGCTTAATGCTTCCCAAGGCACTGAGTGATAATCACTGTGTTTATCTCCGAGATCGAACAACCATCGACTTGAAATGGCGGCGACGGCCGGTTCACGCAACACCATGCACACTTGTGCACGAAGATCCGCTTCTACGCTCCCCGGACTAATCGGCCATGATTCGAAAACCGCGCGTACGGCTCGTGCGAGAACTATCGGATGCTGGTCTTCGAATACCCGTTGGTAAAGTTTTGCGTCGTCGAAGATTCTTCTGAAGATCAAGGTGTAGGCCGCATCGGATCGGATAAACACCTCGTCACGGTTAAGAAGTGCTGCCAGCGCTTTGGGGTCTGGCTTCCTATCAGTGCGTAGATAGGCGGTATTCACGGCATCCGCTTCTGGACCGGTAACGCCAGCTGTATTGCGGGGATCTGTTAAGCGTTCAAGTACGCTCTCAACTTCCTTGTCAGATAAGGAACGTCGAGTTCTCAGATGCTCCTCCACCCAATTTCGACCCGGGTCGTCGTTTAGCCACGCCGTCTCGCCCGACCAAGTAACCGATTGGGCCTCACCATCTGACCAGAGCGCAATTCTCAACAATTCTTGCTCGTCAGTTTGACGAAGACGCCCCAAATTATTAAGGAGCGATAACATTACCGCGGCCCTGACATCGGGAAAGATGCTGGTCCGAAGCGCTCTAAATGCGAGTTCTACAGCTGGCTCGCTGGCCGAGACATCGCTCTTGGACATCCCTGCGATCCAACGATTTAGCAAGAGCGACGCAGACGTTCCAACTGCTGGATCTAATGCGCCGAAAGCTCGGGCACACAGTGTTATTATGTCTGCAAAGCCGTTGGAAGGCTCAATCATCACTCTCTCCTGAAAAGCCTCTCGGTAGTCCGGGTGCGCAAAATAAATACGACCGCTACGCCAGAACAAAAATCCGCGCTGCTCAAAGCTACGCAACAAACATGTCGCTTCTTCCGTCAGTTGAGGCTCGACGTCGTAGGCAGGAAACGCCGGCGTAGAGATGGGCTCATCGTTCTTGAAGTTTCCCAACCGAATGTATCGTCCTCCTTCGTCCTCCTGCGCAAGCGCAGGCCCGGCTTCGACTTGCGACAACAGGAATCCTAACTCGCGCTCGTTAATTCCTCCTTTGCTAGTCGCACCAATACCTAACGCCAGGCACAGTAGGCGACTAGATTGTTCCAGTAATAATTCGCGTGCCAACACGTGCGCGTTGAAGCGAGCCACGCGGATAAGTTCGTGAATCGATTGACCAGCCAATCGCCCTGCCGGGGCGTAAGCCAAGTGACGAAGTTGCCCAGGTTGGAGCAGCTCAAGACTGTCGCAGGTGCGCAAATAATGCACCACCAAAGCGGCGGAATCGGGAGGAAAATCGTTCGTAGACGTTAGGGATGTCCAATATGCTATAAGAAACTCACGGTCCCTGACGACTGTTAGGTCGTGCCAACGAAAACCAAAAACATCTGGATGTGCCGAGTCAAAGGATAAATCGAGTCCTTTGAGCTGCTCGATCTTGGCAGTAACAATCAGCCGGTGCTGCGGAGGTAGTGCTTGTGCAAACTTCGCAATAGCCTCCCACATTCGGAGCGGTTGCGGCGCCAAGAGCAGCGGATCGTCTAGCAACGCAATACGCGTGTTTAGTTCGCTAGGTGCTAAGAATGTCCGCGCCTTTCTCAAATCATCGGTTTCGAGGCATTCGATTCCCACATCCTGGAGGCTCTGCGCGATTGATTGCGCTGCGTGAGTTTTCCCGGAAAGCGAACGTCCGGTTAGCCAGAGAATGTGTTTTTCCTCTAATTCGGCTGTCAGCGGCTGATCTTCGGACCGTGGAGTGTGAATCATCTCGCGGAGAATCCGGTCAGCTGCGTGAGAGCGGAGGATCTTCCTGACAGCCGGCATAATTTCCTCTCGTCGCTTCCGAGCGTTGATCACGACGTCGAGCAGACTGCGAGTTATGGCATCGTGCTCACTATGTGGAATCCGGAACTGTTGAAGCAGTTGGCTAATCTCCCGTTTCACCACTGCTTCGGTGATTTGCTCCCAGACCAAAATTTTTCGTAGCGAGTGCCGACCTAAATGTGTCCGCAAAGCCTTCGCAGATTCTGCCGTAGCCGATGCTCGTCTTTGCTCCAGCATTGAAGGGTAAGAACCCTTGGTCTCGCTGAGTATGTCCGCAAGTCTATTCGCCTGTTTGGTCGTTACCGGATCGGTTTCGTGGAGAGCCCAATCTCCAGGCGAGCGACAAAAACCCCGGGCCTCGTCCGCACAACGCGCCTGCGTCACAAACAATGCAACCTGCTGTTCGTCCGAGAGAATCCGTTGTAGCAAACTCTCCTCATCAGACCGTGGCGCGAAATGAGATAGCCACGTTCCCAGTTCTTCGAGGTCCAGCTTTCCAGTCTGGTGTTTTGACTGCAGCGCGATGCGCCACACAGTCCCCGAAACCGGAATCGCCAGTTCGGCATCCTCTTTGTGTTCAACTAGAACATTTGCATCGGTTGGCGCCGCCTGCTCAGCGAGAAGAGCAATCCAAACCGTAATAAGATATTGGACCTCGTACCCTTTGGGACCGCTGATCTCCACCGACATGCTCAACCTCTAAGCCTGTCGGGGTCATCTCTCCACCGCGATCGCTGGCTGGCAGCTGGCTTGTGCAGGCAAGCTGACTGCGCTCCCCTTGAGGAATGCAAGTTCAGCGTGCCGCCACACCACGCGCGCTCTTGGAGCGTTTGCATCCCCGATTGGCGAACTGGTTTCACGAAACGTTTGGTGATTTCACGCAGGCGCAATTGCATTGCGTGCCGGCAATTCTCGATCGCCAATCGATCCTGCTCACGTCACCGACAGGGAGCGGAAAAACCTTGGCCGGCTTTCTTGGAGTCTTCGATTTTCTGCTGCGGAAACTCCATGCCGCCAACCTGCCGCGTTCGGTGCAGTGCATCTATGTCTCGCCGTTGCGCGCGCTCGCTTATGACATAGGGAAAAACCTGCGCGCACCGATCACGGGCATGGGCTTGGAGAACGAACTGCGCGTGCATTTGCGCACGGGCGACACGCCGGCGGCGGAACGCGTCAAGTTCCGGCAGCGACCTGCGCACTTCCTGATTACCACGCCGGAAAGTCTCGCGGTGATGCTGGCGCAGGAAAGCTACGCCGCGCATTTCAATGAATGCCAGTTCGTCATCGTGGACGAACTCCATTCTTTTGCCGGGAACAAACGCGGCGCTGATCTGACCCTTTCGCTCGAACGGCTCGAGCGGCTCCGTGCTAGGGCGAGACTCTGTCGAGCCGCTCCCGCCGACGGCTCTGCAGAGCGTCAGCCTACCATTTGCCGCGTCGGACTTTCCGCGACGGCGGCGCCTCTCGACCTGCTCGCGAGATTCCTCGTGGGCGAAGGCCGCAAATGCCGCATCGCCGAGGCGCAAGTGGAGAAAAAATCTCTCGTCGAAGTCTTTTCTCCCATCCGCCACAAGCCGTATCCGCCGGCGGGATATACCGGCGTGCGGCTGTATGCCGAACTCGCCGACCTCATTCGCACGCGGCGCTCGGTCCTTGTCTTTACCAATGTCCGATCGGCCGCGGAGCAGGTTGGGTTGAGGCTGAAGGAGCTGCTGCCAGATCTTGCCTCTCAGATTGAAATTCATCACGCGTCATTGGATCGCAGCGTTCGGCTCGAAGTGGAGGATCGGCTCAAAAATGGCGAACTGCGCGCCGTCGTCTGCTCGACCAGCCTGGAAATGGGAATCGACATTGGCGCGGTCGATCTCGTGGTGATGGTGGCCACGCCGAAAGGCGTGTCGCGCGCGATCCAGCGGATCGGGCGCTCGGGCCATTCACTGAATCGCAGCAGTCACGGCGTGCTCGTCGCGACCAATATCAACGATCTGGTCGAAGCGACCGTCACCGCGAAACTCGTACGCGAACGCGCCCTGGATCCGATCCGGATCCAGGAAAAACCGTACGATGTCGTGGCCCAACACATCGTGGGATTGGCCGCGGTCGCTCCAATTTCCGCCGATGAAACCTTTGCGCTTGTTCGCCGCGCTTACCCGTTTCGCGATCTGAGCAGAGAGGAATTCGATCGCATTCTCCAATATCTCGAAGGCGGCGGCGTTTCGCTCCGGAAACAGTACACCGGAGTTTTCGGGAAGATTCGGGTCGAGGATGGGACGATTTCCCTGGCGCATCCGAAAATCGCGCGGGAATTCCTGGTCAACATTGGGACCATCCATTCGGAAGGTTTCATCGATGTGCTCTTGCGCCACCGCCGGCTTGGTTCGGTCGAGGAAAATTTCATCAAACAACTCAAGATCGGAGATTTATTTGTTCTCGGCGGCCGGATCGTGCGGCTGATCGACACCGGGGTGCAGGAAGCGCACGTCGAGCGCGCGGACGGCCAGCTCCCGACAGTTCCCCGCTGGAACGCGGCGAAAATGCCGCTCACCTCCGGGCTCGCGCGCGCCGTCCGGAAATTGAGGACGGAAGTGGCGAAGCTGGTGCGGGAGAGTCCAGACGACAGCAAAATCACCGATTGGCTGGTCGAGCACTACCAAATCTCGATCGCGAACGCCCAGGCAATCGTTGAACTCTTTCGCTCGCAGTTGACGATCTCCGAAATTCCGACTGGACGCAAAATGCTGATCGAGCTCTACCATGAGGGCGACCACGCGCATTATTTTTTCCATTCGCTCATCGGCCGCAGCGCTAACGATGCTTTGTCCAGAATCGTGGCCTTGCGCGTGAAAAACCGAATCGGTGGAAACGCGCGGGCTACGATCGATGATTATGGCTTTTTGCTGACGCTGCGCCGGTTTCAAGAATTGCCGCTTGATCGCCTGCGAGAATGTTTCGGCCGCGCGCACGCAGAGGAGGATCTGGCCACGGCCCTTCGCGGATCGGAACTCGTGAAGTGGCAGTTCCGCGGCGTGGCGCAAACCGGTCTGATGGTGCCGAGAAATCTTCCCGGCCGCCAACGGAAGCCGAAGCAGTTGAGCTGGAGCGCTGAAGTCCTGTTTCGCGTGCTGGAGCAACATGAGCCGGAGCATCCGCTTCTGGTGGAAGCTTATCGGCAGGCGACGCACACTTTCCTCGACGCGGAAAGCGCCTATCGATTCCTGGACGAAGTGGCGACGTTCGACTGGAAACTCGTGGAGTTGCCCGCCGTCTCACCGTTTTCGTTTGCGATCTACGCCAGCGTGATCAAGGAAAACATGATGCTGGAAGACCCGGCGAGCGCTCTTGAGCGAATTTATCGCGAGATGCACGCCAAAGTGGAAAGCGTGACTTTTCCTCTCGCATCGTAATCGTGCTCCTGCTCGTGATCGACCCTTTGAGCGTGAAGAATTCGATTACGATCACGAGCACGAGCAGGAGCACGATTACGAATCCGGAAAAAGGAAATAGAAAAGGAGTGGACCTTGCGATCCACTCCTTCTCGTCCGATGAGCTAGGCTTCTCCTTAGCTTTTGCTCTGCGAAACTACTTCGTTCAGCTTGAAGATCGGCAGGAACATCGCGATCACGATGCCACCGACGATTACCCCAAGGAACACGATCAAAAGAGGTTCAATCAGCGAGGTCAGTGCATCCAGCATGGCCTCGATTTCTTCGTCCCAGAAGTCCGCCATCTTTTCGAGCATGGTGTCGATCTTGCCGGTCGCTTCGCCCGCTGAGACCATTCGCAGCATCATCGGCGGGAAAATCGGCTTTTTCGAAAGAGCGACGGACAGATTGTCACCTCGCTCCACATCTTCGCTAACACCCTTGATGCTGGTTTCCACGACGTGATTCCCTGAGGCGCCCCCGACAATGTCGAGCACCTCCAGGATCGGAACGCCGCTGCGAATGAGCTGGGCAAAAGTCCGCGAAAAGCGCGACATGCAAATCTTGTGAATGAGAGGCCCGAAGATCGGAAGCTTCAGTTTCCAGCGATCGGAAAGCTGCTTGCCGCGCGTCGAACGCAGGAAGGTCCTGAGAGCGAAGAAGGCCCCGCCGAAACCCAGGATAAGAAAATACCATTCGCTGCGCATGAACTCGCTGATGTCGATCAGGAATTGAGTCGGCGCCGGCAGCTTGGCTCCGAAGTCTTTGAAGATTTCGCCAAAGATCGGCACGACTTTGACGAGCAGGAAGATGGTAATCGCAAAGGCGATGCAAATCACGATGACTGGGTAGGTCATGGCCGATTTCACCTTTTTGCGGAGGCGGGCGCTCGCTTCGAGGAAGCCGGCCAGCCGGTCCAGAATCTCCGCGAGCAATCCGCCATGCTCGCCGGCCTTCACCATGCTCACAAAGAGCCGGTCAAAAACGCGCGGATGTTTTGCGATCGATTCGTGAAAGGTTTCGCCGCCCTGCACGCGCGTGGTCACATCGCTGATGATGTGGCGCAGGCTGCGCTGCCGCTTCGGGTCGCACTGGTCGTAGAGCGCCGTCATGGCCTGGACAAGCGAAATACCGGCTTCGATCATCGTCGAAAGTTGGCGGGTGAAGAGGACCAGATCGGTTTCCTTGACCGTCCACGTCTTCTTCCGGGCCCGGCTGACGGCAGCCTTTTGCTGAAGCGAAAGCACCATCAATCCGCGACTCATCAGGCTGGTTACGGCGTTATCCTCGTTGAGAGCGTCCTGGATACCGGAAACGATCTTTCCGGAGGCGTCACGTGCTTGGTAGGAGAAGGTAGTCATATTCTAGTAATTATAATCCATATAGCAGCTATAATGCCAGCCCGGCGAGCCTGAACCCAGGAAACCCCACCCTTGAGGGAGTTACGGCGGCAGCCGATGTTCACTGCCGATGCAGAGTCTTGATGAGGTCGCCCCGGGAATATTTGTCTGGCAGACGTACGACAACAGGGCCAAGGCGGACCTATTCTCGACCGCACTGGAAACCTCCGCGGGCACCTACCTGGTGGACCCCATTCCGCTCGATGAAAAAACTCTGCTCAGCTTTGGCGCGAATCGAAAAATCGCCGGAATCTGTGTCACCAATGTAAACCACGCACGAGCGGCAGCCGAGTTTGCCAGGGCCTTCTCCGTTCCAGTGTACGTCCATGACGAGCTGCGCGGACATCCCGATTTTCCCAACGCCACAGGCATGTCAGAGGGCGAGGGAAGCGCGGAAGGACTTACTGGAATAGCGATCGATGGCGGCCCCAAAGGCGAAATGGCGCTGCATTGCAACGCTAACGAGGGCACAATGGTCCTCGGCGATGCGTTGATTAATTTCGAACCCCACGGGTTCGGATTCCTGCCGGCAAAATATTGCCTGAACGCCAGGATGATGCGCCGATCGCTGGGAAAACTCCTCGATTACGCCTTCGATCGCATGTTTTTTGCGCACGGAACACCCATTCTCTCCGGGGCCCGCGCGCGGGTGGAGCGCTTGCTGGCCACGACCCGCTAGCCGTCAGATTCATGGCTGCCGAAAACACAACGCCGCGACCGAATGGCATCACGCGGTTTCTTCGGCTGATCCGTTTCTCCCACACCATCTTTGCCCTTCCGTTTGCCCTGGGGGCGCTGCTCGTGGCGGCAGACGGCCGCCCCAGCGTGCGGACCTTGATTCTCGCGCTCGCCTGCATGGTCCTGGCGCGCACGGCCGCGATGCTCTTTAACCGGTTGAGCGATTGGTCGCTGGATCAGAAAAATCCGCGGACCGCGACCCGGCATCGCCTCCTGGAAAAGCCGATCGCCTGGACGCTTCTGGCTGCCAGCGCGGTTGGATTCTTGATTGCGAGTGCGGCGATAAACCGGACAACCGGTTTCCTCGGGCCGGTCGCCCTCCTGATCATCTTTTTCTACTCGGTGACGAAGAGGTTTACGAGCACGACCCATTTCTTCCTCGGATTGGCGCTCGCGGTTGCGCCCGCCGGTGCCTGGATTGCGCAAACCGGCCGGCTCGATTTGCCGCCTCTGGTCCTGGGGGTGGGTGTAATCTGCTGGGTCGCAGGCTTCGACCTGATTTACGCGACACAGGATGTCGAATTCGATCGCCGGGAACGGTTGCACTCGCTGGTCGTTAAACTTGGAGTCCCGCAGAGTCTGCGAGTGGCCCAATGGCTCCACTTCCTCATGTTCCTGGCGCTGGTCGCGTTCGGCTTCAGTGCGAAACTGGGGCCGATCTATTATGCGGCGATGCCATTCGTTGCCGCGGCGCTCATCTACGAACATCGCAGCGCGCGGAAGCTCGATCTCGCCGGAATCAACCGCGCCTTCTTCCAGAGCAATGCCTTCGTCAGCGCGATTTTCGTCGCCGCAGTGGCCGCCGATTGCTGGTTGTAATTACGGCTCCAGTTGCGCGATCCGTTTCGCATGCCGGCCGCCTTCGAAGTCGGTCGTCAACCACACCCGCACGATGGCCAGTGCCGTCTCTTCCGGGATTACGCGCTCGCCCAGCGAGAGCACATTCGCGTCGTTATGCTGGCGCGATAACCGCGCGGTCTCTTCATTCCAACAGAGCGCGCAACGCACCCCGCGCACTTTGTTGGCCGCCATCGCCTCGCCGTTGCCCGAACCCCCGAAGACAATCCCGCGTTCGCACTCGCCTTTCGCCACTGCCTCGGCCGCCGGCCGGACAAACACCGGATAATCGACCGGCTCCTCGCTAAACGTCCCGAAGTCCTTCACATCGTGGCCGAGCTGTTCCAGCAGCGCTTTCACTTTCTCCTTGTGGTGGTAGCCGGCGTGATCCGTTCCGAGCGAGATTTTCATCTGAGCGTTTCTAATCCGGCGTCCGCGCAGGTGTCGAGCGAAAGCGCTCAGCTGGCGCCATGAAGTTCCGCGAGCTGCTGCCAGATTTCGCGCTCGCGCTCGGTCAGCTTTTTCGGAATCTGAATCTCCGGAACCACAAAGAGATTGCCGCGCGTGCCCGCCGTTGTCGGAAGTCCCTGCTCGCGCAACCGAAAGCGCTGACCAGATTGCGTTCCCGCGGGCAATTTCAAGCGGGCATTTCCCTCCAGCGTGGGCACCATTAGTTCGGCTCCCAGCACTGCTTGCCACGGCTCAATCCTGGCTTCGTGAATGAGGTCGCTGCCTTCGACCGTAAAATCCGGGTGCCGCGCCAGTCGGACCCGCAGAAAGAGGTCGCCGCTTTTTCCGCCGCCGGCCCCGGCCTCGCCCTGGCCCGCCAGCCGAATGCGTTGGTCTTCGTGGACGCCTTTCGGAATTTTTACCTGATACGTTTCGACCTTGCTCGAATCGCTCCGGCGCAGCGAGACGGTCCGTTTCGATCCGTGCAGCGCTTCCTCCAGGGTGACCATGATGTCGGCTTCGACATCGCTGCCTCGCTCGGCACCCCTCGGGCGTTGCCCAAAACTGCCCCCGCCAAAACCCGCCTGGCTGCGTCCACCGCCAAAAAACGCTTCGAAAAAATCGCTAAATCCAGTGCCGCCAAATTCGAATTCCACCCCGCCGTCTCCGCCACCGTAACGCTGGAATCCTCCGCCTGGCTGCTGCGGGCCCCACCCGGGCGGGGCCTGAAATCCGCCCGGCTGGTTCCAATTGGCGCCGAGTTCGTCGTACTTCTTCCGTTTTTCCGGATCGCCCAGGACTTCGTAGGCCTCATTGAGCTGTTTGAATTTTTCCTCCGCACTCGCCTTGTCCTTGTTGACATCAGGATGGTATTTGCGCGCGAGCTTGCGGAACGCCTTGCGAATTTCGTCGTCGCTCGCCGTCTTGGAAACACCCAGCGTTTCGTAATAGTCTCGGAATTGGACAGCCATCGGTTCCCGCGAACGTCTGCGTGGCTTGCCCCCCGCGCAACTGGCCTGAAGCTTCTCTTCTAACAAAATCAAGGAGCGGCGGCCTCCAGACCTCCGTTTACGGGTTCGGCGGTCTGTTGGCCGCCGCTCCTTGTGCTTTTGATAACAGGCGCTCGCCACGGCCAGCGCGTGCCACTATCTTCAGCCATGCGCGACCTGGGCAAAATGCTGGCGGTCTTGGGCGGCCTGATCATGACTATCGGTTTCGCGTTATGGGCCGGATTTGGCGCCGGCTGGCTCGGCCGATTGCCGGGCGATATCCGAATCGAGCGCGGGAATTCAGCCTTCTACTTTCCCATCGTCACCTGCATCATCATTAGCATTCTTCTCAGTCTCGTTTTCTCGTTCTTCCGCCGGTGATCGGGCTGCGGTTGTGATGATGAGTCCGCCATCGCGCACACAACAACTGCTGGATCAGCACGTCGCCCAATTGCTCCAATGCCGGCGCTGCCCGCGGATGTTGCCTCCGCCCGTCTCCGGCGGACCGATCCTTAGCAAGGTGATGCTCGTTGGCCAGGCGCCGGGTGTCCGAGAGCCGGTTCTGGGCAAGCCGTTCGCCTGGACGGCTGGCCGTACGCTCTTTGGATGGTTCGACGAATTCTGCCATCTAAATGAAGTGGAAGTCCGCTCCCGGATTTATTTTGCCGCGGTCTGCCGCTGCTTCCCCGGCAAAACGGCCGCTGGCGGCGACCGAGTCCCGTCGCCGGATGAGATCAGGAATTGCTCGACCTGGATGAACGATGAAATCGATCTCTTGCGGCCCCGGCTCATCATTCCCGTGGGCAAACTCGCGATCGCGCAGTTTCTTGCTTTCGAAAGGCTCGACGAAGTCGTCGGCCGCTCGTTCCAGCTCCGCCGCAACCGCAGAGCATTCGACGTGATTCCCCTGCCCCATCCCTCCGGTGCTTCGCCCTGGCACCGCATCCCGCCGGGAATCGGCTTGTTACGCAAAGCGATGCGATTGATCGCTCGCCATCCGGCCATGCAGGATCTTTGCTGAGGAGCAACCGGCCGAGAGACTCCTTTATTACATTGGACAGCTTGCCCGCCGAAGCGAAGCGAAGGAGGTTTCTCCTCTTCTACCGCATGACCGCTCCGAAAACGCTGACCCGCGCCGATCTTCCCGACTCCGATAAATGGGATCTCACCTATCTCTTTCCCAGCGTTGAAAGTTGGAGCGAAGATTTTGCCTGGATCCAACAGAATTACCAAAAACTCACCGAATGGAAGGGGCGCGCCGGTGAATCGGCGGAGACGCTCGCCGCGTGCCTGGAATTCGAGAAATCGCTCGAGGTCAGAATCGAGCGTGTTTACCACTACGCTTCGCTCCAGCTCGCGGAAGACGCGGCGAACCCGGCGTACCTCGCTCGCATGGGGCAGTTGCAAAATCTGACCACCCTTATCGGCGAAGCAGCCTCTTTTCTAACACCGGAGATCCAGTCGATCCCCGACGAACAATTCGCGCAATTCCTCCAGGCCCCCGCGTTGGCCGCGTGGAAAACCGCCCTGAAGAAAATTCGCCGGATGAAACCGCACGTCTTGTCGGAAAAGGAAGAGCGCCTGCTCGCGCTGGGAAGTTCGGCCCTCGATGGCTACGACGACACCTTCTCGCAGTTGACCGACGTCGATATGAAATTCGGCGTTCTGACCGACGAAAAAGGCGAGGGAAAACCGCTTACGCAAAGTTCCTACAGCTCGTTTTTGGTGAAACGGGATCATGCTTTGCGCAAGCGAGCGTTTCACCAGTTTTACGAGGAATTCCAGGATCACCAGTTCACCCTCGCTTCATCGCTCGCCTACTCGGTAAAGGCCGATGTCTTCCGCGCGCGAGCTAGGAATTATCCATCGGCCCTCGAAGCCTCCCTCTTCGGCGATGATATTCCCGTCGCGGTTTACGATGGCCTGATCTCCGCGGTCCGGAAAAATCTCACGCCGCTCTTTCGTTACTACGAACTGCGCCGGCGCGTCCTTGGTTTGGAGGAACTGCATCATTACGACACCTACGTTCCGCTCGTGGCTGAGATCGATTCCAACGTCACTTTCGACGAAGCGGCCGGCCAGGTTCTGACCGCGCTCACGCCCCTGGGAGCGGAGTACACCACTGCGCTGGGCGAGGGTTTGCGCGGACGCTGGTGTGATCGTTACGAGACGAAAGGAAAACGCAGCGGCGCCTTCTCTTCCGGCAGTTTTGGCGCACCGCCTTACATTTTGATGAATTACAAAAGCGACGTTTTTTCCGACGTCTACACGCTCGCGCACGAAGCCGGGCATTCCATGCACACCTGGTTCGCGCAAAAAACGCAAACCTTCCAGGATTACAATTACCCGATCTTTCTGGCGGAAGTCGCCTCGACTTTTAACGAGGAGTTGCTCACGCATCATCTCCTCGAAAAAACGGACGACGCGAAAATGCGCGCTTACATCATCAACCGCCAGATCGACGATCTTCGCGGGACGCTCTTTCGCCAAACGATGTTTGCCGAGTTCGAGAAGGTGATCCACGCGATCGAGGAACGCGGCGACGCCCTGACCCTCGATGTTTTCAAATCCGAGTATCGCGCGCTGCTCGAGGCCTATTTCGGCCAGGACGTGGTCCTCGATCCGCAGCTCGATTTGGAATGTCTGCGAATCCCGCACTTTTATCATGCGTTTTACGTTTACAAATATGCCACCGGCATCTCGGCCGCGGTGGCGCTCTCGGAGCGAGTGCTCGCGAAGGAACCGGGAAGCGTAGAAGCGTACCTCGACTTCCTGAAATCAGGCGGCGCCAAATTTCCTCTCGAAACGTTGCAGGCGGCGGGTGTGGACATGACCACATCCGCGCCGATCGAGAGCACGCTTCGGCTCTTCGAGCGGCGGCTCACGGAGCTGGAAGGTCTCCTGGCGCCGTAAACCCCGGCCGGCCAAAATAGTCACCGCCTTTGGGCGCGGTATTTGCTAAACAGGAAGGGTGCAGTTCGAATGGCAGTTGCAGGCGGCCTGCGGCTACGCAGAGCTGGGCATGGCGCGCGAATCCCTCGCGGAGCTCGATGCGATTGAGCCGCGCCTTCAGAATCGGCCCGAGGTGCTCCAACTCCGGCTGCATCATTTGATGCGGCAGAAGAAATGGACGCTCGCCCTGCGCGTGAGCCAGAAGCTGTGCCGCGTTGCGCCTGATGCGGGCGCGGGATTTCTGCATGCGGGGTTCTGCCTGCATCAGCTCGGCAAAACGGCCGAAGCAAGACATCTCCTGATCACCGGTCCCGTCGCCCTGTTGAAAGAGCCTATTTATTACTACAACATGGGTTGCTATGAAGCGCTGCTCGGCAACGTGGTCGACGCGAAAGTAAATCTTCAGATCAGCTTCAAGATGGACAGCTCCTTTCGCGATCTGGCGAAGAAGGATCCGGACCTGAAGGCGCTCCACGCGGTGATTTGAGGTTAGCGCTGAAGCAAAACAAGGAGCGGCGGTTTGAAACCGCCGTTGTCTAAGTTCGGCGGTTACAAACCGCCGCTCCTTGTTCAGAAAACCATCCGAGCAGTTTCGCTCTCGTAGAGAATATATTGGCCTTCTCCCAATCGCGCCTTCTCCGGGTTCCGCCGGATGTAGCGCACGCAATTCGCGAAATGCTTCTCGTCGCGCACGAGTCGATCGAAGTAGTCGCGCTGCCAAAGAGCACCCAGGCGGCCTAACAACAAATTGATTTTTCGCGTCGCGAACCTTTTCCAACTGTGAATCAGCTTTTCGAGCGGCCATTCCGGGTTCTGCACGAAAAGAGCATGCACATGATTCGGCATTACAACCGCCGATATCATGACGACGCGTTCCCCCTCAAAATGCCGAATCGTTTCCGAGACGATCTCGGCACACTTAGGCTCGCGCAACAAGCACGAGCCATGACCGGCATCGAGCCAATGCTCAATTGCGCCGGAGAAGCGTTGATGGTACTCGAGCTCGACCTCAAAGCTCCACGGTTCTGGGTTAACGCGTAGCCACACTTCGCGTTCGCCTTCCCATTGAGTGCGCAGGCGCGTCGGCACGGCGTCCGCCAACCTAAACGTAATGAAATAAACTGCGCCCTCCTGCTGCCAGTGCGGAAGGCGATTCTGCGTGTGCCGGATCTCGGCGTACGGATTGAAGAAGCGCAGGTCGTCCATTTCCGGGGGGAGGGATTCCGAGACGCAGTTATTGTACAGGCATCACGGCGCTTTTGAAAAGCCTCAAGGAGCGGCGGTTTGAAACCGCCGTCTACAAAGCGGGCGGTTTGGAAACCGCCCCTCCTTGGTTTACGCTCGACGGTGGAACTCGACCGCCTCGCTTCACTCTTCGAGGAAAACTTCACACGCTTTGGCGAACTAGGCGCCGCAGTCTCAGTTTGGCAAAACGGCAAACCGCTCCTCGATCTGCATGGCGGATTTCGCGACGCCAAACACGAGATGCCTTGGACCGCAGACACGATCGTGCTCTTTTGGTCGGCGACCAAAGGCCTGGGCAGCGCCTGTCTGTTGCATCTTCTGCACGAGCGCGGCATCGAGCTGACTCATCGCGTGGCTGCGTTCTGGCCGGAGTTTGCGCAAGCCGGCAAAGGCGAGATCACGTTCGCTCAACTGTTGTCGCATCAAGCCGGCCTCTGCGCCTTCGATGCCACGGTGGACGTGCTCGATTATGCGGCCGTTATCGAAGCCTTGGAAAAACAGGCGCCGCTCTGGCCGCCGGGAACGGCGCATGGTTATCACGCGCGGACCTTTGGATTCCTGACCGACGAGCTGATGCGCCGGATCGGAGGCATCACGGTAAGCCAGTACTGGCGAAAGGTTTTCGGCGAGCCGCTCCACCTCGATATCTGGATCGGCTTGCCCGAATCAGCGCAAGACCGGGTGGCGGCGATCTATCCCGCCAGGGCAGGTGGCACACCCGCTCCCGCGAAATTTTATCAGGACCTCGTCACGCCCGGGACGCTGGCCCGGAAGGCTTTTACATCGCCGAGCGGGCTTCATGCCGTGAGCGGAATGAACAGCAAGGAAAACCGCGCGCGGCCGATTGTTTCCTTCGGCGGAATCGGCAGCGCGTCATCGCTGGCCAAATTCTACGCGATGCTGGCGAATGGCGGACAATTCAACAGCCGTCGATTTTTCGAACCCGAAACGATCGCGCAAATGACCACGACGCTCGTCTCCGGGGTCGATCGTGTTTTTCAGATTCCGACCGCGTTCTCCGCCGGCTTCATGAAAGATCCTCCGGACGCAATGCGGAGAATTTTCGGGCCTTCTCCCCAGGCCTTTGGCCATCCGGGCGCGGGCGGCAGCCACGCTTTTGCGGATCCTGAGAACCAGATTTCCTTCGCCTACGTCATGAACCAAATGGAGCAATCGCTCCTGCCGACCGAGAAGTCGCTTCGTTTGGTCGATGCCGTTTATTCCGGTCGCTGACGTTCTGGCTTACGAAAAACTGCGACGACGTGATCGCGCGTGCAGGTGCAGACGGGCGCGGCAGTCCACGTGCGGGCGCGGCGAATTTTCGGAAGCAGGGGCAGCAACGTCCGGGCGAGAAATGTCCGCCGCCGGAATTGCCAGTAGATGAAATCCTGCAACCACAGCACCGCCTTCTCCCGCGCGGACAGGTCGTAGTGGCACATTTTGGTCAGGCCTTCGAGGGAGAGGCCGAGAGTGGTGGCAAGATGCCGCGCGTGCCGCCCAGTCAGCATGCAAAGATGTTCCAGGGTGCGGAAATACCAGAACTGCGCCGGATCGCGCCGGCACGCGGGCGCATCTCCGTTTCCGGTCGCGACCACCAACAGGGCGTCCGGCTTCAGGTGTTGCACGAGCTGCCGCAAAAGCACCAACGGCTTCCGCAGGTGTTCGAAGACATCCACCAGGACGATTGCATCGAATTTTTCCGGCATCGCGCCGGCGAGAACGGCAGGCTCGATCATTCTCAATCCCCGCGCTGACGCTTCGCTTGCGGCAGCGGAATTCACCTCGAAGCCGTAGCATTCATGATCGGCGCAGAGAGTGCTGAGGAGCCGGCCCGAGCTGCATCCATAATCCAAAATGCGGCTGCCAGGCGGAAGCGATTTGAGGATTGAAAGAACGGTCCGTTCGATCGGATGGAACTTCTTGGCTTCCCATCGTTGGAATGGAACGACGGCGTAGTAATCCGCCAGAGTGTCGTCGGAGAGGGTCGGCGTCCGGTAAAGCAATCCGCAACTCAAACACTCACGGATGTGGTATTCGGCCTGGTGAAATTTCCGCCCGTCGAACTCATGGAAAAAACCGGGCGCTTCTGGTCCGGTCGCCTCAAACTCGACTGAACCACACCCTGGACAGTCCGCGATGCCCACGTTGTCATCTACGCCGGCTCGCATCGGAACAAGGCGTCGCACCAAAGAATGGCTCCCGCCGGCGAGCGGTGAATTGCGTACAAACCCACCAGCCGGTAACCGAAGCCGGTCAGGAAACCATAGATCTCATGAAAATGCGCCTGGCCCGCGTAAAGCGGTGCGAACAACATCTCCACCACAATAAAGGAGATGCGATGTTCCGCGAGATGTTTGCGGGCGCCCTGGAGAATGCGGAGATCGTAGCCCTGGCTGTCGATTTTCAAGAAGTCGAGGTGAGAGATGGCTCGCTCGCAACAGTAGTCATCGAGCGTCGTGACCGCCACGGTGGATTGACCGGTCGGAATTGCGTATGCCGCCGGCTGAGAGGCGTGCGCTTCGGGAGCATTCGGCAGGAGCGAATTAGTCACGCTCTCCGCATTCTCGTAGAGCGTCGCCTCGCCTTTCCGGTCACCGAATGCGACTTGCTCGAGACAAATGTTTGGATCGCCGCCGAGTTTTTGCTGGAGAGTCCGGAAGGCCGGACCGTGCGGTTCGAAACAATAAATCTTCGCTCCGGGAAAGGTGCGTCTCAGCTCACAGGCGGTCTGCCCTTCATTCGCGCCGACGTCGAATCCGAGACGCGGGACAACCGTCGCGAGTTTACCGAGATCGACGAAGGGGTTCTTGCCAAATGAGTTTGTGCGAGACACATCGAATCCGAGCGAACTGGCGGCGCGCCGAAGGAAGGTTTTTGTATGCCGCAGAAGGTTCATGTCGCTCAATCACCCATGACCGTGACCAGGATCTTGCGCCGATGGGCCGCTTGCCGATGCTCGAACAGAAAAATGCCCTGCCAGGTTCCGAGCTGCATCCGTGAGTCCGCCACCGGGATCACTTCGCTCGTTCGCGTCAATACCATCCGAATATGCGACGGCATGTCGTCAGGCCCTTCCTCGTTGTGCTCGAAGTAAGGTGCGTTTTCAGGCACGAGCCGGTCGAAGAATTCTTCCAGATCGCGGCGCGCGGCCGGATCGGCGTTCTCCATGATGATGAGGCTGCAACTGGTGTGCTGGACGAAAACCGTCGCCGTCCCCGTCTTGATGCCGCTGCGAGTCAGGACTTCCGAAACCTGATCAGTAATTTCGTAGGTCCCTTTACCGGTGGTGCGGACGGTCAGCGGTTCCGCGTGGACGCGCAGGGAGGCCATTGATCGCACGCTAGCGGCTGCGATTCGTTTCGCAATCGGCGGAATGAAGCGGCGAACCAGGAAAAGCCTCAAGGAGCGGCGGTTTACAAACCGCCGTGGGGGAAGGGGGCGGTGTGGAAAGCGCCCCTCCTTGGTTTGCCGCATGCCTTGATAATTTCACTTCGCGCGCCGGGAGGATCACGGATATTCAACCGAGCGATGCAGGCCGATCTCGATCGAGTTCTTTTTGATGAAGCGACGATCCAGCGCCGGCTGGATGAATTGGCCGCTAAAATCTCCGAGGATTATCGCGAGCGCGAACTAACGGTGATCGCGATCCTGAACGGCAGCGTAATCCTGATGGCGGACCTGCTTCGACGCATTCCACTGCCGTTGAAACTGGATTGTCTCAGCGTCGCGAGTTACCACGGCGGCACCAATAGCATGGGCGAGTTGACCTTCCGCCAGGTCCTGCCCGATGTCGCCGGCCGGCACGTTCTGATCCTGGATGACATTCTCGATAGCGGGGCCACTCTCGCAACGATTCGCGAGAAGCTCGAAACGGCCGGCCCGTTGAGTGTGCGCATCTGTGTCCTGCTCGAAAAGAAGAAGGCCCGCGCGCACGCGGTCGAACCCGATTACGTGGGCTTCCAAATTGCCGATGAATTCGTGGTCGGATACGGTCTCGATTACATGGAACGGTATCGAAATCTCCCGTGCATCGGCGTCCTGCGGAAAGAGCTGATCGCACAAACGGCGTGAGGGACAGATGAACGTCCACGTCCAGTTTTTCTCACGTCTTCGGGATCTCGCGGAAGTTTCGGAAATGGACCTGGAATTACCCGAGGCAACCAAGGTCGCTGAGTTGCTCGAGGTTCTCTATGCCCGCACACCGGCGTTGCGCGATTGGGACAAGAGCATCCTCGTCGCCGCCGGAGTGGAATTTGTCGACCGGGATTACGTCCTGCAGGCGGACGACCAGATTTCGATCATGCCACCGGTGCAGGGAGGATGAATCTCAAGGAGGGGCGGTTTACAAACCGCCCGCGTTCAAATCGGCGGTTTGTAAACCGCCGCTCCTTGATGTCTTTCAATCGCGGAAATTCTTGAAGTTCGTCGCGACACCGAAATCGCGCCCGCGCACAAACTGAATCACAGCCTGCAAGTCATCCCGTTTCTTTCCGGTGACCCGAATCTGGCGGTCCTGGAGCTGGCTCTGGACCTTGAAGTTTTGCGCCTTGATGGCGTGAATGATTTCCTTGGCTTTGTCGCCTTCGAGACCTTGCTGGATTTTCAATTCCTGCCGGGCATGGCCGAGCGGGGAAATCGCGGGATCGACTTGCTCGACATTCCGCAGATCCACCCCCCGCTTGCTTAATTTGCCGATAACAATTTCGCGCAGGCCCTTCAGGCGGGACGCGTCTTCGGCGGTGAGCGTGATCTTGTCTTTTTCGGCCACGATCTCCGCAACGCTTCCCTTGAAATCGAAGCGAGTCGCCAGTTCCTTGCGCGCTTGATTGAGCGCATTGTCAATTTCCTGCGCATCCACTTCCGAGACGATATCGAACGAAGGCATGATGATTTTGGCTCCTGGATTTTTGACTTTGGCTTACAGCCGAGAGACGGAGAGCGCTTATCTTGCGTGACTGAGACCGCTTGAGACAATGATTTTTCCCGACAAAGACAAACAACGCCTTGTCTCCCTCGTTCTGGGCGCCGCGATGTTCCTCGCGCTTAGCGGCTGCGATCGCGCAGCCTCCAGGGAACAAAAAGCACTTCGAACTCAGTTGCGCGACGCCCTGCACCAAAAATCGTACGACAAAGCCGCCGAACTTGCCCGCCGCCTTCTAGTCTTGAAGCCGGAAGACGAAGGAAACTGGGATCGTTTGACCCAGGCACAGTTTGGCCTGCGCGATCTCACGGGCGTGAAACAGACGCTGGAAGAATGGCGGCGCGCGACGAAAAAGCCTTCGCCGAAACTTGAGGAATACACCGGCGATC
>DASZDO010000075.1:0-71471 GCA_035941955.1 Chthoniobacterales bacterium
TCACTTGTAGCCGAAGCCGGCGCGCCAACCAGCAATGGAAGCAGCCGCCTACGCTATGAGCGGTAACTGGGATGAAGTCGTAACAAGGTAGCCGTAGGGGAACCTGCGGCTGGATCACCTCCTTTCTAAGGAGAATTCGTCCCGCCTCGGCGGGATTGAATAGGTCGACGGCTAAAGCGCGTGGAGCAATCCGCGAGCAATGCCGTTAAGCCCTTGGAATCGAAAGAAACCAAGGCTTGAAGAACTCTGAAACGGTAACGCACAATTCAATCGTCACTACACACAACAATGCCGGAGGCGGTTACACGCCTCCGGCATTTCCACTTTGGTGGATCGAGCGTCAAGATCAAGGAGCGGCGGTTTACAAACCGCCGGTTTTGTGGGTCGGCGGACTGGAGACCGCCGCTCCTTGGTTAAATATCCCGCCTTCGGCGCCAAATTAGCATCGCCCGCGGAGCGGCCGGTCCACCTGACGAGATATCGGCTTGCATTCGTCATTCGTCATTCGACATTCGGAATTCTTCCGGGGGCATAGCTCAGTTGGTAGAGCGCCAGCTTTGCAAGCTGGATGTCAGGGGTTCGAATCCCCTTGCCTCCAAATCATTTAGCGAATTAGCGACTGAGTGAATTAACGAATAACCGGAAAACCCGCTTTAATCGCCAGTTCGCTAAATCGTTAAGTCGCTAATTTTTTTTCGTCAGGTCCGCCCGATTCAAATCGAGGTTGGCGTGAGGGATGACCCGCACGTTCGGGAAATCTTTTTTCAACGCCTCGAGGAAATCCGGACCCTTGCCGACGATCACCAGACTTGGCGGCGTCGCGAAATACTTCGCGGCAAACGCGCTCACGTCCGCGGCGGTGATGGCGTTGATTGCCGGGATAAATTTGTTCACCGTGTCGAGCGGGCGGCCGTAGGTCACGAGCGAGGCGAGATGGGCGACGAGGCCTCGATTTGTTTCCAGATTGCGCGCGTACCCGCCCGTCAGCACCGCCTGCCGGGACTTCAACTCCTCGCCCTGGACCGGTTCGGTCCCCAGGCGCTTCAGCTCGGATTGCAGCAGGCCCGCGACTTCAGCCGCGGATTCGTTTTTGGTTTGCGCCGAAGCGAAAAAGGATCCCCCGCCGCGCCGGGAATCCAGGGCGCTTCGCGCGCCGTAACTAAGTCCGCGCTTGATGCGGATCTCGCGGTTCAACCGTGAAACGAAACCGGTCCCGAGGGCCGCATTCGTCACCAAGCCCGCGTAGTAATCGGGCGAGTCTCGCCGGATCGCGGGCTTGGCCACCGTGACCGAGGCCTGGCCGGCGTCCGCCATATCAACGACGACGTTCTCTGGCTTCCAATCAGTCGAAGCAGCGGGAGCAGGCTCTTTTCTGGCGTTTGGCTCGGCCTTCCAGTCGCCGAAAAATTGTTGCGCATATTTTTTTCCCTGCTCGAGGGTGAGATCCCCCGCCAAAATCAGGGTGGCGTTTTCCGGCGTGTAATAAGTTTTGTAAATCTTCACCAGATCGTCGCGGGTGATGGCCTGGACTGTTTCCATCGTGCCGCCTGCGGCGTGCCCGTACTCGCTTGATCCGTAGACGACCCGGTCCGTCACGTAGCGCGCGAGGGCGCCAGGCTGCTGCATCACCACGCGCAAGCTATCGAGCGTTTGCTTTTTGAGCCGATCGATCTCTTCCTGCTTGAAGGCCGGATGCAAGACCACATCCGAGAGAATGCTCAAAGCGGCCTCCGCCTTATCGGACATAACGACCACCGTCGCGCTCGAAGCGTCCCACCGAGCGCCCGAGTCGATCGCGCCACCGAGCGATTCAATCGCGACGGCAATCTGCGTCGCGGACATTTTTTCGGTGCCTTCCGTCAAGAGCGACCCCGTCATGCTGGCGGCGCCGGCCAATCCTTCCGGATCGATCTCCGCGCCGTTCCGCACAAGCAGTTCCGCCGCCAGCAACGGCAACCCCGGCCGCTCCGCCACAATCACCCGGAGGCCGTTTTCGAGCGTGGCCTCCTTCGGCTGCGCAAAACTGACATCGCCTGGGGCCGACGGCGGGGGCGGCGTATCGATGCCGCCAATCGCATACGCAAACTGAAGCGCCCCAAAGAACAGGAAGCTAAAACTGAAAATGGTGCGTGTTCTCATCAGGATTTTTTCCCGTTCGTCTCTATGACGGCGGTCTTCATCGATTCGGGCAGGTATTCGATCACGACCTTCTTCTTTCCGGTGACATACTTGTTCAGCACTTCCTTGACTTGCGCCGTCGTCACTGCCTGCACCCTCGCCAGATCGGTGTTCACGCGCGTGGCGTCACCATAAACCACCGCGGCCTCCCCGAGCGCACTTGCCTTGCCGTTGGTGGTCTCGCGCTCGAGCAGTTTCGAAGTGAGAAAACGGCTCTTCGCCTTGTCGAGCTCCGCTTCGGTCACGCCTTTCTTGATTACATTCTCGATCTGATCGGTCAGTGATTTTTTTGCCTCCGCAACCGGCTTGCCACTGGCCAGGACCAGACGGAAAATGAGGAGACCCAGATCTTCGCGCAAATCGACGCTGCAAGTGACGGCCTGCGCGATCTGTTGTTCGTAGACCAGTGCTTGATAAAGCCGGGATGATGCGCCGCCCGCCAGAATTTCCTCAGCGAGGGAAAGGGCGGGCCCGTCTTTGGTGCGCACCGATGGGAGCAGATACGTGAGAGCGATTGCCGGAAGCGGCACCTTCGCGCTGTACGATGTCTCGATCTTGTCCTGTTTCCGTTCCGGCTCTTTTATTGTGACGCGTGGAATTTTCTCCGCCGGTTTGGGGATCGCCCCGAAATATTTGCCGATCCATCCGTCGAGCTCCTCCTGTTTGAAGTCGCCCACGACGATGAGCGTCGCGTTATCAGGCCGATAAAAGGTCGAATGGAAAGCGCGGACTTCGGGGAGCTTCGACGCCTCGAGGTCCTCGATGCTGCCAATGCCCGGCCGTTTGTACGGATGGGCCGTGAACGACTTTCGGTCGATATCCAGATAAAATTCTCCATACGGGTTGGCGAGGACTCGCTGGCGATATTCCTCCTTCACCACGTCCCGCTCCGAGGCGAAATTCTGATCGTTCAGCGTGAGCCCCGACATCCGTTCCGCCTCCGCCCATAAAATCGGGTTGAGATAATTCGACGGCACGACTTCGTGATAAACCGTGACGTCATCCGCCGTGTAAGCATTGTTTTGCCCGCCGATATTTTCGGTCAGGTTGTCAAACATGTCGGCCGTCAGCCGCTCGTTGCCCTTGAACATCATGTGCTCAAACATGTGGGCGAAACCGCTCCGGCCCTGAGGATCATCTTTTGAGCCGACGTGATACCAAACCTGCACGGCGACGGTTGGGCTCTTATGATCTTCGACCGTGTAAACCTGGAGACCGTTCGGCAGGGTGGTGTGTTTGAAGGGCAGGGGCGGAATGGTTACTGCACGGATCGGAGCCGGGGGTTCCGCCGAGAGAAGCGCTGGCGAGAAGAAAAAACAAAAGAAAGCGGCGGCGCTGAAAAATTTCACAGATTGCGACCATCCCACGCAGATTCTTTCCCGCAACGAGAATCCGCGTTCGGAGGGGCTTGATTCGGCACTCCGAACGTTTGGACGTGCGGAAGCATGCCCCTCCGACGAATCCGTTCCCGAGATCACTGCTTGACTGGTCAGCCCTCGCTCGTCACTTTGTCACTCCGCGTTTCGCCGGGCCTGTAGCTCAGTTGGTTAGAGCATGCGCTTGATAAGCGCAGGGTCGCTGGTTCGAGCCCAGCCAGGCCCATTTTCGATTTCTGATTCTAGACTTGCGATTTGCGATTGTGGGGCGGCCCCTCGGGACGCCGGCGTCGCTGCCAGCCGGCGTAAAGCAACAGACCGAAGATTGCCCCGGCGCTGTCGATCATCACGTCCCACGGAGAAGCGCCGCGCGATTCGACGAATGACTGGCGAAACTCGTCGCACGTGGCCACAAGAACGCAGCCAATCCAGGCGACGACGAACAAGGTTGATCTCGCCCAATTTGGGTTCGGCTCGCGAAAAACTCCCCGGCTCACGAGCAGCGCGAGAATGGCGTACTCGGTGATGTGGGCAGCTTTCCGAACGGAGAAATGAATCTCGGTGAGCGTCCCGGCAGAAATGTCCGGGTTGAGCCAGAGGAGAAAAGGAGTCAGAAATCGTGACGTGTGCTCGGCGGACATCAAATCGCCCGAGGCGAGCAAGATCAACAAAATCCACGCGATAACCGGAGCCCAATATTTCAGGAGTGAGCGGATGAGCATGGCGTTGCCAAGGTAGTTGAGACGCAATCCGTGACAACCGTGCGCGGCGGTGGAAGACAATCGGTAGGGCGAGACTCCGTCGAGCCGCGTCCGCGTCTTGACCTGCCAACTCGATTCGGCTCGACAGAGTCTCGCCCTACCAAACCGCGAATCCGCGCCGGGACTCGATTCGGCTCGACAGAGTCTCGCCCTACCAAACCGCGAATCCACGCTGGGACTCGATTCGGCTCGACAGAGTCTCGCGCTACCAAGCCGCGAATCCGCGCCGGGGTTTGCAAACTGCATCCCCGCCCCTACGTTTCGACTTCATTGATGCCAACGATTAGCCTCAGCCAACCTCTTGTCTTCCAGCCGATTTTCATGGAGCGGGTCTGGGGCGGGCGCAGACTGGAGTCTGTTTTTGGCCGGCGGCTGCCGCCCGCAGTGCGCATTGGCGAATCATGGGAAATTGTCGATCGGCCCGAGGCGCAGAGCGTGGTACATGATGGTCCCTTGCGCGGCCTGACGCTGCACGCGCTCTGGCGCAAGCATCGCGAGGAGGTTTTCGGCAGTATCCCGGACGCGCCGCGCTTCCCGATCCTGGCGAAATTGCTCGATGCTCAGGAAAATCTTTCGCTCCAAGTGCATCCGCCCGCGGCGATCGCAAGGGAACTTGGCGGTGAAGCGAAATCTGAGTTTTGGTACATCGCCGATGCCGCACCCGGCGCTGAGATTTTTGTTGGACTGAAAAAAAACTCGACGCGCGGGGAATTCGTCAAGGCCCTCAAGCACGGTAAGGTGCTAAGCCATGCTCATCAAATCCCGGTTGAGACCGGCGATGCAATGTTTCTGCCGAGTGGGCGACTGCATGCGGTGGGGGCCGGCAATCTAATCGTCGAGATCCAGCAAAACAGCGACACCACGTATCGGGTTTACGATTGGGATCGGGGGAAGAAAGGCGGCGCGGAGAGAAAGATGCATATCGCGGAGGCGTTGCAGTGCATCGACTTCAGCGATCGGGAACCAGCGTTAGTCAGACCGGAGAGCGAATCATTTGTCAGAGATTCGATTTTCGAAGTCGAAAAATGGCTCTTGGACGAAAAGCGCGACGTTGCGCCGAATGGGAGCTTCGCCGTGGTCGTTTGCCTGACGGGCGCGCTCGAGTGCGCCGGAGTCGCATTCAAGCCGGGGGATTTTTTTCTGGTGCCGGGGCAATTGGAGGATCGCGCGGTGCGACCGGTAAGCGAGAATGTTTCGTTGTTACGAGTGACCGTTCCTCGGTAGCGGCGGGCTAGCCTTCACAAGGAGCGGCGGTCTCGAGACCGCCGTTTTTTTCGAGGGCGGTTTGGAAAGCGCCCCTCCCTGGCCGGGAAACTTGCGCGGCGCCGGCGGCAGAACATTCAGGCGGACATGATCGGTGACGAAAACCGCCGCGGCGCACAACGATAGGAAGAAAAACAGGAGCGACGCTTTGACCGTTCGAGGCATGGGAAACGAGAGCCTATCAGATGCGTCAACCCCTTCTTCGTGCTCGTGCTCGTAATCATAATCGATCCACACTCCCGTCGAGCACGAGCAGGAGCACGAGCACGATTACGAAAAAGGAGAAGCGGCGAGCCGCCGCAAATACTGAAAGGAGTAAAGGCCGGTGCTATGGCCGTCACGCCACCGCGGCTGGATTGCATAACCGCCGATGAGCTCCCAGCCGAGCAGCTCAAAACTGGCGTCCGTGTAACTTACGTTCGGCCGCTCGATATTCCCCAGCACATCCGGCTCCCCGCCGCAAGAAGCACACGGGCAGGCACGGCGCAGACGTTCGAGCGCGAAATACGATTCGTCGCCGTCATTCCACTGCACCGCCAGCTCACTACCTATGAGCTGAATGTTTTTGGGCTCAAGTCGCATAATTCGCTTTCAAATGTCACCGGGGCTTTCGATCCGGAGTCTCGCCGGCGTTCGCTTGCCAAAGATCGCGGTGCCGACCCGCACCAGGGTGGCTCCTTCTTCGATCGCGACCGGAAAATCGTCGCTCATGCCCATCGAAAGCTGCGGCAGATTGACCTGGAACTGCGCCGCCAACTGGTCGCGGAGTTCACGCAAGGCGACGAAAAATTTGCGCGACGCTTCGGCCTCCGGAGCGAGGGGCGGAATCGTCATCAAGCCCTCGACGTTCAGGCGTGGAAGCTGGAGAAGCGTTTCCATCTCCGCGCGGAGCGAATCAGGCGCAAAGCCGATCTTGCTCCCCTCGCCTGCTACGTTCACTTCAAGCAGGACGCGCGGGTGCAGTCCCACTTCTTCGGCGATGCGATTCATGTCGCGAGCCAAGGCGAGGGAATCGACGCTGTGAAAAAGTTCGAAAAGCGGAAGGGCGTGGCGGATTTTGTTTTTCTGGAGCCGGCCGACGAAATGCCAGCGGGCGCTGGAAGGCAGGAGCGGTATTTTCGCGCGCGCCTCCTGGACCCGGCTCTCGCCAAAAATCTCGTGTCCAGTGTCGAGCGCGGCCCGAATCTTTTCGGCTTCGTGTGTTTTAGAAATCGCCACCAGCACGATTTCGTCCGGTGAACGGCCGCTTTTTCTGGCCGCGTCCGTAACCTGCGATTGCACCCGCTCCAGGTTCTCGGCGATCGATGTCATAAGTTGACTTTAGTTGGAGAGACGTTTGTGCCAAGCGCCTGTGCGTTGGTCCAAATATTCACTGGCAAATCGCCCGATTCTTCGGCAGAAGATGCAGTTATGAAACGCTCATCGCTCGTTATTGTCCTGACTTTTGTCCTTGGTTGCTCCCAATTGTTCGCGCAAGGCAAAATCGATTTACAAGCCAGCGACACGATCCTGAGCATTATCCAGAAGAACATCGGCCAAGTGGTCGAACTGCGAATGAAATCCGGTGAGAAGATCGCCGGCAAGGTCGAGAAGATCGGAATCAAGCTCGTGCACCTTTCGCAGTTGACGGGGGCGGAGTTTTTCGACGCCGCGGTTGATGCGGAGGACGTCGCCGCGGTCATTGTTCGGACAAAGAGCAAATAGTCCATCAGGTGGATCGGGTCCCGCAGCTGCGGGACCGCGCGATGTTTTTTTTGGAGCGGCTGCGCCGTCATTTTCCTGGCATCGCGTGCGGGGCGCCTAATCCATCCAAGCGCTTGCCCGTTTCTGAAAACACGCCGCCAATTGACAATCCTTACCCCCATTAATAACTGACTGAATGAACGCGTCCGAGCCGCCCTCTCCTATTCTATTTTTCGACACTCTGACCGCGTATCAAAATACGGCGGCGCTCAAAGGGGCGTTGGAACTGAAACTCTTTACCGCGATCGGCCAGCCAGGAGCGACGGCTGCGGAATTGGCTGCGCGGTGCAGCGCCGCCGAGCGGGGAATCCGCATCCTGGCCGACTATCTGACGATCCTCGGTTTTCTCGAAAAGATCGAGGGGCGCTATTCTCTCACTCGCGACTCGGCTGTATTTCTCGACGAAAAATCACCGGCCTACGCGGGAGCAGCCGCGGCGTTTCTTCTTTCTCCGGCGATCAAAGGTGCGTTCGACGAACTGGCCGCCGCGGTCCGCAAGGGTGGGACCGCTCAATCCCCGGAAGGCACGATGGCGCCCGAACATCCGGTCTGGATCGATTTTGCCCGAGGCATGGCGCCAATGATGATTCCACCGGCGCAAGCGCTGGCTGAATTACTTCCCCTGGATGCCAGCCGGCCGTCGCGAATTCTCGATATTGCCGCTGGGCACGGGGTCTACGGAATTGCCGTCGCGCAAAAGAATCCGCGCACGCAGGTCGTGGCGGTCGATTGGGCGCCGGTGCTTGCAGTGGCTCGCGAGAACGCGAAAGCCGCGGGGCTGGCGAATCGGTTCAGCACAATCGAGGGGAGCGCGTTCGAGGTCGATCTTGGAGGCGACTACGATATCGTGCTCATTCCGAATTTTCTTCATCACTTCGATCCGCCTGCGTGCGTCACCTTTTTGAAAAAGGTTTATCCAGCGCTCCGGCCCGGCGGCTGCGTCGCCGTGGTCGAGTTTGTTCCCAATCCCGACCGTGTGACCCCTCCAGAAGCCGCCAGCTTCAGCCTGGTGATGCTGGCCACCACCGCAGCCGGCGACGCCTACACATTTTCCGAACTGGACGCCATGCTGAAGGAAGCCGGCTTCAGCGAGATCCGCCAGCATCCGTTGCCGCCTTCGGTAGCGACGGCGGTCATTGCGCAAAAATGAAGAGGATGCCAGAGAATAACCGCGCCGCCGTCCTGCTCTTCGCGGGCCTGACCCTTTTCGCCATTCCGGCAGCGTTCGCTCAAGAAGACGCGGCCAAACTTGATCAGGCGAAGCGCCGCTTCGCTCTGGCCGACGCGGCGTTGAGCAAGACGTTCGACGCGTTGCGCAAGAGACTTCGCGCCAACGAATTCAGAGACCTGCGCGATCGCCAGCGAAAATGGCTCGAATACCGCGACTACATTGCGTCCGATCAGCCGCGGCAAAATGGATTTGAAGGGAGCGACCTGAAGGAGAGCCCCGATTATTGGGAAGCGATGGCGGATCTTACGAAAAGCCGCACTGAATTCTTGCGAGCGGCGTTCGACGAAGTCCTGCCAAAAGGAATCACGGGAGTGTATCAAGACTCCTACGGCGGCGAGCTGAAATTAGAAGAAACGCCGAAAGGCGTTGCCTTCTCGATCAACGTCGTGCGAGGCCCAACCTTGCATACGGGCGGGCTGACAGGAGTTGCCACGCGAAAGCGCAACGCGGCCATGTACAAAGAGCAGGTCGAGGAGGGCGAAGACCGGCAGCCTTGCGAGCTGACGTTCACCTTTATCGATGGCCATATCGTTAAGCTTGAAGGGAAAAACACCGAACACTATCACGGCGCCCGGGCTTACTTCATCGGCACTTACTTCAAAGTGGCGGCGCTGGATAAGCCGATCGACCTGGAATCCGCCGGCGATTAAGTCCGCGTTTTTGAAATTGCGCTGGCAGGCGCGACTCGATAAACCCTCGAGTGCATGCAACGTGGTCTCGCTCTTCTCACGTGCTTGTTTCTCGTTGCTTTTCAGGGCTGCGCGATGCACCGGTCAGTCTCAAAATCGCTTGAGGAAAAGCGCGTTCGCGAGAAAGAAACCAGGGCCGCGGCCCTGCACTGGCTTCGTTTGGTGGACGCGGGCGACTACGCGCAAGCGTATGAAGGAATGCCCGCACGTCTTCGGGCTTCGACCACCGACGCTCAGTTTCTTCGTTCCATGGAAGGGCGGCGGGTTCCTTTCGGGAAGGTCGTCTCGCGGGTGTTTATCGGCGCAGCCTTCACGCGCAAATTGACTGGCTCCCCCGACGGCCGCTACGAGAGCATTCTTTTCCGCACCTCTTTCGAGCACAAGAAGCTCGCGGCTGAGCGCGTCATTCTTAGCCACGAGGGCTCCCGTTGGCGCGTGGTCGATTACCGCGTCTACTGATTGGGACGCGCCGGGGGATTGCCCAGCATTTGAGAATTGCCATCCGCTTTTCGAATCGCTAGATGTTCGGAAACATCGGTCAATCTTCAACCAAGCGAAAAACCATTATGATACTTCAACACCGTCTCCGCAAAGCCGCTCTGGTGGCTTGCGCATTTGTCGCCGTCGCCTTTGTCTCTCCCTTTGCTCTGGGGGAGGACTACTCCTTCAAGGTTCACAACAACACTGAGAAAACGATCACGAAATTGTTGTGCTCAGAAGATGGGGAGACGTACGGATTCTTCGACATCGGTGACGGGATCAAGCCCGGCGATACCGAGACTATCGTTTGGAACAAATCCACCAACAGCCAGGCGTGCAAGCAGTGGTTCAAAGCCGTGTGGGAAGGCGGCGAAGAAGGGAAGCCGGTTCAGTTCGATTTTTGCGAATCAGGGCTAACCCTGGAGTTTTAGGCAGCTTCGCGGGCCGATTACGGCCGCGCCCATTTGCAAAGTAGTCGCGCCGGCCGAAAACGTTTGGATGCGACTACCGGCTGATTTCCGTTTGGGGCGCTTCGCGCTCGCGTGCATTCCATGGACTTTTCTCGCGGGGTTCGCCGGCGCGGCCGAGCCCGAGCCGGCCGATCTGCGTTATTTTCGCGAGCTGGTCGAGACGCGTAATTACTCGTTAGGCCAGCCTGTTTCGCCGCAGTTCACGCCGGATGGAAAAGCAGTCGTTTTCCTGCGGGGCGGGGCGCGCGACCCGGTGCTGCGCCTTTATGAATTCACCATTGCCGATTCGAAGCTTCGCGAAATTCTGACGCCGGAAAAATTGCTCCGGGGCGCGGAGGAGACGCTTACGGCGGAGGAACGGAGCCGGCGCGAGCGCGCACGGCAGAGTTTGCGCGGCTTCACCAGTTTTGAGTTGTCGAAAGACGGGAGCAAATTGCTCGTCGCGCTTTCGAGCAAATTGTCCGTTATCACCCGGGCGGACTCGCGCGTGATCGAGCTGCCGGGTGAAAGCTGGATTGACCCGCATTTTTCGCCGGATGGACGCGCGGTCGCAGCCGTCAAGGGCGGTGAGCTGCACGTCATCGAGCTGGAAACGGGAGCCGATGTTGCCGTCACCTCTGGCGCAACCGAGACGCTCCAGCATGGAGTGGCGGAGTTCGTCGCGCAGGAGGAGATGGGTCGCCACGAAGGATTCTGGTGGTCGCCGGATTCGCAATGGCTGGCTTACCAGGAGACCGACAACAGCGGCGTGGAGAGCCGCTTTATCGCCGATCCGTTGCACCCGGAAGCAACGCCAGCCAGGAATTTCTATCCGCGCGCCGGCACGAACAACGCCAGGGTCCGGCTCGGTCTCGTGGCCCGCTCCCGCGGAGCGACGCGCTGGGTGGAGTGGGATCGCGAGAATTATCCCTACCTCGCCCGCGTCATTTGGAAGGAGACCGGCGCCCCGCTTTGCGTGCTGGTGCAAAATCGGGCGCAACAGGACGAGATCCTGCTCGCGGTCGACCCGCAATCCGGGGCCACCCGCGAGTTGCTGCGTGAGAAGGATGCAGCCTGGCTGAATCTCGATCGCAAGCCGATGCCGGTGTGGCTGAAAAACGGGCGGGAGTTTCTTTGGACGACAGAACGCAACGGGACGTGGCAGATCGAGCTGCATTCGGCCGATGGCGCGCTCCTGCGTCCGATCACGCCAACGACTTTTGGTTTCGACCAACTCATCGATCTCAACGAAGCGGAGCGTTCGATCGTGGTAGCCGGCGGGCCTGATCCCCGTGAACGTCATCTCTTTCGTTTCGCCCTCGACCAGCCAGGGGAAGGCCGGCGGCTTACCTCCGAGCGGGGACGTCATGACGCGGTCTTCGGCGAAGCCAAGGAAAACTTTCTCCATCGCTTCGATTTGCTCGACGGCCGCGCCGGCTGGGAGCTGCTCCGGTCTTCCGATGGCGGCAAGCTCGGCATGCTCCCGTCGGTCGCGGAGCGGCCCTCTTCCCTGCCGGCGGTTGAGTTGACGCGCACTGCCGGCCCCCGCCCAATGGATGCGGCCATCGTCCGCCCGGGCGATTTCAACAAGGCCGGGCGCTATCCGGTCATCCTGGATGTGTATGCGGGCCCCTCACACAAGCAGGTGCTCGCGCAGCCGGATCGCTACATGATCGACCAATGGATGGCGAACCGGGGTTACATCGTGGTGGCGATCGACGGGCGAGGCACGCCGGGTCACGGCCGAGAGTGGGAGCGCGCGATCCGCGGAAATCTGATCGACGCCGCCCTGGCTGACCAGATCGCGGGTTTGCAGGCGTTGGCGAAACACGAGCCGGCGATGGATCTCAAGCGCGTGGGTGTTGTCGGCTGGTCTTTCGGTGGATATTTTTCGGCGATGGCGGTGATGCGGAAACCTGAGATTTTTCAATGCGGCATCATCGGCGCTCCCGTGGTGACATGGGAAAATTACGACACGCATTACACGGAGCGATACCTTGGACTACCATCTCAAAATGCCGAAGGATATAGGGTTAGCAATGTTCTTACTTATACTAGCGAATTACTTCGGCCGATTTTGCTCATACACGGCCTCACAGACGACAACGTCTACGCCCAGCATTCCATGCAACTTTCCGACGCGCTCTTTACGGCGGGCAAGCCTTTCAATTTTCTCCCGCTGCTGGGGACGCACATGTTGAGCGATCCCCTGCTCCGCCTGCGCCGGCAGACACGGATCGTCGAGTTCTTTGACGGCGTGTTGAAGAAAGAGCGATCGATTGATTCTCAAGCGCCGCCGCGGTGAAATCTTCAAGGAGCGGCGGTTTACAAACCGCCGTGGGAAGGCGGGCGGTTTGGAAAGCGCCCCTCCTTGAGGCTTACTCAATATTCGGACGGTTTCGTCAGTTTCGGAAGTGCCCCTTCGATTTCGGCGCGATTCGGTTCGAGCCACGGCGGCAGCACGAGCGATTCGCCCAGATGCGCGCGATCTTCATCGACGGCAAAACCGGGGCCTTCGGTCGCCAGTTCGAAGAGGACGCCACCCGGTTCCTTGAAATAGACCGACTTGAACCAGAACCGGTTGATTACTGGCGTCGGATGCGCACCTCCTTCGAGAACGCGAGTGCGCACTTCCAGTTGATGGGCTTCGTCATCCACCCGCCACGCGAGGTGATGAACGCTGCCTGTGCCCCAGGCGCCGCGGTTTGCCGTGGGCGCCTCGCGAAGATCGACATACGAGCCAGATTTCCCGCCGCTAACGCCGTAACGATGCCAGCCACTCTCCGTGCCGAGGTGTGTGAAACCCATCGCATCCGAGAGGAATGACGTCGTGACTATGAGATCGCGCTCGACCATCCGCGCGCCCTCGAGGCCGCGGATCTGATGTTCGACCGGGACAGGACTTCCGTCCCAGGGAGTGAAGGTCCGGCCTAACGAATCCTCGCTTTCGACCAAGGCAATGCGCAAACCATGCGGATCGGCGAACGGCAGCGCATTCTGACCGAAGCGCACTTCCGCCGGACCCATCGCGGCTCCGTATCGCTCCAAGCGCCCGGTCCAGAAGTGCAAGCTGCCGGGCGGAACGGCGAGCGAAACTTCGCTGCTGAGACCGTACCCTTCGCGGGCCGGCGCCATTTGGGCCCAGGGAAAAAAAGTCAGGTCGGTTCCCGGGTGTCCTTCGGCGTCGGCGTAGAATAAATGATAAGTGCCGGGATCATCCTGGTTCACACTTTTTTTCACGAGCCGCAAGCCGAGCACGCCGGCATAGAAATCGAGATTCTCCTGCGCCGGCCCGGCAATCGCCGTCACGTGATGGAGGCCCTTGGTTTCGTGCATGAATCTCTAGCGCGGCTTCAGAGCCAGCGCCGTTTCTTGAAATAAAGGATCTGGAAGATGGCAATGCCCAGCATGAGCAACATCACCGCGACGTAACCCCACGGCTGATAAAGTTCCGGCATGTTCCAAGGCAGTTTCTTGCCATTCGCTTCCGGCGCGAAATTCATTCCGTAGATACCCACAATAAAAGTCAGCGGAATAAAGATGGAAGAGATGACGGTGAGGACCTTCATGATCTGGTTGGTTCGAATGCCCACGCTGGAAAGATACAATTCCATCAACCCGGAGAGCACGTCGCGATAGCTTTCGACCAGGTCCATCAGTTGCACCGTGTGATCGTAGCAATCGCGCAGATAAACCTTTGTCCCCTTACTCACGAGGCCGGTCTCCTCGTGCATCATCGAGTTGACCACGTCGCGGACCGGCCAGATAAAGCGGCGGATTTGTGAGAGCGTCCTCTTGTAGCGGTGAAGATCGCGCACCGGATCCTTCAGGGAGACATCGACCAGCTCATCTTCGATCTGCTCGATCGACGCGCCGACGCTCTCGAGGACCGGGTAATAATGATCGACGATGGAATCGAGCAACGCATAGGCGAGGTAGTCGGCGCCCTGTTTGCGGATGGAGCCGTTGGCGGCGCGGATGCGGGCACGCACCGGTTCGAAGACATCGAAGTCGCCTTCTTCCTGAAGCGTAATGAGGAAATTCTTGCCGAGAAACATGCTGACCTGTTCGCCGCACATTTGCTTTTTCTTATTCAGGTAGAGCATCTGCGCGATGATGAAAAGGTAGCCGTCATACTGCTCCATCTTGGGGCGCTGGCCGGTCGCGAGAACGTCTTCGAGTGCGAGAGGATGAAGGTTAAACGTCGATCCGAGTGTCTTAAGAACGTCGATATCCCCCAGTCCGTCGATGTTGATCCAGGTGATGCGCTGGTTGTCCATGTAGGGCAGGAGCTCGTCTTTGTTCTTGATCGCGCGCTCTTCGAGATGCGCTTTGTCATACTCGATCAGGGTGATGACGGACGGGTGCGCCGCCTGTTCAGCACGCGGCTTGAGCACTCCCGGAGGTTCTCCAGGGATCGGATAGCGGGTCTTGAACATGCCGTATTCTGCGACAGAGAAGCGAGGACGGCGAGTTGAAAGCGGCCTTCAGCTCGTTGGCGTTAACCCGGCCTTCGGCTCGTTGCCGTTAACACCGGCCTTCGGCTCGTTGGCGTTGACACCGGCCTTCAGCTCGTTGGCGTTGACACCGGCCTTAGCTCGTTGCCGTTAACACCGGCCTTCAGCTCGTTGCCGTTGACACCGGCCTTCAGCTCGTTGCCGTTAACCCCGGCCTTCGCCTCGTTGCCGTTAACACCGGCCTTCAGGCCGGTGGCGCGCCTACTCGCGGGTAGCTCAGCCGTTTTAACGGCTTTGCGATCGTGTATAGTCGTTCCGATCGGGCAGTAGCCGCGAAGGGAAGCCGTTGAAACGGCTACCGGCCCCTTCCGCGAAACACACCGGCCTGAAGGCCGGTGTTAATGGGAACGAGTTGAAGCGGACCTGGCCGCATGGCCGCGTGGCGTGCTTCTACAAGTCCGTGTTAACACATGCGCCAGGGAATGGGACGTGCGCGGAAGCAGATACCCTCCGCAAAAGCAGCAAGGGCGCGAGACGACTAACTGGCAATCGCCGACGAATCCGAGTTTTTCCGTCTGCGCAATTCCATCGCCCACAGCCCTGCGATCGTGAGCAGGTCGCTTACGAGATGGGTGTTTCGGGCGGAGCTTTCCGTCGCGGGATTCAGCGTTGGCTCGAGCAGGTCGCGGACGGGCTTGATTTCTGGGGCGGTCGAGCCGGCATCAGATTGCTTGATGGCGGCGAGCGCGGCATGACGCTGCACCGTCGTGGCCTTGATTGCATCCAGGTTTTCGTAGGCAAACAAACCGAAAAGGAGCGTGACAATCAAAGTAGTGAGGGCCGCCGGTTGTTTGCGCAGCGACGAAAACGCGAGCAAGCCGCCGACGATGACAACGTAAAGCGTCCAATAATTTTGCAGCGCGGTGGTGCGTTCAAAATAGAGCTGAATCAGATCGGTATATTTCATAAGCGAGGCGATTATGGAGGAGCGTTTCGCTGAGGCGAGGAGAAATGGCGCCCCAGTCGGAAGAACTGCTACGCCTTGTCATCCCGAGCCGCGCAGACGGCGTTCGCGAATTCGGACAGAGCGGCTGCGATTTCGGCCCGCACAACAATAGGAGGCCTAACCTGGCGCAGGAGCTCGATAGCTTCCTCGACACCGTTCGCCTTTCCGGTTTGAAGCAAAAAAGCGGCCGCTGCTGCCGCGGTGCGCGAATAGCCGATCTTGCAATGAACGTAGACGATCCCTTGCTGCGATTCGTGGTCGATGAATGACGCCATCTCCCGCAGTTGATCGACGCTCGGAGCGGTGAGATCGAGAATGGGAATATTGCGATACGTCACGCTGCGGAACGGCTTCACTTCGGAAAATTCCGCGGCAAGATCGAGAACAGCTGTTACGCCAAGACTCACGGCGGCGGCAGCTTCGCCGCGGTTGAGCGTACGCCCAATCCAGACGTGCGGCGTCACCTGGTCCCAGGGCCGGCACCGCCGGCGATAGTAGAGGAGCGAGGCGTGCTGGCCCAACAGAGTTGGGCCCAAAACCAGTTTAGCACTCCAATGCAGCCGCCCATTCTCCTTGCGGAAAATTACCGGACCCGCCCCAAAGTAGGCAGCCGCCACAATGAGCAAGGCCATGATTGGCCAGAGCAGCAACGCACCCCACGGCCAAAACTCGACGGCCAGACAAGCCAGCATTAGCGCACCGATGGCGTAGTAGAAGCCGATGCGCCGGTTCCCGGTCACGGGAAGTTCCGGCACGGACTCGCGGATGAAGTAGATGCAGCCGACGCCGAGCGCAAAGCCGGCGACCACGTCCATGAAATGGTGCTGGTAGGTAAGGAGAGTCGAGAGGCCGACCAGGACGAACCAGAAATTGGAGGCACTGCGCAAAACGCCGCGGGTATGCCGGTGATAATGCTGGGCCAGGATCGTCCGGAACGCGATGTGGAGCGAAGGGAGGAGGTTGAACGGCTTGTCCATCGCCTGAAACCAATCAAAGATTAGGCCGAGCCAACCGCTGGCGTGCGGGCGCGGGAAGGCAAAGCGAAGTGGAAACAGGAGAAAGCAGATTCCCGCGATGACGATCGTCGTGACGATGCGTTTGGAAAATGCCGCCAATTCCCGTTCACTGCGGCAAAGGAATGGCGCCGCGACGAAGAAGAGATCGATCGACATGTAGGGAACGATCATCAGCGGCACGAATGGAATGAGGCGTTCCCATTCGAAGTAGAGCGTGCCGACGTCCGGGCGTTGCGCGGTAATCCAATTGCACCAGCCGTAGACGATCAGGAACAGGACCGAGAGTCCTACGGACGCTCCGAGAGCCTTTGCGCGCAAAGAAATCGATCTCGATGAAATCACGCAGTCAGACGGCGCGCAATCGAGACCGTAAAGATTCCCCATTCGTCCACTTCCATCGTGATTTTCTCGAATCCCGCGTTGCGGACCAATTCGTCCATCTCGGCCGTGGTCCGGCGTCGCATGATCCAGGGTTCGCCTTCGCGATTGCGCAGGACGCGGGCGATAAATTCCACCTGCGGATGCCAGGGCTGGTTCGTGTAAAGGAGATAACCGCCGGCTTCGATCGCGTCCGCCAATCCGCGCAGCGAGGTCAGGACGCGTTCATTCGACGAGAACAGTTCGAACAATCCTGAGACGATGCCGATGGTCGGACGCGGCTCAAGGCCGGCCAGAGACGTTCGATCGAAGGCGTCCCCGGAAGTGACGGTAACATTCGACAAGCCGAAGTCCTGCGCAAGACGGGTGGCCGCATCGACGTTTTCCTGTTTGTAATCGCGCAGGAGAGCCGTCATCGGAATTTCCGGCAAGGCCCGCATGGTTTCGAGAAGGTATCGCCCCCCACCCGCCGCGATATCGACGATGCGCACCGGGCGCCCCTCCGCGTGCGTTTTTTTGATCGCGTTCCACAGAATTTTCGTGAGGTTCTTTTTACGCTGCCGAATGCCGCGCCAGCCGATGCTGTTCAGATATCCGTGGTCGATGAAACGGCCGAGCCTCGTCGCTCCCTGCGCTTTGTTTTCGTAGACGTAATCGAGAGTGAGTCCGGAATCGAAACCGCTGCGCCAGCCCAGATCGATCCCTTTACTCAACCGCCCGCCGGTTTTCATGGCGGCGCGAACCACGGCAAACTGCGGGGCGCCACGCAATTTCAGCCGCTCGTATTCCTCCCAGGTGTAGCCGAACTTGTCGGCGTTGAGCAGGGATGGAGCCGACCGCTGCTCGGCGAACCGTTCCAGGATAAAATCGCGGGCGCGTTCCACGACCTGCGCTCGTTCCTTCTCGTGAAAAATCGCGTGAAATGCGGCCGGGAAAACGTGCATCCGCTTCACGGACGAGGAGAGGCCGTTGAAGAATTCGCGTTCCGCTTCCAGGCTGACCACCCAATCCCGGCCGGCGGAAAGCATGAGGGTCGGCACATTGATCGCGCCCGCATCGGCCAGCAGACGGGTACCGGCGTCATGCAGATCGATCAACACATTCACAGCGATCTGGCGGAAAATCAGAGGATCGGCCGCGTAAAGCGCGGCTTGCACGGGATCGTGCGTGAGCATTTTCGCTTTCACGTAGCTCTTCACAAAGCCGGGCCCGAGGAATTTTTGTTTTAGCCGGAGCGACGGAATGGCGAACGGGACGTAAAGCCGAACGCGAAAGGCCGGGGTCGCGAGAATCATCGCACGGATGGGCGGCGCGTAATCATGGACCCAGGCCGCGACCGAGACCGCGCCGACGCTGTGAGCAAGTACAATCATGTTCTCCAGCGCGAAACCATGGCGATCGACGATATGCCGCACGAACGCATCCACGTCCTTCACCATCGCCCCGAAGTTCTCCGCGGACCCTCGCTCGCCTGGCGAGCGGCCGTGGCCCCGCGCATCCCAAGCGAAAATCGCCACGTCTGGCAGACCCAGCATGTCCACTACTTCCGACCAGCGACCGGAATGCTCGTGGCCGCGATGGAAGAGCAGCAACGCCCGCTCCGTTGCCCCAGCCGGAATCCACGCGCGGTAGAAAAGCTCCGCGCCGTCCCAGCTCACCATTGTTTCTTCAGCGGCTTGCATGGTGGAGCGCTAGTTGCCCTACGGCATCGTGAAGTTCCAGGGCGATCGCGGCACTGGCGGTCTTGTCCGGCGGGACCGAAGCGTAGTTGCGCGGCGCGCCGATGATGAGGCGAACCTTTCGAGGGCGCGGCAGATGGTTGCCTTTCGGCCAGGCACGGAAAGCGCCGTCCAAATAACAAGGAAGAACCGGAACATCGCATCCGGCCACGAGCGCACCAATGCCGCCCTTGAATTCCTGGAGTTCCCCGGTGGTGGAGCGGGTCCCTTCGGGAAAAATGATCAAGACGTTGCCGGCATTCGCCAGGAGCTCAGCGCAAATGGCCAGGCTTTGGCGGATGTTGGTCTGTCGCGCGAAGGGCAATGCGTTCACCACTACCGTTGCGATCCAGGTACGCGGGACGCTCTTGAAAAAATAATCCGCCGCCGCGGCTGGGAACGCCCGATGCAACCGGCGCAGCGGCAACCCTGCCAGAAGGCATACGGTGTCGAGATGGCTGGAATGATTTGCGACGAGCACAAAGGAGCGATTGCTGCGCAAGTGTTCTTCTCCGACGATTTCGAAGCGGCAGTAGATTCGCAGAAGCGCCCGGATAATCAGCGCCACGAGAGATCGCAAGCCGTAGATGAGCATGTCCGGTTCGCGAGGAAAATTCCGGAGCCGTTCGACCACTGTTTGATCGAGGTCGGCCGCGGGTTCGTATTGCCATTTCTTCATCGCAGCGCGTGGTAGTAGCCGGCCATATGCAGGAAGAGCGGCGCGACGTAAATCAAACTGTCGATCCGATCGAGAATGCCTCCGTGTCCAGGGATCAAACCTCCCATATCTTTCGTCCCAATGTCACGTTTGATCACGCTGATGGAAAGGTCCCCAAGCTGGCCGCCGATGCCAACGATCAAGCCGGCCAGGATCAATTGCCACGGCCCAAATTCCGGGAACGAAAAACGCAACAACCAGGGCAGGATCATGGAAACCGCCAGCGCGCCCAAGGCGCCTTCCCAGGTTTTGTTCGGGCTGATTTCACTGCGGAGCGGATGCCGGCCGAAGAGACGCCCGAAAGTGAAGGCCGCCACATCGTTCAACTCCGTGGCGAAGATCACATACAGCAGATAGCCGTAAGCGTTCACCGCATTCGCGAGAAAGCCCAGATGCCCGAACATCCAGCCGATGTAAACAAACCCGACGATGCCTAACGACATCCGTTGCAACTCGCCCCGCGCGCGGTTGCGCAGGATCGGCACGATCAGAATGAGGGCGATGGCAAAGACCGGCACCGCCACAAAAAATCCGTACCAGCCGGCGCCCGGTTCCTCGCCCCGCGGATGTGGCATCAATGAGGCCGCGCCGACGGTCAGGATGCCGGCATAAACCGCCCCGACCATCCACCAGTCGCGATACAATCCCGAAACGCGCGCAAATTCCTTGAAGCCGAAGATCGCCAAGAGCGTGACGCCGACGATCGTGGGGATGCGGCCGGCGAAGATCACGGCCAGACCGATCGGAGCGAGGACGAGCCACGATCGGTAGGTGCTCCAGATCGGACCGAGTTGCTTTTTCAACCCCCATTGCAGAACGCCGAGCACAATTCCTCCCGCTGCCAGCGAACCCAGGATGATGCGCAGGTACGCCTGAAAGACGGGGTCGTGAAGCGCGTGGTGTGGCGACATTAATTAGCGGCAGACTTTGCCCGCAACGCCGCCATGATTCGTCTCAATCGGATGATCATCGTCTGCAAACAGCCCGCGACGACAATAAGGCAGGCCCAGTCGAGAACCGTCAAGGCTGCGAATCGAATCGCTCCTCCATTCCACCAAAGGCAGCCAAGCGTGATCCAGGCCCCCGCGTGCAAGGCCACCATGCGCCATGGCTTCGACATGACTCCGCTGAATTCACGCTGGACGCCAACTGCTTGTCCAAACATCCCCGCGTACGCCGTCAGAAGAGCGAAGATAGCGGCCCAGTAGCCGATGATTGGATTCATCCAACCGCTGTGGGCGGCGCCGGCAAAAATCAAGACGTCCGAAATGCGGTCCGGCAGGTCGTTGAGAATCTCGCCGCGCCAGCTCGCCTTGCCGGAAGCGAGAGCGACCATGCCGTCGAGCATGTTGCACCAGAGCCGCACGTAGCAAAAAAGCGGGGCAAGAAAGAGAAGCCAGAGATGCTGGCCCGATTTCCAAAAGCAAACGGCTGCCAGCACAGCTGCGAAGACGGAAAGATAAGAAATCGTGTCGGGATGAATCTGGCATCTAACGCACAATCGTGTCGCACCTTGCGCTGTTCGGCGAAAAGCATCCGCGATCGGGCGACGCGACGTGGGTTCATAGTCGGGCATCGTGGTCAAACGCAGATGGACTACGCCCGGCGACTCACGGATTACCCATCGGCCGGATTTCTCCGGTTACTTCGGAAACGACGGGATAGCCTTCAAGCGTCTTGGGTATCGCGCGTTCAGTTTCCGCCGTCTTGCGTGCGAGCATGACTTACAAACAAGGCGTCTTTCCATCTTCGAGCAGCCCGACATATACGCCGACGACACCGGGGATCGCGAGCAATTCCGTGTCGTGATCGCGCAAGACGGCGTTGATGTCGCGCTGCGGCGAAGGCGAATTATTCTGTGCCATGTGTTCTCCGCAACCGGCGGTGAAGGCTACGCCCACCAGACAAATGAGACATATCGCCCAAGGCAATCGGTCTGGATGCATCAGGCAATTTCATAGCAATCCGCCAAAACGAAAGCACCCGTTCGCTCAAGGCGAACGGGTGCTTCGAAACTTCACTCGGATAGATTACGGCGTGCCGACCATCGTCGCGCCGAGAAAGCTCAGGACCTGGCCGATCGGATTTGCGATCGCGGTACTGCTGCTACCCGCGAAGAGCAAGCCTATCGCGCGAGGATTGGTCGCCACGTCCTGCACCATGAGCGAACCGGAGTCGCCGCCAGCCAGAAACTTGCTTCCGTTATTGGAGGTCACGATTTGTCCGGTGAATGTTTTCGTGAAAGCAGTGCCCCCCGCGCATTCGTTCTCGTAGGTGATGCTGACCGTCGCGTTCAGGCCAGTGACCTTGGCGCGGGTCAGGCCGGTGGTGCGGCCGCTCTTTTTCACGGGTTGGTTCAACGAGGCGGCGATGGTCTGCGATGAGATCGTCCCGATCTCAAGGATGGCGCCGTCAGCCCGGACCTGGCCGGGAATTACGGCCGCGATCGCGCAATCGACATTGCTGGCGGGGAGAGAGCTTCTCTTTACCAGAGTTGCCACGTCCTGCGCGGCAGCGGCATTGCAATTTACGTCAATGAGACCTGGCTGAATTACCGGGTCGCCCGTTTGCGCGACGCGGCTGTTACCGCCGGAAACGATGTCGGCTTCGAGCACGTGGTAATTGCTGAGAATGTGCTGGACGCCACCAATGGAGACCAGAGATCCGAGCGTGCCGCCGCAGCAAAAACCATTGGCAAGATCGTAGCGCCAGCCGCCCGAGGTCCCGAGTTGAATGGGCGGAGTTTGTATCGCCTTATGGTTGACGCCGCTGCCGGGTGGGGCCATGGCGCGGAATTTGTCTGTCATCTGCACTCGCACTCCGACGCCACGAACGTCGCGCGGAAGGTTACGAACCGCTTCACCGGCTTTGCTGGATTCCTGATCGACGTAAACCAGCAACGTGGTGTTGCCAGAATCATCGATCCCAACCGCGGTGCCCAGGATTTCCGGCTGCCGCATCCAATCCGCGGTGACGTCCTGCTGAACTGCCATGACAGCCTGGACGTTTGCGTGGGTGCTATCAAGTACGCCGGCGGGGGGAGCCGCCAACGCAGTAAGGGAAACAAATCCGGAGAGGATTCCGGCCGACAGTGCTGCTAGAGCACGGATGAACTGACGAGGGTTTAACATGAGAACGATCCTACGACCCGAAGCGGTGAGGGCAAGCTAAAAACGGGTAATGCGAAAAAATCGAAAACGTTCGGGGAGATCGCCAGACTTTCACCGGCCAGCCGACGTACCGCACCGCACCTGTTAACAACGAAGGCTGCATCCTGGGATGCAGCCTCCATAAAAAGATGGAAGCGCAGGATGTGGAAATCCTGCGCTTCCTGTCAGCCCAAAGGCTTACATGTAATTCAACGCGCCGCAGCGCCAGCACGTGAACCAGGTCCAACTGGCCTCGACGTAGTTGCCAGCACCGTCTGCAAAGCACGTGTAAAGCAACTTCCTTCCGCGACCACCCGCTTCACTGGCGTCCGCACCTTTTTCCGCGCCGGATCCGCCTTCTGTCTCGGGCTTCTTGCCTGCTTTTTCGTCTGCCATAAACTTACTGTCCTTTCGTTTTGTTCGTTGTTTTACTTTACCGCCACATCACTCGATCTGGCGGCAAATCTTTACTGATTTCCTCCGGCGCGACAAGCCTTTGCCTCCGCGTCGTTGTTCTTGTTAGACTGATCAGGTTGGAGATTTTGCGAGTTATCTTTGGCATTGCGGGGGGAAACCGGGCCTAGGCGCGGGCGGCCGGAACGGGGGGTTCGGCGGGCTGGGCGCCGTCCGCATGGTAGAGATCGTAAAATAAACCGCGTTTCGCGAGCAGTTCGTCGCCTGTCCCGCGCTCGGCGATTCTCCCTTCGTTCAGGACAAGGAAATAATCGCAGAAAGGCAGCAACCAGCGCAGATCGTGATCCACCACCATGACGGTGTGGTTCTTGGCCGCCTGGCGGATCATCCCAAGGATCCCGAATTTCTCCTGGTTATCCATCCCGACCGTCGGCTCATCGAGGAACAAAACCGCGGGGTTGCGGAGAAGGCAGCGGGTGAGCGCCAGCAGTTTTCTCTGCCCGCCGGAGAGCCGCCGGCCGGCCGCGAACTCCGCATCCAGTGGATTGCCAGCCACGCCGGCCTGCAACACTTTCCAGACTCCAGTCTCCTCACAGATGGCGCGGATCTCCTCATCGGTCGCGTCGGGCTTGGCCATTTTCATGTTGGCCCGGAGCGTGTCGTGAAAGAATGCGGGGAATTGCGACATCATCGCAATGTGATCGTAGAGATTGTCGTGGGCGTAGTCCTTGACCGGCGTTCCGCCGAGGAGCACACGGCCTTGCTGGGGATCGTAGAAGCGGAGCGCGAGCTTGAAAAAAGTCGTTTTCCCCTGCCCCATCTTGGCGACGAAGCCGGTGATTTTTCCCGGCGGCAGCTCGAAGGAAACGTCCTCAAAGATGCGCCGCGAATCGGGTTTGTAGGAAAAGGTAATATTTTCCGCGACGAGCGTCGGCGGCACCGAATCCACCGTGACCGTGCCGGAGCTTTCTTCGCGGCTCGCGCGCGATTCGAGCATTTTGTTGACGGTTTCAATCCGGGGCCAGGCGCTGCCTGCCATGACAATATACGCCGAGAGCGATCCAATCGGCGACATCAGGAGCGGCGTGAGGAGGAAAATCGCCACGACATTTCCCGCGCTCTCCGCGTTGCCGGAACGGATGGCCACAAAAACGCCGAAGGCAAGCATCACCACCTGGATGAACCAGCTCGGCAGGCCGTTGACGAGGTTGACCGACTCGATCGTGAAGGTGGATCTCAAGCGCGACCTGAGGAGCGCCTCGAGCTGCGCGTCGTGCTTCGCCGCGAAAATCGGCTCGGCCTCCATCGTCTGGATTTCCTCGGGCGATTGCATCGCGCCGGTCACGAGGCTGTTGAGCGCGAGCATTTTTTCCTGCATGTCGCTCGAGACGTTGCGCACCCTGTTAGCCATTTTCCCGGTGAGGTAGGGCGAAATGAAGGCGAAGAGCACGATGGCGATCGGAATCAGCGTCGGCGGAATCACGACGCCGAAAAGGACCGGGGGCGGACCCTTCATCTGAAAGTTGTAAACAAGCAACGCCACGGTGCCGCCGAGAACGGCCATCTGGAGCAGCATGTCCACCGCGATCTGCCGCAAGGTCATGGCCGCCTCGATCGTAAACTGGTTGGCGACGGCGTTGAGCTCTCCAGGATCGTGGGTGTGATAGAACTCGGGACCCTGTCGCAGCAACCGTTCGAAAAGGCGGCTGCGGAGCCGGTTGGAAATGGTCAGGTCCAGCTTGGTCGAGATGGCGCGAAACGGGATGCCCAAACTGAGAGCGCCCAGGGCAAAGATCGCCCACAGAATGCAAATCCAGATCAGGCGAGTATGATCGGTCTGCGGCGGCACGGCCGGTGAGGCTGGGGCCGCGGTAGCGTCGGCGTCGGCGGCGGCGGACGCCGAATCGGCCGGCGGCGCGCCTTCGGCCGAGCGGGTCAGCTCCTGGGTAATTTTTCCCATCAGCTGGGAAACGCCGAGATTCATCCCGTTTTGGAGGAGCGTCATCAGGCAATAAATGAGCGCGAGATACTTGCAATAGGAGACCATCTTCCAGCCCATGCGGAAGATCACACCCCACCGCACGTCGCTGAGTTTTACCTCTTCCTCCTCGGCTCCTGGCGGCATTCCCTGGACCCCTCTCCCGCTCGGCGCTTTACCGGAGCCGGAGGGCTGAGGCCCCTGCCCTGGCGGTCCCGATTGAGCCTTGCCTGCGGTTTGTCCTGGTGGTGGTTTTCCCGTCATAAGATGTGCCGTGGTTAAGAAATCCGCGGTCCCGTCGCTCCACTGGCGCCGGCGTCCCGCGGTTCGTCGACGCGAGCTTTGCCAGATTTACCGCCGCAACTGCAAGAATAAACTGCGCGGCGGCATGATTCCGACAGAGTGGATTCAAGGCAACTGAAATTACGCCGGATGAGGCACGCTACTTGCACAAGATGTTGAGCCGGTTGACACAACGCGTCCCGTGTTGTTAAGATCGCCCTACCATGCGTGCGATTTGGAAAGGTAGCATCAGCTTCGGTCTTGTTTACATCCCCATTGCCGTTTACCCGGCGACCAAGGAAGAGAAGCTCAGCTTCCGGCAACTCCGGGCCAGCGATCTTAGCCCAATCAAATACAAAAAGGTCGCGGAAGCAGATTCGAAAGAGGTCTCCGCGGACCAGATCGTGAAGGGTTTCGAGTACGAGCGGGGCCAATATGTGGTGCTAAAGGAAGAGGACTTCGCCAAGGTGAAGATCGAGTCCACTCATTCGATCGACATCACTGATTTCGTGGATCTGGGCCAGGTCGATCCAAAGTTCTTCTACAAGCCTTATTTCCTGGAGCCGCAAAAAGGCGGCGAGAAAGCTTACGCGCTGCTGCACCGGGCGCTGAGCGGCACGGGCAAGATTGGGGTGGCGAAGGTGGTTATCAGCAATCGCGAGCATCTCGCTTCGGTCAAACCCGACGGGTTGTTTTTGATTCTCGAGCTGATGCACTTCGCGTCCGAAATTCTAAGTCCCGAGGAGTTAAAAAACGGGCCGGTGAGCGCGATTACCGAAAAGGAATTGAAGATGGCGCAATCGCTCATTGAAAGCATGTCCGTTCCCTGGGAGCCGGAAAAGTATCGCGACGAATACCGGACAGCGGTCATGGAAATGATCGAGCAGAAAGCGCAGCACAAGGAGGTGGCCGGCAAGCCCGCGCCGGCGGTGAGGGCAACTAACGTGGTCGATCTCGTAAAGGTGCTTCAGGAAAGCCTGAATCGAAACCAATCGGTCAAGCCAAAGCGAAATGGCAGCCGGCCCACCAGCCGTTCCACCTCCACGCTGGTCAAACAGAAGCGACGGGCCGCGGCCTAGGAGAGAGTCTCTCCCAGAAGCTCCCGGAGCTGCGTGGCCAGCTTCGGGCCGATCCCACTTTCTTCGTGCTTGAAGTAGACGAAAGCGTCTGACCAGCCGCTTTTCTGCGCTTTAATCGTCTCCGCCCAGCGGACGACATCCGCAGCCTGGTAATCTTCGCGCCGCAAACGCAGATAGCCGTAATCAGCGGTTGCGACAATCGGGGTGGCGAGCGTTTCACTGTCCGCGAGGCAGAGCGCGATGTTCTTGCTCCTCAGGAGCGCGAAGATTTCGTCGTCGAACCAGGAATCGTGCCGAAATTCGAAGGCGGCGCGCATTCCGGGCGGAACGTCATCGAGAAAAGCACCCAGAAGCGGCGCATCTTTCTTAAAGGCGGGCGGCAATTGAAAAAGCACCACGCCCAGCTTCGCCTCCAGGTCGGAGATGACTTGATAGAAGTAACGCAAGGTATCGCCGCAATTCCTCAGCTTCGCGAAATGCGTGACCTTCTGCGGCGCTTTCAGGCTGAACTTGAAACGCTCCGGGGTCGCATCCCACCAACCTTGAATGGTCTTCGCGCTCGGAATCCTGCGGAAGGTGTAATTGACCTCCGTCGTCGAGAGCCGTTCCGCGTAATACGGCAGCATTTTCGCCGTGGACAAATCCTCCGGGTAGAATGTCCCCTTCCACTCCGAGTACTGAAAGCCTGAAGTGCCGGCCCAGATGTTCATGAAGTCGCAGAGATTCTTGGATAATTCTGCGAGCGGCGTCGAATCAATTGCGCCTCCAGCATGAAGTTATGGTTGTGGAATGGACGCGCCGCTGCTTTCCATTTCGACTCCATGCGGGCGACCGTGGAAAAGCAATCGATCAGCCGCCGGCCCCGCCAGTTCACCAGCTCCTGGCACAGACATCTCAAACCATGCTGCTCGCAGGTGTCGCGAAAAAGCCTGGCTGTCATCTCGGGATTACGCTGGTGGTCTGAGCCGATGACGCTTCCTTTGCTCACGAGCTTGCGGACCCGTCGAGCAACGGATGAAGCGTATTGCCCGAGGTTGGAGTGATGAATGAATCCCAGGCCGTCTTCGGTCAACTTGCCGGCTAGCTGAGCCAGATACGCCTCGACGGTTTCCCGTTTGACGTGCACCAGCGAATCGAAGCTGAAAACAAAATCAATCGAGCCATCCGGAATCATCTCGAGGCTGCGGCCATCGTTGACGTGACAGTTCACTCGCGGGTCCGACGCGAATCGCCGCCGGCAAGCTTCAATGCATTCCGTTGCTGGATCGACCAGATGCAACCGGCTGCAGTGCTCCTTCAGGTAGTAACTCCAGCGCCCAAAACCCGAAGCAATCTCCAGGATCGTGTTCGCCGGCAAACCCGCCTCGATCCGAGGCAGGATGCTGCCAAACCATTGCGGCTCCGAGCCGCCCCACGGTTCCGACCATTCCTCGCCTGCCTGGATCCATTCGTAATCGGGCTTAGCCATCGAGCAATCTCATTCTAACTTTCTCACCGCTTGGGAAGCGAAATCGTTCCAGGACAAATATTTGACGCGTGACAATCGAGCACAAGCCGTCAGGATCGCCCAAACGGAGAACGTTGCCGCCAGACGCGGCCGCTTCTTGTTTCCAACCAAAGAATAATCCCATGATCACCAAAAACATCGGCATGCTTTTGCTCGCCATTTATCTCATTCTCGTCGGCATTATCGGAATCTTCGGCGTGAGCCTCGGCGCAGCCGGTATCCTGCTGCCGATCCTGGCGCTGATTGCCGGCATCTTGATTCTACTGGGCAAATAATTCGCGGATCCTGCATTCGCTGGGGTCGGTGCGGTGGTTGATGCTGCCGTCGTTGCCTTCTACCCTCGTTGACGCGCGAGGGCACTTGCTGAGCGCGGCCTACATCCGTTGCGCTTGAGCCGTTCGTAGTATTTGCGCGGAGAATCGCGCAGGCTTCTAACGGGAGACGTTCTTATGGCAGAAAAACTATCGGGCAAGAAAGTGGCCATTCTGGCGGCAGACGGGTTCGAAGAGGTGGAACTGACAAAACCGCGCGCCGCCCTCGATGAAGCGGGCGCTACCACGATGGTGGTTTCACTCAAATCGGGAAAAATCCAGGGGATGAACCACGCTGATAAAGGAGACACCGTGCCGGTCGACCTGACCCTAAACGAGGCAAACCCCGAAGATTTCGACGCACTCATGATTCCCGGCGGCTTGATGAACCCGGATTCGCTCCGCTCCTCGGAAGAAGCGCTGGAGTTCGTGCGCCATTTTTTCCGGGAAGGCAAACCGGTCGCCGCCATTTGCCACGCACCCTGGGTCCTGATCGACGCAGGCGTTCTCCGCGGCAGAACCGTTGCCTCCTGGCCTGCAATCAAGACGGATGTTCGGAACGCGGGCGCGAACTGGGTCGACCAGGAAGTCGCGGTGGATAACGGCCTGGTCACGAGCCGAAAACCGGACGACATCCCCGCGTTCAACAAAAAAATGGTCGAGGAATTTTGCGAGGGCCGGCATGCTCCGGCTTCCGGAACTGCCTCCGCCGATCTGGAAACCTGAATCGTAAATTGCCCTTGCAAGTTTTTGCGGCAGTCTTGCAAGGTTTCCTGAGCGCGCCCGCGTTCCGATGACAACCGCCAACAAAATCACCGTAATCCGGATCCTGATGATCCCAGTATTCGTCACGCTGGCGATTTATTATGGGCAAAGCATTCAGGAAGGCAGCCCGCAGGATTGGCAACGCTTCGCCGCGATCGCCGTTTTTCTTCTCGCAGCGGTGAGCGACGGCCTCGATGGCTTCGTGGCGCGGCGATACAATCAGCGCAGCTCGCTCGGCATGATCCTCGATCCGATTGCCGACAAGGGTTTGCTTTTGAGCGGCATCATTACCCTTAGCATCAGTAACTGGAGCACGGGCGACCAGCATTTTGGGAAATTTCCCGCGTGGTTTCCCGTGCTGGTGATTACGCGCGACACGGTCATTCTGGTCGGAAGCGCGGTCCTTCATATTCTGAACGGGACGGTTCGAGTCAGGCCAAGCTGGACGGGCAAGGTGGCGACGGTCTTGCAGATGGTGGCGATCGCGTGGGTCATGTTGCAACTCCGCCTTCTTCCGTTGCTCTATGTGGTGGTCGCAGCCGGATTTTTTACTCTCATTTCCGGGATGATCTACGTGAGAGATGGGGTGCGGCAGTTGACGGCGGAAGGTCACGCCAACGCGAAGTTGGACTAACGCGCCAACGCGACCAGCCATGCAACGCAAGAACGCGCCCGAAAGCGTGGGCAAAGTCGCCATCGTCGGCCGCCCGAATGTCGGCAAATCGGCGCTGTTTAACCGGCTCGCCGGCCGGAATATCGCGATCGTCCACGATCAACCCGGCATCACGCGCGACCGGCTCGCTGCTCCCTGCATTCGAGGGCGGCGGCCCTTTACGGTCTGGGACACCGGCGGAATCGGAGGTGCCGGCGAAGTGGAACTAAGGACGCAGGTTCGGGGCGCGGCGGATGCGGCCATGCGCGAAAGCGACGTGATTCTATTTGTGGTGGACGCACAGGACGGACTTACGCCGATCGACCAGGAACTGGCGAGGATCCTCCGCAAATCGAAGGCGCCGGTCGTCCTCGTGATTAACAAGATCGATCACCCGAAACACGAAGATCTGGAGAGCGATTTCGCGCGGCTTAATTTCACAAGTTCTGTCCCGATCAGCGCAGCCCATGGCCGCGGAATTTCGGGCCTTCTGGAAACGATCGATTCACTCTTGCCGGCTTCCGATGCTGCCGCTGATCAGCCATCAACCGGCAGCCATCCGCTGGCGCTGGCCATCGTCGGCCGGCCGAATGCGGGAAAATCATCGCTGATCAATTCGATCCTGCGCGATGCCCGCACCATCGTAAGCGAACTGCCCGGCACGACCCGCGACGCCGTCGATATCCTGTATGAACGCGACGGAGAGCAGTTTCTCCTGATCGACACCGCCGGGATTCGCGCGCGGAGCAAACACTCCAGCTCCGTCGAAGTCTTCAGCGTAATGCGGGCCGAGCGCACCATTCGCCGCGCGGATCTTTGCGTTCTCGTCATCGACCTAACGAGCGGCGTAACCGGGCAGGACAAGAAAATCGCGGGGCTGATCCAGAAGGCCGAAAAACCTTGTTTGGTCGTGCTCAACAAATGGGACCTGGTGAAACCGAAACGCGCGGCGAAAGCAGAGATGGAGCGGATCGCTTCCGAAACGCGGGAGCGTCTCTTCTTTCTCGATTATGCCCCTGTCTTGATCGCCTCGGCTCTGACCGGCGAGAACGTCGAGCAGCTTTTCCGCTTGATCGCGGAGGTCCGGCGGGCTGCGCGGGTGCGCCTGGGGACTGGCGTGTTGAATCGTCTGTTGCGCGCCGCCTTTGAGGAAAATCCGCCGCCGACAATCGGAACGCGACGCCTGAAATTATTCTATGCCGCGCAAGCGAGAGGCGACGACGAGCGGACGCTCGAAGCATTGAAGTTCATCTTGTTCGTCAATCAACCAAAGCTGCTCAGCGAAACCTACGGGCGTTATCTCGAAGGGCGCATTCGCGCGGCAGAATCCTATCCCGGCTTGCCTCTGCTCTTGAGCTGTCGCGCGCGGGCCGAGAAAATCTAGAGGCCGCCGATGGAACAGGCGCTTGACACCAGCGCCTCAACATCGAAGGAAAATGCGCGCAAAAAACGCGCTGGGTTAGATCGAACATTCTTCGCCCTGCCCTGTCTCACCCTTTTTTATGAAATCGACGCAGGAAATCACACAACAAGTGCAGGAGATGGGCCAATGGATTCCGCCGCTGCGCGAACAGATCGGTCGCGTCGTCATCGGACAGAAGTACTTGGTCGACAGGTTGTTACTCGGATTGCTCGCAAACGGGCACATCCTGCTTGAAGGCGTTCCGGGCCTGGCCAAGACCCTCACGGTGAAAACATTGGCGGCCTGCATTCAAACCGGCTTCCAGCGTTTGCAATTTACTCCCGATTTGCTGCCGGCGGACCTGATCGGAACGCTCATCTACAACCCGCGCTCCGGCGAGTTTACGACGAAACTCGGGCCGCTCTTTTCCAACCTGATTTTGGCCGACGAAATCAATCGCGCGCCCGCCAAGGTCCAGAGCGCGCTGCTCGAAGCGATGCAGGAGCGCCAAGTGACAATCGGTGAGACAACCTATCCCCTCTCCGATCCGTTTCTTGTTCTCGCGACCCAAAATCCGCTCGAACAGGAAGGGACCTACCAACTGCCGGAAGCGCAGCTCGATCGCTTCATGCTGAAGCTGCACATCGGCTATCCGCAAAAATCCGAGGAACGGCAGATCCTCGACTTGATGGCGACTTCCGCGCCGAACCTGAATGTGACGCCGGTGGTCGATCCGCAATTGATCATCGCGGCGCGATCAGTAGTGAACAGCATCTACATCGACGATCGGGTGAAGGATTACATCGTGGACGTCGTCTGGGCGACCCGCCAACCGGCGTCGTACAACTTGGACCTGGACGGCTTGATCCGTTATGGCGCTTCGCCGCGCGCCACGATCTACCTGGCGCTGGCCGCGCGAGCCCACGCTTTCTTGAGCGGCCGCGGTTACGTTACGCCGCAGGATGTCAAGAGCATCGGCACGGATGTGCTGCGTCACCGCATTATTGTCAGCTACGAGGCCGAGGCTGAGACGATCACGAGCGAAACGATTGTGGATCGGATCTTTGCCGGGCTGCCGGTGCCGTGAGGGGGGTGTGAGTAGTGATCAGTAATCAGTATTCAGTAATCAGTGAACTACGCACGCACCTGCGACCGATTACCAAAGCATTGGTCGCGTGGAAGAAGAATCTCCAATACCGATCACTGATCACCGATCACTGATCACCATTCACACCCATGGACGCAGCCGAAGTTCTCCGTAAAATCCGAGCCCTCGAGATCAAGACCAAAGGCCTGGTCCAGACGGTCTTCGCGGGGGATTACCACAGCGTCTTCAAAGGACGCGGGATGAACTTTGAGGATGTGCGTGAGTACCAGCCCGGAGATGAAATTCGCGCCATCGATTGGAACGTTACCGCGCGTTTAGGGACGGCGTTCGTAAAAAAATTTACGGAAGAGCGAGAGCTGACCGTTGTGCTCGTGGTGGACGTCAGCGCTTCAGGCAACTTTGGCAGCTCGACCCAATCGAAGCGCGAGCTCGCGGCGGAAGTGGCCTGTCTCCTCGCCTTCAGCGCCATTCGAAATAACGACAAGGTCGGTCTGCTTCTCTTCAGCGATCGCGTGGAGCTTTTTATCCCACCGAAAAAAGGCCGGTCGCATACGCTTCGCATCATCCGGGAAATCCTTTTTTTCGAGCCGGCCGGTCGCGGCACGGCCCCCGCGCTGGCGCTCGATTATCTGAACAAGGTGGTGACGCGGCGCGCGGTGGTCTTTTTCGTTTCAGATTTTCAGACTGACGACTTTTCGCGCGAACTTTCCGTGAGCGGGCGAAGACATGATTTCATTGCGGTTCATATTCAGGATCGGCGCGAGGAAATCCTGCCGAACGTCGGGATCATTACGCTGGAAGATTCCGAGACCGGGGAGCAGCTCGAAATCAATACGGCGGATCGCGCCACGCGCGCCCGTTTCAGCGCTTTGGCCGAGACGAGACGCGCCGAACTGAACCGCACCCTCCGACGCAATAGCATCGACGCCATCTCACTTCGAACGGGCGAGGATTATCTGCCCGCGCTGCGCTCGTTTTTCAAACAACGCGAACGACGCCTCGCCGTGCGATGACCTGCCTGCCGTATGCTTATTCTCGCCGCCGAACAACTCCACGATATCGCGCCGCCGGTTGATTACTCGTTGGTCCCGGCCTGGGTGACCTACGGCGGAGCGCTCGCCGCCCTGGTGCTCTGCGTCTTGCTTGGCATGTGGATTGGCCGCCGGTCGCAGCGCCCGAAACCGCAACCTTCGCCGCGCGAGCGCACTCTGGAATTGCTCGACCGGATCAGTCGCGAAATCGAAACACTGTCTCCCTACCAATTCAGCATCCGCGTTTCCGACATTCTCCGGCGCTATGTGACCGACGAGTATCAACTGCCCGTGACGCGCCAGACATCCGTCGAATTTCTCGCCGCGCTCACGAAGGCTTCGCCTTTTTCAGAGGATGAGAAATCGCTGCTCGAAGATTTTCTAAACCGTTGCGACCTGATCAAGTTCGCGCGTTACGACGCCACGACCGAAGACAGCCGGCTCCTGCTCGAGGAAGCCACGCGTTTTGTGCAAGGAGGAAAACTTGAACCTGCGTGATTTGCTGCCGGCAAACTCGGCGCTGACCTTCGCGTATCCGTGGCTGCTCTTGCTCCTCCTGGCGCTTCCGTTGCTCGCCTGGTTCCGTGGCAAGAGCGGGCCTGCCGCCGCGCTCACCTTTTCGTCGACCAGCGCCCTGCGGTCCCTGGGGAAGACGAGCGCGGCGCGTGCGGGGAGGTTCTTGCGCAGCTTGTTTCTGGTGGGCTTCGCGCTCCTGGCCATCGCCATGGCGCGGCCGCAACTGGGCAAGAGTCTTACGCAGGTGGAGGCCAGCGGAATCGACATCATGCTGGTGCTCGACGTTTCGCAGTCGATGTTGACCAAGGATTTTTCGGTAGGCGGCGACCAGGCCACGCGCCTCGAGGCCATTCGCGAGGTGACGCGGCAATTTATCGAGGGACGGCCTAACGACCGGATCGGGATCATTGCCTTCGCCGGGCACCCTTACGTCATCAGTCCAATGACGCTCGATCATGACTGGCTCTTGCAGAATCTCGAACGGGTCCGCACTGGCATGGTGGAAGACGGCACCGCCATCGGTTTGGGCATCGCGTCGGCAGCGAATCGCTTGAAAGACAAGGCTTCAAAAAGCCGCGTCATCGTGCTCTTGACCGATGGCGAGAACAACGCGGGCCGGATTCCGCCAGCCACCGCAGCGGAGGCGGTCAAAGCCCTGAAGATTCGCTTCTACGCCATTGGCGCCGGCATCAATGGGATCGCGCCCGCGCCGGTCTTCAATCCCCGAACCGGAAAACCGTTCACCGACATGCTGGGCAACATCATGTATCAGAACCAGCGTGTTCAATTCAACGAGACCGGACTTAGAGAGGTCGCTAAAATCGCGGAGGGACAATTCTTCCGGGCGACGGACACCAAGTCGCTGGAACAGATTTTTCGGGACATCGACAAGATGGAAACAACGACGGTGGCGGTAAAAAAATATCAACAGTACCGCGATCTTTTTCCCGCCTGCATCATGGCCGGTTGCGGGCTGCTCGTAGCCCAGATTCTTTTGTCGCAAACGATTTGGAAGAAATTGCCTTGAAGAAAAGAAGCTTGCTCTACCCATGACTTTCGGTGTCCCACAGTGGTTCTGGGCTTTGCTCATTATCCCGATTCTCGCCCTGCTCTTTGTGCGGGCGGAGCGTCGCGCCGTGCTGCGGTTGCGCGAATTCGTCTCGGAGCGGCTGCTGCCGAATCTCGCGCGCACCGTGGACCGCCGCCGCCGCATGACACGCTTCGTCCTTGTCCTTTTCGGGCTCGCGCTTGCGATAGCTGCTCTGACCCAGCCGCGTTGGGGATACATTTACGAAGACGCCAAGCGAAAAGGACTCGATCTCATCCTCGCGGTCGACACTTCACGCAGCATGCTCTCGAACGACGTGCCACCCAACCGGCTTGAGCGCGTAAAACTAGCCACGCAGGATCTCATTACCGAGTTTCAGGGGGACCGGGTCGGCCTCGTCGCGTTCGCCGGCCGCGCTTTCCTGCAAGCCCCTCTCACGATTGACTACGGCGCGGCGGTAGAGGCGATCAACGATCTCGACACCAGCACAATTCCGGAAGGCGGTTCAAACATTTCGGAGGCGATCGATCTGGCCGTGCGCACTTACGGCAAGAGTGCGATCGGCAATCGGGCGTTGATCATTCTTACGGACGGCGAAGAGCTGAGCGGTAACGCGCCCAAGGCGTCGAAGGCGGCGGCCGACGCCGGCGTGCGCATTTTCACCGTGGGTGTGGGCACGCCGGAGGGCTCGCTCATTCCGATCACCGGGCAGGACGGAGGAACGGCCTTCGTCAAAGACAGCGCGGGGCAGGTCGTGAAATCGAAGCTGGACGAAAAGCGCCTGAAAGAAATCGCGGAAAATACCGGCGGATTTTATCTTCACCTCGATGGCGCGCGGACGATGAAGCAGTTGTTCGCCGACGGGCTCGCCAAAATGCAAGCCGGCGACATCGATGCCCGGCTTTCCCGGCGGCCGATCGAGCGTTACCAATGGCCGCTGGGCGCGGCGCTGCTCTTTCTCGCGGCGTCATTCCTGATGCGCGAGCGAAGACGTGTTCGCGCTGTCACGGCCCAAGCCATAGAGCCAAGGAAAAAGATGCTGGCGATGGCGGCGGCCCTTTTGCTCCTGGCGAATGTTTGCCTGGCCGCAACGCCGGGCCTGGAGGCTTATCGCCAGCAAAAGTTCAACGATGCCTACCAGGAATTCGAGAAGACGCTCAAGGAGCATCCTCGAACGGGCGCCGCGGACAAAATCCAATTCGATGCCGGCGCGGCCGCCTACAAAATGAGAGATTACGCCAAAGCGTTGACCTCCTTCAGCCAGGCGTTGCTCTCACCCGATGCGGGGTTGCAAGGGAAGAGCCATTACAATCTTGGCAACACGCTTTACCAGCGAGGCGAAACGCAAAAGAAAGATGACGCAAAGCTAAAGGATTGGACGAACGCGCTCCAACACTACGAGCAGAGTCTGAAGATCGCGCCGGAGAACAAAGAGGCGAAAGAGAACCACGCGTACGTGCAGAGGAAGATCGAGGAGTTGAAGCAGAAGCGCGAACAGCAGCCTCCTCCTTCGCCCTCTCCAAAACCCCAGGAAGACAAGAAAAACGATTCCAAGAAGGAGGACAAGGACAAGCAGCAGCAGGATCAGAAAGATCAAGCGGACGACAGCGATCAGGAGAAACCGGACAAGGGCGACGACCAGAAATCGCAACCAAAGGATGACTCCGGGGAACCCAAGGACGACCAATCCAAGAAGAACGAAACTCCATCGCCTTCGCCCGGAGAAAATGAGCAGTCCCAGCAGAATCAGGAAGGCCCCTCGCCTTCGCCTAAGAACAGCGAAGACGCCGGCAAAGACGGCCAACAGGATTCATCGAGCGGCGATCAGGAAAAGCCGGGTCAAACTCCGACGCCTTCGGACAAAGGAAACGAAAGTCAGTCTCCATCGCCCGGCGAGGGTCAGGGAACCGGCACTTCACCGACTCCGGCGCCTGCCTCTTCTCCGGAGAAAAAATTGGCCGGGGAAGTAAGAGGAGCCGGAGATGAACAGCAAAATCAGAGGGAGCAGAACGCTCAGGTGGCGGAGGCCGAGCCGGAGAAGGATGGCCAGATGAGCGAGAAGCAAGCGGAGCTTCTCTTGCAATCGATGAAGGACGAAGAGCGGCGGGTGCAGCTTGATGAACGCAGGGTTTCGCGAAATGTCTATAAAGACTGGTAACCGGTCCCAGATGCCCCGTTCATTTTTTCATTGTTTGCCCGCTCGCCTGGCCGTCGCATCTCTCGCGCTGGCTGCTTGCATTTCGTCTGCTCAGGCGGAGCAACCCTCGGTCACTGCTGTTCTGTCCAGCTCGCAGACCGCCGTCGGCCAGCCGGTCGAACTTCAGATTCAAGTGAGAGGAGACCGGAATGTGTCGCCACCCACCCTGGTCCCAGTGGATGGCCTCGAGATTCGTTCCGCCGGCCGGATGCAATCATTTGAAGTGCACAACCTCAGCGTCACGCCGAGCGTCACCTTCAACTACACGATCCTCCCCCTCCGCGCCGGCACCTTCAAAATACCGGCACAAACAATTCACGCGGGCGGCGCTTCGCTCCGAACCGAGGAACTGACGCTGGAAGTCGGCGCCAGCTCGAATCGACCCCAAACTTCCGCCGACCGTTCGGCGGTGAATCCGCGCGACATCGGCTCGGCCGAGATCATTGTGCCGAAGAAGAACGTGTACGTGGGGGAATTGGTCCCGGTGGAGATTCGTCTCCGCATCGATGCCCGCGTTCGATTTGACACAGGTCCAGTGGCGGCGGGGCCGCGGCTCGATGGCCAGGGGTTCACCATCCAGAAGCTTCAGCGTCCCATTGAGAGGCAGGAAACAATTAACGGCCGGCGCTTCTTTGTTTTCATCTACAAGACGGCCATCGCCGCGGCTAAAGCGGGCAGCCTGACCATAGGTCCGGCCGAGTTGGAAACTTTGATGCAATGGCCACGAACCCGCCCACGACAGTATTCGCCCCGAGACATTTTTGAGATGGACGACGCGTTCAGCGGCATCCTGCCCAATCCCTTCGCCGATCTGACCCAGCCCGTGGCCATCAAGATTTCGGGCGAAGCGGTCACGCTCGAAGTCAAGACACTGCCACCCAATCCCCCAGCGAGTTTCTCAGGAGCCGTCGGTAATTTTACCATGGAGTCTGACGCCAACCCGAAGGTTGGACAGGTCGGCGATCCCTTCACCGTCACGACGAAGATTTCAGGCCGTGGAAATTTTGATCGGGTGACGGCTCCGGCCCTGGAAGATGAGGCGGGATGGCGCAAGTACCCGCCCTCCGCGAATTTCAAACAGGATGACGACGTGGGAATCAGCGGCATTAAAACGTTCGAGAGCGTGCTCACCCCGAACGAACGCAAAGACAAAATCCCGGCGCAGCTCTTCACCTATTTCGATTCATTGAAGGAACAATACGTCACCTTGCGCACCGATCCGATTCCGGTTCGCGTGGAAGGGACAGCTGCGCCAGCCGCCACCGCGCCCGTTTCTGCGTCACAGGCCGCCGCACCCGACGCGGCGCCCTCGGCTGTTCCCAAGCAGCAGGACATTCTTCACCAGCTCACAAACCTTCCGGCCGCGCCGCAGTCGTTTACGCCTTTCTTTGCCCGCCGGTCGTTTTGGCTCGCACAGCTCGTCCCTCTCCTGGCCCTGCTCGGCTACATCGGTTGGAAACTGCGGCAGGCCCATCTCGATAATCGAGACGCCCGGCGGCGCGAGGCGTTGCAGCAGGAGGCGACGGAGCTGGAACGAAGCCTGGGGCGCGACGACGCTTCGCCGCAGGAATATTTCTCGCGTGCTTCACGGGCGGTTCAATTGAAGACCGCTCTGGCGAAAAATCTCGATCCAAACACGGTCGATGCGGAGGTCGCCGCGTCGGCCTTCCAGACGGACGAAAATACGCGCCTGCGCCTTCGTCATCTCTTCGAGAAGAGCGACGAAGCCCGCTACAGCGGCGCCGGGCCGAACGGGAATCACCGCGTCTCTTCTGAGACGCGAACGGAAGTTCTCGATCTGATCGGAAGCCTCCGGAAATGAGACGGCGAACGGAGCTATGGTGGGTGGGCGTGACGGCGGCCGTGCTGAGCTGCGCGGCTGCGCACGCCGTTCGAGGGGATCAGAACCCGGAATTCGCGAAGGCGAACCAGGATTACAGCGAGGGGCATTTTCAAGAGGCGACTGACGGTTACCAAAATCTCATTCGATCCGGGCACTGGAACGCGAATCTATTCTACAACCTGGGCAATGCGTGGTTCCGGCTCGGAAATTTCGGCGAGGCGATCCTGAACTACGAACGCGCGCTTGCGCTCGATCCGCATCATCCGGAGGCCGCGGCTAATTTGGCTCTCGTCCGTGACCAGGCACGTGCCCTGGAGCTGAAGCGCAGCGCCCTGGAGCGTTACCTCGGCGCCGGAACTCCTGCGCAATATTCCATCGCGGCTTCCGCCGCCTTCTGGCTCGCGCTTTTCGCTTTGGCGCGTCTCTACTATTCACGGCGCCGCTCCGCGGCCTCTGTCGCTTTCGTCGTTTTCGCGATGGCCGTCTTCACGGGCGCAGTTTACGCGCTCTATTCGCTGGAGACGGGCAGCAAAGGCAAAGCGCTTGCCATCGTGACCGGACCCGACATCGAGGCGCGCCTCGCGACAGCGGACAGCGCGAGCAGCGTTCTGGCGTTACCGCCGGGAAGCGAGATCAAGGTCCTGAGTCAGCGAGGCGATTGGATTTACGCTGCGTTGCCGAACGATCTTCGCGGCTGGATTCCGGCAAACGGGGCTCAGCTCGTGCGACTGTAGGACGTTGAATGCCTGTGCTACCGGTTGAGAAGCGCCCAATTGTCCACATCTTGACTGCGTATGAACGCGGAGATGGATGTCGGCACCAATAAAAAGGCGTTCCAGATCAATCTAGACGCGAAGAAATACGGGACGTTCGCCGAGATCGGCGCCGGCCAGGAGGTCGCCCGTCGTTTCTTTCACGTCGGCGGCGCGTCGGGCACCGTCGCGAAAACGATGTCGGCCTACGATATGACGTTTAGCGACGCCATTTACGGGACCGCCGATCGCTATGTCAGCCGCAACCGGCTCCAGACGATGCTGGACCATGAGTACAATCTGCTGATCGAGCGCCTCGATCAGAAATTCGGAAACGAGCGGACCTTTTTTGTCTTCGCCGACACCGTAGCGGCGCGGAGTTTCAAGCAACATAACGAGTCGCACGGCTGGCTGGGGGTACGCTTTCAGGAACAAACGCGGGGAGAACCGAGCCAGATCATCATCCACATCCGGATGCTGGATGAATCGAACGTCGATCAGCAGGAAGCGCTCGGCATTATCGGCGTGAATCTTCTCTACGGCGCCTTTTACCATCGCCAGCCCGAGAAGCTCATCGCGTCGCTCCAGGAGAATCTCGCGCCCGACCGCATCCAGGTGGACATGATCAAGTTCTCCGGTCCGGCGTTCGCCCAGGTCGACAATCGGCTCATGAGTTTGCAGCTCGTCAGCCAGGGCCTGACCAACGCCGTCATGTTCACCGCCGACGGCGAGACCGTCCAGCCCGCCGATATTCTCTACAAGAAGGCTCTCCTGGTTGAACGCGGCAGTTTTCGTCCTGTGACCCACGCCACCAACGATATGCTAAACGGGGCGCGCACCGCCTTTCTCAAACAATGCGGCTGCTCGGAAGACGAGCTGGTCGTCCTGATGGAAATGACGCTCGAAAATCTGCTCTCGGAAGGCCAGCTCAACCACGCCGATTTTTTGGCGCGCGTGGACATTCTGGGCGCTCTCGGCCGCACGGTCATGGTCTCGAAATTTGGGGAATATTTTCGCCTCGCCTCGTATCTCGCGCGCTACACGAATCGAATGATCGGGCTGGTCATGGGTGTGCCGAGTTTGATGGAGATTTTCGACGAGAAATACTATCTCAATCTCGAGGGCGGAATCCTCGAGGCGCTCGGCCGAATGTTCAAGAGCGGCTTGAAACTGTACGTCTATCCGTTGGTCGACGAAAAAACGGGCGAGCTGGTGACGGCAACCAAACTAGAAGTGGCCCCAAATCTGCATTCGCTCTACCGCTATCTGATCGACAACGAGTTCATCCAGGAAATCACCGATTATGATCCGGAGTATTTGCGCATCCATCCCCCGGAGGCGCTGGCGAAATTACAGTCGGGCGATCCGACCTGGGAGCGAATGGTGCCTCCAGAAGTGGCGGAGATAATCAAGAGCCGCCATTTCTTCGGTTATCGCGCCTTTGCCGGAGGTTAGCGGGGCCTTTTCCGGCACGGTCCGCGGGGCTTCCAAGCGGGTGCGTTACGGGTAGAAAACCGGGCTGTCGGCACGGTTCCCGCTACATGGATGCCAGCACCATGGCGAGACGCGGAAATTCTGTCTTTGGCATCGATCTGGGGAAACACGTCTTCAAAGGAGTCCTGCTCCAGCGGAAGGGGGACGATCGGTTTGTCCTCACCAGCTACGCCTCGAGAGAGGTGCCCGAGGAGCTCACCACGCCCGAGGAACTCTCCCAGCAAATCAAGCTCTTGCTCAAGGATCTCGGCGGCAGCGCCAAAGGCTGCGCCATCGCGGTTTCGGATCCCGAATCGCTTCTTCGCATCGTCGAGCAGCCCAATACGCCGATCGACCTTTTGCGCAATGCCCTTCGGCTCAACGGCCTCATGGTCTTGAACCAGGAATGCAAAGACTTTGTGCTCGATTGCGCGCTGCTTTCGCCGGCAGCGACGAACGGCTCCCGGGCAAACGGCACAGCCAATGGATCAGGGGAGGCTTCCGAGACTCCAGTGCCTGTTTCAAACGGCAACGCCAAAACCAAATATCTTGTCGGCGGAATGTTGCGGCCGACGGTAAAACAGATTTCCGAGGCTTGCAGCAAGTCCCGTGTTTCGGCGGACATCCTTCAACTGGCGCCGGTCTGTTCCTTTAACGCTTTCGAATTCGCCTACCCGGAGACTTTTGCCAAAGAGGCGTTTCTGCTTCTCGATATGGGCCACTTGCAAAGCACGGTGATGATCGGCAGCCAAAGAGAACTCGTGCTCGTTCGGAGCATCGATTATGGCGGAAAGGCGCTCACTCACGCCCTCACCGCCGATGGGGCGCTCGACGCCAGCGCCGCGCGCGTGATGATGCAGGAAGGCGATGCCGGCATGGCCGAGATTTGCCGCGCTTCCCTGACTCGACTGGCGACCGAAGTGCGTAACTCGATCGGATTTTTCGAAGGACAACACGAGCAAAGCATTCACCGCATCTTTGTTTCCGGCGGCCTTGCCCGCACCGAAACGATCTTGCAAACGCTAAGCGACGAGCTGGGATTGCCCTGCGAAATTTGGGATCCCCTCGAGACCTGTGAGGTGGCGCTGCCGCCCGCGAAACGCCAGGCCTTGCCCCACGAATTTGTCTCGCTCAACGTCGCCTGCGGCGCGGCGTTCGAATATCTCAGAAACTAGGTCGCGCATGGCACTCCACCTCAATCTCCTGCACGAGGAGTTCCTGGAACAGCGGCAGCGTCAGCGCGATCCGCTCAAGATCGGGATGATGGTGCTGGGCGGCCTCGGCGCCCTCATGTTCCTCTATTACATGTGGAACGCCTACAAGACGCTGGAAATCCGCAGCCGGCTCAATGCGGTCCAGCATGATTGGAGCAAGGTCGAACCAAAAGTGACCGCGTCGCAAAAGCGCTCCGCCGAACTGAACAGCATCATCGGCACGACAAGAGTCCTCGACGGGATGATTGACAGCCGTTTTTACTGGGCGCCGTTTTTGGAAAAAATTTCGCGTTGCGTGGCTTTGAACGCACAGCTCACGAGCATCGACGGCACCGTTCTCGACGATGGCCGGGTGGTGAATGTGATGATCGAAGGCCTGGCTGCGGGCCGCGAACCGCGCGCCGCGGCCGAGGAACTGCGTCAACTGCTCATCGAACAGCTCGGCCAGATCTACTACGAGGTGAAGGTCGAGTTCAAAACCCTCGAAGACCTCGACACGCTCGCGAACATCGGGGGGGCGAATATGGCCATGGCGCGCTTCGGTTTGAGCGTTGTTTTCAATCCAACCGCCGCCGCGGTAAAGGCGCCGTCGCCATCTCCAAAGGCTCCAAGGAAATGAAGAAACTGAACCTGACCAAAGACCAGATCCAGAAGCTCCTGCTCAGCTCGATCGGGTTCATCGTCTTGCTCTACGTTTACTTCACGTTCTTTCTTGGCCCGCTCAACCGGAGTCGCGATTCGATGCTCGTTTCGATCAACGATCTTACAGGCAAGGTGGGCAGCTCGAAAAACGAGATGGCCAAAGCCACTAATCTCGAAAAGCAGGCCACCGCCGCGACTACTCGCTTCGCGACGCTCAAGACGTTGAACCCGGAAGGCGCACCCATTGCGTGGTTTCCCCCGCGGATGAAGGCCTTTTTCGCCAACCTGCAAATCGACAAGGCGACCGCCCGCCTCGAGGGCAATGTTCCCTTTAAAGACGCCGATCTCGCCGACTGGATGCGCTACAACTGGATGCTTGATCTCCCGCAAACGGATTTCGCCACCGTGGGTAAAGCAATCGCCGAACTGGAAAATGCCGAACCGCTTCTTTCCATCCACCACCTCAACATCCGTGCCTCGACGGATGAACCTCAATTTCAACAGGTCAACCTAAACGTCGCTACCGTGATGCTGAAACGATGAAAACGGTCTTGACCATCTCGCTTCTGGCTTTCCTCGCCCTGACCCGCGTCCACGCGGAGAAAGCGGCCGAGATCGAGCTGAAAACCAAATCAGCTTTTTCCATGGAAGCGAGCGGCCGAAACCCATTCTGGCCAATCGGCTGGAAACCAGTCGCAAAAATAAGCACGACAGACAGCGGCGGCGCCGAGATTCAACCCGCGGCCTTCGTCGTCAGTTCGATCACCTTCGATAGAGGCGCGCGTTTCGCCATCATTAATGGCAAGACGATGCAGGAGGGCCAGCAATTTGGATTGCAAGTCGGCAACCAAACCTACCAGCTCACGGTCAAAACGATCGAAGACGGCCGGGTGATCCTGGCGCGCCGCGATCAGGAAATCACCGTCCTGCTCCGCCGCAAATAGCCACAAAAAGCTACAACAAAGGCCGAAGCGGCCGGAAGAACTGCGCATAGTCCGCAACTCTTTTTTCCAGCGTGGCGCGAAAGGCCTTCACTGGATCGGGCGATTTCGCATCGCACACCAGCGCAACACAAAGCCGGACCATATTCGCGTAATCATCCGCCGACACGTATTCGCATCCGATCGTGCCGTCCGGAGCGCAGTTGTGGTAGTTCCCCAGCGCAATGCTCGCCGCCACCGATCGGTAGCCGTAAACCTGATAGGCGCTCGCTTCACAGGAACCGCCATCCAGCAGGCAGCGCTGGGCCGGGATGCCGTTTGCCGTCGCGACATTCATGATCCGCAGCGTCTCACCGCTGTCGAAAATCGATAACCGGTCCCCCACCCGCACGATGGGTCCGCGGCCGATTTCCGCTCCGCCCCGGGGTGTGCTCGTCTCAAGGGAAAAAACGGTGACGTTTTCCGGCAGTATTCCCGAACGCGCCAGTTGAATCGCTCCCCAGAAACCGACTTCTTCGGCCCGGGTAAAAAGGCCGAGGCAATGGACATTCGCTCGCGCCGCCTCCAATTCCCGGAAGAGACAGATGATCTCGGCGCAGCCTAACAAATCGTCGCACGCGCGTGAGTGAATTAGACCGTCCTTGAACTCAAAGGCCGGCAGGTCCCACATCGCGAAGTCCCCGAATTCCCGCTTGCGTGGATTCACCAGGAAACGCTCGGCCACGGAGCCGAGGAAGCGCCAGTCACCGTTCCTGCTCCGGACCCAGCCGGGATGATCCATGTGGGCCGCGAAGGCCCAGCGCGGACGCTGGCGAGTTCCGCGCCGATAGCGCGCGATCATGTTGCCGTAGGCGTCGTGCTCGATCCGCACGTGAGGGCATTTCCGCAATTGCGCGGCGATCGCGTCACGCACCGCATCCTCGTGAAAGGGCGCCGTTGGCTGCTCCAGGAGAGCACGCACGACCCGCAGTAGTTCCCGGCGTTGCATAACGTCAGACGCCGGTTGACTCAGCGTGCGGGAGCGGAACGAATTCGCTTTCGTGCAGAACGATGCGTTTCGATCCTCGCAACAGCCGCCACCATTCGAGCGCGCTGCCGGCCGCGATCGCGAAAACGAGCGCGACAAAGCCGAAAGCCACCACCGCGTCGAACCGCCAGATCGCCGCCTGCCGTGTCATCTCCGCTGCCTTAACGGCGTCGCCGATGGTACTGGCTGTTCGCGTTAGCGCTTCAGCGCCGCTGAGAAATCCGAGCCTCGGATCCGCCGAAAAAATCTTCAGGTAGGCGGCGCTGAAAGTGACCGCGCACATGAAGCAGAGTGGCACGAGCGTGACAAAGATGTAGCGCACCTTGCCCATCTTGATCAGCACGGTCGTGCCGAGACAAAGCGCGATGATCGAGAGCAACTGGTTCGCAAGCCCGAAGAGCGGCCAAAGGCTATTGATCCCGCCGAGAGGGTCGAGAACCCCCTGATAGAGAAACCAGCCCCAGGCGCCGACCAAGAGGACGCTGGAAAAAAGATTGGCCGGCCAGGAGCTCGTGTTGCCGAGCGGCTTCCATAAATTCCCGAGAAAATCCTGGAGCAGGAACCGCCCGACGCGCGTCCCCGCGTCGAGCGTCGTTAGAATAAAGAGCGCTTCGAACATGATCGCGAAGTGATACCAAAGGGCGAGCGCCGTTGGATGGGAGGAGACGCGCGAAAACATGTGCGCCATCCCGACCGCAAACGTCGGCGCTCCACCGGCTCGGCCGAACATCGTGGTCTCGCCCAGCCCGGTCGCGAGCTGTTGCATTTGGGGTTCGGTCACGGGGAAACCGGCGGCGGTGATCTTGGCGACGACTTCGCTCGGCGCGCCCTTGGTGTTGATCGCGAAATATTCGCCCGGCTCCAGCACGCAGGCCGCGATCATCGCCATGAGGGCGACCATCATTTCCGTCACCATCGCGCCATAACCGATGCTCCGGATGCTCGATTCGCGCGCGAGCATTTTGCAGGTCGTGCCCGAGGCGATCAACGAATGAAAACCCGAGACCGCCCCGCAGGCGATCGTGATGCAAACAAATGGAAAAACCGGACCCGCAAAGATCGGTCCGCTGCCATCGATGAAATTCGTGATCGACGGCATCAGCAGCATCGGCCGGAGCGCGATGACGGCGACCGCCAGCGCCGCGACCGTTCCAAGCTTCAGAAAAGTGCTGAGATAATCGCGCGGGGTGAGCAGGAGCCAGACCGGTAGGATCGACGCCGCCAGTCCATAAATCATGACCGACCAGGCCAGCCATTTTTCATCCCTTTGAAAAAAGGCTTCGATGGCGGGGTACTGAGACAGGAATTGCCCGCCCCAAACCGCAAAAGCCAGGCCGGCCAGGCCGAAGGCAGTAGTCCAGAAAACACTCACCTTTCCAGTGCGCAGACCGATGCCCATGAGCATCGCCACCGGGATGGTGGTGGCGATCGTGAAGACGCCCCATGGACTCTTCGCCAGAGCCTGGACGACGACCAAAGCGAGCACCGCCATGATCATGATCATAATCAGGAGCACGCTGATCAGCGCGAGCGCGCCCACACCGCGGCCGATCTCTTCTTTCACCATTTGCCCGAGCGTCTTGCCCCGGCGCCTGACGGAGCTGAAAAGCACGATCATGTCGTGCACCGCGCCGCCGAGAGTCGCGCCGATCAGGATCCAAAGCGTTCCGGGCAGGAAACCGAATTGGGCCGCGAGCACCGGCCCGACCAGCGGGCCAGGCCCCGCGATCGCGGCAAAATGATGGCCAAAGACCATCCAACGATTGGTCGGGACAAAATCTTTGCCATCTTCATGGGCGATCGCGGGCGTGGCCCGTTGCTCGTTCAGGACCAGGACTTTTGTTGCCAGCCATTTGCTGTAGAAGCGATAGCTAATGGAGAAAGTGCAGAGCCCCGCGGCCACAATCCATAACGCGCTGATTTGTTCGCCACGCGAAAGCGCCAGGACCGCGATTGCCAAAAGGCCAAGCGCCGTAATCGCAATCCAAAGCAATTTTTTCCAGATATTCATCGATTGAATCCCACGCGGGCTGATGGATTTTAGGCGAAACCAACGCCTGCTGACAACAGGAACACGCCGCGATGCAGTTATCCTACAAACTTCGAAAAGTGCTGAGTGGCGACGCCTACGCGAGCGCACGCCGGCACGTGAAGCATTGGATCATTGGGCGCGCCCCATTGCACTCCGATGCCGCCCAGATCACCCAGACGATCGACCGCGAGAAGTTCCAACAAATCTACGATCGCTACGCGATGCGCGATCCTGGTGACGAGTGGCCGAAATATCTCGAGATCGAGCGCTGGATGGAGATCAACCTCCAGCGCGTCCGGGACCTCGAACTCGATCTTGGCTTGCGCAAGCGCGTCCTCGATATCGGCTGCGGCACCGGCTATTTCCTCTACATCTGCCAGGACCTGGACCACGACGTTCTTGGGCTGGATTTGGATGAGGAGCCGGGCTTCCGGGAGATGATCGAGCTGCTGGGAGTGAAGCGAAAAATCTGGCGCGTCGAAGCGTATCAGCCCCTGCCCGATCTCGGCCCAAAATTCGATGTGATCGCGGCCCACATGATTTGCTTCAACGGGCACAAGAGCGACAAGCTCTGGAAAATCGCTGAGTGGGAATTTTTCCTGGATGATCTGGCGGCGAACCAGCTCGCTCCGGACGGCCAGGTCTGCCTCGAGCTAAATCGCGAATACGACAACTCGCTTTACACCCCGGAGCTGAAGGAATACTTCGAAGCCCGCGGGGCCGAAATCCACACGCAACGCGTTCTGTTCAATCCATTGCTGCGCGCGCCTTCCGCAACTGCGCAAGCTGCTCGCTGAAATCGGTTTTTCGCTGCCGATGTTCCTGCACGACGGCCGGCGGCGCCTTGTCGACAAAGGAAGCGTTCGCCAGCTTCGCATCGACCACGCGCAACTCGTTTTCGAGGCGCGCGATTTCTTTGTCGAGCCGGTCGCGCTCCGCTGATTGGTCGCCGGCTGCGACCAGGAGATAAAGCTCGCCGAGCGGCGTAATGGCCACGGGAACGCCTGCTTCAGCCTGGTGCTTGGGATCCAGCCGCAGCTCTTCGGCGTTCAGCAATCGGGCAATCGTGGGGACCTCTTGCGCATCGGTCCCCGCCACGGGCCGCAAAATAAACTTTGCCTTCTTGTTTGAAGGGATACGCGACGAAGCCCGAAGGTTGCGGCCGGTTTCCACCGTTTCGTAAATCTTCGCGACCTTGCTCCTCGCCTCCGCGAGCACCCCGGGATGTATTGAAGACAATGCGGGCTGGGCTGGCGAAGCGAATTGAATTGATCCCCCGGCCCCGCTGCTGAAACCGAGAACGGACCAAAGCTCCTCTGTGATATGGGGCATGAAGGGATGAAGCAGCCGCAGGGATCCCGACAACACAAAATCCATCACTGCCAGCACCGATTTCTTGCGCGCCTCGTCTTCGCTGAAGATCTCCGTCTTGGCGGCTTCGATGAACCAATCGCAATAGTCGCTCCAGAAAAAATCGTAAAGGCGCTGGACCGCCTCATTGAATTTGTATTCTCGAAAAGCGGCCTCGGTGGCCAGCAACAGCTCATCGAACCGCGCCAGAACCTGAAGCGCGTAAAGGGAAAGTGCGCTTGGATCCAACTGCGGCGCTGCCTCGCTCGGCCCATGCATTTGGCGGAAACGCGCGGCGTTCCAGAGTTTCGTCGCGAAATTGCGGCCCTCCTCGATTTGCTTCTCATCGAACGCGATGTCCTGTCCGCTTGGGGCTATTCGCATCAAACCAAAGCGCAACCCGTCGGCTCCATATTTCGCAATCAAGTCGAGGGGATCGGGCGAATTGCCTAACGACTTCGACATCTTGCGACCCTGCTTGTCGCGAATGAGTCCGGTTAGGAAAACATCGCGAAACGGAATGTTGTCTTCCATCCGCCCGGATTTCCCAGGCTGAAACTCGAGCCCCGCGATGATCATGCGCGCGACCCAAAAGAAAATGATATCCGGCGCCGTCACGAGCACAGACGTCGGATAGAATTTCTGGCGCGTCTCCGCGTCCATCGTCTCGTAGGCCCAGAGCCAGGATGAGAACCAGGTATCGAGGGTGTCCGGGTCCTGAATCCAATTCTCACCATCAGGCGGCGGCTCGACCCCGACGTAGATGTCTTCACTTTCCGGTTTCCGGTTTCCGCTTTCCGGTTTCGGGTACCACGCCGGTATCCGATGCCCCCACCAGACCTGGCGGCTGATGCACCAATCCTGAATGTTCTCCAGCCACTGCGCGTAGACTTTCTCCCAGTGCACGGGAAAGAACCGGATGAGGTGATCGCGCACTACCGCGAGCGCTTCCGCCGTTTGCGGATAGCGCAAAAACCATTGTTCGCTCAGGCGCGGCTCGATCGGCACTCCTGCCCGTTCACTGAATCCGACGGTGTTCTCGTGCGGTTCCTCTTTGGAGAGCAGACCGCGCTCCGCCAGCAATTCCGCTGATTTCTTCCGCGCGGCAAAGCGGTCGAGACCGTCCAGCTCGGGCACGGCGGGGCAATTGATCCGCCCATCGGGATGAAGCACATCGATCACGGGGAGGGAATGACGCACCCCGATTTCGAAATCCGTTTTGTCGTGCGCCGGCGTTACTTTCAGCACGCCGGTGCCGAATTTCGGGTCGATGATGTCGTCGCCAATGATCGGCAACGCCTCCCGCGCCAGGGGCCGCCACGCCCGTTTTCCGATCAAATCGCGATAACGCGGATCGTCCGGGTGAACCGCGACCGCCGTATCCGCCATGATGGTTTCCGGGCGCGTCGTCGCGACTTCCAGGAACCGGCCGGGCTCGTCCACGATCTCGTAGCGCACATAATAAAGAACGCCTTTTTGCGGTGTCGGGATCACCTCCTCGTCGGAGAGCGCCGTTAAGGCGGACGGGTCCCAGTTGATCATTCGCCGGCCGCGATAGATCAGGCCTTTGCCGTAAAGATCGACGAAGACTTTCAAAACCGCGCGGACGTACTCCTCATCGAGCGTGAATCGCAGTCTCGACCAATCGCAGGAACAACCGAGCCGCTTGAGCTGCTCGAGAATGATGTCGCCATGCTTCTCGCGCCACGCCCAAGTGCGTCGTATAAACTCGTCGCGCCCAAGCTGTTGCCGCGTAACCTTTTCCTCTTTCCAAAGCACTTTCTCGACCGCCGTTTGCGTGGCGATCCCGGCGTGATCGGTGCCCGGCAGCCAGAGGACCTCGAATCCATTCATGCGCGCACGCCGCGCCAGCACATCCTGGATCGTGTTGTTGAGGACATGGCCGAGGGTCAGGATGCCGGTCACGTTCGGCGGCGGGATGACGATGGAATACGCCGGCTTGGCCGAATGCACATCCGCGCGAAAGTCTCCGGCTTCGAGCCAGCGGGCGTACCACTTTTGCTCGACTGTCGCAGGCTCGTAGGTTTTCGGTAAATCGGGCATCGCGAGGGAATGATGCGGGGCGTGCTGATGGATTGCAAATAGGTAGGGCGAGACTCTGTCGAGCCGATGGGGCGCGGCTCGACAGAGTCTCGCCTACCAAGACGTCGTCCCACTTGCTCACGGTGGAAATTGCGATTACGAGGAGCGCGAACATGCGTGCGCGGGAGAGAAAATATCGAAACCCACTCCTTTGGGCTCTCGTGCTTGGGTCCCTGGGTTCGGTCGCGTGGGCCAGCGACTGGACGGTGATTCGCCAACGGGATCGTTCGTATGTGACTTTCGGGAACGTCGCGCAGTTCTATCAATTTCCAGATTACACGCGGGTCAGCCGGACGGTTTCACTCCGGAGCGAGCGCCGGGTGATTCGAGCGCAGGCAGGCACGAGCGAGCTTTCGATCAATGGCGTTCGCTTTTTCACCAACTTCCCGCTTCTGAGCACCAAGGAGGACGACCTGATCTCGGTGATGGATGTCAGCAAAATCATCGAGCCAGTGCTTCGGCCGAGCCGAATTCATCGAGCGGAAAGGATCGAGACCGTGGTGCTCGATCCCGGCCACGGGGGCACCGACCAAGGCGCGTCGAGCCGCTGGGGGACGGAGAAAGGCTTTGCGCTGGATGTCGCGCTGGCCGCGCGGAAGGAATTGATCCGGGCCGGCTACAGGGTGGAGATGACCCGCGTGAACGACGTTGGTGTTTCGCTGGAGGACCGGGTAAATTTTGCCAACGGTTTTCAACGCGCCGTCTTTGTGAGCATCCATTTCAACTCCTCCTCGGGCGGCTCCGGCGTCGAAAGCTACGCCCTCGCTCCGGAGGGTGTGCCCTCCAATGCTTCGAACGGACACCATACTTCCGGCGCCAGCACGGAGCGGCTCGCCGGCAATGCGCTGGATGGCCAGAATATCGCGCTGACGGCTTCGATTCACGCCGCGGTTTTGTCGGGCGTTTCGACCTTCGACCGCGGTGTGCGGCATGCGCGGTTTCTCGTGCTCCGGGACATCAAGATCCCGGGGGTCCTGCTCGAGGCGGGTTTTATTAGCGATCCCGCGGAAGGACAGCGGATCGCTACGAGTAATTACCGCCAGCGGCTCGGGGTGGCCATTGCCCAGGGCATTCAAAATTATAACGCCGCCGTGAATTATCGGGCGGGCGCGGCCAGCTTCGCCATGGCGAAAACAAAGCTGCCGCCTCACGCGCGCTCGATCACCGATCCGCTCGGCACGGACAAGCCTCTCGAGCCGGCCAATCACCATCCACCCTCCATTTCCATTAACGCCAGTGAATAGCCAGACCCCACGCGCAGCCGCCGGAAACTCGCAACCTATCGGCGTTTTCGATTCCGGCATCGGCGGTTTGACCGTGGTGAGCGCTTTGCGGGCTTTGTTGCCTAACGAGAGCATTTACTATCTCGGCGATACGGCGCGCGTCCCGTACGGCGGACATAGCGCGACGACCGTTCAGCGCTACAGCCTCGAGATCGCGGCGATGTTGCTCGAGGAAGACGCCAAGACTGTCGTCGTCGCTTGCAACACGGCCTCCGCCGTTGCGCTTCCACAGCTCACCGAAAGCTTGCCCGTGACCGTGACGGGAGTAATCCAGCCTGGCGCGCAGGCGGCCATCGCCGCGACCCGTAACGGCCACGTCGGAGTAATCGGGACCCGCGCCACGATCAACAGCGCCGCCTACGAACGCGCCCTGCGCGCGCTCAACCCCGACGTCCGCGTGACCGCTCGCCCCTGTCCCCTGCTCGTGCCGCTGATCGAGGAAGGCTGGCTTCAGAGTGCGATCACAGACCAGATCGTCATGCAATATGTCGGTCCGCTCGTGGACGAAGGCATAGACACGCTTGTTCTCGGTTGCACACATTACCCCCTCTTGCGCGATGCCATGGCACGCCTGCTCGGTGATTCAATCACCCTGGTCGATTCCGCCCAAAACTGCGCGAACGCCGTGCGGGAGCTTTTGGTCCGGGAAAATCTTCGCGCCCCGGAGTCGAACGAAGGAAAGCTGCAAGTCGCCCTGACCGATCCGCCCGACAGCTTTTTGCGGGTGGCCCGCGAAGCGTTGCATCTCGATGTCGGCGAAGTGCAGCTCCGCGAATTGGCCGCGCGCGCGCCGCTGTAGGGGCTACAGCAACTTCGCCCGCTTAGCCTTCGGCAAACTCTGCACGACCAGATCGTAAGAGTGATCGATCATTTTCTTGATCTCGGCCTGCGGAATAACGCCATCCAATTCGACCGTGTTCCAATGTTTCTTGTTCATGTGGTAACCCGGAATGACTTGTTCATAGCGATCGCGCAGCTCGAGCGCGAGGTCGGGATCGCATTTCAAATTTACCCGCGGCGGCACTTCCATCAGAGCGGCAATGGCGAAGATTTTGCCCTCGACCTTGAAGACGACATCCTCGGGACCGAAGGGGGTATCTTCTGTCACGGCCGGTTTGCTCAAACAGTATTCGCGAAAGGTTTCGATGTTCATGCCGCGACCGCCTTAAGGTTGGTACGATATCGTTGCGCGATTCGCATTAACTCCAATGCGTTCGGCAGGTCCGCCTCGGTCCTGATCCAAAAGCTGACCCAGCCCGAGCGCGGGAAGAGGTGATGCGGCGAGGCCATTCCGCTGAGCACCACGTTGTCCCGCGCGCTTATCCCGACAAACGCATCGAACAAGCCATTACCGTGCAGGTGAGCAAGCTCGTGCCGGCCGAAAATGAAGCCGACGCCCCCGAACCGATGAACGCCCAGCTCGACGCCCAGCGAACGGCACGCCTCGCGTTCGAGCGATTCCCTCAGACCGAGCGCGCGCCAATTAAAGAGAGCCGTCCCCATGAGCAAAATCGTATCGAAGAGCTGCGGAAGCAGCGGCACACGCGCCAACCATCGTAATTTTCGAACAACGAATGTGAAGATCACAAGGAGCGGCGCTTTCCAAACCGCCGTCGCTTAAATCGGCGGTCTGGAGACCGCCGCTCCTTGGAGGAAACTTTCACATCATTGGATCTGCGGAAGCAGAAGCCCCAGGAGATCGCCGATCTTTACCCGCTCCTGCTTCATTGAATCGCGATGGCGCAACGTCACCGTGTCGAGCAAGGCCGCGTCCTTCTCGCCCAGCGTTTCGAAATCGACCGTGATGCCGAACGGTGTCCCCGCTTCGTCCTGGCGCCGATAGCGCCGGCCGATCGCGCCGGTTTCATCGTAGAAGACATTCATGTGGGGCCGAAGCGCCGTCTGGATCTCGCGAGCCTTCGCCACGAGCTGGTCGTTGTTTTTCAGCAACGGGAAAACGCCGGCCTTTATCGGCGCCACGCGCGGATGAAACCGCATCACGATGCGGGTCTCGCTCTTGCCCTTCTCGTCCGTGACCGTCTCCTCGTCATACGCGTTGCAGAGGAGCGCGAGGACCGTGCGATCCACCCCGGCGCTCGGCTCGACCACATGCGGGATAAACCGCTGCTTCGTTTCCTCGTCGAAATAATCGAGCGGCTTTCCGCTCGCTTCCTGGTGCTGCTTCAAATCGTAATCCGTCCGATACGCCACGCCTTCCAGCTCCTGCACGCCAAACGGAAATTCATATTCGATGTCGTAAGTCCCCTTGGAATAAAAAGCGCGGTCCGCGTCCGGCACGGTCAGCACATGGAGCTTGTCGCGCGAGATGCCGATGTTTTCGTAGAATTTGAGCCGCTCCTCCAGCCAGTAATCGAGCAGCTTCATCCCCTGCTCCGGCCGGCAAAAATATTCGAGCTCCATCTGCTCGAACTCGCGCGAGCGGAAAACGTAATTCCGCGGGTTGATCTCATTCCGAAACGCCTTCCCGATCTGCGCGATCCCGAACGGCAATTTCTTCCGCGCCGTATCGAGCACGTTCTTGAACTGGACAAAGATCGATTGCGCCGTTTCCGGCCGAAGATAGGCGATCGACGATTCGTCTTCAGTCGCGCCGACTTGAGTTCGGAACATTAGGTTAAAGGGCTTCGGCTCCGCCATTGGACCACCGCAATGTGAGCACGAAGGCTCATCGACGTTTTCCGTGGTCAGATTGGGCAAAAGAAGGTGCTGAAAATATTGTGCGCCAGAAAGGTCCGACCGGTCTGACTGCGCGTAGGTCAATTGAACCTCCGCTTTCCTTTCGGCATCGCGAAGGTTCTCGGCTCCGACTTGCAGCATCACTGAAGGCAGGAGGTCCCCTGCCCGCTTGAACGAAACACTGAATGTCGTTCGCACAGGAGTTGTTGCAGACAGCTGGTCACTGCGATAGCGCCGTTTACATACTCGGCACTCGACCATTGGATCGCTGAAAGTACCTTCGTGTCCGCTCGCCTTCAGCACGGCACGATGCGTCAGGATCGAGCCGTCCATTCCCACGACGTCGTCGCGTTCCCGCACCATGACGCGCCACCAATAATCCTTCACGTTCCGCTTCAACTCCACGCCGAGCGGACCGTAATCCCAGCAGCCATTCAGCCCGCCGTAGATTTCGCTCGCCTGGAAAATAAATCCGCGCCGCTTGCACAAGCTGACGATCTTCTCCATCCGTTGTGGGTCGGTCTTCTCGCTCATAATTGGAGGGACGCGCGCTGTCGCGTCCCAGGATTAATGGGACGACACGGCAGTCGTCCCTCCAGGTTATTTATTTCTCGACCGTGACCTTCGTCTTCACCGAGTTCGCGATAAAACATTCTGCGTGCGCGAAATGGTGCATCTCGTCGAGCTCCTGCTCGGTCGGCTGTTTCTCGCCGGAAAACTTGATCTTCGGATGCAACTCGACTCGCGTGATCGCCAGCTTGCCGTTCTCGTTCTTCTCCATGTGGCCGACCGCGTCATCGGTGTATTCGTCGAGCACGAACTTCTTTTTGCAGGCCACGGCGAGGAACGTGAGCATGTGGCAGCTCGAGAGCGAAGCGACAAACGCCTCCTCCGGATCGACCAGCTTCGGGTTGCCCAGATAAGCCGGGGCGGCCGTCGCCTCCATTTCGTGGCCGCCGTCGAATTTCCAGGTGTGATCGCGCGGATATTTTGGGTACTCGAACGGCGTCTCGCCGCGTTTCCAGGTGAGCGTAACTTTATGTTCGGACATGTCTCTTAATAGAATGCGCGAACGCGGCTGACAAGGGGCCGATTAGGTGGATCGCGCGCTCAGCGAGCGGTATTGATTCGGCATCGTGCGCGGAGCGCCCGATCCACCGTACTTTCCTTGACACGTCCCTCGTCACTCGTCACTTATCCCTTCCCCATTCCGCGCGATTAGCTCAGTGGTAGAGCGCTTGCTTCACACGCAAGAAGTCGCAGGTTCGAACCCTGCATCGCGCAATGTTTCCCATCACATATTGACAATTACCGATTGCGAACCCCCGCCCGCATCGCTACGCGAAGCGTTGCGGGCGCGGCTGCATCGCGCATTCCCCTCAAGAGAGCCCCCTCAATGTTTTACACCTACGTGCTGCGATGCGGTGATGGCGATTTCTACATCGGTTCAACGGGTAACCTTCGAAGACGCATCGTTGAGCACCAGGCTGCTCGCGTGCCCGCGACTGCATCTCGGTTGCCCATCACGCTAGAATACTATGAGGCGTGCCGTTCAGAAGGCAGCGCGCGCCTCCGGGAGAAACAGCTCAAGACCGGTTTCGGTCGGGCCTATCTGAAGCGACGTTTGACAGTCGCACCGCGCCCGCAACGCTTCGCGTAGCGATGCGGGCGGGGGTTCGAACCCTGCATCGCGCATTTTCACGACTGCCGCCGCCGGATATATTCGATCCTGAACTGCTCCAGCCGGCGCACATCGGAAATATCCTTCTCCCGTCCTGTAGCGCGTTTGCTCGCGATGATGTCGTCCAGCGAGGCCACCGGAAAGCGGCCTCCTTCCAAAACGGAACGGCTCTTCGCCCCCTCGAAACTTTCGATCCCGTCGGGCGCATGAATCAAGTCCAGGGCGAAGGGACCTGTTTTCAAAAGGACTATTTCGCTGCCGGCCAGAATGGAGACGGTCAACACCTGGTCCAGCTCGAAGCCAAGCGTCCGCAAAGCGCGCAGGACCCGCTCGGCATTTTCCGGGGATTGGGGCAGAAAAATATCTACATCCTGCGTGGTGTCCGGGTAACCCAGCAGGATTGCGCCACTCTTGCCGATGAAGAGATAATTCACGCCTTCACGGGCGAACGCGGCGGCCAATTCCTCCGCTTGCGCCGGCGTGAATTTACTTTCCGGCATGGGCACTATCGGTCGCGCGGAGCGAGGCGATATCCCAGATAAGCCGGCAGCGCCGAGTCACACCAGCGGCGATATTCCGCCATGGTCGCGAACGTGCGCACCGGCGCATCATCGAGCACCGGTTTGTGCACGTGGCAGAAGCCATACTTGATCCGCGTCATGACATCGCGTTCGAGCTGATGGCGGCATTGCTCGCGCCAAGCCACGTCATCCGGTGTATCGCTCATCGTTCGAACGATACGGTCTTCGCCCGTCTTGTCATCTGGTTGCCGCACTGCTCCTGGAAGAGTCGTCGCCGCGCGCGCTACGCCCGCATCGCTACGCGAAAAGCGTTGCACGGCGCTATTTCACCGCGAGCTTCACCCTGGCCTCTTTGCCGTGCTCATCCACGCTGCAGTGGGCCTCATACGTGCCCGGTTTGAGGTCCACCTGCATTGTCTTGCTGTCCTTGGGCGCGATGGCGAACCAAAAGCTTTTGTCCAGATTCTCGCCTTCGATCTCAAAATTGTGTTTTTGTTTCCCGGTATTCGCCACGATGAAGGCCGTCTTTCCGGCGCGCAGGCTTCTGGGCATCTGAACGCCTTCGTCGGTAATCGTTACCTCGACTTTGCGGGCGTCGGCATCCGGCGCGTCGATGCTGTGCTCGATCGCTTTCACCGTTTCCTTCGTCTTCTTTACGACGGCCTTGCTGGTTTCCTTGGTCGTCTCTACGACGGCTTTGCTGACTTCTTTGGTCTTTTTCTTCGTCGCATCCCAAGCCTCCGCCGATTTCTCACTGACGGATTTCTCCTCAGCCTGCGCGACGGTGAAACAAAGCGAGCAGGCCAGGATAGCGCCAAGAAAGTTCTTCGTGTTCATACCCTGTCTTCGTAACTGAGAGGTCAGATGAGGGTGGCGACAGGCTGTTTGCTCGAGCGGACACCGCATCGCGCACCACTTACGTGTTGACGCCGGAGGGCGTTGGGGAAATTAGCCGGTGGTGCCAACCACCGGAAGTGAATGGAAAATGCGGCGAACCGGTGGTTAGCACCACCGGCTAATTTCCAGTGTCCCTCCGGGACAGCCACCGCCACCGCCCTCGTGCCTCTCGAGCAGTCCTTCAACCAGGAGCGGTCGCCCTACACGATCCCCACATTGTAGGGCAGGCGCGTCGCCTGCCGTCCTCGGACAACGCAGCGCGGCGTCCCTACCATCACCGGTCTTTCCGCAGCTTCCAGACCACCGTCGCTTTTCCGTCCGGCTTGATCGTCGTCGTGACCTGATAAAGGCGGCCCAGGTCGATGATCGACTCGAACTTTACTCCTCCCGACGTTATCGGTTTGAACTTCTGATAATACTCGTGCCGTTGCAGAATGAGCACGTTCGGTTTAGCCCAGCGAATCGGCTCGGTATATTGGTGTCCGAGAACTGCACCGGTCAGTTCTTCATCCTTCTCGCGGCCGGGCGCTTTGCCTAACGGCAAATCGACTTTCGCAAAAGATTCCCCCGAGAGCTGGTAAACCACGGTCTGTTTTTTCTTTGGCGCGGGCGGCGGAACATCGGAGAATTTTCCCGGCGACTGCTTCATCCAGGCCGACATATAGGCAAAGCGTTTCGAGTCGGGCGACCACAAGACAATCCCCTCCCGGTCACGCCCCCACCCAATATCGTCGGCCGTCATGTCGCACAGGACCTTGCCGTTTTCCTTTTCGATCAACTCCGCCCGCGTCACTTTGGAGTCGCTCAGGGCAAATTCGTCCGAGAAAACTTTGCGGATCGCGTAGCGGCCGTTCGGCGACGGCCAGTCGGTCATCTCGCGGTAAAAAAGAATCGCGACCGTTTCCGGAAAGTGACGCCGCAAATACGCGGTGGCCGAATCGCCAGCGATGGAATTCCGCACCACCAGTCGGAATTTCACCGGCTGCGCTTTGAGAAAGGCGGCAAACTTCGCGTCGCCGACGAGATGAAAGACTGTCGTAGGAGTTCCGGCGTAACTTTCCGCCGCGGCGCCATCCACGTCCTCCGCCATGGCGAAGAATTGTTTCAGCGCCTTTGCATCCCCGCGAGCGGCGGCGCGGACGGTCGTGTCGTAATTGAAACCGCGACTCCGCGCCAACGTATTGATCTCCGACGGATTCTTCGGATCGTCCTTCTCCGGCAGATCTTTCTCCGTATAATGGTCACGGATCGCCGCGCACTCCAACCAGCCAGTTTCCCCGGAACGGAGCGTAACTTTGCACCACTCGGCCTTCGGTTCGCATTCGTAGGTAAACGGTTCGTCCCTTTTCACCGTGGCAACCACCGGAGCGTTCGTGTTTTGCTCCGCCCGCAAGCCGATGTCCGGCTCGCTAGTCGCGCCCGCGTCCTGACCGTGAGCCCGTAATCCGAAGACAAGGAGAGCCGCGAACGAAGTGTAAGCAATGAATCCAGTCGATCGCATCCCACAACGCTAGAGAAGCGCAATCACTTCGTCGAGGCTCCACCGGTTGATCGGAAGCGGTCACTTCCATTTTCGGCAATCATTGCATTGGTCGTCGTTCGATTGCGCACACCATCCGGTAACCAGCGGCGCGGCGACGAAGGAAATGCCGATGAGCCCAAGTCCGAACCACGTCAGCAGCGGGCAGAACCACCTAACGCGGCTACCATCCGCGGTCCAGAGATAGAGAGTGTCGTCTCTCTGTTAGGTCGTGCACCATTCAGGTTGTGTTGAGAATTTCGTATGGTAAAGAAGTGCAAACCAATTCCCCCAGGAGGTCCTGTTGATGAATTCCCCCGCCCAGTTCATATCCTCTTTTCGCGGCAGTGGCTCTATGTCTGCGATGCGGAAATTCGCAGCAGAGCTTAATTGGCGGCGTCGCCTTCGTCGCCAAATGTTCGGAGCTAGGGAATGGGAGCGGCTCTCTGATGAGAGTCTAAAAGACCTCCAAAGGGCCGGCGGGGAACTCTCAGCCATCATCGGTGGGATGAATGAAATGCGAAGGTTCCGAAAAGATATCATTGAGTCCCTGCGAGCTGTGTTTTCCGAGCGTCCCAACGCGGCGCTTCAACAGAAAGGCATTGCTCGGGCCAACCTAAGCGACTTGAGGGGCATCGAATCGTTGCTGGATCGCAAACGGTTTCCGCGAGCTGATGGACGCTTTGTCTTTCTTGCGGCCGCTGAGCTTCTGCGAGCGCAGAGCGAGAGCCTCCAGTATCTTGCTTTGTCGGAAACTGAGCACTTAGCCTCGGAAACGGACTCGATCGATCGACGTCCTGACCTCCCGGCTGATTTCTTCAAGAGCAGTTATGTAACGGCCGCGGCCCAGCTACGGTCTTATCAGGACCAACTCGACGAACGTATCCAGGCGATTTATGTCTCCGCACTGAGCGATCCACAGGCGCTCGCGAGGAATCTTCGAGAGCTGACTACGTGGGTGGCTCTGACCTTTGTTGATCTAGTGCGATTCCGGGTCTCGATTTTGTGGCTATTGCGCCACAGGCCCGAGACTGTAGAACTGGAAGCCGCAGGGGTACTAGAAGGCGTGGCCATCGACGCGGCCATACTCAGCCGCGAAATCATCGCAAGCCATATTTCCGCCCTTGCGTGCTCGCTTCACCTGAACGGCGTCGGCCTCAATCGGCGAATTCCCGATGTCCTCGCCCGAGGGCGGCGCATTCGTCTCCATGGTCGCCTAGACCGGGGAAAACGCACGACAATCGCCCGGCTCCGACGGCTGCCCGACGGCATGTTCGTCCGGGCTCAGGGAGCCTTCATTTCGGCCAAATTCGTCCGCATGAATAGTTCATCGTATTTCTTGGGTACGCTGAGGGATGTGGCGGGCGATGAAATCTCCATTGTAACCCATCGTAACCTTTTGGAAGCGGGGCTTGCCGAGAAGTCTCCGGCACGGGTTTCGGCCTATTACAGAAAACAAGGATCAGGTCTCTACGCGAAGGAGCACTTAGAAATCGAGTCGTTGAAGATCGAAGAGGTGTATTCGCAGGACATATGGAAAATAGCGTTCCTCGACCTGTCCACACCCTATTTTCGCTGTTGGCCGTTTGATCTGCACATCGGCTTTCAACCGGTTGCCCCGCCGATCGAGGCCACGGGAATATCACCCCTGGTAGGTAAGGTAGGCGAGCCCTGCGCAGACTTGGCAAAAGAGATGAAGGCCGCTGATGCCGAGGCTAAGAAGGCGGACGACGCGGCTTCGGCCGCGGCCCACACCGCGCTTTGGAACTGCGCAGCAGCGTTCTTGGCATGCCTGTTCGCAGAGACGCCTCCCACTGCGGCGCTGTGCGCCGTTGCGGCCGGTAAGGCCGTGGATTCCATCCAAGTGTGGAACGATGCGCACAACAAGCAGACCGATGCTCACACAAAAGCGCAAGCGGCGTTTCAGGCATATGTCGACTGCATGTTCCCCAAGGGTCCGGAGACAGGATCGTCTGGGAGCCAGGGCACCGGCGATCCGGTCGGTGGGTTCGACGACTCTGGCGACCCCGAACAGGAAATTCCTGACTGGGTTTCTACGTTCGGAGATGATGACGGACCGCCCGATCCGCCCGATTCCTGGTCCGATCCGGATCCTCCCTCTTTTTCTTTCCCTGATCCCGATCCGCCAGAGCCCGATCAAACCGGACAATCGTCTTTAGTTTAATGTTCGCGAATAGATGAGCACGCGTTCGCCGAAGATGTCTGCCAGCGCATATTTGAAGATCTTGTGCTGCTCGAATAGATCGATCGGAAGCTTTAGGCGGTCAGCTAATTCACGCTTGTAGCGCCGCAGGTCTGTCCAACAGCGGTTTTCGACGTCAGTTTGGACAAGCAAGTCGATATCACTGCGAGAATCTGCATCGCCGCGAGCGTAGGACCCGAAAAGGTAAACCGCGACAACAGGCGTGTCTCTAAAATAGTCGGTAACGATACAGATCTGATCTTCCGTTAAGATCATAGCGCGTTTCTACAAGGAACAAGCGGAGTAAAGCGTCAAGAGATTACTATAACACCCCGTGATTGTGAAGATCCCAAGTGCACCACCGCATCGTCTATGTCGCCGATGATGCAGAGCCGGTCGTTGCGGTCAGACGCGGGCGCCATTGTTGTGAGATCTTCGCTGACGAGCTCGCGTGGTGAGGCGACGTTCTCAAGCATCGTCTCAATTTCCTTGCTATGCGTTCCGCTTCCACTCTTTTTAGACCGCGTCGTGGCCGATATTCCAGTTTCCTTCCTCGCGGAATTGCAAGGGGAAACGGATCTGAACTGAAGGCTTCCCAATGAAACCGGAGAGTGAAAGCGAGGATGGAGGATTGAGGGAGACACTGCGAGGATGGAGAATTGAGGATAGCGGGAGGAACGGCGAGGATTGCCGCCGCACCCATCGCTTTCGGAAAAAATCATGACCCAACGTATCCGCGGCGTCCTGGCACCTGTTGTCACTCCGTTCAGAGCCGACTTATCGCCTGATAAAGAACGTTTCATCGCGCATTGCCAATGGCTGCTTTCGCAGAACTGCGGGCTCGCCGTGTTCGGCACCACCAGCGAGGCGAACTCGCTCGCAGCCGAAGAGCGCTCGGCGCTACTCGATGAGCTGGTCGCGTCCGGAGTCGACATGTCGCGCATGATGGTGGGCTCCGGTTGCTGCTCGATCACAGAAACCGTCAAGCTCACAGCGCAGGCGGTAAAGCATGGTTGCGCGGGTGTCTTGATGCTGCCGCCTTTCTATTACAAAGGTGTCAGCGAAGAAGGTCTTTACCGATATTTCAGCCAGATCGTGCAGCGCGTGGGCGATCCACGGCTGAGAATTTATCTGTACCATATCCCGCCAATTGCGGTGGTCGGCATTACACCGGGCCTGGTCGAGCGCCTGCTTAAGTCTTATCCCAACGCCATCGCCGGGATGAAAGACAGCTCGGGCGATTGGAACAACACGAAGGTTTTCCTCGACGCGTTCGCCCAGTCCGGTTTTGACGTGTTTGCCGGCAGCGAATCGTTCCTCCTCGCCAACATGCGGAATGGCGGCGCCGGCGCTATTTCCGCGACCGCCAACGTTAACCCGGCCGCGATTCACAAGCTCTACGCGGAATGGAAGAATGCGGATGCCGACGACCAGCAGGCAAAGTTAAATGTCACCCGCGACGCGTTCGGCAAAAAATACCCGATGATAAGCGCGCTGAAGCAAGGCATCGCGATCTACGCGAACGATCCGACATGGGCGAAGGTGCGGCCGCCGCTGGTCGAACTCACGGCCGAGCAGGCAAAGACGCTCGCCGCGGAACTCAAAACGATCTCCTTCACGATGCCGGGATTGAAGCGAGTGCGGGAAGAACCCTTTAGCGATTTAGTGACCTGAGGAACTGGAGATTGGGGAGTTTCCTCGTTCAACAGTGATCAGGAAAAGTCGATGCCGTTGCGTGGAGATTCCTGGCTGGTCGAGAGAGGTCTAATGCGTTAATCTTTACGACGATGAAGTTGCCAAAACTTACCGCGGTGATCGAGCGTGAGGACGATTGGTTTGTGGCGACTTGCCCGGAACTTGGCGTGGCCAGTCAGGGGCGGACCATTGAAGAAGCGGAGAAGATGATCAAAGAAGCGGTCGATCTCCTGCTGGAAGACGCGGACGAAAAAGAGATCGAGCGCCGTCTGAATCGAGGCGTAAAGGTCACTTCGCTCGAGCCGGCGCATGCCTAAGCTGCGCGTCCTTTCAGCCCAAGAAGTCTGCGAGATTCTGCAGGAACACGGGTTCGCGAAGTCGCGGCAATCTGGAAGTCACTGGCGGACGAACAGTAATTGTGCCGAATCACTTCGAGATCAGACGCGGCACGTTGAAGAGCATCATCGAGCAGAGCGGACTTCAGCGTGCGCTTTTCCTGAGCTGACGCAACCGCCGAAAACCTTTAACGAGCGGGTGATCGGGCGATTGGGAAGCCGCGGGCCTGGTGGAGTTCGTCTCGGCGGGACGCCTAGACCAGCACGCGAGACGCGTGGGCTACCCGATCCTCTATTTGCATCACCAACCTTCGCGCGCGAGCGCAGTCCCGCGACAGCGGGACGACGACGGGAGCTACGAGGCGACAGGCCAGGAACAAATGAACCCGGCGACACAGGCTTACCAACAGGAAGCTATCCGCAGGCGGACAACTGGACGGTTATTTCGAATAGGTGGAAGTCGTGGTGGTGACTGGCGCTTCTTTTTTCTGGGCACAAGCGCCCAGACTTAACGCACTGGCCGCAACGGCCACGATCATGATTGCTTTGAAAATTTTCACTTAATATTTCGCCTCCTTTCCGTGCAGGTTGCTGCCGTCATTTAGGCAGTTACGACCGGTCGCGCAACGCTTTTCCCCGACTTTTTTCCGAGGCCGCTTGCCATGGGACGCGAGGGAGTTGATCCTCCTTGCCGGAGGTCAGGGCAGTGTCCAAGCATATCACCATGATGTTTTTTACGCGGCGTTTCGGCCCGCGTCTCGCCGTTTTCGCCCTGGCGGCGCCGTTGGCCTTCGCCGCTTGGGCTCCATCGGCCAAGGCGCGTCCGCCGAACGAACTGGTCCTCGCCACTTCCCCAGACGACGCGGTCTTACGGGCGCGACTCGGCGCCTTATCTCCGAGCGTCAATCCAGAAGAAGCCCGGCGCGTTGTCTCCATCGCCTACACGACGGGACGGGAACTAGCCCACAAGTGGGAAATGGGCTCGTCCCCGACTTTTCACAGTTTTCTCATTAACATCGGAGCGAGAAAGGCAGGGTACTGTCATCAATTTGCCACGGAGCTGCTGCTCCGGTTGGATGCGCAGAAGCTGCAAACGCTCGAGCTCCATTGGGGCGAATCGGATGCGGGAACTGACACCGAGCATAATGTGATCGTGGTCACCGCCCGCGGCCAACCCTTTGCGCAGGGTATCATGCTGGATAACTGGCGGCGCTCGGGGCGTCTGTTGTGGGGGCCGCTCCATGGCGACCCTGATCGCATCTGGCAGGAAAACAAAGCTGCGCTCGCTAGCAGAGTGCCTCGAAGATCTCCCACGGCTGATCAACCCAAGCGAAAAACGAATCCCAAAAGTAAGCCCCACCGCCGATCAAAAACCCCTGCCAGAGGAGACCGGCCGGGCGGCTGATGGTATTTGTCTTCGCGCCGCAGGACAGTGAAGAGGACTTCGCGCGCGGGCCGGGAGAGGGCAAAGTTACTGGCGCGACGCAGCACCTGGAAGGCTTCGGTCGCTCTGCTTTCCAAGCCACCAGCCGTTCACAGCCCATGCAGTGGCCACCATCGCGCCGATCAACGCGACGGCGGAAACTCCGAGCGTGCCGCCCTCCAAGGCTTTGCTCACTTGGGCCGTGAGGGCGTCCGAGGCGCGATACACCGGGACGTCTACGACGTTCTTGGCTTTGTACTTGGTCTCGTTGTCGACCCGGCTGAAAAGAATCTCGCGGCCCGGACGGACGAATGCGTATTCGCCGACGCGGCGCAGAACGAACACGACGGCAAGGACGGCGAAGGTGCCCACGGCGGCGAGGGAGAGGAAGCCAAAGATCATTATGACGGGCACAATGGCCAGGAGCACGCTGAGCCCCAGGCGCGAAGCGACGCGCCCCGTGAGAAAGAGCTGACAGACGATCGTGAGCCCTTGCACGGTCCAGTCGAGGGCGGCGAACACTCTGGTCCGCTCTTGCGTATCGGCGAAGGTCGCTTTGACGAGCCGCAATTGTTCGAAGTAGAGAAACGTGTTGGCTGACGCAAGCAACACGACGAACAACGCGATAGCCAGCAGATAGGGAGACCGCAACACCAACCAGAACCCCGCGAACGGATTGCCGCCGATCGGGCGATCTTCCTGAGACGAGTCGGTCCGCGCCTTCCAAATTCGGAGCAACGCCTGCTGACAGATGATGGCCACGGCAAACATGGCCGCACCAACAAAAAGAACTCCACTGTTCCCGAGCGCGGACACGGTGAGATAAGTGATTCCCGGGCCAGCCAGGGCGCCGGCTGTTCCGCCGGCCGCAATGACGCCAAACAAACGCTTCACCTGCCCTGAATCAAACAGCTCCAGCAGGAAGGCCCAGAAAACGGACGTGAGAAACAGACTTAGAATACTGATGAAAACGTAGAAGAACTGCCCGACGGCGATGCTTCCCTCATTCGCCCGCAACACGATGCCGATAACGGCAAGCGAGACAGCGACGAATCCATAGATTAGCGGCAGGAAGACGCTGCGCTTCAATCGCGCGACCAGCCAGCCGAAAATCGGAATGATGGCGATCGAGCCGACCCACGTCCAAAGATAAAGGTCTGCCACCCGATCGCGGCCGAGAATCGTGCCGACGGTTTCACGGACAGGGCGCACGCAGAAGTAACCCCCCAGCACGAAAAAGAAGAGCAGGAACGCCGCGATGACCGCGGCCATCTCATGCTTCTCGACCAAAGCGACTCGGCCGAGCATTCGCCCAAACACGGTTTGATGGACGACGCGTTCAGCGGACATCGGAAAAGAAACCCTTCATGAATTGCAAGGCGGCGACTGATGACTCCAGTCGCGCTGTAGTAACGGTCCCGCTGCTGCGGGATCGCCGTTCTCTTCCTGAACTACGCCTCGACATAGCGAGGCGGCTACAGCGTCGGATATCATTTATGCTGTGAGTGCGGCCTCCTCTCTCCATCGCCTCCCAAGGTAGATCGCATTGATGATCCACGCGATGGGGTTGAAGCTCAGAATCGTGAGCGCAATCCAGGCCCAGGGGCGGCGCTCCGCAAAGAACCAGGCCAGGATTCCGTAAACGAGGCCGCAGAGAATTAAGCAAACGATGCCGAAATCCAGCAGGAGAGCGAGACCAACGACGGCGACAAACGACATCACGCTAAAGTAGTAGCCCCACCTAAAGGATCGCTTCTCCGGGTTCTCCCGCCGAAAGCGACGATTGAGAGCGAGTGCGATGACAATGGGCCCGATCAACACGGCAAGAGGGACAACGATGAAGGTCAGGACAACGAAAAGGGGTCCGACCGTGCTCCCGGAACTCGTCGCGGCATTTCCTCCGGCCAATGAGACCTCGCCCGAGTCTGGCAAAGTGACCGGGACTTTGCCTCGAGCTCGCCCAGTCTCTACGTATCGGATAGCCTCACGGATCTCACTAAACGGATAAGTCTTGTCGATGACCGGCGTCACTTTCCCGGACTGCATGAGATCGGCCAGGAGAGTCAGGTCCTCCTTATTCACGTCCGCCAACATCATCTTCATCTCCTGGCCGATGAACGGTTTCATCAGCAGTAATTTGACGACCAGACCGATCGGACCAGTCCACCGGTTGTCGTTCACTCCTCCTCCTCCGATCAAGACGTACTTCCCGTTGGGGGTCAAAACGCGCCTGTATTCTGACAACGAGCGGTTCCCAACGTTGTCGATAATCACGTCGTAACGTTGCCCGCTCTTAGTGAAATCTTCCTTGGTGTAATCGATGACTTGATCAGCCCCGAGCGATCGGACCAATTCCACGTTCCTCCCACTGCACACGCCGGTCACATTCGCACCGAAGTGCTTGGCGAGCTGCACCGCGAACGTTCCCACACCTCCCGACGCGCCATTGATCAGGACCTTCTGCCCGGGCTGAATCTTTCCCTTGTCGCGCAGGCCCTGCAAGGCGGTCAGCCCGGCAATTTGGACAGACCCGGCCTGCTCGAAGGTGATATTCGCCGGCTTCATGGCCAGGAATTTCTCGGCGATAACCACATACTCGGCGTAAGCTCCGACTTTTCCGCCGAAGACCTCGTCGCCTGCTTTGAACTGCGTAACGTTCTTGCCGACGGCTTCAACGATTCCGGAAAAATCAACGCCCACCCGGGGTAACTTTGGCTTGAGCGGTCCAAACGCGAGGAGACGAGCGATGTAGGGCACGCCCTCGATGAAATGCCAATCGTAGGGATTAACGGAAACCGCCCGAACTTTGACCAGGACCTGGTTGGCATTGGGAACAGGCTTGTCGATTTCTTCAAGCTGAAGGACATCAGGCGGACCGTAGTTGTAATAGACAATGGCTTTCATCTTTGAAGCAGCGGTGGGACTCGGAGCCTGGGCGTGGGCTGGGCTTGTGAGTGACAACGCGCCGAGACAGGAAGCGGTGATGAGGAGTTGCAGGTGTGTTTTCATAGAGAATCAGGGATGTTGGGCGCTCGGTGCTCGTAGTCCTTTGATAAGAAGCCAAAGCCCCAGAACAACACGATGACGGACGCGTAGATCATCAGATCGCCCGCAAGGCTGAGTCGAAACAGACGTTCGGACGCGGCAAGGTTCGCGGCGGTTTGCACCGCATCGCGCGGAACGATCAGGCGATTACGAACGAAGGTCCCGCCGAAAACCGCGACGGCCCTCTGAATGAGGTAAAGGAACCCGACGACCTTGGCGGCACGATGTTGGATCGGTGTCGGTGGATAGGTCGTTTCGGGCGTGCTCAATGTATCCGCGCTCATATCATTTGGTAGCAAGGTCGCGCGCTGTAGCCACACGGCGCTCTGTCGCCGTGTAACGTCGGCGAGGGCGCCCCGACAGAGCGGGGCGGCTACAGCAGATGTGATTATGAGACGCATTTTTTTCGGGCGATAATTGTATAAGTGGACGGCTCAGATCGCTCGACAAGACCTATCTTACCGGCCTGCGCGTTCCAGCGTTGGACGTTCACGCCCTTTATGAGGAGCCACAGGGCTAACGACACTTCGCCAATAGCTCCTGGCATCATGGCGAAGGGGACGAGACTTTGCACAGCCGGCATGAGAAAGGAGATCCAACAAACACCGGCTATTAACATGAGGGCTCCAATGATCCGCGGCAGGAAGGTTGACCGGACAATAAGGTAGCCAACACCGAGGCAATGCACTCCGAAGAAGACCAGGCCGAGGTTGTTGGCCTCCAACCGCACCTTGAGAAACATCAGGGCCAATGCCTGGCGCTGATCAACCGTAAATACACCGAGATAAGGCGCATCTTTCAAAAGAACAAGAGGCACCAGATCAAAGAGGCAACTGAACGCTCCCAGGGCGCATCCCACCAGACTGAAGAATGCCGCCAGCAGCGAAAGGCTCCGGTTGACGGGCTTGAGCACTTCGTAGACGAAGAGCGTGGCGCCGAGATAGAAAGCCGTTGAGATGAGCAGGCCCGCGGTTCCGAAGCGATATAACCCCTCGTGCGCCAGAAGATTTGCTGCGGTTGCGGCAGGATCGCCCGCAACGATAAGCGCGCCGCTTATCATCACGGGATATATGCCGGTGAGAAAACACATGAACCAGCAGAAGCCGCCCATCCGGGCTTTGAAGAGCGGCGACATCGTTGATGCGCGAAGTACGCTCATTCGATTGTGATTACTATTTTGCCTCGAGCGCTCCCTGTTTCGTAGTACCGCATCGCCTCCGCGGTCTCGCTCAACTTGTAAGTCCGGTCGATGATGGGTGTCATCTTCCCCGTTTGCATCAGGTCGCTCAACAACTTCAGATCCTCTCGGTTCGTTGTCGTACCATACCTGACGAATTTCTGACGCACGAACCGCGACAACAGGCTCGCCTTGAAAGTCCCAGCGATACGCCCCCACGCTTCCGGATGTATTCCTGCGCCTCCGATTCCGGCAAGGACACAGATGCCATTAGGAGTCAAGACGCGCCGGCGATCTGAGAAGGAATGGTTGCCAACGTTGTCGAAAATTACGTCGTAACGCTGGTCGCCTTTGGTGAAATCCTCTTTGGTATAGTCGATGACGTGATCGGCGCCGAGTGATCGGACAAGCTCTATTTTTCCCGTACTGCATACGGCCGTTACCTCCGCGCCAAATGACTTCGCGATCTGGACCGCGAAAGTGCCCACGCCTCCCGTTGCGCCGTTGATCAGGACCTTTTGGCCCGGCTGAATGTTAGCGGTGCGAAGACCCTGCAAGGCGGTGAATCCCGCCCAAGCTACACAGCCCGCTTGTTCAAACGTCACATTGGCTGGCTTGATAACCAATCCTCGCTCGCGACCACAGGCATACTCTGCAAGAGCGGGACGAGCCACGCCAAAGACTTCGTCGCCCGGTTTGAACAGCGTCACGTTTTTGCCAACCGCTTCAACCTGGCCGGCCACATCGTTGCCGAGCCCCGTCTTCTCTGGTTTGCGCAGCCCGGACATCAGGCGGAGCGGCCACGGCCCTCGCATCAAGCCCGGATCAATAAAATTGAGGGAAGCCGCGCGGACTTTGATCAAGATTTGATCGTCATTCGGAACAGGCTTCTCAACGTCTTCGAACTTGAGAACGTCAGGTGAACCATACTCACAGTAACGGATCGCTTTCATGGGATGAGCTGGAGCGCCGGTATTGCGATCACAGTCGTTCGCCGACCTCCAGTAAGCGACGAACCCGACCAGGAAGACCAATATTAGCGCGACCAAAATCGCACGAACACTCCACTTGAAAATGCGCTTCATTGTTTCGCTTAGTCGGCTGTTAAGACGACCTTTCCTCGAGCGTGCCCTTGTTCCAGATAACTCAAAGCCTCGCGCGCTTGGCTCATCTTGTATTGCCGGTCGATCACCGGCGTGACCTTCCCGGATTCCATCAGTTCCCGCAGGACTTGGAGGTCCGGCTTATTTAGCTGCGCGATGTAGAAGACGAACTTCTGGCTCACGAATGGTGAGGCGATGAGGGCGCGAAGCATGCCCAGCAGGCGCCGGCCGAGTTGGCCTTCGTTCGAACCTGATCCGCCCACCCCGGCAAGGACGCAGATGCCGTTCGGTACCAACACGCGCCTGCGGTCAGAGAACGAATGATTGCCGACCAGGTCGAAGATCAGGTGATAGCGCTGCGCGCCTTTGGTGAAATCCTCTTTCGTGTAGTCGATAACGTGATCGGCTCCGAGCGAGCGGACCATCTCCATGTTCCGCGTGCTGCAAACCCCCGTCACTTCCGCGCCAAAGGCCTTGGCAATCTGCACCGCGAATGTGCCGACGCCACCGGATGCGCCATTGATTAGAACTTTCTGTCCCGCCTGAATCTTCCCTTGGTCGCGCAGACCTTGCAGAGCGGTGATCGCCGCCACCGGCACGGCCGCGGCTTGCTCGAAGCTGATGTTATTCGGTTTCAAGACGACACCGCGGTCTGCTCGTGCACACACATATTCGGCCATCGATCCGTTCTTCCCGCCGAAGACCTCATCGCCGGGTTTAAACTGTCCGGCAGCTGCCGGATTCTTGCCGACTGCTACAACCGTGCCCGCGTAATCGATACCGAAACGCGTGACTTTCGGTTTCCGCAGCCCGCCGAACAAGCGCGGGAGATACCCGCCCCGTATCCCGTGACCGTCGGCCGCATTAATCGAGTTGGCGTGCACTTTGATCAGGATCTGGTCGTCGTCCGGGACCGGCCTTTCGACCACGTCGAGCTGGAGCACATCCGGTGAGCCGTACTCGCAGTTGCGAACCGCCTTCATCGGATTTGCCGGCGCAGCCGCCGGACGATCGCACTCGTTCGTCGATCTCCAGTAGGCGACGAACCCGATCAGGAACGCCAATACTAGCGCGACCAAAATCGCGCGAATACTCCACTTTAGGATGCGTTTCAGCTTCATTCTGCACGGAGAGCTTCAATCGGATTGATGCGGGCGGCGCGGCGCGCGGGCAACCAGGAGGCGACGAGGGCGACAGCGATGAGCAGCAGCGTGGCGCCGATCCAAATCAAAGGATCGTTGAGGCGCATGCCGGGGAAAGCCACGGAAAGCAGTCGCGCAAGGCCTACCCCGCCGAGCAAACCGAGACCGGATCCGATCAGAGCGAGTTTGACCCCAGAAGTCAGGACGATCCGGGTGATGTCCGTGATGCTGGCGCCGAGGGCAAAGCGAATGGCAAACTCACCTGTGCGTTGAGCCATCGTGCGAGCGATCACGCCGTAGATGCCTAACGAAGCGAGGCCGAGGCCAAGCACCGCGAACGCGGCAAACATGTCGCGCAGAATCGCACCTTGAGTGTTGGAGCGTTCAATGGTCCTGTCGCCGGGTTCCAGCTCTCGCACCGGCAAATCGGGATCCAGGCCGGTCATAACATTACGGATGCTCTGCGGGCGG